>JBBRPO010000016.1:0-102664 GCA_038227865.1 Caulobacterales bacterium
AGTTCGACCGCGGCTACCTGTCGCCCTACTTCATCACCAACGCCGACAAGATGGAGGTCCTGCTCGACGAGCCGTTGATCCTCCTGCACGAAAAGAAGCTCTCCTCGCTGCAGCCCATGCTGCCGGTGCTGGAAGCCGTGGTGCAGTCGGGCCGTCCCCTGCTGATCATCGCCGAGGACATCGAAGGCGAAGCCCTGGCCACCCTGGTGGTCAACAAGCTGCGCGGGGGCCTGAAGGTCGCCGCCGTCAAGGCTCCGGGCTTCGGCGATCGCCGCAAGGCCATGCTGGAAGACATCGCCACCCTGACCGGCGGCCAGCTGATCAGTGAAGATCTGGGCATCAAGCTCGAGAACGTCACCATCGAAATGCTCGGCAAGGCCAAGAAGGTCTCGATCACCAAGGATGACACCACCATCGTCGATGGCGGCGGAGAGAAGGCCGACATCGAAGCCCGTATCGGCCAGATCAAGCGCCAGATCGAAGACACCACCTCCGACTACGACAAGGAAAAGCTGCAGGAACGCCTGGCCAAGCTGGCCGGCGGCGTTGCGGTGGTCCGTGTCGGTGGTTCGACCGAAGTGGAAGTGAAGGAAAAGAAGGACCGCGTCGATGACGCCCTCAACGCGACCCGCGCGGCCGTGGAAGAAGGCATCGTCCCCGGCGGCGGCGTGGCCCTGCTCAAGGCTTCCCGTGTGCTTGACGGCCTGAAAGGCGACAACCCCGACCAGGACGCGGGCATCGCCATCGTGCGGCGCGCCCTGCAAGCCCCGATCCGTCAGATCGCCGAGAATGCCGGCGTCGAAGGCTCGATCGTGGTTGGCAAGATCCTCGAGAACGCCTCGGCGACTTACGGCTTCAACGCCCAGTCGGAAGAATATGTCGACATGATCACGGCCGGCATCATCGACCCGGCCAAGGTGGTTCGCACCGCCCTTCAGGACGCCGCCTCGGTGGCCGGCCTGATGATCACGACCGAAGCGGCGATCGTCGAAGCCCCGAAGAAGAACGCGGGCGGCGGCGGTGGCGGCGGCGGAATGGGTGGCGGCATGGGCGGCATGGGCGACATGGACTTCTAAGTCCGACCCCAACCGTTATCCGACCCTAAGACAGAGGGGCGGGGCCGAAAGGTCCCGCCCTTTTTCGTTGCGAGGCCGCCCGTCGGCGGACACACGTCGGAGACGTGAAACCGTTAGGACGGATACGATTATTTCCCGTAGATGTGGGCTTGGCCACGGACCTTGCTCGGGGCGAGGGGGTAAGCTTTGTCCATGATCAGGATTGCTTCAGTCATCGCCTTGACCGCCGTCGGGCTTCTGGCATCGCCGCCACCGGCCCTGGCGGGATGCTCGGTCGAGACTCTCGCCCAGTTGCCGGTGACCATGTCCGGTCCGCAGCCCCTGGTGGCGGCGCGCATCAACGGCCGGCCGGCGATCTTCATGGCCGACAGTGGCGCGTTTTTCAGCACGATTACATCGGCCAAGGCTGTGGAATACGGTCTGAAGGTCGGGCCGGCCCCGGTGGGCATGAGAGTCGAGGGAGTCGGCGGCGCGATGGAAAAGATCGGCATCGCCACCCTCGGCGAATTCACGATCGCCAACCAGGCCTTCGCCCGCTCGTTCTTGGTCGGCGGATCGGAGACCGGCCAGGACATGGCCGGCGTCATCGGCCAGAACATCCTCGGCTTCGCCGATGTCGAATACGACCTCGCGCACGGCATGATCCAACTGACGCGCACTCACGATTGTCTCGGCCGCCCCCTGGCCTACTGGGCCGGCGGTCAGGAATTCCACGTGGTGACGATCGAGGCCGCGCCCGCTCGTCGGACCATCGGCGATGTGGCCGTCAATGGCGTGACCCTTCGGGCGCTGTTTGACACCGGAGCGTCGGCGTCCGGAATTTCGATCACCGCCGCTCGCCGGGCCGGTCTTGATCCGACTGGACCGGGTGTTGTCGACGGAGGGCTGGTCAGCGGTATCGGTCGCCACACGGTCCGGTCCTGGATCGCGCCGGTTCGATCGCTGCGAATTGGCGACGAAGAGGTGCGGAACACGCGCTTGCGCATAACCGACATGACCTCCGACCAGGCCGACATGCTGATCGGCGCCGACTTCTTCCTGTCGCATCACGTCTATGTCGCCAACGACCAGCGCAAACTTTACTTCACCTACAATGGTGGCCCGGTGTTCAATCTGGACGCCGCGCCCCAGGCTGGATCAATGGCCGGGGAGGTGGCCACGAGCCAGGCCGCCGAGCCCACCGACGCCGCAAGCTTCAGCCGCCGGGGCGTGGCCTCTACCTCCCGGCGCGACTACAAGGGCGCCGTCGCGGATCTGACCCGTGCGCTCGCGCTGGATCCGAACGAAGCGCGCTATCTATTCGAACGCGCCCGGGCTCATGCCGGCCAGGGCGAGGCCGGCCTCGCCCTGGCCGATCTGGACAGCAGCCTCGCAAAGCAGCCTGGCCAGGTCGATGCCTTGGTTCTGCGCGCCGAACTGCGTCCGGGCCCTGACCAACTCCTGGCCTTGGCTGATCTGAACGACGCGGACCGTCTGGCGCCCCGCGAAGCGGACGTCAGGCTGCGCCTCGCGGAGCTGTATGGCGCGGCCGACGCCTTGCCGCCCGCGATCGCGCAGTACGACGCCTGGATCGCGGCCCATCCGCAGGACAGCCGGCGAGCCGAGGCCCTCGCCGCCCGTTGTCAGGCGCGCGGACTGGCCAATCTTGATATCGACAAGGCTTTGGCCGATTGCGACATGGCCCTGAAGCTTGATCCGAAGGTGACCGAGGCCCTGGGCGCGCGGGGCTTGGCGCATCTGCGCCAGCATCGTTTCGACGAGGCTGTCGCCGACTTCGAGGCCGCTCTCGCCGCTCGCCCAAAGTCGCCGCTGTCACTCTATGGCCGTGGCCTGGCCCGGCGTGGCAAGGGGCTGACTGTCGCGGGCGACGCCGATATCGCCGCGGCCGTCGCCCTTCGTCCGAACCTCCCGGCCGAGGCCAAGTCGCATGGGCTCGCGCCGTAGCAGCCTGTCTGAAGCCGGGGGCGCCTACCGCCCGGTGAAGACCGGCTGGCGTTTCTCGACGAACGCCTTGGCCGCTTCGCGGTGGTCGGCGGTCTGGCCGCAGTGGACGTGGTGGGTGGCTTCCAAGTCCAGGCAGTCATCGACGTCACCGCCCATGGCCCGGTTGAGGTTTTCCTTCATGTAGCGGAACGCCACGGTCGGTCCGTTGGCGAGGCCCAGGGCGATCTCGCGGGTCTTCTCCACCAGCTGTTCGGCCGGGCAGATCCAGTTGGCGAGACCCAGACGCAGGGCCTCCTCCGCGCTGACCCGGGACGACAGATAGTAGAGCTCCCGCGCCTTGGCCGACCCGATCAGCTGGGTCAGGAAATAGGTTCCACCATAGTCCCCCGAGAATCCGACCTTGGCGAAGGCGGTGGTCATGATCGCCTCGTTGGCCATGATCCGCAGGTCGCAGGCCAGGGCCAGGCTCAGGCCCGCGCCGGCCGCCGCGCCGGGCAGGGCGGCGATGGTCGGCTTGGGCATCTTGAACAGCTTGCCGGCCGTCGCTCTTTGATTGACCCGCTGGCGATGGATCGCGCCGTCGATGGTGTTGTCGCCCACCGTGCCGTCGCCCCGGGCCGCCATGCCCTTGACGTCACCCCCGGCACAGAAACCCCGGCCGGCCCCGGTTAGCACCACGCACTTGACGCTCGGATCCAACTCCGCCCAGGCCAGCTGCTGGGAAAGCGCCCCGGTCATCGCTCCGCTCATGGCGTTGCGCGCCTCGGGACGATTCAGGGTCAGGGTCAGCACGCCCTCGTCGAGGTTGGCGAGGAGGTCGTTGGTTCCGGTGTCGATGCTGGTCATGGGCTGGGTCCTTAGCGGGAGGTCAGTCGTGCAGGCCGCACGGATTGCGGGCCATTGAGGCGTAGTCCGCTTTTTCCCCCGCCCTCATCTTGCCTTGCGGAAACACTAGGCCCTTGAAACGGGGTTCGTCCATCTTGCGCGTCCCCGCGACGCGCTTTCCATGATAGGGCGCGGGCTAGGTATGGCTTCAGGGGGACCTCTGCCCGATGGCGGATATTCAGCCAATGCGACGGGCCGGCGACACCGGCTTCAGCGTTCCATGGCCGGTGATCGTGGTTGTCGTCGTCTACTGGATGGTGGCGGCGCTGATGGTCAATGGTCCCTATCAGGACGCTTATCAGCAGCAGGCCCACCGGGTGGACGCGTTGGTCCAGACTGGTCTGCTCACCTACAACGGCCGGCTGGACCGATCGCAGATTCCGCGCCTCGCGGCGGAGGCGGAGACCAACCGCGTCTGCTGGGCGGCGCACCCGAAGCCGGCCGGCGAGCCGGAACCCTGGTATCCGCCGGAGTGCGGCATATACCTGCCCCGCGATGAAATCGCCGACGTGGCGGCGGCCACCAACGCCGCCGCCCATCCCGACAGCGCTTCCGACGCCGGTTGGGCCGCCGCGAGGGGGCCGTTGTGGAACTGGGCGGTCCTCTTCATGGTGCTGTGCGCGATTGGCGCGCTAGTGGCTTGGTTGATCAATCGCGCTGATGAGCCGGCCCGTCCCCGAGGGCGGTCTTGAGCTGACCGAGCCAGGGCTCGTATTTCCTCCATTGATCGAGGCCGTCGCGGAAGATGGGGCGCCGCACCTGTTCGGAGCTGGGCGTTCGGACGCTGCGCTCGGTTCTGTGGAACTCCAGGCAGGCCGGTTCGAAGGCGAGGCCGCAGTGGTCGAGCAGCCTTCTAACGCTGCCATCGAGGTCGTCGACCACGTCCTCATGCTGGACTCGCAGCACGCGCCCGGGCAACGCCGTGTCCCAATGCGCCATCAGCTCCAGATACGTCCGGTAGTACCGGGCGATGTCCTCGATGCTGTAGGAGAACTCCTGGCCCTTGGCGAACAGCTGCTTGAGATTGCTGAAACAGCAGGACATCGGCTCGCGCCGCGCATCGATGATCGTGGCGTTCGGCAGCATCAAGTGGATCAGGCCGATGTGGCGGAAATTGTTCGGCATCTTGTCAATGAACATCGGTCGCCCGGTCCGGTAGACGCGCGTGTCGGCCAGGTACCGCTCGCCCAGCTTGACGAAGCCCTCGCGGTCCAAGTCGGCCAGCGCGGCCGGGTACCGGGGATTGTCGAGGTCGGGGTCGCGGCCCTGCAGCTCCAGAACGATCGCCTGGATGTCGGCCAGCTCCTGCGTGCCTTCCACCTGGGAATGGGAGGCGAGGATCTGCTCGATCAGGGTTGAGCCGGATCGCGGCAGGCCGACGATGAAGATCGGGTCGCGCCGAGCATCGCCCCAACCTTGGCGTTCGGTGAAGAAGGGACGTGTGCAGACCCCCATTTGCTGGCGTGTGTTGGTTTCCAGAATCTCCGGTCGGTAGCGGCTCTCGGCGTGCTTGAGGGCGTTGCCGCGTTCATAGAACCGCCAGGACTCGGCCGTCTCGCCCCGGTCCTCCAGCGCCTTGCCGAGGGCGAAGCAAAGATGCAGGCGGTCCTCCGGCGCGGTAAACGGGGTGGCTTCCGCCTCGCGCATGCACGCCATTTCATCGTCGTTGAAGCGGTAGAGCTTGAGGTTCGCGAGGCTCCAATAGGCGTCGCCGAAGTCCGATCTAGCGGCGGCGGCGGCGCGATAGGCGTCCACGGCTTCAGGGACCCGGCCGACGGTCTTCAGCGCGTGGCCGAGCCATAGATTTACATCCGGGGAACCGGGCGCGTCGGCGAGCATGCCTTGATAGATCACGATCGCCGCCTCGTGCTCGCCCAGCCCGACCACCGCCGCCGCCGCCTCCGCGCGGTAGTCAAGATTGCCGGGTTCCAGCGCCAGAAGAGCCTGGATCTCCTCGCGGGCCCTGACGAATTTTTGCCGTTGAATGAGCGTGCGGGCGAGGTCCAGGCGCGCCGAGCGATGCTCCGGCGCCAGGACGAGGACCGCCTCGAGAAGCATCTCAGCGTCGTCGAGCACGTCACGTGCAATCCCTATCTTGGCCAGCAGACGCATGGCCTCCGGGTGATCGCCTTGGCGTAGCAGAAAAGCGCGGATCAGGTGCTCCGCGGGTCCGAGATCGCCGTCGGAGAACAGCGACGTGGCGGTGACGACATCGCTGGGCAACGCTTCCAGCGTTGCGATGTGGGCGGCGGCGGTTTCAGCATTGCCGGTATCGCCAGTCAGTCGGTAGACCCCCTCGAGCATCTTCCAGCTCGCCGGTAGGGCCGGGTTGATGTTTACCGCGCGCAGCAACGCCTCGATGGCCGCGGGCGCGTCGCGGCGCGACACATGGCATAGGCCACGTTCTTGGTGCAGGCGGCTGAAGCGCGGGTGAGCCGCTTCTAGCCCCTCAAGGGTAGCCAGAGCCTCGTCCACGCGCCCTAGGCGCCGCAGGCTGTGGGCCTCGATCAGCAGCAAGTCACGGTTTTCAGGCCAGTCGCAAAGCAGCGATCGTGCCTCGCGCCACACCTCCTCGTGCCGTTCCCCCCGCTGCAACGCCCGCAGACGAGTGATCTCGTCCTCAAGTCCGGACAGCTGCGAATGAGTGATGGTGGTCAGCGATTCCATGGAAATGGTCGCTAGCTTAGACCATGGCCCGACCGGATGGAATCATCCGATCGGGACAGAAGAAAAGAGGCTCGCGGCCGCGGCGGGTCAGAAGTTGGCGCTGATCTTCATGCCGACGACCCGCGGACGTATTGGCACCTCGGACTTGATGAATTGGGCCGAGGAAGTGAACGTGCTGGCGTGCGAGTTGGCGAGGTTGGAGCCGAAGATCTCAGCGGCCCAATGGTCAGTGGCGATGCCGAAGGCGGCGTCGATCGTGCCGTAGCCGGGCTGGCGATAGCGCAGATAGGTGGTGTTCGGGATCAGCACGTTCTCACCTGAAGTGTAGGTCGCGGGCTGGTTGTACTCCGTGCCGATGTAGTTGCCGCCGACCCGCGCGTGAGCCTTCAAGGCGCCAATATTCCACTCGTAGAGCGCGCTGATATTGCCCTCGAACTCCGGAGAGAACGGCGCCGTGGCTCCGGCGATTCCGAAGGGGTTCTGGAAGGGCACGTTCTTCACCGTGGTGATGCATTGGCCGACCGCCGCCGCGCCGGGGGTGGCTTGAGCGATGTTCGCCACCAGGCAGGGCGAATTGGCCTGCTTGTTCTGGTTGTAGGACGCGGAGCCCTGTAAGGTCAGGCCGTCTATCGGCTTGGCGACGAACTGGCCCTCTACGCCCTTGATGTTGAAGTCGGGGCCGTTGACGCCGAAAGTCGTATTGCCCAGCTGGGTCGGATTGAAAAACAGATACTGAACGTTCTTCCATTGCATATAGTACGCAGAGAGATTGAGCTGCAAACGGTGTTCGAATATTTGCGTCTTCAAGCCGATTTCATAGTTGTCGAGCGAGTCAGGCGCGTAGCTGATGGGCCTCCTGAACTGCGCGGTACTCTTAACAGTGGTGAACGGCGCCACGGATGAGGATGAGCGGTTGAAGCCACCGGGTCGGAAACCCTGCGAGAACAGAAAATAAGTACGGGTATCAGCATTGACCTGCCAAGTGAGAGTCGCTCGACTCTTGAACCCTTGATAAACCTTCTGATCATGGGCGTTATCTATATTGACGTTGCTAGAGGTACAGCCATTCGGGATATTTTGGCAGCCGGTCCCGGTCCCGTACTGCGACCCCGTCTCATATTCCGAGTAGTTGTAGTAGCGCGTGCCGCCAGTGATCGTCAGCACGTTCGGTATGATCTCGAAATCGACCGAGCCAAACGCCGCGAACTGATCGTAGCCACGCTGGGCGTCCTCACCGAACGCGGTGTTGTCGGCGCGGATTCCGGGGACGGTGGCCGTCGATCCCGGGGAGGTGGCGACGTTGGCCACGCAGATCGGATTGGCCGGGCTGGCGAGCGCGATGGCGAGATTGGCCGGCGAGCAGGCCGGCAAGGTCTTATAGTTGAAATTCTGGACGTCATAGATCTTGAACTGTTCGTAGAACAGTCCGCCTATAGCGCGGATGCGGCCCGTGTCCGGTGTGTTGACACGAATTTCGTGCGTCATGTGGGTATTGCGGACCGTGTCCTGCCAGTAGCCGACGGGCGAGTAGCACACATCCGTGCCGGCGCCCTTGTTGCCAAAGCCGCCACCGGCGGCCACATTCGGACCTGAGCACTGATAGTACATGCCACCCGCGGTACGCGAGTAGTTCGAATACTCTGTCTGCTGGGTGATCTTACGTTCCATATAGCTGCCGGTATAGATCAGCTTGAGGCCGGCGAACTTGCCATTGACGGTCCAGGACGTATTTTCCCAATTGTCCTTGTCGTAGGAAGGCGAAAAGGCGGTTACCTCCAGAGGCTTCAAGAGCTGGAAATCGGACCCGATTGGATAGTCCGCCGACAGACCTTGGGCGTCGAGGCGCGCCAGGGTCTGGGTGATCAGGATGTTCCAGTCATCGTTCACCTCATACACAGCGGAGGCGCGCAGGCCGCTGTAGGTTGTGGGGTTCTGCGCCTTCTGAACGACCGAAGCGTTATTGGCTTGGGGCGAGGAGGCAAGGGTGCAAAAGGGGGACCCCGCCGCGGGCAGGCCATTGGGGCAGACGCCCTGCGAATTTGGCTTGAGGTTGAAGTAGGAATTGCCAAGGTCGGAGTTGGCGCGGGTGAAGGTGCTCGGCACGTTATCGATGTAGCCGCCGCGGCGGTCGTTGTAGATCGACAACCGCACGGCCAGTTTGTCGGTGATCACCGGCAGGTTGATCGTGAAGTTCTCGCTGTTGTTGGGATCGCCGTGGGCGGTGAAGCCGTAGCTAGCCTCGGCCCTCGCCGAAAACACGTTCAGCTTCGGCTTGTTGGTGATATAGCGGACCGCGCCGGCTTCGGCGCCGCCGCCGAACAGCGTGCCCTGCGGACCCTCCAGCACCTCGATGCGCTCCAGATCGACCGCGTAGATATCAACGTTACGGGCGGGGAACTGCATCGACGTATCGTCGAGATAGATCGCAACGTTCGGGAAGTTCCCGGCCGTGGCGCTCGACTGATTGCCGGCGAAGCCGGCGCTGAGGCCGCGGATGAAGATGTTGCCCTGGCCCGGGCCGTTGTTCCCGAAGGTGACGTTGGGGGTGTATTTCAGCACGCCCTCAAGGGAGGTGATGTTCAGCTTGCTCAAGGTATCGCCGGTGAAGGCCTGCACCGTCATCGGCACCTTCTGGATACTCTCGTCGCGGCGCTGCGAGGTGACGACCACCTCCTCGACGGTGGCGCCCGAGGCGCTGGCGTCGGCGACCGCGGCGGCCATGGCTCCGCCTGCGCATCCCGCCACAATCGCGGCCACGGCGCACGATATCTTGTATTTCGCTCTCATGATTTTAGCCCCCAGAAAGACGTCGACCGCACCGCCCAGACATGCTGTCGGGCAGGGAACAACCCGATGCACATTCTTGAGACGGTTCGGCCGACCGGAAGATCGGGAAGCATCCCGACGCATGCAGATCATAGCGCCCGCCCATGAAGCTTCGATGACGGAAAAAATTCAGATTGATGAATAGATCCAAGCCGACCGTCGTGGTTGAACGAGCTCTGGTGGTCGAAAATCGGGCGTCTTCGGGCGCATTTCGATTTTTCGGCGTTCTTGTGGGTATCAATTCTTGATATTGTGGAATTTCCCGTTTATGTTATATCCTACGCCAATTTTTGATAACGAGATTCACGAATTTCCTTTGTCACAAATTTGTAATCGTCAATCGGTATTACACTTCAAACCTGTGGTTTCTCGATCCAAAGCCGTCGGGACATAGCGAGAGGGAACTCAGCTTGGCCGTCGGTTTTCAGCGGGCCTTGGCGCGCGCCAATCCGGTCGTTTTCACCGGGGTCGCGGGCCTGGCGGGCTTCATGGCGTATTTCTCAATGTACGCCTTTCGCAAGCCGTTCGCGGCGGCGACCTTCGATGTTGTGCCCGGCTGGCATTTCGTCCTCGACTACAAGATCGCCTTAGTCGTGGCTCAGGCGGTCGGCTACGCGTTGTCCAAGCTGATCGGGATCAAGCTGATCTCCGAAATCAGCCCCGCGCGCCGGGGTGTGGCGATCCTGGCGCTGATCGGAGTCGCGTGGCTGGCGCTGGTGGGTTTCGCGCTCATTCCCGCGCCGTGGAACGTGGCCTGCATGTTCGTCAACGGCCTGCCGCTCGGCATGATCTGGGGTCTGGTGTTCGGCTATATGGAGGGCCGGCGGGTGTCGGAGGTGCTGGGGGCCATCCTCTGCGCCAGCTTCATTCTCTCCTCGGGCGTAGTCAAATCGATCGGGGCGTGGTTGGTCCATACCATCCATATCGGCCCGTTCTGGATGCCGGCGGCGGCGGGCGTCCTGTTCATGCCGCTCCTGGGTGCGTCGGTTTGGGTGCTGGGCCAGTTGCCGCCGCCGGACGCCCGGGACGAAGCCGAAAGGGTTCGACGGGGGCCGATGACGGGGGCGCAACGGTCGGTATTCCTAAAAGTCTATGCGCCCGGGCTGGTCCTGCTGGTGCTGGCCTATGTCACGCTGACGGCTTTCCGTGACTTCCGCGACAACTTTGCCGCCGAAATCTGGACCGCGCTCGGCTACGGCGGCGAAGCGGGGATATTCAGCGCCACGGAGCTTCCCGTCGCCGTCATCGCCCTGGGCGTGATGGCCATGGTGATCGTGGTTCGCGACAACCTGCGCGCGCTGTTGGTGGTTCATGGCCTGATGGCGGCGGGATTTCTGGTGCTGGGCCTCTCGACCCTGGCTTGGCAGACGCATCTGATTTCATCCCTGGTTTGGATGATCCTGGCCGGGGCCGGGCTCTACACGGCCTATACGCCGTTCAACGCCGTGCTGTTCGACCGGCTGGTTGCGTTCAGCGGCCAGATGGCGACGGCGGGATTCCTGATCTATGTCGCCGACGCCTCGGGTTATCTGGGCAGCGTCGCCTTGCTGATCTGGCGCAATTTTGGCGCGGTCAAAATGAACTGGCTGCAGTTCTTCGTCCTCAGCGCCTATGTCACCAGTGTCGTCGGCGTCCTCGCCACCGCTCTGGCCGCGATCTATTTCGGCCGCCGAGATCGACCTGTTGGAACAGCCAGCCGATAAAACACCAGGGCTTCAGCGCCCGGTGAATACGGGTTTGCGCTTCTCGATGAAGGCAGTGACGCCCTCCAGGTGATCGTCCGAGGCCACCGTCTCGCCGATCAGTTCGGCTTCCCTGGCCGATTGCTGGTCCCAGCTCGATTCCAGCGAGCCGCGCAGCAACCGCTTGGCGCCGGCCAGGGCGCGGGTGGGTCCGGCGGCGAGTTTGGCGGCGATCTCGAAGGCCTTGTCCGCCAGGTTTTGCTTTGGCACGATCCAGTTCAGCAGCCCCCACTCGAGCGCCTGGGCTGCGGTGAAGCGTTCGCCAAGCAGGGCGATCTCCAGGGCGCGCCGCTCGCCGACGATGCGCGGCAGGAAATAGCTGACCCCGCCATCGGCGGTCAGGCCGATATGACGATAGGCCAGGGAAAAGATCGCGTCGTCAGCGGCGATGGCGAGGTCGGCGGCGCAGACCACGCTGAGCCCGAAGCCGGCGGCCGCGCCCTGCACCGCCACCACAACCGGCTTGGGCATCCGGCGCAGGCGATGGATCGACAGGTGGCCGGTCACCACCCGTTGTTCCATGGAGGCGGCGTGGCCGTAGCGGTCGTTGACCAGCGACTTATGAAATCCCTTGACGTCACCCCCGGCCATGAAGGTGTCGCCGGCGCCGCGGATCAGCACGCACCGCACGTCCTTGTCGCTTTCGAAGCGCTGGGTCGCGTCGATGAAGCCCTCCACCAGCTCCGGCGACAGGGCGTTCAGCCGCTCGGGCCGATTGAAGGTGATGATGCCGACGCCGTCGCGCACCTCGGTCAGCAGGTCCTTGGACATCGGTCGCTTCCTGGGCGCCGACATTGCCGCCGGCTCTTCTTGGATAAAACATCGCTGGCATATAGTGTGCAAGTGATCGGTATCGGAAAGGGAAACGTCGCACATGATCAGGCGCAGTCTGCGTGGCAGGGTCGCCGTCGCCGGCGTCGGCGAGACGGCCTACTACCGTCACGGCCAGGCCCCGGAACCCGAGTTCGTGCTTTGCCTGAAGGCGATCCTGGCGGCCTGCGAGGATGCCGGCGTCGATCCGCGCGACATCGACGGCTTCGCCTCCTACAGCAACGACCGCAACGATCCTCCGTCACTGGCGACCGCGCTTGGAACCCACGAACTGCGGTTCTCGAACATGCAGTGGGGCGGCGGCGGCGGCGGCGGCGCGGGGGCCATGGCCAACGCGGCGGCGGCCATCGCCGGCGGATTGGCTGACTGCGTGGTGGTCTATCGCGCCCTGGCTCAAGGCCAGTTCGGCCGTTTCGGGCAGGGATCGCGCGCCAACACCATCACCGGCGATTCGGCCCTGACCAATCCCTACGGCCAGATGTCGCCGGCTCAGTACTACGCGCCCAAGGCCATGCGCTTCATGCATGAACACGACATCGGTCAGGAGGCGCTGCGGGCGATCGCCATGGCCTCCTATCACCACGCCCAGGCCAACCCGCGGGCGGTGATGCACGGCCGGCCGCTTACCGAACAAGGTTATGACGAGTCCCGCTGGATCACCGAGCCGTTCCATCTTTATGACTGCTGCATGGAGAACGATGGCGCTGCCGCCATCATCCTGGTGTCGGCCGAACGCGCCAGAGACCTGAAACAGACCCCGGCCTTTGTGCTCGGGGCCGCGATCGGGGCTGGTTACCGAGTTCACAGCACTCAGGCGGGTTTCGCCACACCGGATCTGGCCAGCTCGCATTTCAAGACCGTCGCCAGGCACATGTACGAGATGGCCGAGGTGGGGCCGACGGACGTCGATGTGGTTCAATGCTATGAGAACTTCACCGGCGGCGTGCTGATGAGCCTCGTCGAGCACGGCTTCTTCGCGCCCGAGGAAGCGATGGACTTTCTCAAGCTCGAGAATCTCCTCGCGCCGAGCGGCAAGCTGCCGCTCAACACCAGCGGCGGCAATCTGGCCGAATGCTATATGCACGGGCTGGAATTGCAGATCGAGGCGGTTCGTCAGCTGCGCGGCCAGTCGACCAGTCAGGTTGCGGGCGCGAAGGTCTCGCTCGCCGTGGCCGGGCCGATGGTCACGCCGGTCAGCACCATCATCTTTGGTTCGGAGGCGGTTCTCTGATGTCCGAAAGCTATCTGCCCCCCGGCCTGCCGATCCCCGTTCCCGAGCCCAGCGGCCTGTCCGCGCCCTATTGGCAAGGCGTGCGCGGCGAGGTGCTGAAGGTTCAGCGCAATCCGAAAACCGGGGTCTATCAATGGCCTCCGCAATGGATCTGTCACGACACCCAGACCTTCGATGTCGAATGGGTCGAGGTAGCGCCCACGGGCGTGATCTACAGCTGGACCCGCGTCTGGCATCCGGTGCATCCGGCGCTCAAGGAGGTCGGCCCCTATATCGTCGTCGTCGTCGAGCTGCCGCACGCGGGCAAGGTCCGGATGCTGGGCAATCTGCTTGGCGATCCACGCCAGGAGGTGGTGATCGGCGCGCCGGTCGAGGCGGTGTTCGAGCATCACGATGACGCGGCGCCGCCGTTCACCCTGGTGCAATGGCGCGCGACAGACGGAAAGGCCGGCTGACATGGCTATCGTTTATGAAGACGCCCTGAAGCAGAAGATCACCGGCCAGAGGACGACCTACACCGATACCAACACCATGCTCTATGCGCTCAGCATCGGCCTGGGCCGCGACCCGCTCAACGAGAAGGAACTGCCCTTCGTGTTCGAGCAAGGCGGTTTGCGCGTTGTGCCGACCATGGCCGCGGTGCTGGCGCGTGGCAATATCGCCGGCGGGTTGAACCTGGACATGACGTTGGTGCTGCATGGCGAGCAGCGCCTGACAGTACACAGGCCGATGCCGCCAAGCGGCGCGCTGATCTCGGAGTCACGCATCGTCGAGGTGCTGGACAAGGGCGCCGGCAAGGGCGCGCTGGTCTATTCCGAAACAGTGGTCAGGCTGGAGGGCGAAGACCAACCCCTGCTGACCCTTGGCGGTACGATCTTCGCGCGCGGCGACGGCGGTTTCGGTGGGCCAACCGGGCCGACACCGGCGGTACACAAGATTCCCGATCGCGCGCCCGATATCCGCCACGTGATCGAGACGCGCGCCGATCAGGCTTTGCTCTACCGGCTGAACGGCGACCGCAATCCGCTGCACGCCGATCCGGCGCTGGCCCGGCGCGCGGGTTTCCCGGTTCCGATCCTGCATGGGCTGTGCAGCTACGCCATCGCCTGCCGCGCGGTGCTGGCCACGGTCTGCGACCATGACCCGACGATGATCGCCAGTTTCGACGTGCGTTTCACCTCGCCTGTCTACCCAGGCGAAACCATCGCGACGGAAATCTGGGTGGATGGTGATGTGGTGTCGTTTCGCTGCCAAGTCGTCGAGCGTGGGGTTATCGCGATCAACAACGGCAGATGCCTGTTGAGGCGATAGAAGCCTTACCACAGTGGCTCACGACTCGTCGCCCGTGTCCCCCGATTGCGGATCGAGTTGTTCGCGCAGGTTGTCCTTCATCCGCCGCAGGACTTCCTCGGCCACCCGCACTTCGTCCGGCGGCACGCCTTGCAGAACAATTGAATTCAGATCGCGCCCAACGCTTCGCATCTGCTCGATCACCTTATAGCCGCGGTCGGTGATGAAGATGCGCTTGATGCGCCGATCCACCGGATCGGGGCGTCGCTCGACGTGGCCGCTGGCCTCCAGCCGATCGATCAGGCCACCGACCGTGACCTTGCCGACATCGAGCAACCGGGCCAGGTCCGTCTGGATCATGCCCTCGGTTTCCTGACGTGACAGGTTGGCCAGGGCCCACCATTGCGCCCGTGTGATCCCCAGCGGTTTCACGGCCTGGTCGAACAGGGTGCGGCGCATGCGCGACACGTCGTGGACCAGGAAGCCGATCCGCACATAGGGCTCGGCCGCCGCGCGGCGGGGCGGCCGGGTCATGGCCGCGAATACAGATCGCGCGCAATGATCTGCTTCATCACCTCGGTGGCGCCGCCTGCAATGCGGGTGATTCGCGCGTCGATGTAGGCCCGCGCGATGGGGTATTCGAGCATGTAGCCATAACCGCCGAAGAACTGTAGGCATTGATCGACTACCTTGCAGTGAAGGTCGGTGACCAGCAGTTTCGCCTTGGCGGCCTCGACCGGCGTCAGCTCGCCCATCATGAACCGCGCGATGCACCAGTCGGTGAAAACGCGCAGGGCGGTGGTTTCGGCCGATAGCTGCGCCAGCGTGAACTGAGTGTTCTGGAAATCGGCCAGCGTGCCGCCGAACGCCTTTCGGTCGGCCGTATAGCGCACGGTCTGATCGATCGTGACCTCGGCCACGCAGATGCTGCGTACAGCCTGCGTCAGGCGCTCATGGGCCAGCTTGGTCATCATGATCGCGAAGCCCCGGCCCTCGTCTCCAAGCCTGTTCGCCACCGGCGCCCGCACATTGCTAAAGAAGATTTCCGATGTGTCCTGCGCCTTGAGCCCCAGCTTTTCGAGGTTGCGGCCGCGCTCCACGCCGCGCGTGTTGGCGTCGACGGCGATCAGGCTCACGCCCTTGGCGCCGGCGTCCAGATCGGTCTTGCAGGCCACGATGAATACATCCGCATTCTGGCCGTTGGAAATGTAGGTCTTCTGTCCGTCGATCACATAATCGTCGCCATCGCGGATCGCCCGCGTGCGGATCGCCTTGGCGTCGCTGCCGGCGCCGGGTTCGGTGATCGCCAGCGCACCTATGGCTTCGCCGCTGACCATCTCCGGCAACCAGCGGTGTTTCAGCGCCTCCGAGCCGGCCGCCAGAATATAGGGCGCGGCCATTTCGGAATGGACCATGAACCCCGGCCCGCTCATCCCGGCCCGCGCCAGTTCCTCGATCACGACGACATTGAACAGCCAGTCGGCGCCGAGCCCGCCGTATTCGGGCGGCACGTTGGGGCAGAGCAGGCCGACCTCCCCAGCCTGTCGCCAGACGGATCTGGGAACGACCTGCGCCGCCTCCCACGCCCGGTGGTGCGGGACAAGCTCGTTGAGGACGAACCGGCGGACGACATCGCGAAAGGCCTCGTGGTCGGACGAGAACAAGGATCGCGCCAGGCTGGTCATCGCTTCAGGCTGCTCATCGTTTCAAATTTCCGCGGACAGCGCGGTCCACGCCGCCACGACAGCGCGCGCCTGTTTTAGGTGAGGCATGTCGAGCATCTTGCCATCCAGGCCGACGACGCCCACCCCCGGCTTGGCGTCGAAGGCGGCGACTACGCGCCGCGCGTGATCGACTTCGCCGTCCGAGGGCGTGAAACTCTCGTTGATCGGCGTCACCTGGGCCGGATGGATGGCGATGCGGCCGGTGAACCCCTCGGCCCGGGCCGCGCGACACGACGCCCGCAGGCCGGTCTCGTCGGTGAAGTCGACGTGCAGCGTTTCGATCGCCTGGACGCCGGCCGCGTGGGCCGCCAGCAGGGTCAGGGAACGGGCCATGCGGTAGGTCAGCGTCCAGGCGCCGTGACCGTCAAGATTGGTGCTCGCGCCCACCGCCGCGCTCAGGTCCTCGGCCCCCCAGGTCAGGCCGCGCAGCCGGGCCAGACCGGCCAGCGCATAGTCACCCAGACGGAACGGCGCCGCCGCGGTCTCCGTGGCCACGGGCAATATGCCGATCGAACCTGGTTCGACGCCAGCCTGAACCTCCAGCGCATCGAGATAGAACGACAGGCGCCGCACGTCCTCCGGTCCATTGGCCTTGGGCAGCATGACGCCGTCGGGCGCGGCGCCGACCACCGCCGCCAGATCGGTCAGGGCGTATTCGGTGTCTAGCGGATTGATCCGTACCCACAGCCGCGAGCGGCGCCCGGCGCGCGGCCTGTCGGCCATGAAACCGGCGACCAGGGTCCGCGCTAAGGGTTTGCCTTCCGGCGCGACGGAATCCTCAAGGTCCAGGATCAGGGCGTCGGCTCCGGCGCCGTCGGCCTTCTCCAGCTTCCGGGCGCTGTCGCCAGGGACGAAGAGCAGCGATCGCAAGGTCACGCGGGAGGCCGTTTGCGCTGCAGACCCGATCGTTTGCAATGGGCCACCAGATCGCCGTGCTGATTGTAGGCGCGGTGCAGGAACGTCACGATGCCCTGGTCCGGTCGCGACTTGCTCTCTCGCAGGTCGAGCACCTCGGTCTCGACCCGCATGGTGTCACCATGGAACATCGGTTTTGGAAAGCGCACCTCGTCCCAGCCCAGATTGGCCACCGCCGTGCCCAGGGTTGTATCCCCGACCGAGATGCCGACCATCAGTCCCAGAGTGAAGACGCTGTTGACGATCCGCTGGCCGAACTCGGTCTCGGTGCGGCAATATTCCTCATCTAGATGCAGAAGCGCCGGATTATGAGTCATCGCCGTGAACAGCACGTTGTCGGTCTCGGTGACCGTCCGCCGCATGACGTGTTTGAACACCTGGCCCACCTGGAGCTCATCGAACCAGATACCGGCCATCGCGAATCTCCCTGATCGGAAACGATTTTTCTCAACCGATCATGGATGTTCAACCGGAAAGCGCCGGGGATTTCAATCCGTCCGGAACAATATAGTGTGCTATATTACGATGTCGGGTTGATTTGGTGGAGAGGGACAATGGCCGAGCCGACGCTCTTGATCGCCGAAGCCGATGGCGTGATCGAGGTCACGCTCAATCGTCCGCTCAAGCTCAACGCGCTCGACCAGGAAATGCTCGAGGGCCTGCACGAGGCGACCCGCCGCCTGCGGGATCGAGACGATCTGCGTGTGCTTTTGCTGACCGCCAACGGCAAATACTTCTCCGCCGGCATCGATCTGAACGGGCCGCTGGCCCCGGACCCGACCATCACCAGTCCGTCCGCGTTTCGCCGCTGGTACCGGTCGGGTGTCGGCAGCCTCCACCCGCTCGGCGATGAATGGGAGGCGATCGAAAAGCCGATCGTCGTCGCCCATCAGGGCCCATGCCTGGGCGGGGCCTTAGAGCTGTCGCTTTGCGCGGACTTTCGACTGGCCGCCGAGGCGGCGCGCTATGGTCTGCCGGAGATCGCGCTTGGCGGGCTGCCGGGATCGGGCGGCACCAGCCGGCTGGTTCGGATCGTCGGGCCGCACTGGGCCAAATGGTTGGTCCTGGCCAACCGCCAGATCGACGCGGCGCGCGCCCTCGCCGCCGGCCTGATCCATGAGGTTTATCCCGACGCCGAGCTGGCCGATGCGGCGCGCGCGTTCGCCATCGCCCTGGCCCGGCAGCCGCCCGAGGCCTTCGCAGCCGGCAAGCTGGCGATCGAACTAGCCGCCGATCTCGACCGGGCGCAGGGCCGCAACGTCGAGCGGTTGGCGGTCAGTGGGCTGGTCATGGGCGCGGAATATCATCAGCTGATGGCGCGAATGAAAACCCGCCTTTCCAGCAAGACGTCCAGCTGAAGGCGATTTTCATGACGCAAGAGACTTATCCCGAATTCGCCGACGGCGTGGCGATCGTGGCCGGCGGAAGCGGCGGCATCGGCGCCGCGGTCGTGGCCGACCTGGCTCGCCACGGGGCCAACGTCGCCTTCACCTACCATTCCAACGGGGCCGCCGCCGAGACCGTGGCGGCTGACGTGAGGTCGGTCGGCCGCGAGGCGGAGATCGGCCAGCTCGACCTTCAGGACGCCGCCGCCGCCAAATCGTTCGTCGACCGCGCCGTTGAGCGCTTCGGACGCCTGCACTCGGTGGTCTACGCCGCCGGCCCGCCGCTCACGCTGGAGTTCATCAGCCAACTGCAACCCGACGCCTGGTCGAAAGTGTTCCGCGCCGACGTGGATGGATGTTTCAACCTGATCTGGGCCTGCTTGCCGCATCTCAAGCGGCAGGGTGAGGGATCGATCGTCGCGGTGGTAACGGCGGCCGTCGATCGTCCGCCGCCGAGGGATATTCTGTCCGCCGCGCCCAAGGCGGCGATCCAGGCGCTGATACGCGGCCTGGCCCGTGAAGAGGGGCGCTTCGGCATTCGCGCCAACTGTGTCGGACCGGGCTGGATCGACGCCGGCCTGGGCGCCGACATGATGTCCAGCCTCGACCAGCAGGCCTATATCGATCGATTCCTGGCGCAGATTCCGTTGCGGCGGGTCGGCCAGGCCGAGGAGATCGCCCAGGCCGTCACATTCCTGCTGTCCGACCGCGCCAAATATATGACCGGGACGACGTTGCCCGTCGCTGGGGGTCTCCAGCTTTGATCGCTTGAATAGCCGTCCGCGACATCTGGGTCATGGCCGGTACAGGTGATGCTCGACGCGGGCGCCGTGCACGCCCGGTCGCGCCGCCAGGCGATCGGCGCAGGCTCGCGCCTTGGCGCAGCTCAGGTTGGTCAGCCTCAGGGTGCCATCGACCACTTGATCAAGCGTGTTCAAAGAGAAGCTGGAGAGCTGCGCGCCGTCGGCGGCCAGCTCGTCCCGCACAGCGGCCAGGGCCACGCCCGCGTCGGCGGCCGTGAAGGTCATCACGTGGACGGCGTTTCGATCGAATACATCGTCTTGCATGGGTCTCTGTCCTTGCCGTGGGAAGGGACCGGCGGACCGTACATCAAAAAACCCCGCTTCCGGTGGGGAGCGGGGTTCCAGATCCTTTGATCCGTCGGCTGGCCGTCAGGCCGAGCGCATTCGCCCCGTTTTTCGCGGAATGGTCATAATGGTGGTAATTCTAGCGGCCATGGCGATGGGACGCGCCGAGAAGGGCGCTCCGTAAGTCCAAGTGTTTTTCGAATGGACGGCCATTAGGCTCACTCGCTGCTGCAAGGTCCCTATAGCGCGAAAGTCCCCGGCTCGCAACGGCGGTGCGTTCAGGCCGCGTCTCGCGGCGCCTCCACGGCGAGTGCCGGTCAGACGCAGCTGGCGCCGGCCAGGAGAAGGACTGCTCCGACCGCCAGTCCCAGGAAGGTCAGTGTCCGGAGTCCCGGCGACGCATCCAGGTTACGGTCGTAGGATGCATGAACGGCTTGTTGTTGGAACCACAGCATGACGGCGCCAACGGCGAGGCCGACCGCGCCAATATAAAGCAGCGGCGTCCGGTTCTCCGCGGCCATGCGACCCACGCCCTCGATCCAGGCCGACCCAAAGCCAATCGAGGTCAGCATAAGCGGCAAGGCCTGAATTGAGGCTAGCGCGAAAGCCGCGGCCAAGCCTACCAGCGCAGCAAGTGTCGCCGCAGGCGCGTTTGTTGTTTGAGCGCAGGGTGTAACTTTTATTGACGATTGGTACATTTCAAATTCCTGCGCGTCGTCGACGGGTTGTACGCGGCGCAAAACGTCGTATGCCGCAACGACGTGTTGCCACTAAAACTTTTCTTCGACAATCAGCGCAATGTGAACAATTGTGGCGTTTGAGGGTTGTACTAACCGCAGTATCGCATGCTTCAATTGATGTCTGGATAAGTGCTGATAAAGTAAATATTTGATTTGAATTTGAATGACAATTCTAAACGTGCACACCTTATCGGGACTCAGTCCATATGGTCGGGCCTGTAACCCGGTGTTGTGGGGGCCAGCTGCAGGCTGACAGCCAACAGCGCCACCGCGATCAGCCAGCTCGCCGGCACCTTCAAAAACATCGACCGGCCCCGCGCCACCAGCAAGTGGCCAGGCAGGCACAAAAGCGAAAGCGGCAGGGACACGAGCAGATCTCGGCGAGCGCCGGCCAGTGCGATAACCGCTCCGCACCACAGTCCGGTGTTGAGTGAAAGCCCGAGCGCCAGCCGTCGGCCCACGCCCCCGGGCAGGTGAACGGCCGACGCAGCGGCCACCACGCTCAACCAGCACCCAAAAAATATTGCGTCATCCCAGGACGTGGGGACAGCAGTAAGGCTCGCGGCCAGCGCCGCCGCCGCCATCAGCGTCAAACAAGGCGCAATCATTCGCCTGGGCGCGAACGCCAGGGCGAAGCCAAGCGCGGCGCAAAGCAATGCTGGGGGCAGCGCGCCGCCTCTCATGCGACCAGCGCGCGATACAATAACCACAGCCCTGCGATCGCCACGCCTGCCCCAAGGCCACGCGTGACCGTCGCTCCCCCCGGCCGAGCGTTCAATAGGCCGATGCCAAGTCCCGCGACGTGCAGCGAGCCGGTGCAAAGCACAAATCCCACCGCATATCCAATGGGATCGGCGGCCGACGGCAGCTCTTTGCCGTGTGCATAGCCGTGGAATATCGCAAACACCCCGACGATCAGGCAGGCCGCCCAGATGGGCGCTTTCCAAGCCAACGCAATGGCCAGACCCAGAACCAGGACCGACACGGCGATGCCGACCTCGACCGGTGGGAGCGGCAGGTTGGCCATGCCCATCGCCGCGCCGGCGACCATGACCGCGGGAAAGATGACCGGCAGGGCCACGATAAGCGGCCGCCCCAGGAAGGCCCCCCACAGGCCAACCGAAACCATCGCCAGCAAATGATCGAAGCCGGTCAGAGGGTGGAAGAAGCCGGACGCGAAGCCACCGGGGAGACCGGTCCCGGTATGCGCGACGGCCGGGTGCGCGGCGCAAATCACTGCCAGGCACGCCATCAAAGCCGCGACGGGGACCTGGCGTCCAGTACCATTCATGGGGGGCAATCTCGGCCGGGTTCAGATTATTCGAACCTATACGCAGCGGCGGCAATCTTGGACCGACGCCGGCTACTTAAATTTCCCGGCGTCCGATTCAGTGTTGTGGCTGTGCTGTCGCATCGTACATACTTATCAGCATCGACTGGCAATTTGCCCAGTGCCGATCGGAAAGGAATTTTCATTGCGTTACGTGTGGCTTGGATTGGCGCTTTCTGGAGCAGGTCAGTCGGCCTGCGCGCACGACTTCTGGCTACAGCCGCGCGCTTTCAACATCCCCGTCGCCACGGCTGATCCTTTGACCATCCAGGTCGGGCACGGCGCTTTCCGATCCAGATGGTCGGGGAACCTCGACCGGGTTGTCATGTTTCGCGAGATCGGGCCGAACGGCGGGATGGATTTGAAAGACAGTCTTCACCCCACCAGCGAACGGGACGCGGTTCTTTCGTTTCCATCACCCGGAACCTATGTGCTGGCCTTTCAAAGCAGCCCCGCCTACAGCAATCTGCCGTCTATTCGCTACAACGACTATATCAAAGTCGAGGGGCTTACGCCGTCGATCCAGGCTAGAGCTCAGTCGCATACGTCCGACACCCCTGGCCGGGAAGTCTACAGCCGTCGATGCAAGGTTTTGATCCAGGTCGGCGGGCAGACGGCGAAATCTCAGAACCAGGTGACCGCGCCCATTGGCATGAGCCTCGAAATCGTACCGGAGCGGAACCCCTACACCCTCCCGGCGGGTGAACCGCTTCCCGTTCGCATCTTGTTTGAAGGCCGCCCGCTCGCCGGCGCCTTGGTAAAGCTGACAAACCTGGAGTTCGACGGTCGACCTGTCGCCATGCGTCTGACTGATGCGGCGGGGCGGGCGGCGTTCATCATGCCGCGTACGGGCGACTGGCTCATCAACGTGATCTGGACCAAACCTGTGAAGGGTAATCGCGACGCGGATTTCGACACGACGTTTTCAAGCCTTACCTTCGGCTTTCCCAAACAGGTCAGTTCGGCCAACCAGCGATGACAATAAACCAACCCCCTAAACTGGAATCAGTTTAGGGGGGCTTGTCTATCATCATCCAGACCAAGACCGGTCACCGGAGGGCAATGGGTTCGGCGGTGAGGTCGAGAGGAGTCATGTCGGTGGCCTTGACCGGCGAAGGCTCGGAGTTGGCGGGCGAGGCGAACTTCGCGCAAAAACCCTTGCCGAACTTGCAGGCCGGCTCGGTGCGCGAAGAGATCGCGAACGGGTTGCTGTGGGAACCTCCGTAGAAAACCGCCAGAACCGCGCCAATCGCAGCGAGCAGCCCTAGCTGCCATCCCCTTGCCGTCAAGACGCGCGCCTCGCTTACCGCGACAACCCATTGGGATCGTTGGGCACGCCGATCCGCGCGCCGTGCCCCGGCGCTCCCGGAATGGGCGGATTGAGATAGGGGAACTCGCGGTCAACGTCGGTCGCGTGAACCGGTGCGCCGTCGGTGAACGGCACATTGCCCACCGGGGCGTCCGCCGGCTTGCACAGGCCAAGATCCGTGGCTTGGCCGTTGATGGGGACGGGATAGCAAAGCCTGCCCATGGCGACCCGCAGCGTAATGTCGACCACATCGTCGCCGGGCCGACGACCGTTCGGGTAGCCCGCCAGGTCATCGCCGACCACCCCGAACGTGCTCTGATTGGCTTCCGGGGTGGGATTGATCGCCGTATTGAGCCTCAGAATTTCCGAGGGTGTGACCTTTTTCAGTTGGTTGAGCCCCTTGATACCGGTCAGGAACGTGGCAACCAGATCGTTTCGCGGAATGTTGCTCGGCGCCAGGTTGCTGAAATTGGTCCCGAGCGTTGCGTTGACCGGCGCGCGGAAAAGCAGATCCAAAATCGCCGGGAAGGTTGGATTTGTGACGTAGGGAAGAAAGTAGCCGTCGAAGCGGGGCTGCGACGCGTTCCACGCGTCCTTGTCGGGAAGGCCTACCACAAGTTCGTTGACCAGCGGGGCGCCGAGGCGAGAGACCTCGACATAGGCCCCACCCTCCTGAGCGTAGGAAGAATAGGTGGGCTTCGGGTCGAGGATCTGATTTTGGGGGAGACTGGATGTCGTCCAGCCCCCGATTACGCCGTTGCCAAACCCCACAAGGCACGAGATGGGAACCTCCAGGGCGAAGGTGTCGACGTTCTTCTTGCCCGCGACCTCATCGTTGGCATGGTCCTGGGTGATCCCGCCCGGAAAGCCCTTGAAATCGTTTGCCCCCGGCGCGCTCGCCCCCTCGATGGGAACGAAATTCACCGAGTCGAACGCGCCGCCAAGGTTGACCGCGAAGGCGTCGGCGCGCTGGCCGACGAACACTTTCCCGGGAGCGTTGCAGCCCGGAATATTGATTCTGTAGACAAATTGCCGCGCGTAGACCGAATAGTTAGGAACCGTCTTGGTGCCTATGTTGTCGATCGGTTTTGTGAAAACCGCGCTACCGTCCGCCACGTTCGTGACGACGCTCCGAGCGCCGGCCCTTCGCGGGCCAGTGATCAAGGTCAGCGAATAGCTTTCCGTCTCACCGACGTTCTGGTCCTGGCCTGATACCTGGGGCACGGCGCGCAGAGGAATGGCCAGGGTTTTGCCGCCGACGTTCAGGGTTATCCCCGTGCCATTCACCAAGGTATTGTTCAATTTGAACTGAAAAGTTAAATCTTCCTGGCCATCGCCGTTATTATCTATGTGAATTTCATAGATGGCGTTGGGGTCCAGAGTGAAGTAATTCGGCCCGTCACTCGGACCTTGTAGGCCGTTGTAGTTTGCGAGAAAAGTTACATACTGTTCGCGACCGGGCTCATAGCTGCGAAACATGTAGAAGTCAGTTCCATCGACCTTTGGCATTTTTGTTATGCCAGGCGCCTCGCGGTGGCTCGACGCCCACGCTCCTTCAGCTTGCAATCCGACCCCTAAACCAACGATCGTCGCGAGCGCCGTTCCACACCACTTGTTCATTCTACCCTCGCTTGGCTGTCGCCAATTTCAAACCCACGGCAATATGCCGCCCAGACGAGGAACGTTAGGCGAAGGGGGGCAGATGCATCCTTTCGAAAATAAATGTGCGAAATGCCACATTCAGCTGACCTCTCAGGGCAAAGCTACGGAATCTCCGGGTGCTGCCGTTGTCTCTGCGAGCAGGTTCGCCCAACGCCACTGTCCTGAACCCAGGGCAAGGATCGTCACGCCGTCGGACCCTTGCACTGACAGCAGACGCACGCCAACCACCGGCATCGCGCGGCAGCTCGAATCCGCGCGCGCGACAACCGCGGTGATTGCCGCCCGGATCGGCGACATCACGTCGCCGCCCCCGACGACCGAACCATCCACCCAGGCTCCATCCCAAAGCATGACGGCGTTGGCGACAGATCGGTTCGATCGCGGAATGCGCATCACCGCGGCGCGAAAGCTCTCGTCGTTTTCGACCGCCGCCTGAAGGGCCGCCGCCATACCGCAGTCGGCATCGGCTGGGGATCGGGGCGTGGGTGTCCCGGGCGCGGGGGCGTCGAGCGGCATGGGGCCATGGAGGGAAGTCGGAAGCGCCGTCGGGTCCACCGGCCGCAATTGCGGCTCTACGTCGGGCTCCGCGGGCGGCGGCGGATCAGGCGGCGGCTCCGGTGATGGGGGCGAAGGGAGAATCTTCGTCACGCGTCGCGCGGCCGTCGACAGCGGATCGCCGACAAGCGACACCTCGATAGGCCCAACCGCCGGACCCGCGGCCGCCGGTGGGACCAGCGGGAAAAGCAGCACCAGGACGGCGCCATGAAACGCCGTTGTGCATGCGAGGGGCCAAAAGTAACGTTCGCGTCGAATCCTCGCGTTACGGTGTCCAGTCGGCAATTGCCCATTCCTCTACCAGACACGACGCGGCTGCGACTGATACGAAGCAGGATCTCCGCCGGTTCAGGCTTACCGTGGTCGTGCCCCACGGCTTGATGTGGCTCGGGGGCTCTCTCATCGAGATCCCCAGCGGGCCGGGATCGCTCAGCCTGTCAGGGTTGGCGGGGTGACCAAACCCTCCGGCCCCCGCATGGCAAAGTTGGAGACGTTGGACTTCGCTGGCGCATCTAGTCTTTAGTGGAGCCGTGGGGAATCGAACCCCAGACCTCCTCATCGGCAGTGCTGAGGTCGGGTCCACCGGGCATCTCCTAGCTAGGCCGCTCCGCCCTGATCAGGTACAAACCTGACTCTGTTTAATGTTGAGCGAGCAATCGTGGTGAACAAGTTCAGGGTGGGCTGACAGGACCCATACAACGGCGCCCAGCGCCACGACGCTTATGGCGAACACGGTCAACAGGCCCGCATAGGGATTGGTTTTCTTACGCCGGCGATGGGATTTTGGCACCGACTTCCACCTGGACGATTGGTCCTGGTGAAATCATCAACACAAAACGGGTGGGATCGCAAATCCGCTGGTCGCGTCTGGCGCTGGAACCTAAAGCTCCACTTTCATCGGTCGCGGGCGCCACAAGAATCCCTTTCCAGTTGGTCTGCGATGGCAAATCGATTGGCGTCGGTGACAATGATCCACGACTGCTGTTCATCCAGTCCGAGCCGCCGCTTTGTCTCGATCGGAATCTCCACGGCGAGTTCCGGCTCTGCCGGCGGCTTCGCGCCATAGGAACGCATAGCTGATGACCAGACCGGGAACAGGTAGCGGGAACGGCACGGGACCCTATTTCAGTTCATGATCGTAGTGCGCCGTCTGTGTAGGAGGCTCGGCCGCGCGGATCGCTGCGAGGTCGGCTTCGGTGTAATCATCTGGCCCTAAGACTTAGCGATCACGGCGTTCCAGCTGGTGATACTCATCATCCGAAATCATGACGGTACGGAAACGATAATTGCGGGTGATAGTCACGGATTACACCAAACCTATGCTCTGATAGAAGTTGATATTACTCTGGAATTTGGCTGAAGATAACTCGACCATATCGCTTATAGTCGCCTTCTACATAATCCGGACTCTATGCGAATTGCATTTTTTCCAACCACTTTCCAGACGAGGACTTGGGCGCTGCACTGATGGTTGATCCCGAAAGGACAGAGGATCGGCAGAATTCGAGCACGGCTGGCGTCCCTTGATGCCGAGCATGTGGAACTGACGACCAAGCTCGCCGAACTTGAGCGCCAACCCGCCCAGCCGTAAAAACACTCTATCGGGGCTGCGACGGCCCGAGGCCGCCGGCCCCAGCATGGCAAAGTGGGAGACGTCGGAACCCACTGACGGACTCCTGGTGGAGCCGTGGGGAATCGAACCCCAGACCTCCTCATTGCGAACGAGGCGCTCTACCATCTGAGCTACGGCCCCTCCCTTTGGAGGGAAGAGCGGCGGACATAAGGGGTGAGGGGTGGTCAAGTCAAGAATAGCCAACCAGCGAAGCCCGCGCGCCCACTGCTTGCGCCTCCGGGAGCGTCCGCATACTTAAGGCCGCTCTGAAGCCCACGGGTCCCGCATGCACGCCATTCTCAACTTCCTTGAATACATCGTTCAGGGCCTGCTGCAGCTCATACTCTTCGTGGTCATCGCCTACGCCATTCTCAGCTGGCTGATCGCCTTCAACGTCGTCAACACCCGCAACAACGCGGTGTGGCAGATTTCGCGCTTCCTGGAGACGGTGGCCCGGCCGATGCTGCGGCCGTTTCAACGGTTGCTGCCCAACATGGGCGGCATGGATTTCTCGCCGATCCTGCTGTTCCTGGTGATCGGCGGGGTGCAGAGATTCCTGGTGCCGGCCTTCTTCGGCTTCCTGCACACCCTGTTGGGCGGCGGTGGCTCGGTGATCTGACAACCGCCGCCACGCGGACAAAAAACAAAATTTAAGAGGAAACGCCATGAGCACGATGAAACGCTGGGTTCTGAAACGCCGCCCCCACGGCGAGATCCAGCCGGGCGACATGGAGCTGATCGACGAGCCGATCCGCGATCTGGCCGACGGGGAGGTGCTGATCCGCACCGTCTATCTGTCGCTTGACCCCACCAACCGCATCTGGATGAGCGACCAGGACCAGTATCTGCCGCCGGTGCAGATCGGCGAGACCATGCGCGGCGGCGGCGTCGGCGTGGTCGAGCGCTCGCGCTCCGACCGCTTCAAACAGGGTGACGTGGTCAATCCGGGCCTGGCCGGCTGGGCGACCCACGCCATCGCCCACGAGTCGACGGTCAACCCGGTTCCGGTTATTCCCGGCGTGCCGCTGACCGCGTTCATGAGCGTGCTGGGCGCCACCGGCCTGACCGCCTGGTTCGGTATGATCGATATCGGCAAGCCCCAGGCCGGCGAGACGGTGGTGGTGTCGGCCGCCGCCGGGGCCGTCGGCTCGATCGCCGGCCAGCTGGCCAAACTGCGCGGCGCCCGGGTGATCGGCATCGCCGGCGGCAAAGCCAAGTGTGACTGGCTGGTCAATGAATGCGGGTTCGACGGCGCCATCGACTACAAGAACGAGGACGTCGGCTCGGCCCTCGACCGCCTGTGCCCGAACGGCATCGATGTCGATTTCGAGAACGTCGGCGGCGAGATCATGGACGCCGTCTACAGCCGCATGAATAACTTCAGCCGCATGGCGCTGTGCGGCATGATCTCGACCTACAATCTGGAAGGTCCGATCAAGGGGCCCAGCGACTTCGGCCGCATCCTGATGCACCGGATCATGATCAAGGGCTTCATCATCATCGACTATCTGCCCCGCGCCGCCGAGGCCTTCGCCGAACTCGGTCCGCTGGTGGCGTCGGGACAGCTGAAATGGAAAGCCCATGTCGAGGACGGCCTGGAGAACGCCCTGGACGCCGTCGGCCGCCTGTTCACCGGTGATCACGACGGCAAGCTGTTGATCCGGGTCTCGCCGGAACCCTGAGCCCGGCGCGAAATCGGGAACGATCCCGCCCTTCTCGCCATTGACGAAGGGACACCCGCGCAAGGATCGCCCTTTGAACTCTCCATCCAGCTCACTTCCAACTCGACCCAAGCGGCGTCGCATCCGGTGGTTCACCATCGGTCTGGGCGTTTTCGTCCTGGCGCTGATCATCTTCGTGGCGTTGTTCCAATGGAACTGGCTTCGCGGACCTCTCGCCCGAGAAATCTCGGCCCGTATCCATCGGCCGGTGTCGATCACCGGCGACCTGGACGTCCACCCGTGGTCATTGTCGCCGACCGCCACGGTCAACGGCCTGGTGATCGGCAATCCGGCCTGGGCCGGCGCCGCGCCCCTGGCGACGTTGCCGCGCCTGACGGTTCAGGTGAAGCTGCTGCCTTTGCTGGCGGGCCAGGTGGTTCTGCCCTTCGTCGAGGCTGATCGGCCCGACATCGGTCTGCTGGTCGACAGCGTCGGGCGGAGCAATTGGATGTTCAACCCCAATCAACCGATGAAACTGCCGGCCATCGGCCACCTGATCATTCAGGACGGCGCCATCCGCTATCAGGACACCCGGCGCCGGGTGGTGTTCGCCGGCGTGGTGTCGTCCAACGAACGCGCGATCGGACCGAACCGGGGCATTTTCGTTCTGGATGGCGGCGGCTCGATGGCGAAAGCCACTTTCACCGTTCACGTGGTCGGTGGTCCGCTGGTCAATGTCGACCCGACCCGCCCCTATGATTTCGACGCGCGGATCGCCAGTGGACCAACTCACATCAGTCTGGTCGGCCATATCCCGCACCCATTTGATTTTGGTGTTCTCACTGGAACGTTCACGGCCGGTGGCTCCGATCTCGCCGATCTGTACCATCTCACCGGATTGGCCCTGCCCAGCACCCCGCCTTACAATTTGTCGGCCGGCTTTGCGCGCGACAAGGCGGTAGTCAGCCTGCGTGGCATCCATGGTCGGCTGGGAGATAGCGATCTGTCCGGCAATCTCGCCGTGGACGACACCAGCGGCCGACCGTCCCTGACCGCCGCATTGTCGTCTCGGCGCCTGCGCCTCGTCGATCTGGGAGCCAGCATCGGCGCCGTTCCCAAGCATCTCGCCGGCCACACCGTGTCTCCCGCACAGGCGGCCATGGCCGTGAAACTTCGCGCCGAACACAGGATCCTGCCCGACGCCCACCTCGCGGTGGACCGTGTTCGCGGCATGGACGCCAAGGTCACCTACCGCGCCCAGAGCGTCGAGGCGGGCCGGATGCCGGTTCGCGGCTTGAGTTTCAATCTGGGGCTCGATCATGGGGTTATGACCCTGGACCCGATCGACATGACCCTGCCCCAGGGGCGGCTGGCGGGGACGATACGGGTGGATGCGCGCGGAACCGTGCCGACCGAAGGGATCGACCTGCGCCTGACCAATGGACGCTTGGAGACTCTATCCAGTCAAGGTGACGCCAACCCTCCCCTGGAGGGGGGTCTATACGCTCGCGCAAAACTCTCCGGCGCGGGCGATTCGGTGCGAGCCGTGGCTGGCGCCGCCGACGGCGCCGTCACCTTGGTCATTCCAGGCGGTGAAATGCGCCAGGCCTTTGCCGAAGCACTGGGTATCGACGCCAGCAAGGCGCTGTTGCTGTTCATTGGTAAGAATCAGGGCGAGACGCCGATCCGCTGCGCCGTTGCCGATTTTCGGGTCAAGGGCGGGGTGATGACCGCCCAGAGCATCATACTCGACACAGGCGTGGTGCTGGTGGCCGGCAGCGGCCAGATCGATATGCGCAACGAAACCGTCGACATGCGACTGAGCGGCAAACCCAAGAAGTTCCGCCTCATTCGCCTCGGCGCCCCAATCACCCTGAAGGGTTCCTGGACACAGCCTAAAGTCGGTGTCGATATCATCAAGGCCGCGCCTCAGGCCATGCTCAGTGTAGCGGTGGGGGTGCTCGCGGCCCCGCTGGCGGCGATCATTCCTTTTGTCAGTCCGGGCCTGGCCGACAACGCCGATTGCGCCGCGCTGGTCTCGGCGGCCGCTACTCGAGGCGCGCCGGTCAAGCGGCATTGACAGATTAGTCTCGCCCGACCTTGCCTTCCGGCCGGCCTTGCTTCCGGGCTCTGGGGGGCGTAGTGACGCGCTCCCAGATTTTTCAGGCCCAGATTTTTCAGGAGAGTTGACGATGGGCTACCGCGTGGCCGTGGTCGGCGCCACCGGCGCTGTCGGGCGCGAGATGCTGAATATCCTCGAGGAACTGGAGTTCCCCGTCGATGAAATTCACGCCATCGCCTCGCGCAAGTCCATCGGTATCGAGGTCGGCTGGAAAGCCGGTGTCGTCAAGATCAAGGACGTCGCCCAGTTCGACTTCTCCACCGTCGACGTGGTGCTGATGAGCGTCTCGGGCGCCTTCTCCAAGGAATGGGCCCCCAAGATCGCCGCCGCCGGCCCGATCGTGATCGACAACTCCTCGGCCTGGCGGATGGACCCCGACGTGCCGCTGATCGTGCCGGAGGTTAATCCCGATGCGGTCGCCCTGGCCCGGCGCAAGAACATCATCGCCAATCCCAACTGCTCGACCGCCCAGCTGGTGGTGGCGTTGAAGCCGCTGCATGACGCCGCGCGGATCAAGCGGGTGGTGGTTTCGACCTTTCAGTCGGTGTCGGGCGCCGGCGCCGAGGGCATGGACGAGCTGTGGAACCAGACCAAGGGTGTCTTCGTCCTCGGATCGCCGCCGCCGTCGGTGTTCCCCAAGCAGATCGCCTTCAACGTCATCCCCTACATCGGCGAATTCCGCGACGACGGCTACACCGACGAGGAAGCCAAGATGTGGCAGGAAACCCACAAGATGATCGATCCGTCGATCAAGCTGACGGTCACCTGCGTGCGGGTGCCGGTGATGGTCGGCCACTCCGAGGCGGTGAATATCGAGTTCCACGAACACCTCGACGAGGACGACGCCCGCGACATCCTGCGCGACGCGCCGGGCGTGCTGGTGATCGATAAGCGCGACTCCACCGGCTACATCACCCCCAAGGAGGCCCAGGGCGAGTTCGCGGTCTATGTCTCGCGCATCCGCAACGACACCACCGTCGAGCATGGCCTGTCGATGTGGGTAGTGTCCGACAACCTGCGCAAGGGCGCGGCGCTCAATGCGGTGCAGATCGCCCAACTACTCGACGAACGCGGCCTGATCGGACGCAAGGTTCTGGCGTGACCCCAAAAGGGGTGTCTGGCGGGGTGTCCGGGGCCGCGCCTAGCGGCTCCAGCCGCCCGGCGCTGATCGCTTCCATCATCAACAACCTGCTGTGGGGCGGGGCGCCGTTGTTGTTCATGGCGCTGGACCGCGCCGGCGCGACGTCGTGGGAGATCGTCGCCCACCGCGCCATGTGGTCGGCGCCCTGGGCGGCCCTGCTGGTTCTGGTCGCCGAGCAGGGCGGTCAGGTGTGGCGGGTGCTGCGAGAACCCCGCACCCTCGGCCTGCTGTTGCTGTCGGCGGTCTCGATCGCCACGGGCTGGTCGCTGTATGTCTGGGCGGTCAATCACGGCCGCAACCTCGAATCCAGCCTCGGCTATTATATCAATCCGCTGATGAACATGGCCGCCGGGGCGGTGCTGTTCCGCGAGCGGATCGACAGGGTCGGCATGGCCGCCATAGCCCTGGCGGTGATCGGCGTCGCGATCCAGACGGTGGCGCTGGGTCACCTGCCGGTGATCTCCCTGGTCTTGGCCACCACATTCTGGATCTATGGCCTGATCCGCCGCCAGGTGAATGTCGACGCCCAGGCCGGGCTGCTGGTCGAGTGCCTGTTCATGGCCGGGCCGGGTTTGATCGCCGTCATCTGGCTGCACAACACCGGCCGGGGCATGTTCGGCCACGACCTGGGGTCCTCGCTGCTGATGACCCTGGTCGGTCCGGTCACCGTGATTCCGCTGGCCCTGTTCGCCTGGGCCGCGCGGCGGCTCAGCTTCGCGACCATGGGCTTCCTGCAGTTCCTCAGTCCGACGGTCGGCTTCTCGATCGGGGTGTGGATCGGCGAGCCCCTGACCCGGCTTCGCCTTTTGTCATTCGTGTTCATCTGGGCCGGCGCGGGCATGTTCGCCTTCGGCGCCTGGCGGGCCTCAAGGCGCAATCAGAGCGAGGCGTAGGCGGCTTCGATCAACCGCCGCGCCCGGGAATCGGCGATCAGTTCGGCGCTCTGGCGGTTCATCACATAGGCGCCGGAAATCCGCTGCTCCGGGTCGGCGAAGGCGCAGCTGCCGCCCCAGCCAGAATGACCGAATGTCTCGCGGCCGGGACCATAGATCCACAGGCCGTCGTTGCGGATGAACCCCGCGCCCCAGCTCATATCGTAGGGCAGCACCAGGTCGCGCCCGGCGATCCGCTCGTGAGCCGCCTCGGCCGCCATTCCCGGCCGCAGCACGCTTTCGCCGTCCAACCAGCCGTCGTTGGCCAGGATCGCCATCAGCCGCGCCAGGGCCGGCGCGGTGGCGTGGCCGTTGGCCGAAGGGATCTCCGCCCGCCGCCAGCTGGCTTCGTCGACCCCGCTCGGTGACGCCCATTTGGTCAAGAAGGCCAGCCGCTTGGCCTCGGTGATTTCGCCGAGGTCCGGCATCGCCGGCGGCCGGCGCACCTGGGCGCAGCGGGCGTGTTCGCTGTCGGGCAGGCCGATCCACAGATCGAGGCCCAGCGGCCCGGCGATATCCTCTCGCAGAGCCGTTCCCAGGGTCCGGTCATCCGCCCGGCGGAAGATTTCGCCGGCCAGATATCCGAAGGTCACCGGATGATAGCCGCTGGCCGTTCCGGGCGGCCACAGCGGCGTCATCGCCGCCAGCCGCTCGCAGACCCCGTCCCAGTCGAACCATTCGGCCGGCGCCATTGGCCCCTCCAGCCCGCAGAGCCCGGCCTGGTGCGACAGGACCTGTTCGATCGTAAGGCTCTCCTTGCCGGCCGCGCCGAACGCCGGCCAGATCTCGGCCACCCGCGCCCCGTAGTCCAACCGGCCCTGGCCGACCAGCCGGGCAATCATCAGGCTGGCCATGGCCTTGGTGGTGGAGAACACCGGTGTCAGGGTGTCTTCCGCGTACGGTCGGCTCATCGCCCGGTCGGCCCATCCGCCCATCAGGTCGATCACGATCTCGCCGTGCATCGCCAGGGCGAACCGCGCGCCCAGCTCCCGGCCTTCCTCGAAATTGGCGGCGAAGGCCGCTTGGACGGCGGCGAACCTTGGCGGACAGAAACCCCGAATTTCGGTCACGGTACAGCCTCCAGCGTGATCTGCAGATCCTTGCCGAACACCAGCGCGGCGACGTCGCTGACCGCCGTCTCCAGCGCGTCCGCCGGCGCGGCGCCGCCGAGCAGGGCGGCGGTGAACAGGCAGGTCAGCAGATCGCCGGTCCCGTTGGGCGCGGAGGGCGCGCGTCGGTGGCTGGCCAGCCACGCCTCTTGTCCGCCGGCCCAGAGAACGCCGATCCCGGCGCCCATCGGAATCGATGAAGCCAGCACGTCGCGGCCAAGGCTTCTCGACGCGGCCAGGGCGCCTGCGATGTCGGTAACCGGCTTGCCGGACAATCGCTCAAGCTCCCAGGCGTTGGGTGCGATCAGACCGGCGCGGGGGACGAGTTCGCCGATCACCGCATCGGCCACCGCCGCCTTCACATAGAGTCCCTTGCCCGTGTCGCCCATGATCGGATCGACCACGACCAGGATGTCGGGGCGAAGGGTCTTGATCGCGTCGAGCGTCCTCGCGGCGGCGGAGACCTGCGCCGGATCGGCGAAATAGCCGGTGATCACTGCGTCCAGGCCCACGAAGGCGCCGGATGCGGCGACGCCATCCAGCATGCCTTCGAAAATCTCGATCGGCGTCGCGCCGCCGCCGGGCGGACCCAGGCCTGGATGCCGCCCGAACAGCACCGTGGGAACCAGGATCGAGTCGATCTCCAGCCCAGCCAATGCCTTCGCCTGGAAACCGCCGCCGACGTCGCTGGCGGCCACAAAGCTGGAGAGAATGAGAATGCCGCCCATGAGCGCCTGTTGTTCCCCATGCCGGGCCGCCGCGCCAGCGTCATTCGTTCGCCGCCGCGCGTCGGAATAGCGCTTGGCCCGGGCGTCGGTTTCGTCCGATCATGGTGGCCATGGAAGAGCGTGAACTCACCGAACTCGCGACCCTGACCTCGGCGCTGCTGGAGGCGCTGGATATTCTGATCATGGTCGGCCGTTACATGAACCCGCCAGACATCCCCCAACTGGTGTCCCTGATCGGCGCGCCGGATGAGCCGCTGCGGGCGGCGCTGGCTACACTTGAGGGTTGGCCCGAGGATCTGGAGGGCCTTCGGGAGAGACTGGTCGCCGCTTCGAACGAAGCCCTGTCCGCATTCGATGAACTGAGGGCGGCGGCGCGCGGCGGCGCTGGAGCGCGCGGCGCCTATCGCGCCCTTCGCCATCTGCCCCGAGCGCAGGAAGCGCTGTATCCCCTTGCCACGGACCTGCCGCCCGTAAGCCGCTTCTTCCTCGACCGACCGCAGCGCGGCGATTCGGACCGGCTGGCGGCGCTGTCCGGGGTCGCCGCCACCGCCACCACCGGCCTGTTGCATCACGGCGGCGAGCCCGGCGCCCGGGGCGGCTTCTCCGCCTACGTTCCCGAGGACTATGACCCGGCCCGGGGGTGGCCTCTGGTCATGGCCTTGCACGGCGGCTCCGGGAACGGCCGCGGCTTCCTGTGGAGCTGGCTGCGCGCCGCGCGCGGCCACGGCGCCATCCTGATCGCGCCGACTGCGCTCGGCGACACCTGGGCGCTGATGGGTCCCGATCCGGACAGTCCGAACCTTGCGGCGATCCTGGACATGGCGCGCGGGCTCTGGAACCTCGACGACGACCAGCTGCTGCTGACCGGCATGAGCGATGGGGGAACCTTCGCGCTGGTCAGCGGTCTCGAGCCGACCTCGCCGTTCACCCACTTGGCGCCCGCCGCCACGGGCTTTCCACCGTTCCTAGTCCAGGCCGCCGACCCGGATCGTCTCCGGGGCCTGCCGATCCACCTGACCCACGGCGCCCTGGACTGGATGTTCCCGGTCGACACCGCCCGCCAGACCGCCGCTGCCCTGGCGGAGGCGGGCGCCAACGTCGTCTGGCGCGAAATCGAAGACCTCGCCCACGTCTATCCCTCGGAGATCAACGGCGAGATTCTGGACTGGATGGCCACTACGCCCACGCGCGCGCCAACTCCTGGCGGATAGAGATTTGTCATCGAACCGTCTCCTTCTCCTTGGGCGCCGAAACGCGGCGCGTCTTGGCCTCGGCCTTGGGCTTGGGCAGCAGTCGGAAGCGCGTCTGGCACCAGGCGAAGTCGACTCCCACATCCAACAGGGCATCGGAACGTCCGCATGGGCAGCCAAATTCCATGACCATGACGACACGGTAGGTCTCCCCGGCCACCAGGGGCACCGGCCTTCCCGTGGCATGGTTGGGGGCGGCGTTGACGCATAGAACCAGATCGCCAGGGCCGACTACGTCGCTCATGGTTTCGTCAACCTCTTCATCGCCATCCCTGATTGTGTCGCGCGGGGGTCATGGGTCACGATCCCGAGGGGAAGACTAGACCCTGTCCCGCAAGCGGCAAGGGCCGCTTGTCCCAGAAGCTGACATTGGCTCTACGCCGGGAAGCGGACCTTACCTCATGGCGCGCGCTCCCTGCCGCGCGTAAGCTGACGCTGCAAGCCAACCGCTCCGCCTGTGCTCGAGAGGAACCTCGATGAACACCGTCCTCGTCACCGGATGCTCCTCCGGCTTCGGTCTCGACATCGCGCGCTACTTCCTGGACCGCGGCTGGACGGTCATCGCCACGATGCGTGTCCCGCGCGAAGATCTGCTACCGCCCTCCGACCACCTGCGAATTCTGCCGCTCGACGTTACCGACGCCGCCAGCATCGCGCGGGCGGTCGACGCGGTTGGCCCGGTCGACGTCCTGGTCAACAACGCCGGCGTCGGCATGGTCAGCCCCCTCGAGGGTGTCTCGATGGACAAGATCCGCGAGCTCATCGAGACCAACACCCTGGGAACCATCGCCATGACCCAGGCCGTGCTGCCGCAAATGCGCGCGCGGGGGTCGGGCGTGATCATCAACGTGACGTCGGGCGTGACCTTCCAGCCGCTGCCCCTGATGTCGATCTACACGGCCAGCAAAGCCGCGGTGAACGCCTTCAGCGAGTCGGTGGCGTTGGAGCTGGAGCCGCTGGGCGTGCGCGTCCGCATCGTCATCCCCGGCCGTGCCCCCGAGACGCCCTTCGGCGACAACGCGCGCGGCCGCATGGGCTTGAACATCCCCGACGCCTACCAGGCGCTGGCGGCACAGATGTTCGCCCGCTTCGGGGCCGGCGGCGACGTCACCTACTCGCGCGACGTCTCGGAGGCCGTTTGGCGCGCCGTCACCGACCCCGCTTGCCCCATGCGCCTGCCAGCCGGTGCGGACGCCGTCGCCCGCGCCGGGGCCGCGTAGGCCGCCGGCTACGGCCTATTGGGGCAGGATCAACTTTGCGCCAGGGGCCGGAGTTGGCCGGCCTCCGCGAAGCGGACGGTCGCCGATCTGATACAAACGCCCGCTTCGCCGCATCAACAGGCGCCGGCAAGCCGAACTGCTGTTGGTGGCCTTCGCTCGTCACCGCGATCCGGTCAGCGGTTAAGACCCTCCAGATTGACTGGGTTGTCACGGTCACGCGATCTGAGAACCTGAAAGCCCAGAGGAACTCGTACGCTTCCGCGCTCACGAGCGTGGCGCCGCGGCACTGTTGCGGTCCAGGTTGACGAGCGCAATGTGTCTTCCGTCGGTAATCTTCCTGGCCGCCGCGTTCTTGGGGGGCGAAGATGCGGACAATCAGCGGGCTGGCGATAGTGGGGTTGGCATGCGTTTTCGCCGCCGTGCTCGGCGCGGGGCCGGCGCTGGCGGACCCGGCGCAGGGATGTACCCGCAAGGTCATGAATATCGTCGCCCACGAGGATGACGACACGATCTTTTTCGGCACCGAGGAGATGAAGGACATCAGGTCAGGCGCGTGTGTGCGGACCCTCTATCTCACCGCCGGCGAGTCGCGGATTGCGAAACCCCATCGCCGCGCACGTTGTGAGCAGATTGACGAAGAATCTGCCAAGCCGACTTTGAAAGCGCGGCGCTCCATCATTTGGGAACGCGGGTGCTCCCGCGACCCGACCGCGATAGATCGAAACCCAGAAGCCCTTTGTGAAGTCACCAAACATTGGCGTCCCGCAACACGAAGCGACCATCCGGCGCGAAGGCGGTGCGCGACCAGTCGCTCGCTTCCACGCATGCACGGTGGCATTTATTCGTCGGCCGGCCGCGTGGCTTTGAAAACCGCCAGTTGAGCGTCGAAAGCGCGTCTGAACGCGGGCCGAGCTTCGCCGCGGGCGACGTAGGCGGACAGGTTCGGATATTCGTCCACTATCCCCGATCCTTTCGATCTGAACAGCATGGACACCATCAGAAGATCGCCCGCGGTGAACGCGCCCTCGAGCCATTCGGCATCGCCCAGCCGGTTGGAAAGTTCGCCCAGCGTTTTACGGGCGCGAGCCTCCAGGAGGGGCTGGCGCTGCTCATACCAAGGCGTGTCGCCCTCCAGCAGCCTGGCCATTCCGTGCTCGACGAGTGGCGGTTCCACCGTGTTGAGCGCGGCGAACATCCAAGTGATCGCGAGCGCCCGCGCATTGGCATCGTCTGGCAGCAGGCCCGCATTGCGCTCCGCGATGTGGAACACGATCGCCCCCGTCTCGAACAAGGCAAGATCACCTTCCTCATAGGTCGGAATCTGTCCGAAAGGCTGGAGGGCGAGGTGCGGGGGCTCCTTCATTTCACGGAACGAAACCAGGCGAACTTCGTAAGGCTGGCCCACTTCTTCGAGCGCCCAGCGAACGCGCATGTCACGCGCCAGTCCCCTGCCGCGATCGGGCGAGGCTGCAAAGGCGGTAATGGTGGGGATCGCTCGCATCGTCTTTCACCTCGTTTAAGTCAGCCTCACCGGGCTGGCGTTGGAACGACGTGGCTAGATCAGCGCGAGTTCCAGATAGGTGCTGTCGACCCACTCATCCCCGACCTTCATCGTCGCCTTGGCCTCTCCGGTCTGGACGAAACCCATCCGGCGCAGAAGCCCCAAACAGGCGGCATTTCGCGGATCGACGTCGGCGCGGATCGAGGTCACGCCCCGCGCCCGGGCGCGCTCGATAACCAGCCCGATAGCCTCCCGGGCCAGGCCACGGCCCCAATATTCGGGCGCCAGGATAAACCCGATCTCCTGGTTGTCCCACAGCCCCGCCTTGCCGATCACCCGGCCCTCGAACAGGATCACTTGGTCGTCCCCATGACCCTCCGAAGTCGCGGCGATGGTGGCGTCTACATAGGCGCGCGTGTCCTCCAACGTCGCGTGCGGGAGAGTTGACCAGAACCGCATGGCCCCGGGATCGGCGAAAATCGGGTGCAACGCCTCGGCGTCCGCCTCGCGGAACGAGCGAAGGGTTACGCGATCAACGCGTCTCGGGATCGCCGACGCCGGATTGCCCACTACGGTTCCCACGATCGGCCGTCCCGTGGCAGGCGCGCTTCATCGTCGATCACGGTCACCCTGTTCGGAAGTGTGTCCGCCCACCGCCAGAACACGACGTTACGGTCGCTCACGCCGGCGCCCGGCGCGAAGCTTGGCGCGATGACGCCGGCGATACCCGAGGCGATCAGCCGTTCGGCCAGCCTCCAGCTGGGCGGCCGCTGGCCGCGCGACGCCAGATCCTCCCAGGCGCAGGCGAGGTCGGCGGCTGTAACACCCAGTTCAAGCCGAGTGTCGTCGTCGCTAAGGTCCGCGATGTCCTGGCAATCGACATCGTATGCACAGATCGTCAGGGGCTGGGCCTTGAACGCGAAACCTTGCTGAGCCTCGAACCAGGCCGTTTCCATCCGCCTGGATGTGTAGAGGGCCGGCGTCCCCAACGGGTTGAAGCGACCGCCGTATCGCGCCGCGCCCTCGCCTGAGCTCGCGGCAAAGGCCCAGCGCGGATTGTGAGCGCGATAGACCACCCCGGTCAGCCTCAAGCGTAGCCGCCCACCGCGATCCGATCGAGATAGCGCTTGACGGCCTCGGAGCGGCCTTCCTTGACCAGAGCCTCCGCGGTCTGGTCGCCGAACGAGGGCAGGGGTTGCGACCGGTACCAGGCGAAGGCTTGCCCCGGCGATCCGGCCCAGCCCTGAACGCGATTGACGATCTCGATCACGTCCCTCAGCCGCGCCTGCGTCGCCGGCGATCGCATCCGAGCGGTCTTGGCCACCGCGTCCCGAGACAGGCCCAGAGCGAGCGCGAGTTCCGCGCGGGTGATGTTCAGCATGGCGCTGAGCCGGTCGGCGCCAATCAGCCCGTCCTCGGCGAAGGTGTCGGTCAGGAAAGCGACGTCGGCCATGTCCGCCTCATGATTTGCCTGGGATCAGGACAAACTATGGGGCATTGAAACGGGCCGCGCAAGGCGGACGGTCAAGGCCTAGAGAACGACAGGGTATGACCGGGACGCCACGTCGCGGATCGCGCTTCGCGGCCACGCGGATTTACTTTGCAGATTGACAATTCTCACTCGAAGTCGCATATTGCAACTATTGATCCCTGCGTTCACTCGCCGCCCCAAAAGACCCGCCCCATGCCCGTTCTCGAAAACCCCGGCTACGATGCCTTCGCCCAGGCCCGGGCCGAGGGCGCGCCGCTGATCGACGCCTCCGAGTTGGCGCACCACCAGGCCTTCGAGCTCGGACAGATCAACAATATTTTCAATAACTTGGCGCCGCGCGAAAAGGCCATGGAGCGCCCGGCGCCGCCCCCCAAGGCGCCTGCCGCCGCCCCGTCAGCGCCCCGTCAGCGCCCATCTATCGCCCCGTGGGCTGCCCGCGGACTCCCCGCCAGCGCCCCGATCTCTCCCCTGACGCTCCCCGGCCAAGCCCAGCGTATCTACGGTCGTTAACGGTGAAACTCGGGAATGAGGCGCCCCGACGCGCCGGAGCCTATCCCCTAATACCGATAGTGATCGGGCTTGAACGGGCCGACCTGGGGCACGCTGATGTAGTCGGCCTGTTCCTTGGAGAGGGTGGTCAGCTTGGCGCCCAGCTTGGCCAGGTGCAGCATCGCGACCTTCTCGTCGAGGTGCTTGGGCAGGGTGTAGACCTTGGTCTCATAGGCCGCGCCGTTCGACCACAGTTCGATCTGGGCCAGGGTCTGGTTGGTGAAGCTGGCGCTCATCACGAAGCTGGGGTGGCCGGTGGCGTTGCCCAGGTTCACCAGGCGGCCTTCCGACAGGATGATCAGCTTCTTGCCATCCGGGAATTCCACATGGTGGACCTGCGGCTTGATCTCGTCCCACTTGAAGTTGCGCAGGCCGCTGATCTGAATTTCGGAGTCGAAGTGGCCGATGTTGCAGACGATGGCGTTGTTCTTCATCCCCCGCATGTGGTCGACGGTGATCACGTCCTTGTTGCCGGTGGCGGTGACATAGATGTCGGCGGATTTCAGCGTGTCTTCCAGGGTCAGGACCTCATAGCCCTCCATCGCCGCCTGCAGCGCGCAGATCGGATCGACTTCGGTCACCATCACCCGCGCGCCGCCCTGGCGCAGCGAAGCGGCCGAGCCCTTGCCCACGTCGCCATAGCCGCAGACCACGGCGACCTTGCCCGACAGCATCACGTCGGTGCCGCGGCGGATGGCGTCGACCAGGCTCTCGCGGCAGCCATAGAGGTTGTCGAACTTCGACTTGGTGACGCTGTCGTTGACGTTGATGGCGGGGAACGGCAGCTCGCCGCGCTCGGCCATCTGATAGAGGCGGTGAACGCCGGTGGTGGTCTCTTCGGAGACGCCCTTGATCGACGCGCGGATGGCCGAATAGAAGCCGGGCTTCTCCTTCAGATAGCGCTTCATCGTCCGATAGAGCGACTCTTCCTCCTCGTTGTTCGGATGATCGAGCAGGGTGGGGTCGAGTTCCGCCTTGGGGCCCAGGACGCAGAGCAGGGTGGCGTCGCCGCCGTCGTCGAGGATCATGTTCGGATAGCCACCGTCCGACCATTCGAAGATCCGATGGGCGTAGTCCCAATACTCGTCCAGCGTCTCGCCCTTGGTGGCGAACACCGGCGTGCCGGTCACCGCGATGGCGGCGGCGGCGTGGTCCTGGGTCGAAAAGATGTTGCACGACGCCCAGCGCACGTCGGCGCCCAGGGCGGTCAAGGTTTCGATCAGCACGCCAGTCTGGATGGTCATGTGCAGCGAACCGGCGATCCGCGCGCCCTTCAGCGGTTGAGTCGCGCCGAACTCTTCGCGCAGGGCCATCAGCCCCGGCATTTCGGTTTCGGCGATTTCCAGTTCCTTGCGGCCCCAGGGGGCCAGGGAGATGTCTCTGACGAGGTAGTCGGCCACGCGTGGGGCTCCTGCTGATTGCTGGCCGGCTCTATAGACGCCCCCGGCCACCTCCGCAAGAAGACATAAGGATATCGTTATATCTCTTCAGCGGTCCTCTTCGAAGCGGGTCTCCACCAGGCGGCACAGGGCCGCGGCGGCGGCCTGGGCGTCGACGCCGTCGGCGACGATCTCGATGGTGGAGCCGGGGCCGGCGGCCAGCATCATCAGGCCCATGATCGAGAGGGCGTCGACGGTCTGGTCCTCGCGGGTCACGCTGACCTGGGACTGGAAGGTTCCCGCCAGCTTGACGAACTTGGCCGACGCCCGGGCGTGCAGTCCCCGTTCGTTGACGATCTCAACAGTGACCTTGGATCTCACTTCTCGCCGGCCAGGACGTAGGAGGCGACCGATATGTATTTTCGGCCCGCCTGCTGGGCGTGGCTGACGCAGACGTCCAGCGGCTCCTTGCCGCGAATGCTGGCCAGCTTGATCAGCATGGGCAGGTTGAGGCCGGCGATAACCTCGGCCTTGGTCTGTTCCATGACCGAGATCGCCAGATTGGACGGGGTGCCGCCGAACATGTCGGTCAACAGGATCACCCCCTGGCCGCCGTCGACATTGCGGCAGGCGTTGAGGATATCGCGTCGTCGCCGCTCCATATCGTCATCCGGGCCGATACAGATGGCGGCCACCGCGGGCTGAGACCCGACGACGTGCTCCATGGCGTGGATGAATTCTTCAGCCAGTCGCCCGTGTGTCACGATAACCAGCCCGATCACGCGTAGACCCTCAAAGGCGCTATCCTCTGCAACCCGATGGCCTTGGACCAAAGCCGCGACCGGGTTCGACACATCAAATAGGGAACAAGAATCGGATCCCTTCGGAACCCTGATTGTCTCATCTTGCCCATGGCCCCAGCACGCCGGTCGAGCGGCGCCGCCGAACCTGATACGCTCGTTAGGGGCGCGCTCCAAGATGTTCAATAGCGCGACTTATCTTCGCGGGTGCGGAATTTTCAAATGGCCAAAGGTCTAGTACCGGCGTCGCCACGCCGAGAAGGTCAATGAATGTTGCCTCCGGGTGGCGTTCAACGGCGTCGGGGGTTGTTTTGCACTGCACCGAAAGCACGATCGGCGCCAGACCCAGAACGGCCATCTGGATGACGCCCAGGCCGCGAACCTCGATCAAGCCATGGAGAGGTCCGGGAGCGCGTCCGAACAGCCGTTCGGCCGACAGGAACAGGACTGTCCGGTCGTCTGCCACCACGCGAAAGCCCTGACCGAGCGCCCGCAGCGCCAGATCGCTCTTGCCCGAGCCCGACGGACCCTGGATCAGCACACCCCGCCAGCCACCGCCCAGGCGCAGGGCGATCAGTCCGGCGTGCACGATCATGCCAACGGCATGGCGACGCGAAAGCTGGCGCCCAGAACCTGATCGCCATCCATACGGTTCTCGGCCCAGATCCGCCCGCCGTGGGTCTTGATGATCTGGCGCGCGATGGCCAGGCCCAGCCCGGAATTGCCGCCGAACGCCGCGCCCTTCGGCCTTGAGGTGTAGAAGCGCTCGAACACTGTCTCGAGATTGTCGGGCGGGATGCCTGGACCATCGTCCTCGACCCGCACATTCACCTCGTCCCGCGTCATCGACAGATATACCCGAACCTCTCCCCCCGGCGGGCTGAACGAGCGGGCGTTGTCCACCAGATTACGGAACACCTGACCGAGCGGCCCTTCCCGCCCGATCACCATCACCGGCACGGAGGCGTTGGTCGCGATGAAGGTTACGCGAACCTCGCCCGGCTTGCCCGTGGCGTTGTAGAAATCACAGATATCCGCCAGCAGGCGCGCCACGTTCATGGGCAAGGGCGTGTTGCGGGCCAGCTCGGCATCGAGGCGCGAGGCGTTGGAGATGTCGCTGATCAACCGGTCCAGGCGGTTCACGTCGTTATGTAGTATGGCTGTCAGCCGCTGGCGCTGGGCGTCGGTCTTGACCAGTTCCAGGGTTTCCACCGCTGACCGGATCGAGGTCATCGGATTGCGCAGCTCATGCGAGACGTCGGCGGCGAACCGCTCGATCGCCACCATCCGCTCCGAAAGCGACACGGTCATGGTTTCCAAAGACCGGGTCAGGTCCCCCAGTTCATCTTTGCGTTCGGCGAGATCAGGCAGCGAGATCGCCCGCGTTCGCGACAGCCGCACCTGATCCGCGGCACGGGCCAGCCTGAGCACCGGCACGGCGATTTGCTGGATCAGCAGCAGCGATGAAAACAGCGCCACCCCCAAGGCGATAAGGGCGAAGGGCGCCAGAGCCGTGCGCTGGGCGGCGACGATACTGTCAACGTCGTCGGATTCCAGGGTCAGCACGCCGAGCACCGCCCGCACGTGGCGGATCGGCACGGACACCGAAACCACCCGTTGACCGTCCTCGTTGACGCGCACGTCCGATGTCGCGCCTCCGGTCAGGGCGCCGGCGACCTCGCGGGCCAGATCCAGCCGCGCTTCCCGCGCCCGTTTGTCATTGGAGAACGCGGAACTCCGTGGGCGGAGAGCGGCCTCGCCCTGGGCCGCGGCGGGCGCCGGCCGGCTCGATCTGACCCGGTTCACCACCCGGTCGGAGTCCGCAAGCAGACGGCCGCGGGTGTCGTACAGGCGAGCGCGCTGGGAGACGGGGATAAACAGCGATTGCAGGACGCGCCGGGCGATGTCGGTGTCCAGCCTGGGCGCCGGATCTTCGCCGGTGGCGGTCTGATCGATCACCGTGGCGATCAGTTCGCCCTGCAGGCCCAGGCTCTCCAGCCGGCCTTCGACAAGTCCCGGCTGGGATTCGTTGAGGATCAGCGCGCCGCCGACGAGGATGGCGAGGCCGAGCAGATTGAGCAGGATGATGGTCCTGCCCAATCGTGAAAACAGAACCCGACGAGCGCCGCGGCCCGGCTGGCCAACGGATTTCCGGCGGGGGTCTGGATCAGGATTCGCGATATCTGTAGCCGACGCCATACAGGGTTTCGATCGCGTCGAACTCTGGGTCGACTTCGCGGAATTTCTTGCGCATGCGCTTGATGTGGCTGTCGATGGTGCGGTCGTCGACATAGACCTGATCTTCGTAGGCCGCGTCCATCAGATTGTCCCGGCTCTTCACGAACCCGGGTCTCTGGGCCAGGGACTGCAGCAGCAGGAACTCGGTCACCGTCAGGCGCACCGGTTTACCCTCCCACAGGCAGTCGTGGCGGGCGGGGTCCAGGGTCAGACGCCCTCGCTTGATCGCGCGGTTGTCGGCCTGATCGCCATCGCCGCCACTCGGCGCGCCGGTCTCTCCGGTCAGGGGGTCTTCCGGGTGAGCGCGGCGCAGCACGGCCTTGACCCGCTCGATCAGCAGCCGCTGGCTGAACGGCTTGCGGATGTAGTCATCGGCCCCGAGGTTGAAGCCGAGGATTTCGTCGATCTCGTCATCCTTCGACGTCAGCATGATAACCGGCACATTGCTGGTCTGGCGCAGCCGGCGCAGCACCTCCATGCCGTCCAGTCGGGGCATCTTGACGTCGAGCACCGCCAGATCCGGAGGATCGCTCTCCAAAGCGGTCAGGCCCGCGACGCCGTCATAGTAGGCCTTTACCTCATGGCCATGGCTCTCGAGGGCCAGGGACACAGAGGCGACTATATTTTCGTCGTCATCCACCAGAGTTATGCGAGCCATGAAACCGCGGTCTTCCTGATCGCGCCGACGTCGGCGCCCTGAACGCGAAACCCCTGTTTTCGCGAAGAACTATTCTGCCTTAATTGCCCGGCGGGCGCAAATTGTTACGCAGCGCAACGCCTAGCTGGCCGCCGCGTCCATCATCGTCGCGAGGGTCAGATCGAGTTCTGTCACCCCATCGGCGTCGTGGGTTGTCAGCACCACCTCAACCCGGTTGTAGACATTGAACCATTCGGGATGATGGTCGAGCTTTTCCGCCGCCAGCGCCATGCGGGTCATCCAGCCGAAGGCGGCGTTGAAGTCCTTGAACTTGAAGGTCTTGGTGATCGCGTCGCGATCGCCGTCCACGGCCGACCAGCCGGTCAGGCGCGCCAGGGCCGCCGCCGCCCCGATTCGGGCCGGGCGGCTCACTTTTGCACCTTCAATTGGCCGGGCGCGATATCAGTCAGGCCCGTCGCCCGGGCCAGATCAGCCAGCAGTTGTGTTTCGCTGACCACCTTGATGGCGGTCATCCCCAGCGCCGCCGCCGGCTTGCAGTTCACCCCCAGGTCATCGAGATAAATACAGTTGGCCGCGGAGACGGCCAGCGTGTCGCACATCATCTGGTAGATGCGCGCGTCGGGCTTGCGCACCCCGGCCTTGGAGCTTTCGATCACCGCGTCGAACATATCCATGATGGCCGCGGCGCGGGACGCTCCCTCGCGCGTCGCCTGCATGCCGGCGCCGTGGCCCTGGGCCATGTTGTTGGTGATGCAGCCGACCTTGAAATGTCGCTTGCAGAGTTCCAGCGCCGCCACCACCGCCGGCCGCACATCGCCCGACAGCAGGGGCAGGATGTCGGCCCCCCGGACCGGATGGCCGCGCGCGGTGGATTCGTCCAGGAACGCGGCGTCGAACCCCGCCGCGTCGATCTCCGCCCGCTCGAACCGAGCCCAGGCGTTGTGGTCGGGATCAGTGGCGTTGATCCCTCGGATGAAGTCCACTGGCAGGCCCTTGGCCCGCTCGAAGCGATTGAAAGCCTCGAACGGCGAGGTGGTGAACACCCCGCCGAAATCCCAGATCACCGCCTCGATCGTCAAAACGCCTCACCCTCAAGCCTGCTAAATTTACCGGCTGACACCTAGGGGCGCCCAGGGTGAGGCGCAAGTTCGCATCGCCCGGCGGGCTGCGTCAGGGGTGATCGGTGCGATCACCCCGCGAACCGCCGTTGTCGCGGTCCTGACGCGGCGCGGGTCGCTGTTGCGCCGCCGCTGGTGGCTGAGGCGCATGCTCTGGTCTGGCCGCCACACTCGGCGGATTCGGGGGGGCGATGCGCTGCTGTTCCCTAGGCGCGAATTGGGGCGCGGGAGGCGGCGTGGACCGTGACACGAACGGCGGCGGGGCTTGGCGCTGGGGCGGGCCGGAGAAGTCTCCGCCAGGTCCCTGCTGGCCGCGGAATGACGGACGTGCGGGCGTCAGTCCCGAAGGCGCCGCGCCTTGGTAACCTTGGGGGCCGGGTCCCCGGAACCGCTGATCGCTCGCCGGCCCCTGACGATAACCGCCATCCCGCGCGCCCTGGTCGGGACGCGGGGCGTAAACCGGCCCGCCCGATCCGCCGATGTCGCGGCCATACGACGAACCGCCCCGCGCGGGCGCAACTCCGGGGCCCCTCAACTCGCCTGGCCGGAGCGTCGCGGCGACCGGTGGCGCGCCGTGGTTGACGCTCGCCCTCAGGGACGGGTCGGAGCGGGCCGACTGGAAATGCCGCATCTGATCGCCGGTCGGCGCCAGGTGGCGTTCGCCGAAACGCGTTCGATCCTGATCCGAAGGCCGGGCGCGCACGCCGTTCGGCCCACCGTTGAAGCTGACCCTGTCGTGATCGCGGAAACGGGGGACCTCGCGGTCGTAGACATTGCTGAACCGGCCATTGCGCAGGTTGTTGACCCGGCGGTTGTAAAAGAAGTCCCGCCCACGCCAGTAGCCGCCATCATAGCCATAGCCGCCATAGCCAAAGCCATAGTCGATACCGCCGTAGAACCCGACCGTGAGGCCCCAGTAGCCTGGGGTGAACAGATAGGCGCCGTCGTAGAAGGCCCAATAGCTGGGCGTCCACAGATAGCCGGTCTGAGGCGGCAGGATCCAGGTTCCGGGGACCCAGTAATAGTCCTGGTCATAGTCGCCCCAGGCCCAGTAGCCCGGGGTCCAGATGTAGCCGTAGCCGGGGCAGGGCGGTTGGTCGTAATAGGGTAGCGGTGGCGGCGCGAGGTTCACGCGGACGTTAACGGCGAACTGGGCCTGGCTCGTGGCGGGCGCCAGAGTGGCCAGGCCGCCGCTGGCCAGCATCAGGGCGAGGGTCGCGGATGTGAGTGGGCGCATAGTGGCTCTCGTTGGCTTCGAGGTGGACGCATCGACCCACCACGGGCCGACGAGGATCACACGCTCGGTGTGACAGCGCCATATCTAACCGCGTCTAGCTGAACGGGGCGTTGTTCCCGGCGTTCAGCGGCCGTTCATCTTGCGGACCGGCGCCAGGGTGCGCAGGCTGACCACCGCGCATCCAAGCACCGCGACGACAACGAACGCCATGGGCCTGGCGGTGCCGTCCCGCAAGGCGCCGGCCAGCCCCGCCGCCGCCGCGCCGGCTCCGAACGATGCCGCGCCGAACAGGGACGAAATCGTGCCGGACCGCAAGGGATCTACCCCCAGCGCGCCCACCGTCGCGTTGGACTGGTTGAACCCGAAACTCGCCATGATCAGGAACATCGGGACCATCACGCCCCAAAGCCCGCCAAACCCGGTGACGGCGTCGATGGCCAACAGCACCCCTCCGCCGAGGACGACCAGATTGGCCCAGCTCAGGATCACCTCGAAGGGGATGCGACGGGCCAGCCGGGCGTTGATTTGGGTGGCCCCGATCAAGCCGACGGCGTTGGCCCCGAAGAACAGGCCAAACTGGCCGGGGGGCACATGAAAGACGCCGATCAGAATGTCCGGCGAGGCGGCGACATAGGTGAAGAGCGCCGCCCCCGAGAAAGCGCCCGTCAGGACAAAGCCCATCAGCCGGGGTTGTCGGAACAAGGCCAGATAGCTGCGCAGCGGCGACTCGCCCCGAGCCTGGACGGCGGTGGCTTCCGAACGCGATTCGGGCAGCAGGAAGAAGGCCGCGACGGCGACAATGGCGCCGAAGATCACCTCGAACCAGAAGATCCAGCGCCAGCCACCCACGGCCAGCACCCATCCGCCCAACAGCGGCGCCAGGATCGGCGCCAGCCCCATGACCAGGGACAGCAGGGAAAAGATATGCAGCACTTCATTGTAGGCGAAGCGGTCGCGCACGATGGCCCTGGCGATCACCATACCGGCGCACCCGGCCAGGGCCTGGGCGATCCGCAGCACGATCAGGATCTGTTCCGATTGCGCCAGGGCGCAACCCGCGGTCGCCAGGACATAGATGATCAGCCCGACCAGCAGGGGCGGCCGCCTTCCCAGCCGGTCCGACAACGGTCCATAGAACAGCTGGCCCGCCGCCATGCCAATGAAGAACGCGGCGACGGTCTGCTGCATCGCCGCCGGTGTCGCGTGCAGAGACTTTCCGATGGCCGGCAGGGCCGGCAGATACATGTCGATCGACAGCGGCCCGAAGGCGGTCAGCGCGCCCAGCAGCAGAATCAGGCCCAGCGGCGGTTTGGCCGCCCGCGCCAGGCCGTCGTCGACCGCGTCGGCTTGGGCCTCTGATGAAACGGCGATGAGGAGCGCTCCTGTGACCGGAGACATGTAGCCGACCGCGGTTTTTTCGCAACCGCACAATGGCCATGCCGCGCTTGGGGTTGGGTTTGAGACGCGATATGTGACCGCGCCATGACCCGATTCATTTTCTCGATCGCCTCTTTGAGCCTGGCCTGCTCCGCGCTCTGGGCCTGCGGCCCCAGCCCCGGCGCGGGGCGGGCTCAGTCAAGCGCGGTGGCCCCGACGCCGCCACCGCCGGCGGCCAGGCCGATGAAGATGATCTGCAAAAACAGCCAGAACGGCCTCAAGGCGGTCTGTGGAACCCCGAACGCGGTGATGGTCGGGATGGAGCCGGCCTAGTCGGCCGCGGCCACATGCGCTCCGCCGCCGCCGGCGCGCTTGGTGAACCACAGCAGCGGCACCAGCAGGATCATCAGCCAGGCCGAGGCGCGGAAGAAGTCCAGTGACGCCAGCAGATAGGCCTGGTCGACGAACTGCCGGGTCATGGCGCTGAGCGACTGCGGCAAGCTCATGCCCAAATGGCTCATACCGGTCATCGCGCTTCGCCAGGCCGGGTCGGCCGGCGAGACCGATTCCGCCAGCCGGGTCTGGTGCAGCGAGGCGGCCCGATCCCATATCGTGGTGGTCAGGGCGGCGGCGAAGGCGCCGGCGCTCAGGCGGGTGAAGTTCGACAGCCCGCTGGCCTGTGGAATCTGGGCCGGCGGTATACCACTGAGAGTGATAGTGATCATCGACACGAAGAACACGCTCATCGCCACCCCCTGCACCAGCATCGGCACGACCAGGGCGCTGAAGCTTGCGTCGGCGGTGTAGCCCGAGCGCAGCCAGTAAGAGAGCGCGAAGGCTCCCATGGCCAGGGTCGCGGTCCAGCGCGCGTCGACTTTGCCCATGATCTGGGCGGCAAACGGCGTCAGCATCACGGCCACGACCCCGCTCGGCGCGGCCACCAGCCCGGCCCAGGTGGCGATATAGTTCATGTGGGTCTGCAGCCACAGCGGCAGCAGCACGCTGTTGCCGAAAAACACCCCGAACCCCAGGCATGTGACGATGGACCCGACGGTAAAATTGCGCGACCTGAACAGCGAAAGATCGACGATCGGGTTCTTCTCGGTCAATTCCCAGATCAGCCAGGCGATGAAACCGATCAAGGCCACCAGAGCCAGGACGATGATGGCGGGGGACGAGAACCAGTCTGCGTCCTTGCCGGTGTCCAGCATCACCTGAAACGCGCCTACCCATACCAGAAGCAGCATGAAGCCGGTGGTGTCCACGGGCACCTTGCGGGTGGCGGTCTCGCGGCTCTTCATGTTGCGCCAGCAAAGGAACGCGCACAGCGCCCCGACCGGCAGGTTGATCAGGAATATCCACTGCCAGCTCATATTGTCAGAGATATAGCCGCCCAGCACCGGGCCGGCGATCGGCGCGACCAGAGTCGTCATCGACCACAGGGCCAAGGCCTGGCCGCGCTTGTCACTGGGAAAGACCGAGATCAGCAACGCTTGTGAGCCGGGGATCATAGGTCCGGACACCGCCCCCTGCAGAATCCGGAACACGATCAGGCTGGGAAGATTCCAGGCGATGCCGCACAGCAGCGAGGCGACCGTGAACAGACTCACTGCCATGACAAAGGTCTTCACCACGCCATAGCGCATCATCAGCCAGCCGGTCAGCGGCACCGACACCCCATTGGCCACGGCGAAGGAGGTGATCACCCAGGTGCCCTGGTCGGCGCTGACGCCCATGTCGCCGGCAATGGTCGGGATCGACACATTGGCGATACTGCCGTCCAGCACCTGCATGAATGTGCCCAGCGCCAGGGCGATGGCCGTGATCGCCAGGGCGCCCCCGGTCATCGGGGTGGGCGCGGCCGGTTGATCGCTCATTCTCAGGACCCGCCGACGTCGATGGTCGCCTTCATCGACAGGCCGACGCGCAGGGGATGAGTAACCAGCTCGGCTGGATCAAGGATGATACGGACGGGCAGGCGCTGAACGATCTTGATCCAGTTGCCGGAGGCGTTCTGCGCGGGGATCAGCGAAAACGCCGCGCCGGTGCCGCCCGACAGGCCCTTCACCCGACCGTGGAACTTCACGCCGCCGCCGTAAAGGTCGCTGGTCAGCACCACTGGTTGGCCGATCCTGACCCGTGACAGCTGCACTTCCTTGAAGTTGGCGTCGACAAACGCCTCGCGCGTGGGGACGATCTGCATGGTCACCGCGCCCGCCTGGATCATCTGGCCGACCTCCACCGCCTTCTTGGCCACCACGCCGTCAATCGGCGAGGTGATCACGGTGCGCGACAGCGCTAGTTCGGCGGCGTCCAGCCGCGCCCGGGCGGCCAGTACGTCGGGGTTGTGGTCTACGTCCGCCCCGGAGATCATCGCGTTATTGACCTGACGCGAGCCTTGGGCGGCGCCCTGGTCGGCGATGGCCGCCGCCCGGGCCGCCTGGGCCGACACCAGGGCCGCCTTGGCGGTGGAGAAGCGGTTCTGGGCGCTGGTCAGTTCATCGCCGGAGACCGCCCCCGAGGCCGCCAGGACCTGGCGGCGGTCCAGGTCGGTGCGGGCGCGGTCCAGGTCTCCCCGGGCGCTGACGATGCGCGAATCGGCCTCGGCCACCGCCGCCGTCCGCGCCGCTACCTGGCCGGCCAGGGCGCCGTCGTTTGCGAACATGCCGCGCACCTGACGCTCGGCCTGGCCCAGAGCCGCCTGGGCCTGGGCCACGGCGTTCCGCGCGTCGGCGGGGTCAAGCACCACCAGGGTCTGTCCGGCCCTGACCATCTGGGTCTCGGCCACCGGAACGGTGAGGACCGACCCGGAGACCATTGGCGTCACGACGGCGGTGTCGGCGCCGACATAGGCGTTGTCGGTGGAGATCTCGTGGGAGGCCACCAGCACCCAATAGGCGCCATAGGCGACTGCCCCAACGACGACGCCGCCGCCCAGCAGGGCGAGCAGCCGCCAGCGCCGATTTGGCGACCGTCGGGCGGGCGCGGCGATCGGGGGGGTGGCCGGAGCGGCGAGTTTGTCTGGAATGGGTTCACCCGAATCAGGCATGGGGGGCCTCCTTGGCCGGGCCGAAACCACCGCCGAGGGCGCGGACCAGGGCCACGTCCAGGGTGAAGGCCCGGCTGTCGAGATCGCTGACGATGCGCCGCTGGGTCAGGACGGCGTCCTCGGCCAGCAGCACGGATTGATAAGTCGAAAGGCCACCCTCGAAGCGCATCCGCGCTACCTTGTAGGCGCCTTCATAGGCGGCGAGCGCCTGACGCGATTGCGTCAACTGATCACCGAGCGCGCGTTCGCTGGCGGCGACGTCCGCCACCTCGCGCAGAGCCTGGGTCACCGCCGCGTCATAGGCGGCCACCGCCGCGTCCCGGTCCGCCTGGGCGCCGCGCAGAGCGCCGCGCAATCGTCCGCCCTCGAAGATCGGCAAGCTTAGGGCCGGCCCCACCGCGCCGATTGCCGAACCGGCGTTGATCAGGTTTTCCAAATGCAGCGACTGTTGCCCGAAATAGGCGGCGATGTTGATGTCGGGATAGAAGGCCGCCTTGGCGCCGGCGATGCGACGCGTGGCCGCTTCCGCGCGCCATCTCGCGGCGATCACGTCCGGCCTGCGTCCGATCAGACCGACGCGCAGATCGGCCGGCAGTCCAAAGGCCGCGAGGGTCGCCGGCTTCGGAGCGGTCAGGGCTAGACCCCGATCCGGTCCGGCCCCGGCCAGAGCCGCCAAGGTGTCGCGGGTCTGGGCGATCTGTTCGTCCAGGGCCGCCACGGTGGCCCGTGCCGCGGGCGCCGCGCCCTGGGCCTGTTTCAACTCCGCCTGGGTGTCCAGGCCGTTGCTGACGCGTTGGGCGGTCAGGCCGGCGGTCTGCTCGCGCACGCGGGCGGATTCCACCGCCACGGCCCGCTCGGCTGTCAGGCGCGCCAGGGCGGCGTAAGTGGCGGCTATGTCGGTGGTCAGCACCAGGCGCGCCTCGGCGGCGTCGGCCGCCGCCGCCCGGGTCTCCGACACGGCCGCCGCCACGGCGGCCCGGGTCTTGCCCCAGAAGTCCAACTCCCAGTTCAGGTTGAGCGTCGCCTGACCGTAATCGTTGTAGCCCGGAGGCAGGAACGCCCGCGGAATCAGATTCTGATAGCTTTGCTTGAGCTCCTGGGCCTGGGCGTTGGCGCTCAGCGATGGCAGGCCTTGGGCGGCCACGACCGTCCGCGTCGCCCGCGCCTTGCGCAGCCGGGCCTCTGCCTGGGCCAGGGTGGGCGAGCCTTTGATCGCCTCGTCCATCAGGGCGTCGAGCTGGGGATCGCTATAGTGCTTCCACCAACCATCGCTCGGCCAGTCGGTGGTTGGTCCGGCGAAGGTCGCGGCGGCCTCATAGGCGTCGATCGCTTTGGCCTGACGGGTCGGTGTTGGACTGGGTAGGCTGGCGCACGACGCCAGCCATATCGCGCACAGGGTCGATGCGCCCACGGCGCGCATCGCCGCGAGCGGTGAAGCGTTCCTGCTCATCGACGGCCTCCAGACTAAAATTGACCGTACTGTACGGTCATGATACCGTCAAGCTGAATTCAGCCAGGGAGCCCAACGGTGGACGCCAAGCCTCGCATCGACCGCGACAGCCGCCGCGAGGCCATTCTCGACGTCGCGGCCGAGGTGTTCATGGAGGTGGGCTATTCGGCCGCGTCGATGTCGGTGATCGCCGCGCGCGTCGGCGGCTCGAAGGGCACCCTGTACAACTACTTCAAGAGCAAGGAGGAGATATTCCTCGCCCACGTGGATCGTCATTGCGCGTGGATTCAGGATGCGATGGACGAGATGATCTCTCAGGGAGCCGATGCGCGCGTGGTGCTTACAGGGCTGGGGCGTACATTGCTGACAGTCGTGACAACGGGTTTCGGTTTGCGGAATTTCACCCTCATCGCCTCGGAGGCGGGGCGAGCTCCAGAGATTGGCCGGGCCTTCTATGAAGCGGGACCGATGCGCGGCGCGCGGCGCCTTATCGACTATATCCAGGGCGCGGTGAACGCAGGCCTGCTTCGCCCTTGCGATCCGGAGATCGCGGCGCACCAGTTCGTCGGCCTCTGCCAGAATCGGCTGTTCAAAGTCCGTCTCTGCAACTTCGGCCCCGAACCGACGGATGCCGAAATCGACGCCGAAGTCGCCGCCGCCGTGAAAACGTTCATGGCGGCCTTCGGACCGGTTTGAGCGGTACGCTTTTCTCTAGGCCATGTTCGGCGCGGTGGACTTCAGGCGAAGGTGAAATGCGCGTCCATCCGATCGCGGGCGGCCGTCAGATGCTCGAAATACTGTTTGAAGCCGCCGTTGTAGTTGCCGTCCTGGCGGCGGTTGAACTCGCCCTCGAAGTTGTAGTAGCCGGGCGTGCAATCGGTGTTGCGGCTGGTCTTGCCGCGATGGGCGATCACCTCCTGAACCCACCATTCTTCCGAGGCGTGCGACACGTCAATCTCCTGGTGCCCGCCTTCGCGCGTGTGACGGATGCACTCGGCGATATGGTCGCCCTGGGTTTGCAGCATGAACGTCAGGTTGAACTGGAACGAGGCCTGATAGCCGCCCATGATGAACAGGTTCGGATAGCCATGGGTGTGCACCCCGAACAGAGTGCGCAGGCCGTCGCGATAGGTCTCGTTGATCTCCCGCCCGTCCCGGCCCCGAATCTCATTGTAGATGCCGGTTTTCTGCACCTCGAAACCGGTGGCGTAGATCAGCACGTCGAGAGGATACTCATGGCCCTCGAACACCGGGCCACGCGCGTTGATCTCAGTGATCCCCTTGCCCTGGGTGTCGACCAGATGGACGTTGGGGCGATTGTAGGCGGGCAGGTATTCGTCGTCGAAACAGGGCCGCTTGCACATGAACATGTACCAGGGCTTCAACGCCTCGGCGGTGGCCTTGTCTTCGACGATCTCCTCGATGCGCCGATGAATGCGCATCATGTAGTCGATATTATCGTTCTCCTGTCGCCGAACCTTTTCCTCGCGCGACAGCGCCGCGAGTTCCGCCTTCTTGGCAAGGTCCTGCTCGCGGCCGCGCAGGTTCTTCTCGCGCCGGGCCGCCTGCCACCCGGGTTTCAGCCTCGCCACCCATTCCGGGTCGGTGGGCCGGTCGTTGCGGAAGTCTATCGATGAAGGCGTGCGCTGGAAGACGTAGAGTTCCTTCGCCGCCCGCGCCAATCGCGGAATCGCCTGCACCGCCGAGGCGCCGGTGCCGATGATCCCCACCCCCTTGTCCGCGAGGCCGGAAAGATCCTCGGCAGTGTAGCCATAGTCCCAGCGCGAAGAATGGAATGAATGACCGGCGAAGCTTTCCATGCCGGCGATCTTTGACAGCTTGGGCTTGGAGAGTGTGCCGTTGGCGCAGATCACGAACCTCGCCTTCATGGTGTCACCGCGATCGGTGCCGATGCGCCACAGCTTTTCGGCCTCATCCCAGGTGGTGGAAGTGACGGTCGTGCGGAACACCGCCAGGTCATAGAGATCATAGCGGCGGGCGATCGCCTGGCAGTGGGCGAAAATCTCTGGTCCCTTGGCGTAGAGCCGCGAGGGCACATGGCCCATCTCGTCGAGCAGCGGCAGATAGTCGTAGGCCGGCACGTCGCAGGCCGCGCCAGGGTAGCGGTTCCAGTACCAGGTGCCACCGACATCCGCGCCGCGTTCGACGATCCGAATGCTCTCCACCCCACGTTCGCGAAGCCGCGCCGCAGTCAGCAACGCCGAGAAACCACCGCCGATGAACAGGCACTCCACCGTGTCGCTGATTGCCGCCCGATCCCCGCCGTCATGGGCATGGGGGTCGATCTCATATTTGGCCAGATCGCCTGTCAGGTTCGAGGTGTACTGAGACGTGCCCTCGGGCCGGTATTTCAATCGCAGATCCCGCGCTTCGGCGAACCGCTCCTTGATTAGGTCGTACTGGTCCTGCGTTTCCATGCGGTCTTCCCTGATCTTGTTTGGACGGCCGAGCGATGGCCGGCTAACGCGAGATTTTCTGTGATCAGAGGCTCTGGGGCAAGGCTTGTCAAAGGCTGAACGGCCAGGGTTCGCGGCGTCATGGAGCCGAGCCCGGGGCTCCGCGCCATGGTTTGAAATTGAAGCGAATGCGTCTCAAATATCTCTCCACTCAGACGCACTTATATCTATATATTCATTTGTTACAAAATGTTATGTAAAAATACAACCGTCAATATCTCTGGTAAACTGAACTTTTTGGCGTCACTTTGTCGCATATTTTTGTGGTCTTTTGGTCATTTACATGGGCGGCTCAGCGTCGTTTACTGACGGCGTGAACAGGATTATCACAGAACAGATCGAGCTTCTCTACCGGATGGATGTTTTTCCGACCGCGAGACCCGTAATTGTTCGTGTAAATATTTGATTTTAACGCCGTCGAGGCGAGTATTAATGCGGAACTAGGTATTTTTACCTAAATAAAGGCAATATAAAATCCGCGGCGTCGAGAATTTTATGATCCAAGGCGGCAAATATTCGAATAATTAATACGGTATAATTTGTGTGATTAATCGTAATAAACAATTATTAACATATTGAGTGGAGATTAACATGAAGTACGATATCGTCAACAAAGCTCTTCTGTGGAGTAAAATCAAGAACGTTTTGTCAAGGTTGAAGCAGGCCGCCCTACTCTCCGGAGCGGCGCTCCTGGTTTTGCTTTCTGGCCCTGGTGAGGCGTTGTCCGCCACTCAGGTGCCGGCCAGTCGTCTGGCGCTGCTGGCCCGCGGCGTCAATGCCGACAACATCGTCAACAATTCGCGAATTGTGACCTATGACGCCACGGATATCGCTCAGTTGCAGACCATGGGCTTCACCTATGTCAGAATTCCAATCGACCCCAGCTATATGGTCACCGGCGCTCCGGTCGATGGCCAGAAGCTGCCGTCCTCCGCTGGCCGGGTCGCGCAGGCCCTGACCCGTTTGGATCAGGCGGTGGCGTCCTTCACCCAGGCGGGGCTTTCGGTAACCCTGTGCATCCAGCCCCAGAGCACGGTTCTGAGTCTGCCCTATGCTCAGTCACAGGACATTATCAGCCGAGCTGTTGATGTCATCGCCAGCCGCTACGCGTCGCAATACACGCCGGACCAGGTGTTCTTTGAGACCTTGAACGAGCCTCACTATGACACCACTACCTGGAATACGTTCGCGCCGCAGCTCGTCGCGATCATTCGCAAGAGCGCGCCAAACCATACTGTGATCGTTCCTCCGGCGGCGAGCGATATTCCGACCAACTTCCAGTATCTCACCGTCCTCCCTGACCAGAATATAATTTACACGATGCATGTCTATCAGCCTGTGCAGATCACCTCGCAAGGCGCCCTGATCACGCCGCTGCCTAACTATCGTTTCCCCAAGCCACTGGGATCGCCTGACCATACCGAATGGACCAATGCCAAGCTCTCGATGTACATGAACACCGGTATCAACTGGGCTACTCAGAAACAGGTGCCTCTGATCATGAACGAATTCGGCGCCACCAGCATGGCCGACCCCACCAGCCGCGCGAACTGGATCAAGCTCGTGCGATTGACCGCCGAGAAGAACGGGATCGGCTGGGCCTGGTGGTCCTTCGACGGCAGGCTGTTTGGCCTCCGACCGCAAGCTGGAGCCTTCGATCCCGCGCTCGTCCAGATGCTGAGCAAATAACTCGGGCGAAGGATCCGCGGGAGAGCGTCACTCTCGCGGTTCCGGGGCGCCGGGCCAACGGGGGGTGGGCCAAGGTGATCGCACCTTGGTCCATTTTGTCGTCGGGCCCTAAATCGACCGGCCGACGTTCTCCCAATAGGGCTCACGCAACTTGCGCTTGAAGATCTTGCCGGAATCCTCGCGCGGCAGGGTGTCGCTGAACTCGATCCGCCGGGGGACCTTGAAGCCGGCCAGCGTCCGCCGCAGCTCGGCGCGCGCCTCCGCCTCGTCCACAACCACGCCGGGCCTGGGTTGGATCACCGCGCAAACCTGTTCTCCGAACTCCTCGTCGGGAATGCCGAACACCGCGCAATCGGCGACGCCGGCCAGTTTCAGGATCTCCGCCTCGATCTCGGCGGGATAGATATTGACCCCGCCGGAGATGATCATGTCCGACGCCCGGCCGCACAGATAGAGAAAGCCGTCACCGTCGAGGTAACCGACGTCGCCCAGGCTCACCAGGCCCTGCTTCTGCGCCCGCGCCCGCTTGGCGTCGTCGCCGTGATAGGTGAAGTCGGGATAGTATTGGTGCCAGGCCACGACCTCCCCGGTCCCGCCGGTCTCGATCGGCTCGCCATCTTCGCCCAGGACCATCAGCCGCACCGTCTCTAGCGGCTTGCCCACCGACCCTGGATGCGCCAGCCACTGCTCGGAATCCAGATAGGTCACCGCCCCAGTCTCGGTGCCGCCGTAGTGCTCGCTGATCACCGGTCCCCACCAGTCGATCATCGCCCGCTTGATGTGCACCGGGCAGGGCGCCGCCCCGTGCATCACGAACTTCAGGCTGGAGAGATCGTATTTGCGGCGCACATCCTCGGGCAGTTTGAGCAGCCGCACGAACATCGTCGGCACCGCCAGCAGATGGGTGATCCGGTGGCGTTCGACGTTGGCCAGCATCTGTTCCGGGTCGAACTTGGCGGCCACGAAGACATTGGCTCCCAGGCCATGGAACGTGCCCAGCCAGGCGTTCGGCGTCGAGTGATAGATCGGTCCCGACAGCAGCACCCGCATCTCTTCGGGTTGATCCAGCCACGGCAGGAAACCGCACACCGCGTTCAGCATGTCCTGGACGCCGGCGGTCTGTTCGGCCTTCGGCGGCTGGCGTCGCACCCCCTTTGGCCGGCCGGTGGTGCCGGAGGTGTAGATCATCGAGCCGGGGACGGGGATGCCCGCCTCGGCGCGGGGCTCAAAGCCCGCCAGCCACTCGCTCCACGACCGCACGCCGGGAACCAGCGCCGCGTCGGCGGGCGTGACCCCATAGTCCCTCACAATCTCTGGCGGTGTCTCTACCTGCAACACCAGGGCCCCCGCCGGCATGGCGCCCTCCAGTTTGCGCAGCAGATCGGCGTGGATCACCACCACCTTGGCGCCGCCGTCAGTCAGCACATAGCCCGCCTCCTCGGCGGTATTGTGCCAGTTCACTGGCGTCACATAGGCGCCGACCAGACCCGCGGCGATCGAGGCTTCCAGAAACGGAAAGTCGTTTCGCAGCATGATCGCGATGACGTCGCCAGGGTTTACCCCCGACGCCGCCAGACCGCTGGCCGCCCGCGCCGCGCGGTCGACCACGACCGACCGTTCGACGGTCTGGTCGCCAAAGGTGATCGTCGCCGTCATGGTTTCCCCTTTCTACGCTTTTGCGCCGTCGAAGAATTCGGTGAAGCCCGCCGGGGCGTAAGGTCCGATGCAGATCTGTTCGAGCACGCCAACGCCGGTGCGTGTACCGTCGGTCGCGCGGACCACCTGCTGGGTATGGAGATGCTCGGGCGCGAGCGGGTCGAGTTGCAGCGGATCGAACGATTCACCGCCCACCGCCAACTCGCCCTTCCACATGCCCTGGCCCCACGTCGGATGACCATAGCCGAGCCCCTTCATCTGGAACTTCAGGATGGGGTCGAGGGCGATGGTGCGGGTGTCGCCCGAATGCTCGACCAGATCGATCTGCGCCGACCGCGCCAGGCGCGTGCCGGGTACATAGTCTAGGCGATGGCGGGCGGTGGCCATGCGTTTGTCGTTGCCGTCCTCGACGCCAGGGATCAGCGCTTCGCTGGCGTAAAGCGGCGCGACGATGCCCTCGCGGACCAAGGCCTCACCCTTGGCGCCGTCAAAGAAGATCGCGTGAGTGATGTGGTCGTCCCAGACCAACGGCGCCCACACAAAGCAGATGCCGCCCGGCGTGGTCGGCGCCCCGCCGACGTCACGCTCTCCCACCGAGCGCACGCCCCAGGACCGGTCCTTGGTGCCCAGGCAGACCTGGTCATCTACCCGGAATTCGCCATCGGGCGTTCGCACCACCCCGCTCCATCGGCCGAACTGGTCGAACCGGGTGGCGTCCATTACCCGGCGCGCGCCGGACCACAGGGTCTGGCGAGCTTCCTGGATCGACGCCGTACGCGCCGAAAAAGTCAGGTCGCACGACAGGCCGCTGGCGTTGTCGTCGAGGATGATGCGCGTACGCCGCATCGGCTCGACCACTTCCATCCGAAACGGGCCGACGTCCATCTCGGTGCGCTCGACCGGCGCCCGGCGCGAGCCGTAGAAACAGTGCTGGCGCTCGCCGGGCCGGACGGTGCTGAAGGCGCAGTCCATGATGCCGCGATGAGGATACACCGCCATACCGATGCCGAAGTAGTAGGAGCCATCGGGCGCGTAGCCATTGAACCAGGTCCGATCGTAGGCGTTGCGGTCGCTGGTCGCTAGATGCGCCAAGGGCTCGGGGGTCTGGTGGACCGGAAAGTCGTCGAGCTTATTGAGCATGGTGTGTCCTGGTTGGGATCAAAAGGCGGAGTCGTAGGCGCGCCGGGCGACGTGAGCGTCAATGAATGTCCAGATCTTCAGGTTCAAAAGCGACGCCCAGGCCTCGCCGCCGGCCTCGGCGGCCTCCACATGGGCGTGCAGATCAATCAGCACCCGCATGGCGGTGTCGGCTTGGGCGCTCAGGTCCCCGACGCGCAGGCTGGTAGGCCGAGCCGCGACAGATGCCGACATCCGCTCGGCAAGCCCCTGATCGCCGACAGAGCCAAGCGCCGCTTCGAACAGCACGCGCATGTCGTTCTGGTCCGAGATCAGCACGTCGACCGCTCGATCGTAGTCCTGCGCCACCATGTCCAACAGGCCGATCGTCAGCCCCAGATCGGCGGTCGTATAGGCGTCGACCGCCTTGGGGATCAGGTCGGTGATGATGCGGGTGGCGAGGTGCCTGACGCCTTCGGCGCCGTTGGGGATCATGCCCGGGCCTCATAAAATCGATGCATTGAGTGCGGCGACAGATAGTCCGCCAGGATCCGCTGCTGGCGATCGGTCATCAGCCATCCAGCTAGCGCCAGGATCGGCTGCTTGCTGGCCCCGTTGTGATAGTCCTCGCTGGAGGAGATCCAGATACCGATTCCCTTGACCGACGCGAATACCCGCCACCAGTTGAAGGCGCTCGGTTCGATCTTCAGGCCACTGGCCGCCTCCCATGCGTGGATCGCCTCGGCGTGAGGCAGAAGCTGGCCGGCGCGTCCCGGATTTTGCCAGCACCAGAGCGGGTCGAGCGACCAGGCCAGGTCCTCCAGCGGGTCGCCCAGATGGGCCATCTCCCAGTCCAGGATGGCCGCGATCTGGCCGTCCGGAGTGTAGAGGAAATTGCCGGTCCGATAGTCGCCGTGAACCAGGCTCAGCTTCTGGGCCGCCGGCGGCGGATGGCGGCGCAGCCAGCGGACCGCCGCTTCGGCCACCGGATTGGGGTGGATTTCGTCGGCGGCGATCACACCGGCCCAGTACTCCAGTTGCTCCATCGCGCAGGTTTCCACCGTCGTGGCGGGCATGGCGTCGGCCAGGCCTAGCGCCAGGGGATCGAGCGTCGCGATTTCACCCAGCAGCGCCCACTTACGGAGCCCCATGGTCTCGCGATGGGCGTCAGGAATGGCGTCGGCCGAAGCTTGGCAGCCGGTGATCTCGCTGGTGATGGAGAAGGGCCGGCCGAGCCAGCTCAGGTCGGCCTCCAGAAACAGCGGCTCCGGCGTCGGGATGCCGGCCCGGTGGGCGGCGTCCATCGCGCGGTATTCGGTGGCGCGGTCGGTATCGATCAGGCTGGTTTCCGGATCCAGCCGTACGATCAGGCCCCGCATGGCGTCGCCGACCATGGTTTGGCAGCGCCAGGTCTCACGCGAGGCGCCGCCGGGAATGCGGCTGATGGTCTCGACGCGGGTCTCGGTATTCCACTGGCGCGACAGATAGGCGCTCAGCCCTGAACGAAGTTCATCCTCGCGTGGCGTCATCGTTCCTCCGCCGGCCCGGTTGATCGAGCCGGTCTTCGCCTTACTATTCCCTGAACCGGGCGCCGTTCACAACAGCTTGGCGACCTCGTCCAGCATCACGGCCGAGGCGCCGCCGCCCAGCGAGTGCGGGCGGGTGTCGCGCCACAGGCGCTCGATCTCGGTTCCGCGCATATAGCCAGCCGCCCCATGGTGTTGCACGCAGACGTCCACCAGGCGCTTGAGCAGCTCCGGCAGGGTGGCCTTGACCATCGTCGCCTCCACCCTCGCGCCCTCGCCCCGGCATTTCTTCGCCGCCGCGTGGTAGAGCAGCAGCTTGGCGGCGCTCAGATCGGTGACCTGGCGGGCCATGTCGTGGCGGATTGCCTGCAGGTCCCAGAGCGTCCCGCGATAGGCTTGCCTCTGCTTCAGATGGGCCAGGGTGATCTCGATCGCCCGCTCGGCCATGCCCACGCACTGGGCGCCGATGCTCAGGCGCTCATTCTCGATGCCGCCCATCATCAGATAGAAACCGCGGCCTTCCTCGCCGAGCAGATTGGCGGCCGGAACGCGAAAGTCGTCGAAGAACAGCTCGCTCATATCGCTGCACAGCCAGCCGGTCTTGTGAAACGGCTGGCCGATCGTAAAGCCCTGGCCGCCCTTCTCGATCACGAACAGCGAAAAGCCGGCCGCACCCTTGGCGTCAGGGTCGGTGCGGGCGACGGTGACGAAGATTTCCCCGGACACCGCGTTGGTGATGAAGGTCTTCTGGCCGTTGAGCACCCAGTAATCGCCGTCCCGAACGGCGGTTGTTTTCATCCGGATCAAATCCGAGCCACCGCCGGGCTCGGTAACCGCCAGGCCGGCGATCCGCCGCCCGGCGACGATGTCCGGCAGCCAGCGGTTCAGCTGCTCCGGCGTCCCGTTGCGCTTGATCACCGGGGCGGTGATGTCGGCATGGTCTGTGATGGCGCTGGCGAAGCCGCCAAAGCCCGAGCGGCCCAGTTCCTCGCCGAACACCACGGTCCCCAGGGTGTCGAAATCCGCTCCACCGAACGCCTCGGGCATAGAAACGCCCAGGAAGCCGAGCTCGCCCATGCGCGCGAACACCGGCTGCGGCAGGGTCTCCAGCGCTTCCCAGGCGGGTGCGGCGGGGATGACCTCCGCGACAATGAATTTGCGCAGCTGCTCGCGCAGAAGCTTGTGTTCCGAAGACAGGAACTGTTCGTCGAGATCTATCACCGGCGCCTCCGCAGGGAGCGTAGAAGAGCATGGCTACCGGCCCCTCGTCCCCGTCTTTAGGATGGGTGGATGAACACAATGATGGCGGGCGAGGCCGGGTTTTTAATCATCCGGCTTCAATAGCCAGTCGAACACGAAAAGCGCCGTCGCCGCGCCGGCCAACTGGGCGGCGATGAACAGGGGGGCGGAGGAGGGGGCTATTCCGGCGAAGGTGTTCGACAGGCTCCGCGCGACCGTCACGGCCGGGTTGGCGAACGATGTGGACGCCGTGAACCAGTAGGCGGCCGTGATATAGAGGCCGACGGCCAACGGCGTGAACTCCGCCCGAAAACGCAGCGTGCCCAGAATGGTCGCGAGAAGGCCGAACGTCGCCACGAACTCGGAGAACGCCTGCGCGGGACCGTCGCGCAATTTGGTCGAGATCTGAACAATCGGCTCCGCGAACATTGCGTGCGCGGCGCCGACGCCAAGGACAGCCCCACTGAACTGGACCAGGACATAACCCATGGCGACGGGCCATGCGATTTCGCGTTTAAGGGCGAAAACCAGCGTGACGGCGGGGTTGAAATGCGCGCCGGAGATCGGCCCGAATATCGAGATCAGCACGACCAGCGCCGCGCCGGTCGCCAAGGTGTTGCCAAGCAGGGCGATGGCCGCGTTCCCGCCTGCGAGACGCTCACCCATGATCCCGGAACCCACCACCACCGCCAACAACAGCGCCGTGCCGAGCGCCTCGGCCGCCAGGCGCCGCGAAAAACTGAAGCCCAAAAGGGGCGGTTCGAGGCTTGCCCCCTCGCTCGTCATGCCGGTTGAGGCGCGTCGTTGGTGTGGCCGATATCATCCATGCACCGATTGATGGCGAGCCGGTCCAGGCTCTCGATCGGCAGGCTGGTGAACAGGCGAATGCGGTTGGTGAGCATGCGATAGGTGTCGGCGAAAGCAAGGGCGATCGCCGCTGGCGCACCGTGGACGGCCGCCGGATCGGGCAGGCCCCAGTGCGCGGTGATCGGCTGGCCCGGCCACACCGGACAGACTTCACCCGCCGCGTTGTCGCAAACGGTGATCACGAAATCCAACCTTGGCGCGCCGGTCGCGGCGAACTCGTCCCACGGCTTCGAGCGAAATTGCGACAGCTCGAAGCCCTGGCTCTCGAGCAGATTGAGCGCCCGCGGGTGAACGGCGCCCCTGGGCATGGAGCCGGCGGACCAGGCTTTGAACCTGTCCGCGCCGACCCGATTCAGGATCGCCTCGGCGAGGATGGATCGTGCCGAATTGCCGGTGCAGAGAAAGAGGACGTTGAAGGGCGTGGGGGGGTGTTCGACCATCGTCGCTGACCTCAACCGCAACAGGCGGCGGAGGATCTGATCGCCGGCGTCGCGCCTGGCTCGTCCTCGCCGTAGTCGGTCGCTTCACTGCCGGCTTTCGGCCGGCCGGCCGGTTCGGTCCCGAACAGGTTCGAATAAAACCCGATCGACTGGCTGAGATCGTCAACGCCGACATGGACGTGAAATCGCTTCATGACAGGGCCCCCTGAGGTTGATCGCAGCACGCGCTTCGCGCCGCGATTTGGGCCAGGGGGCCGCACACTTCGGGTCGGCCCTGGCAGCAATCTTCCATCAGATAGAGAAGCAGATCGCTCATGCCGTCGTAGTTGGCGGCGTAGATGATCGAGCGGCCGGCGCGCCGGCTGGTGACCAGGTCGGCGTTGGCCAGAATGGTCAGCTGCGCCGACAGGGTGTTGGGCGTGATCTCCAGCGTCCTGGCGATGTCGCCCGCCGGTACACCCTCGCGCCCGGCCTTGATCAGCAACCGGAAAACCGCAAGCCGCGATTCCTGGGCGAGAGCGGAGAGGCGTTTAATGACTGTGCTTGGTTCCATATTTCTATAGTTGTGGAAATATGGACGACTGTCAAGTTCACGGGCCAGCGCCGCAAATGGCGCATGAACAGAACAGATTATCATGGTGACGGGGCGCTGCGCCGGCGGTTGACGGGGTTATTCCGTCGGGCCGCTAGGCGCGGCCAACCGTTCGGTCAGCACCTGAATCAAAGTGCTCACCGTTCGCTGGCGCAGGGCGCGGTTCTCTCGATCCGCGGGCTCATTATTTTCGCCAAGCTCAAACTTGGCCACGGCCACCGGGCCATCTCTTAGATACCCCTCCGTCGCTCCATCATCGCAAAAGCGACGGCGAAGGATGTCGAGCGCTGACTCGATGACGCTGCCGTGCTTTCCCGCCATCGCCGTGTGGAACTGCGCCACCACGGCGTCCACTCCGCCCGCAGCGTATTGGATACAATAGACAAGGTCGTGGGCATCCTTACGTTCGTTGCGCTGGTCGAAGGCGAAGGCTTTTAGGCACGTGAAACTTACCAAGTCCGCGTAGAGCACCGTTTCGGTCGCGTGTCCGTTTTCGCCCAGAAGCTCGGCCGTCACGTCGACGGCGCCGTGAAGATCGAAGACCATGGATGAATGCGGAATGTTGAGCGCCGAGACGGCGCCCTTCGTCGGCAACGGCTGAAGGCGCCCGCCCTCGATACTCGGTGCGTCGGCTAGAAACTCCAGAATCATCGTCGCGCCGGTCTCGATCTTGGTCCGCCAGCGCCATGAGAGCTTTTGACCCTGTTCATTTTCTGCTCGTTCGAAGCCCATGCGCCTCAGGTTTGCTTCAAGCGCTTGATAGGCATTTATTTCGGTGAGCAGCTGGAGGTCGATGACAATATCGACGTCGCCCGTGCCGGCGTGAGCCGGTACCTCCGGTGGTCGCGCGCGGACGAGGTATCGTGGTGTCAGTCCCCCGATGAGAAACACCGACCTCTTCCAAGGACCCAGGCCTCGCAGCAGCGTGACGAGTACGCATTCACAATCCTTGGTGATGGTGCTGTCGTATTGATCCATGCTCGCGGGCTTGACCATCAGTAGTCCAGTCTTTCGCGGCGCAGATGTTCGGCCATCTCCCTGGCGCGTCCTTCGCCTTGGAGCAGATCAAGGTAGGTTTGCAGCGGGCTCGCCAGCCAGACACCATCCAGTTCTTGCCTTAGGTTGAAATCGCCCGGTGATGTGGATTCCAATACACCAAGGTTCCAACCTTCGTTGACCATGCGGGCGTCGAGTGTGGCGATCGCGGTTTCAGCGGGTGCTCCAGCCAGCATGCGGCAGCGCACCTGGGAGACGCTGGAGAGAAATGGCGCATAGGTTTGGGCGGCGGCTTCCCCCGTGATGGCGTACAGGGCGCCGGCGTCCTCGCAAGCCGCCGCTAAGCGCCGGATGAGTGCTTGGCCGCTATGCAGCGCAACGAAGTATCTGCGAAGGGGTGGGGGTGGACGCGTTGACTGGTGCTGGACCCAGGCGTCGAGCATGGCCTGGGCTTTATCCAGCCGTCGCGCCTTGGTTGGGCCTTGGCCCCGGGATTCGACCCAGTCCAGACGGTCGAGTTCAGTAAGAGTCTGAGAGGCCGTGGCGGGCGAGACGCCGGCTTGTCGCGCGATTTCCGTCACTCCAAACCAGGTCTGCCCCTGCGCGAGAACCGCATGGAGCACCTGGGCGCGCCGCCCGAGGAATAGCGATCTCAGCGCGTGGCTCCGCCGCTTCGGCGGAGCCTTGTCGATAAATACATAGGCGCCCCTGGCCGGGATGAACAGGCTACCGCCGGTGTCATAATAGCCGACGCGCTCCTCGCGCAGCAGCGCCTTCGCGCCGGGGGAGATTGAATCGGCGATGATCACGGGCAAAGCTTCGCGGCTATCGGGATCGCGATTGGCCAAGTGGCCTCTGATCTGCCAAACGGCCTCACGAACATCGCGGGGAAAGGCCGATCTCCTGACCTCGACGAGAATGAGCACGGGGTGGTCCCCGATCCGTGCATCGACGACCGAATCCCCGCGCCTGCGGCGAACCGGCCCTGCAATGGCGTCGTCTTGCAGATGCGCCGCCGTGTTCGGTATCGTTTGGAGCGCGGAAAGGAACTGGTCGATCAACTCGCGGGCGTGTGAATCCTCTTCCTTCATATCGCCCTCCATTCGCTGCACAGTGAATATTAGCTTTATCGCGAATATGCAGGAAAATCGATATATTTACTGCGCAGCGAAAATTAGCCGCGCGCCCACTACCGCCCCGTGAACACCGCCCCCCGCCGCCCCAGCACCGCCCGGATGCCTTCCTTGACGTCCTCGGTCCGGCACTGCTCGGCCAACAGGCGGGCCTCCCATTCGAGCTGGGTCTCCAGCGACGATTCGAAGGTGCTCAGCAGCAGTCGGCGGGTCGCGGCGAAGGCGCGGGTGGGGCCGGCGGCGATCTGGGCGGCCAGGGCCTCGACGCGCGCGGTCAGGGTCTCGTCGTCCACCATCTCCGTCACCAGGCCGATCCGGGCAGCCTCGTCGGCGGCGACGCGGCGGTTGGTCATGGCCAGTTCCTGAAACCGGCGTACGCCGATCAGGCGGGGCAGCACAAAGGTCGAGGACCCGTCGGGGGAAAAGCCGATCGCGGTATAGGCGATGGTGTAGTGCGAGCCGGCGCCGGCCACCACGATATCCCCCAGCGCCGCCAGGGCCACGCCGGCCCCGGCGCAGGCGCCTTGGACCGCGGTCACGATCGGCGCGTCCATCCGCATCAGTTTCGACAGCGCCGAGTGGTAGTCCGCCGTCATGGCCTTGACGGTCGATGACAGGTCGTCCTCGGCCGCGAACAGATTGAGGTCGCCGCCGACACAGAAGTTCTTGCCCTCGGCGGTCAGAATCACCACCCGCAGATCCCGCGTCTCGTCGAGAATGATTGCCGCCTCGCGCAGCTCCCGGCCCATGGCCCGGCCCAGCGGATTGCCCTTGGCGCCGTTGGTCAGGGTCAGGCGCCCGACACCAGCCTCGATCGACAGTTTCAGGGTCTCGAACTGCTTTTCCATGGGTCGTCTCAGCCTTTCAGGATCGCGGCCGGCAGCCAGCGGCCGTGGAACTTGGGGGGCGCCTTCTGGGGCAGCCTGATCCGCGCCACCGGCCCATCGGCGAAGGCTCTGGACGGGGTGATCCAGAACTCGCTGGTCATATCGGCCCGGTTGGTCACGAAGCCGACCACATAGCCGTCGTCCTCGCCCGATCCACCGTCGCGGGGGGCGAAGCTGGCTTCATAGCCGACGCGGCCGGGGCCAAACGCCAGGTCTTGCCGAGCGCCGCTGGTCAGATCGTATTTGAGTAGCCCATCGGCCATCAGGGTTTTCTCGTCGGTCTTGATGTGCGCCATATAGCTGTAGCGCGCGCCCGAGCAGATGTTGGCGTCATTGACCCTGGGAAATTCCACATAGGCGTCGTCGAGCCGGCGCTCGCTCACCGCGCCGGTCTTGACGTTCAGCCGCCACATATGCGGGTGCGAGTCGAAGCGGTGCTCGCCATCCACCAGCGGCAGGTCGTCATGGATGCGGCCCTGTTTGTCGACCCGCGTGGCGCCTTCCAGACGCGCGCCGACCAGCACGAATTCGTCGCCCTCGTCCCAGGCCGACGAAAGGTGCCACATGAAACAACCGCCGGCCTCGAACCAGCGCACCGGGGCGGCGAGATCGTGGCGATCGACCAGGCCGATCCGGGTCGGAGCGTCGTCGTTGAGCACAAAGCCCAGCGAATCCTGACCCGGACGCTTGAAATCCATCATCAGCGGAAAGTCGAACACGCAGATGAAGCGGTCGCTGATGGCCATGTCGTGCTGCACCCGGGGGCCGGGCAGATCGATGGGTGTGTGGCGGGTGACGCGGCCGTCGGTGCCGGCCACGCCCACGTGCAGAAACGGCGGCCGCGGACCCCAGGAGATGAAGAACAGTTCGCCGGTCTTGGGGTCGATCTTGGCGTGGGAGGTCAGACCGCCCTTCAGGGTGTCGTGGCAGGTGAACGTTCCCTTGGTCTCCAGGTCGGGCAGCGACAGCTCATGCGGCTCGCCGCCCTCCCACCACAGCGCCAGCAGCCGGCCCGCGTGATAGACGAGGTCGGTGTTGGCGACATTCTTGTGCCGCTTGCCGGCGCCCGGCCTGGCCAGGGAACCGACATATGTGGCCTTGCCGGCGGCGATGTCCTCCGCCAAGCCCGCGGTCTTGATCCAGCGGCTGCGGAATACCGGCTTGCCGTCGTCGAGCTGCACCCCGTGAACCATGCCGTCGCCATCGAACCAGGAATGGCCGGCGTTGGGGTAGAAACGGGGATTGGCCCCGTTCTGGATGAACATGCCGTTCAGATCGCGGGGAATCTCGCCGATCACGGTCAGGTCGGCGGCGGTGACCTCGTCGATCACCGAGGCGTAGACGCCGTCCAGATAAAGCGAAGACCGTTCTAGGGGGCTGGTTCCGTCGGCCATGGCCGGCTCCTGTGGATCGATCCGCGTATAGTCAGGCGCTTATAAGCGATTGGCCGGATCGCTGCGCACCCGACCAAAGGAGGGGTGTCAGCCGCGCGGCGCCGCTTCGAACTGCTCGGGATCCTTTCGACCCTCGACGCAACGCTCCTCGTTGGGGTCGCTATAACTCCAACAACCGCGCCGCCCGCTCCTGAATAATTTCGACAAAGCCTTTCAGCGCCTCGCGGTCGAATCCCGCAGCCGAAATCTCCGCCGCCACGACCGGAGCCCGCTGCGACGTGATCGCCGCGAGTCCCCGCGCCCGACGACGGACATAGGGTGCGCCGACGCCGACATCCCGGGCGAAAGCCTCCCAGGTGCCTGGCCTAAACTCCCTGAGTGTGGCGCGCCTGGCGATCCGCATCGCGAAATGGGCGCTGATCTCCGGGTATGCCGCTGTGCACATCAGATCGTACAGCGGCGCCAAGGTCACGCCGCCGGGGCCATGGAGAAGGCTGAAGTTCTTACCGTGGGCGTCGGCGTTGCCGATGATGACGTTGTAGATGGCGGCGTCCAGCAGACGCAGGATCGCCGGCGCCGGCTGGGTGCAAGCCGCGCGGGCGAGTTCGAAACACTGCCTGAAGCCCGGTCCGCCCTCGCTGGCGTATTTGTTTTCCGGCGCGGTGCCGAGCGCCTGGCAGAAGTCCTCCTGATGCAGACGTCGGATCTGACCGTTCCTTGCGGTGGCGCGGTCGTAGCGCTCGACCAGCAGGAATGTCTGGCCGGCGGCGTGGCGCGGTTCGGCCGGTGCGACGGGTAGGCCCACGGCCGCCGCCAGGCGCATGGCCAAGGCTTCGTTCTCGGTGGTGGCGGTAAAGCGGGCGATTGGCGACTTCAGAATATATGTGGTGGGCTGGCCTGGCGCCGGCAGGGCGACGGCGCCGTTGACCAGCACAACAGGCAGCTTCTGCTGCGCGCCGGCGAGCGAGAGGCGTAACCCCTCCTTCCCCGACGCCAGCAGCGGCCGCTTGGGCAGAGTTTCCAGGATCTCAGCCAGGGCGGCGTCGGCCAAAGGCGCGACCGTGGCGAGCCCTTCTGGCGCTGGAGGCGCTTCGCCTTCCGGCCAGAGCGTGAGCGCGCCCGCGACGTCGCCGCCCAGGGCTTCCAGCAAGCGAAAGTCGTTGCCCTTTGAGATGCCGAGCGCCCGCGCCACGGCTTCACGCTGGGCCTCATCGGGCAAGAGGCCGGCGAAGAATGGGCGGGTCGCGCGGCGATTGAACGGCTCGAGCCGCTTGGGAAGCGACTGGGAGATGGCGGCGCGCGCCGGGTCCGTGGCCCAGGTCTCGGCATAGGCAAAGCCGAGGTCGCCATGTTCATCAAGCCGCAAAGCGCCCACCATCGCTCCGTCCCACCAGACGGAGAGGGATTTGATCATGACCGGCCGCCCGAGTGGGAGGCGCCGTGACGGGGCGTGAGGACACAGTCGAGACCGAGAGCGCCGAGAACCGCGAGCGTTTTGTCAAGGCGCGCCGTTGGCTTGCCGGCCTCAAGTTCGATAAGAAAACGCCTCCCGACGCCGGCGGCGGCGGCGAGTTCCTCTTGACGCAGGCCGAGCGTCTTACGGCTGGCTTTGATCGTGGCGGCGAAGTCGGAGATCGTGGTCATGTAGATGTTCCCGTTCGGGAATATTAGGCCTCACGCCTCGATCGTCAAGACCAAATGTTCCCGATCGGGAATTTATCGCTGAATTGAGGAAAAATTGGCTTGAAGTTCCCGATAGGGAACTCAAATCGGCCTGCATAATTAATTCGATGGCATTCGACCGTCGAGACCCACCTTACGCCGCGGGGCCTCGCGCAAATACCCCCTTGCCGCCACGCCCTCTAAAAACGCATGGTCCCGCCAAACCCGTCCGCGCGGCTTCAACGCGTGGCTCACCCGGTTGAGGAAGACCTCATGTCCATCGATTTCGAAATCCCGGCCGAGGCCAAGGCCATCCGCGCGCGTGTGCGGCAGTGGGTCCAGGATGAGTGCCGGCCGGCGGAGAAAAGGCTGCTCGACGGCGGCGACTACAAGACCATCCTAGGCGAACTGCGCGGCAAGGCCCGCGCCCAGGGCCTCTGGTGCCCCTTCATCCCGCCGGAACACGGCGGCATGGGCCTAGGCCCGCTGGCCAACGCCCTGGTGCAGATGGAACTGGGCGAGAGCTATCTGGGCGCCCTCTCGATGAATACCCAGGGGCCGGATGACGCCACCATGCTCACCCTGCTCGAGCACGGCACCGAGTTTCAGAAAGAGAAGTTCCTCAAGCCGCTGCTGAACGGTGACAAGCGTATCTGTTATTCGATGACCGAGAAGGCCGCCGGCGCCGACGCCACCGGCATGCAGACCCGCGCCGTGAAGGACGGCAACGAGAACTATGTGCTGAACGGCGAGAAGTGGTTTTCCTCCGCCGCCAGCGTCGCCGACATCGCCGTGGTGATGGCCAAGACCGATCCGGATGCGCCGCGCCACCAGCAATATTCGACCTTCATCGTCGAACTGCCCAACCCCGGTTACCGTATCGTGCGCGATATCGAGACCATGGCGGTGCATGGCCCGCTGTCCTCGATCCTCGGCGGCGGCCACTCCGAGGTCGAGATCAAGGACCTGGTGATACCGGCCGAGAACCTGCTGGGCGGAGAGGGCAACGGCTTCAACATGGGCCAGCACCGTCTGGCCTACGGGCGCCTGCGCCACGGCATGCACAATGTCGCCATGGCCCAGCGGGCGCTGGACCTCGCCGCCGCCCACGTCACCAAGCGCTCGACCTTCGGCCAGAAGCTTTCCAGCCGCCAGGGCGTGCAGTGGATGCTCGCCGATTGCGCCAGCGAACTCTATATGGCCCGGCTGATGCTGCTGCACATCGCCTACAAGGCCGAGCGCAAGATGGATATCCGACAGGAGAACTCGATCGCCAAGGTGTTCCTCGCGCACATGGTGCACAAGGTGGTCGATACCGCCATCCAGCTGCACGGCGCCCTCGGCTATAGCCAGGACACGCCCCTGGCCGCCTGGTACACCCACATCCGCTCGCAGCGCCTGGTCGACGGCCCCGACGAAGTTCACCGCTGGACGGTGGGGCGAAATGTCATCAAGGCTTATGAAGCCCACGGTACAACCGCCTCCGCCTGTGGCGGCGATCTGCTTTAACCTCCAGGTCCCGATCCAACCCTTCCAGAAGGAATTCCCTCGATGTTGAAATCCCTCTCGCTGGCCCTCGTCGCCGGCCTCGCTATGTCCGTCTCCGCCCATGCCGAAGGCCCGGCGGTGCAGTCGGGAAGCTATGCGCTTGAGCCCACCCACACCGAAGTGATGTTCGGCGTCGGCCACTTCGGCTTCTCGACCTACTACGGCCAGTTCCCCGGGGCGACCGGCGCCATGAAGCTCGACGCGGCCAACCCCGCCGCTAGCCAGCTGGACGTCAGCGTGCCGGTGGCCAATGTCTGGACAGCCAGCGACAAGCTCACCGATGAGCTGAAGAGCGCCGACTGGCTGGACGCCAAGGCGTTCCCGGCCATGACCTTCCATTCGACCAAGATCACCGCAACCGGCCCGACCACCGCCGATGTGGCCGGCGACCTGACCCTGCACGGCGTCACCAAGCCGGTGGTGCTGAAGGCCACCTTCAAGCGCGCGGCGGTGTTCCCGATGAATCAGAAATACATGATCGGCTTCGACGCCACCGGCCACCTGAAGCGCAGCGATTTCGGGGTCAGCAAATACGTTCAGTTCGGTCTGGCTGATGACGTCGAGCTGATCATCAGCGCGCCCTTCGAGCGCAAAGGCTCCTGAGCCGGCGCGCGGGGGCTTAGGGAATGGATCTCGGGATCGCCGGCCGTTGCGCCATCGTTTGCGGCGGCAGCGCCGGGCTGGGGCGGGCCACCGCCGCGGCCCTGGCGGCCGACGGGGTGAAGGTGGTGATCGCCGCCCGGTCGGAGAAACGCCTCGTGGAGGCGGCAACTGACATCGTCGCCGAAACCGGCGGCGATGTCAGCTGGGTTGTGGCCGACGTCACCACGGACGCGGGCCGTGACGCGGTTCTGGCCGCCTGTCCGGCCCCCGACATCCTGATCAACAACGCCGGCGGCCCGCCGCCTGGCGATTTCCGATCCTGGTCGCGCGACGACTGGATCAAGGCCCTCGACGCCAACATGCTGTCGGCGATCTTCTTCATCAAGGCGACCCTCGACGGCATGATCGAGCGCAAGTTCGGCCGTGTCGTCAATATCACCAGTCACATGGTCAAGCAGCCGGTGGCGATCCTGGGTCTCTCCAACGGCGCCCGGGCCGGCCTGACCGGCTTCGTCGGCGGCCTCTCGCGCGACGTGGCCCGTCACAACGTCACCATCAACTGCGTTCTGCCGGGCCAGTTCGACACCGACCGGCTGAAGTCCAACCATCAGCGCTTCGCCGCCGCCAACAAGGTCGATCTGGAGACCATGCAGGCCAACGCCAAGCGGGGCATTCCCGCCGGCCGCTTCGGCCAGCCGGACGAGTTCGGCGCCATGTGCGCGTTTCTCTGCTCGGCCAAGGCCGGCTATATCACCGGCCAGAACATCATCCTCGACGGCGGCCAGTTTCCGGGATTGCTCTGACCATGACCGAGATCGCGATGAACGGCGCCGAGAGCCTGGTGCTGACCCTGGTCGGGGCGGGGGTCGACACCTGTTTCTCCAATCCCGGCACCTCGGAGATGCACTTCGTCGCGGCCTTGGACAGTATCTCGGGCATCCGCCCGATCCTCGGCCTGTTCGAGGGCGCGGTCACCGGCATGGCCGACGGCTACGGCCGGATGGCCGGCAAGCCTGCCGCCACCCTGCTGCACCTGGGTCCCGGCCTCGCCAACGGTCTGGCCAATCTGCACAACGCCCGCCGGGCCGCGACGCCGATCGTCAACATCGTCGGCGACCACGCCACCTATCACGCCCAATATGACGCCCCGCTGGCCTCCGACATCATGGGCTTCGCCCGGCCGGTATCCGGCTGGGTGCATTCGTCGGTCAGCGCCAAGACCGTGGCCGCCGACGGCGCCCGCGCGGTGGCCGCCGCCTATGCGCCGCCGGGCCAGATCGCCACCCTGATCCTGCCCGCCGACACCGCCTGGAACGAGGCCGAAGGTCCGGCTCCGGCACTCGCCAGACCCCAACCTTCACCGGTCTCGGACGCCGTGGTCGGCCGCGCCGTGTCGGCCCTGCGCTCGGGAAAGAAGACCGCCATCCTGATGCGCGGCGCCTGCCTGCTCGACGCCGGCCTGGCCGCCGCCGGGCGGATCGCCGCCGTCACCGGCGCGCGTCTGCTGTGCGACACCTTCGCGCCGCGCCTGGCCCGCGGCGCCGGCAGGGTGATCATCGACCGCATTCCTTATTTCGCTGAACAGATCGTCGAGACCCTGGCCGAGGTCGAACAGCTTATCCTGGTCGGCGCCAAGCCGCCGGTGTCGTTCTTCGCCTATCCGGACAAGCCCAGCTGGTGCCTGCCCGAGGGGGCCGAGGTGATCTATCTGGCCCACGCTCACGAGGATGGGCTCGGCGCCCTCGAAGCGCTGGCCTCGGCGCTCGGCGCCGCCGCGGCTGGACCGGTGGCGGCCTATGCGCGCCCCGATCTGCCCACCGGGCGCCTCAATCAGCACACCGCCGGCCAGATCATCGCCCGCCACTTGCCGGAAGGCGCTATTCTCTCCGACGAGGGCGCCACCTCCAGCGGCGGGACCATGGCGGCCACCATCACCGCCGCTCCGCATGATCACTTGCCGCTGACCGGCGGCTCGATCGGCCAGGGCATCCCTCTGGCCACCGGCGCCGCCGTGGCCCGGCCGGACGCCAAGGTGGTCTGTATCCAGGGCGACGGCGGGGCGATGTATACGCTCCAGGCCCTGTGGACCCAGGCCCGCGAAAAACTGGACGTCACCACGGTGATCTTCGCTAATCACTCCTATGGAATTCTCAATGTGGAGCTGGCGCGCGTGGGCGCCCGCAATGTCGGCCCCAAGGCCTTGTCGATGCTCGACCTGCACAATCCGGAGCTGAATTTCGTCAAGCTGGCCGGCGGCCTGGGCGTCGAGGCCAGCCGCGCCGAGACCATCGAGGAATTCGACGCCCAGTTCGCCGACGCCATGGCCGGCAAGGGGCCGCGCCTGATCGAGGTGATGGTCTAGGATTTTGCCATGACCGACGCCCTGGTGGTCGCCGGCTTGTGTAAGACCTACGGTCGGCCGGCGGTCGACGGGCTCAGCCTGACGGTGCGGGCCGGCGAGTTCTACGCCCTGCTAGGACCCAACGGCGCGGGCAAGACCACGACCCTGCGAATGGTGGCGGGCCCGCTAAAGCCGGACGCCGGTTCGATCCGCATATTCGGTATCGACGCCCTGGCCGAACCGACCCTCGCCAAACAGGTGACCGCTTGGGCGCCCGATGAGCCCCTGCTTTATGACCGCCTTTCGCCGATGGAATATCTCGAATTCGTCGCCGGGCTGTGGGGTGTCGATCCCAAGGCGGCCGGCGCGCGCGCGGAGACTCTTCTCAAGAATCTGGGCCTCTGGGACCAGCGGTCGGATCGCTGCGAGACCTTCTCAAGGGGCATGAAACAGAAGACCGTTCTCGCCGGCGCGCTGATTCACGAACCCAAGTTGCTGATTCTGGATGAGCCTCTGACCGGCCTGGACGCCGGCGCCGCGCGAGTGGTGAAGGGCGTGCTCTCGGACCGGGTCCGGCAGGGGGTGACGGTCATCCTCACCACCCATATCCTCGAAGTCGCCGAGCGCTTGGCCGACCGCATCGGCATCCTGCACCACGGCAGCCTGCTGGCCGAGGGCACGCTCGCGGAACTGAAGGATCGCGCCGGCCAGGGGCAGGGAACCTTGGAGGATGTGTTCCTGGAACTCACCGCGACATGAGCGGCGGCCCGGCTTTCCGGACGGGCTCGACCGCATGGCTGCTGGTCCACGAATTTCGTCTGGTCTGGAGAGGCCTGCGCCAGATAGGCCGCGCCCGTCGCCGCGGGTGGACGCTGGCGGCGGTCTTCGTGAGTGTGGCCCTGCTCGCCGGCGTGCCGCTTGGCCTGGTGCTGCGCGGCAGCGTCGTGACACCCGATCCCGTCACCGTGGTGATCGCAGACGCCGTGCTGGCCAGCTTCCTGACCTTGATGGTCTCGGCCAGCCTGGCCGGCGCGGTCGAGGCGTTTTACCAACGCGGAGATCTGGATCTGCTGCTGGCCTCGCCGATCGCGCCGCGCCGTGTTCTGATCGTCCGCGCCGTGGTGATTTGCCTCAATGTGTTCGCGGGCTCGGCCGTGTTGATCACGCCTCTGTTCCTGCCTGTGGCGCTGATCGGTCACCCGGCCTGGCTCGCGACCTATGTCGTGCTGTTCGGCATGGCGCTTGTCGCAACCGCCTTGGGGTTGACGCTATCGATGACCTTGCTGCGGGTGATCGGGCCGCGCCGAACCCGGGCCGCGGCCCAGATGCTGGCGGCGGTGATCGGCGCCGCTTTGTTCCTGGCCAGCCAAGCCCGTTATCTGTTCAGCGACCAGCAGGTTGGTCTCGCCGCCGCCCTGATCGAGCGCGCTTCGAGGCCTGGCGGCGTCCTACCGCCCGCCGCGGTCTGGCCGCTACGCGCGCTGCTCGGCGCGCCGGGACTGATCGCCGTGCTCGTGGTGGTGGGCGGCGCGGCGTTCGCCGCCGCCTGCGCCTGGGTCGGCCGCGATTTCGACCAGGCCGCCGCCGCGGCCGCCGGGGCCGGACGCGCGCCGGCCAAGACCACCGGCCGGGTGCGGTTCACCGCCAACTTTTTCGATGCTGTCATCAACAAGGAACTGCGACTTCTCAGCCGTGACGTGCCGCTGATTTCCGACGTGGTGCTGAAGCTGCTCTATCTCGCGCCGCTGGTCTTCATCGCTCTGCGGGGCGCCGCGTCGCATTCGACCTGGGCGCTGCCTTCGGTCGTCGCCGGCATGACCTTCATGACCGGCCAGGTCTCCGGCAGCCTAGCCTGGATCACCCTGTCGGCGGAGGATGCGCCGGATCTGATCGCCGCCTCGCCGATCGCGGCGCCACGCCTGCGGCGCGCCAAGCTCGCCGCCGCACTTTTGCCGCTGACGGTGGTTCTGGCTCGGGCTCTCGGGCTGCTTCTAGCGTTGTCGCCGGTCGCCGGTCTCGCCGCCACCGGGGGCTGCGCCGCCGCCGCCCTGGCTGGAGGGCTGATCAATGACTGGCGCCAGAGCCCCAGCAAACGTGAAGAGTTCCGTCGCCGGCGGGCGGGATCATTCCTGCTGGGCCTGTCGGAGGCCGTCGTCGGCGCCCTGCTGGCCGGCGCGGCCGGCCAGGCCGCCTGGCCGACCCCGCTCGCCGTGCTACCCGCCGTTCTGGCGCTTTTCGCGCTGCTCGGCATGCGCCGCACCGATCAGGCGATCGAGCGGGACCAGATGGGCGTTTGACGCGTGGCGCGCACCGGCTAAACGGCTCCGGCCGCGATCAGGGCGCGCGCGCAGTCCAGCACCGTTTCCTCAAGGGGCCGTGGCTTCCAGCCGAGGACGGATTGCGCCTTGGCCGAGGTGAAGGTGCGCCGCCGGCCCAGCCCCGGCGTGACGGACTTCAGATCGGTGTCGAACAGAGCCACCAGGCGAAGCAGGATATCGGGCGCCCTAGCCGTGGGAACCTTGGCCGCCTTGTCGCCCAGCTGGGCCTTCAGGATCGCGGCGATGTCCGCCATCCAGGCGAAGTCGCCGGCGGCGATGAATCTCTGTCCCTCTGCGGCCGGATCGGTCATGGCGCGGATATGCAGGTCGGCGACATCGCGGACATCAACGATGTTGAACCCCAGTCGCGGCAGGCCGGGCACCTTGCCCGACAACAGGCGCTGGACGATCTGCACCGAGTCCGAAAAGTCCCTACCCAACACCGGACCCAGCACCAGCGCCGGATTGACTGTGGCGAGGCTGGTCTGGCCGCCATCGGAATTGATCAGGTCCCATGCCGCCCGTTCGGCGATGGTCTTCGACTGCGAGTAGGCGTCGGTGGCCGAGTTGTTCGTGTCGGTCCAAACCGTCTCGTCGCTGACCCCGTCCGGCTTGCGCGGATCGGGGCTGGTGGCGGCCACCGATGAGGTCATCACCACCCGCTTGGCTCCGGCCTTGATCGCCGCCCGCAGGGCGCGCAGAGCGCCGTCCCTGGCCGGGATGATCAGGTCGTTAGGGTCCTTCGGCGGTGGCACGCCCAGCGGTGAGGCCACGTGCAGCACATATTCCGCACCTTCGGCAGCGGCGTCCCAGCCGTCGTCGCTGGTCAGGTTGGCGGGATAGACGCTGAGGCGATTGCCCGGATCGACTATTTTCGTGACGCTGGCCCGGACTTCGGCCTCGCGCCGCAAATCCCGGACCGTCGTTCGAACCGTATACCCTTGCTGCAAAAGGCCGATTACGCACCACGAGCCGATATAGCCCGAGCCCCCGGTCACCAGTACCGTTCCGCGTTCCGTCATCTATCACCCCCCCCTATCTTGACATTGATCAGATAGGGACGCGCCCTCCACGAGCCAAGGGGCTCCGAGATTGACTTTCAAACATTCGGCCTCTAACTGACCACATGTTTGGCGGCATTGGGCCGGCGACGACGCGAGCGACACACGGATGGTGAATCTTCAATTCACAATCGTGCCGAAGACCGGGACGGCGCCGTCGTGCGCCGGCCGCCGGCCTGCCGCTCGCGAGGAGATCAACGCCTAGGGAACCCTTCCAACAGGACCCTGACGCTTCCACCCCTCCCGAGCCTTGTGGCGCTTCGGAGGGGTTTTTTGTTTCCCGCCTATCCCAAAGTGTTTGCAAGGCTCGGCTTAAACTCAAGGTTCAAGTCGTGACCGACCTGACAACCAAGACCGAAACGGCGCTTTCGCGCTCGAAGCCCAAAGGCGCCTCGCCTTGGACCACGGAGGCGCGCGCGCTGCTGGTCCTGGCCGCGCCGTTGGTCATGACCCAGCTGGCCCAGATGGCCATCGGCACGACCGACTTGATCCTGCTCGGCCGCTACAGCCGTTCGGCCCTTGCGGCGGTGGCGATCGGCAACACGGTCTATTGGTTCGCCTGGCTGCTGGGCGGCGGACCGGCGTCGGCGGTGTCGCCGATGATCGCTCATATACTCGGCGAGCGCGCGGGCAACCGCGGTGGCGTGCGCGCCTCCCTGCGCATGGGGCTGTGGGCGGTGGGAATCGTCTCTGTTGTGGTCATGCCGATCCTGTGGTCGGCGAGGCCGATCCTGCTGCTGCTCCACCAGCAGCCCGATCTTGCGAAGGACGCCGGTCAGTTCGTCAGCCTGCTGTCTATCGGCCTGCCGTTCTCCCTGGCCACCATGGTCCTGGGCGGTTTTGCCACGTCGCTCGGTCATCCCCGGGCCGGCCTCTGGGTCTCGCTGGCCACGATCATCTTCAACGCCCTGGTCGGCTGGACTCTGATCTTCGGCCACTTCGGCGCGCCGAGACTCGGGATCGTCGGCTCCGGCCTGGCGACCAGCGCATCGTCGGTGTTCGGCTTCATCGCCATGCTGGCGATCATTCATGGTAACCGGGATCTGCGCGGCTATCGGATGTTCCGCCGGTTCGCGCGGCCCGTGCATGTGAAGCTCTCTGAAGTGTTCCGCCTGGGCCTGCCCATCGGCGTCACCACGCTGTTCGAGGCCATGCTGTTCATGGCCATGACACTGCTGATGGGAACCTTTGGCGCCGTTGCCCTGGCCGCGAACCAGATCGCCATGAATTTCGCGTCCATCACCTTCATGGTGCCGCTGGGGATCGGCATGGCTTCGACGGTGCGGGTCGGCCTGGCGATGGGCGGCGGCGATCGCGCGGCGGCGCGGCGCGCCGGGCTGGTGGCCCTGGTCATCGGCGGGGTGTTCATGACGTTTTCGGGTGTCCTGATGGCCCTGTTCGGCGCCTCCATCGCCGGGCTCTACCTGGGAAATGGGGCGCGTGATGACGCGGTGGTGACGGCTATGGCCTCCAGGTTCCTGGTGTTCGCCGCCGCCTTCCAGCTGTTCGACGGCCTGCAGGTGGTCGGCGCCCGGGTCCTGCGCGGCTTGAAGGACGCCAGCATGCCGATGATCCTCGCCGGGGCCAGCTATTGGCTGGTCGGGGCGCCGGTGTGCGTCTTTCTGGCGGTGGGCCTGAACCTTAAGGGCGATGGTATCTGGATCGGCTTTGTCATCTGCCTTGGAGTCGCCGCAGCGGCCATGGTGGCCAGGTTCCTGCGACTGACGCGAGCACGATAGAAAATTCTAACGGTCGTTAGTTTGTTTATTGACTCCGTCGCCGATCAGGCTTGAGATGCGTCCGTGAAGAACCCGCGCCGACGGGTCGGAGGACGCAATGGATTTCGAGCTTCCCAGCGAAGACGACCCGCGCCGCCTTGAGGTCAGGGCCTGGTTCGCGGCCCGGCCTCGTCCCAAGGGGCGGGAACTGGCCGAGGCCGGCTATGCGACGCCGCACTGGCCGAAACCGTGGGGTCTGGCCGCCGACGCCGAGCTGCAACTGATCATCGACGAGGAGATCAAGCGCGCCCAGGTCACGCCGCCCAATCTGATCAATCCGGTGGCGATCAACAACTGCGCCCAGAGCCTGCTGACCCATGGGACCCAGGCCCAACGCGACCGCTTCCTGATGCCCGCCATCGCCGGCGAGGAAATCTGGTGCATGCTGTTCAGCGAGCCGGCCGGCGGCTCCGACCTCGGCGCCCTGCGCACCACTGCCCGCAAGGACGGCGATCACTATGTGATCAACGGCCAGAAGATCTGGACCTCCCTGGCCCACAAGTCGAAGGTCGGGGTGCTTGTCGCCCGCACCGATCCCCAGGCGCCCAAGCACGGCGGCCTGTCGCAGTTCCTGATCGACATGGATTCGCCGGGCATCACCGTGCGGCCGATCATCGACCTTTCCGGCCACGAGAATGAATAGAATGAGGTGTTCCTCGACAACGTCGTGGTCCCCGCCGACCGCCTGATCGGCAAGGAGGGCGAGGGCTGGGCGATCTCCATGCGCCAGCTGCAGACCGAGCGTGTCGCGCTCTCCAAGCCCGGCGCCATCTGGGGAGCGGGACCCTCGGCCCGCGACCTGATCGCCGGCCTCGACAAGACCGGAGCGCTCGCCGATCCGCTGGTGCGTGACGAAGCCGCCAGCATCTATATCGAGGGCGAGCTGCTTCGCCTGTTGGCCTATCGCTCGCTGAGCGACCGGATGAACGCCAAGGCGCCGGGCCCCGAGGGCGCCGTGCGCAAGATGCTGGCCGCGCCTCACGGCCAGCGCGTCGTCGACCTGGCCAAGCGCGCCCAGGGACCGGCGGGCATGTTCGCGGGTGTGCAACCGTTCCCGCCGACACCCGGCCGCAAGGGTGAATATGACGACTGGGACTATGCGTTCTGGTTCAGCCCGGCGGTGACCCTTGGCGTCGGCACCCAGGAAATCCTCAAGAACGTGGTGGGCGAGCGGATGCTGGGCCTGCCACGTGATCTGGACCCGACCGCGCGCGGCCCCTGGAACCAGACCCTGGCGACCGCCGGCAAAGGCGAAGGTAAATGAACTTCTCACTCGACGACGACCACAAGATGCTCAAGGATTCCGCGCAAGTCTTTCTCGACGCGGAAATATCCCTGAAGCCGCTCTTGACCCCGGGCGCGACGGTGCGCGACGCCCGCTATGCCGAAAACTGGGCCAGGATCGCGCCGATGGGCTGGGCCGGGCTGATGATCCCCGAGGAGTACGGCGGCGCGGGCCTTTCCTGCGTCGATCTGGTGATGGTCGTGGAGGAACTCGGCCGCACCCTGACGCCGAGCCCCTTCCTGGGAACGCTGTTGGGCGGACTGGCCGTCCTTCGGGGCGGCGATGATATCCAGAAGGGCCGTATCCTGCCGGCGGTGGCGGCGGGGGAACTGGTCCTGGCTCTGGCCGTGGCCGAACCCGGCGGCCGTGAGGAAGGACCCGACCAGACGCTGGCCACCGCCGGTCCTGAGGGCTGGCGCGTTTCGGGCGCCAAGGCCTTGGTCATCGACGCGGCCGACGCCGCCACCCTGGTGGTGGCCTCCCGGGACGCCGCCCCCGGCGCGCGGCGGTTTTTCCTGATCGACACCGATCAGGCGGGGGTCGAGGTCGTGCTTGAGCCCTGGCGGGATATCACCCGGCAGATCTGCACCGTCAAATTGACCGACGCGGTCGCCGAGCCGCTGGGCGCCCAAGACGCCGGCCTCTGGCCCTGGCTGCGCGACCACGCGCTGGTGGCGCTGTCGGCGGAGAACTCGGCCGGTCTGCGGCATGTGCTCGACGTCACCGCCGACTATGCCCGCCAGCGGGTGGCGTTCGGAAAGCCGATCGGCGCCTATCAGGCGATCAAACACTCCCTGGCCGATATGCTGGGCCAGGCCGAGTGCGCGCGCACAGCGACGCTCTACGCCGCCTGGACGCTGGCGGAGGGCGATGCCCGCGCGTCCCTCGCCGCGGCCATGGCCAAGGCCTATTCCGGCGACGCCTATGTCGCCGCCACCCAGCGCGGCATCCAGATCTTCGGCGCCATCGGCTTCACCTGGGAGATGGAGAACCACCTCTATCTGAAGCGGGCCCGGGGCAACGCCGAGCTGTTCGGCGCCGCTCGCGACCATCGCTCCCGGGTCATCGACTTGGCCTTGGCCCAGGCGGCCTAGGTCATGCTGCACGCCCCCATGGAAGGCCTGAAGGTCGTCGATTTCAGCACCATCGTCGCCGGCCCGTGGGCCACGCGCCTGATGGCCGACTGCGGGGCCGAAGTGATCAAGATCGAGACGGCGGGTGATGGCGACCTGATGCGTTTCACCCCGCCGATCGTGAAGGGCGCCAGCCGGGTGTTCGCTCAATTTAACCGGGGTAAAAAAAGTGTGGTCCTCGACCTCAAGGCGCCTGCCGATTTGGAGGCCGCCCGGCGCTTGATGGACGAGGCCGATGTCGTGGTGGAAAACTTTCGCCCGGGTGTAATGGAGCGGCTCGGTCTGGGCTATGATCAGGCCGCCGCGCGCAACCCCCGCCTGGTCTATTGCTCGATCTCCGGCTTCGGCCAGGACGGGCCGCTGACCGGGGCCGCCGCCTACGCCCCTGTGGTCCACGCCATGAGCGGTTTCGATCACGCCATGACCGCGGCGCGCGGCGCCTCGGCCCTCGACGCGGCGCCGGCTCCGGCCGGGGTGATGATCGCCGATGTCGTGGCGGCGTCCTATGCGTTCGGCGCCGTGCAGTCGGCCTTGCTGCGCCGCGAACGGTTCGGGTCCGGCGCCTATGTCGATGTCAGCCTGATGGAATCGATGATGAGCCTGGTCGGCATCCAGTATCAGGAGGCCCAGGCCGAACGCCCGCATCGATCGACCGTCTTTGCGCCGACCCGCACGGCCGATGGATACATCACCGTGCCGTTGGTCACACCCCGCAACTACCAGGCGCTGTTCGCCATGATCGGCAAGCCGGACGGCATCGACGACGCGGCGCTGAACAAACCCGGCGCCTTGGCCGGACGGGCCGGTGAGATCGCCGCGCGGCTGGCCGACTGGTGCGCGGGCCGCACCAGCCAGGCTTGCATGGAAGCCCTGCACGCGGCGGGCCTTGCCTGCGGCGTCCACGCCGCGCCGGCCGCGGTGCTGGATCATCCCCATCTGGCGGCCCGAGGCGCGTTTGGCGACCTCGAAGACGCCGACGGCGCGTTCAAGGTGCTCAATCCACCCTTCCGGTTCAGGGACACACCCCGCGCAGCGCCGGCGTTCGCGGCCCGACTGGGTGAACATACAGACTCGGTGTTGTCCGATTTAAAGGAGCGATCATGACCCTGCTCGATCCCATTTCGCGTCCGACCGCCAAGGCGGCCCAGTCCGGTTTCGTTATGGAAGACCCAGAGCGGTTCCTGTTCCGCGTCGCCCGGCGCGCATTCACGGAGGACGCCGTTCTGGAGGCCGAGCGGCGCGAGATCTTCGACAACTGCTGGCTCTATCTGGGCCACGGCTCTGAAATCGGCGAGAACGGCGACTTCCTGACCCGGTCGGTGGGTGGGCGGGAATTGGTGTTCAACCGCGACCGTGGCGGGGCGGTCCACGCCTTCCTCAACACCTGTCCGCACAGGGGCGCGACCCTGGTGCGCGAGCCGCGCGGCAATTCGATTTCGTTTCAGTGCTTTTATCACGGCTGGGCGTTCAACGTGAACGGCCGCTTCGCCTCCCGTTATGCCGAGGGCAACTACGGGGAAGGTCACTATTCCGGCGGTTGCGCCGACCTGACGCCGACGCCCCGGCTTGAGCACTACCGCGATTTCTACTTCATCAACTTCGATCGCAACGCCGTCAGCCTCTTCGATTATCTGGCTGGGGCCAAGGAATATATCGACATCGTCGCCGACCATGGGGCGGACGGCATGGAGATCGTCGGCGGCGACCAGTCTTATTTCATCAACGCCAACTGGAAGCTGCTGGCCGAGAACAGTGTCGACGGCTTCCACGGTGTGCCCACCCATTCGACCTATTTCGAGTATCTGCAAAGCGTCGGCGGGGTCAGGCTTGGCGACGACGTCGGCGCCGCGTTTCGCGGCAGTATGAAGAACCTGGGCAACGGCCACGCGGTGATCGAATACCCCTCGCCCTGGGGCCGGCCCGTGGCCCGCTGGACCCCGGCCTGGGGCGAAGACAAGCGTGAGGTGATCGAGGCGGGACGCACCCGGCTGATCAAGGCCTATGGCCAGGAACGCGGCCAGCGCATGGCCGAATACAGTCGCAACATGGTGATCTTTCCCAATCTGGTGATCAACGACATCATGGCCATCACCGTGCGCACCTTCCAGCCGCTGGCCCCCGACCGAATGGCCGTCAGCGCCTGGGCGCTGGGCGTCAAGGGCGAGGACGAGCGGGTCCGGGCCTTGCGGCTGTTCAATTTTCTCGAATTCCTGGGCCCGGGCGGCCTTGCCACCCCCGACGACGTCGAGGCTCTGGAATGCTGCCAGCGCGGCTATCGCAATCTGCGCGAGGCGCCCTGGAACGATATCTCCAAGGGCATGCCCCGCGGCGCCAACGCCCGCACCGACGACGAGGAGCAGATGCGTTGTTTCTGGCGGGAATGGGATCGGCGGATCGCCCAGCGGGTGACCGCGTGAACGTCGCCATGACCCAAGTCCTGACCCGCGCCGAGGTCGAGGACTTCCTGTTCGCCGAGGCGGCCCTGCTCGATGACTGGCGGCTGGACGAGTGGTTTGCCCTGTTCGCCCCGGGCGGGGTCTATGAAGTGCCCACGGCCGGCGCGCCGGACGACGACGATCCGGCGAAGTCATTGTTCTATATCGCCGACGACTATGTCCGGCTGCGCGAACGCGTCGCGCGCCTGAACAAGCGGGAGGCCCACGCCGAATTTCCCCACTCGCGCACCCGCCACATGATCAGCAACGTGCGGATACTTTCCGTCGAAGCCGGCCTGGCTAGGGTGGCCTGCAATCTGGTCTGCTACCGGGCCCGGAACGGCAAGGTCGACACCTATTTCGGCCACTGCTTCTACACCATCGACACCGGAGCCTCGGCTTGGACGATCGCCTCCAAGCGCGTGCTGCTCGATATGGACCTGCTCTATCCGGGCAAGGTCAGCATCATTCTCTAGGAAACCTCGATGGCCGAAATCCTCGCCCTGGGCATCAGCCACTACCCGCCGTTGGCGGGGCCGGACGCGCGGATGGCGTTCATCCTCAAGGCGATGCTGAAAAACCCCAAGCTGCCGCCCGAACTGCGCGATCCCTCCGGGTGGCCGGCGGCGATGCGGGCGGAGTGGGGCGACGACGAGGGCGCCGCCGCCGCGTGTCGGCATCGCGAGGCGCTGGTCGCGGCGCTGATGAAGACCCGGGCGGCGCTCGACGCCTTCAAGCCCGATCTGGTGGTGATCTGGGGCGACGACCAGTATGAGAACTTCAAGGAAGACGTGGTGCCGCCGTACTGCGTCAGCGCCTACGACAGCTTCAAGATCATGGTGCCGCCCGGCAATGTCTGGGGCGAGGCGGCGGGGGAACTGTTCGAGGCTCCGGGCCACAAGGTGGCGGCGAAGCATCTGACCACCGGCCTGATCGAGGCCGGCTTCGATACCGCCTACGCCTACAAGCCGCTGCACCATCCGCTGGGGCACGCGTTCGCCAACGCGCTGCTCTACCTCGACTACCACCGGACCGGTTTCCGCTATCCGATCATACCGATGTCGATCAACTGCTACGGCAGCCGGGTGATCTCCCAGCGGGGCGGCTTCCCGAATTTCGACAGGGATCTGGCCGATCATGATCTGGACCCGCCGGCTCCGACGCCGAGGCGGTTGTTCGATCTGGGGGCCGAGACCGCCCGGATCATGGCCGCCTCGCCCTGGCGGGTCGCGCTGCTGGCGTCATCGGGCTGGTCGCACGCGTTCCTGACCGCGAAGAACCACTTCCTCTGGCCCGACACGCCCGCCGACGCGGCCATGTATGAGGCTCTGCGCACGGGGGACTATGCGACATGGCGGGAGACTCCTGCGGCCAGTGTCGAGGACAGCGGGCAGCAGGAGATTCTCAACTGGATGTGCCTGGCGGGCGCCCTCGACGCCCTGGACCGTCGGCCGCAGTGGACCGACTTCATCGACACCTGGATCTTCAACTCCTCCAAAGCCTTCCTGATCGCGCCGCCATGCGCCTGAACGGCAAAGTCGCCCTGATCACCGGCACGAGCCCCAATATCGGCGGCGGCATCGCCGAGGCGTTGGCCCGGGAGGGCGCGGCGATCGTCGCCGTGGACGCCAGCCCGCAGAACGCCGAGGATTGCGCGCGCTATATCGCCGGAACCGGCGGCCGGTCGCTGGGACTGACCTGCGATGTCGCCGACGACGCGCAGGTCGCGGCCAGCGTGGTGGCGACGCTGGCGGCGTTTGGGCGGATCGACGTGCTGGTCAACAACGCGGCCATCTTCAACAAGAAGGGCGTGCTGGACATGTCGCCGACCGAGTGGCGGCGCCAGACCGACATCATCCTGACCGGGGCGTTCCTGTTCACGAAATACGTCGCCCAGGCGATGATCGACGGGAAGACAGGCGGCGCCATGCTCAACATCATCTCCACCGCCGGCCACCAGGGCGAACCGGGCAACATCGCCTACAGCACCGCCAAGGGCGGCCTGCTGAACTTCACCCGTTCGGCGGCGATGGAACTGGTCGGGCACAACATCCGGGTCAACAGCCTGACCCCGACGGCCACCGATCCGTCCGAGATGTTCGAGCGCGCCAAACGCTGGGGCCGGGAAATGCGCGGCGCCGAAAAGGTCGCGGCGCTGATGGAGCCGTTCCGCCGCGGCGTGCCGATGCAGAGGCTGCCCAAGCCCAGCGACTATGGCCTGGCGGCGGTGTTCCTGGTGTCCGACGACGCGGCGATGATCACAGGCACCGACCTGCGGGTCGATGCCGGCGCTGTCGCGCGGTATTGGGCCTGGGATCCGGCCGGCCCGGGCAAGGAAGTCTGACCGATGGACCGACCCGGATTGATCGACGTCCATGCGCATGTCGTTCCCAAGTCGCTGCCGCTCGATCCGACCGGCGGCGGCATCGGCGCCTGGCCCGGCGTGCATTGCGAGGCCTGTGGGCGCAAGGCCCAGGTGCGGCTTGGCCAGAAGCCGTTTCGCGACATCGACGAGCGGTCGTGGGACGTCGATCGCCGGGTGGCCGACATGGACGAGGACGGCGTCTCGGCCCAGGCGCTGTCGCTGATGCCCGAACTGCTGTCCTATTGGTTCGACCCACCCGCCGCGCTGGAAATCACCCGCGGCCTCAATCACGCGATCGGCGACATGGTCGCCCGCCGTCCGGATCGCTTCTACGGCCTCGGCGCCGTGCCGATGCAGGACCCCGACCTGGCCGCCCGGGAGATGTCGCAGCTGCGGTCGCGGTTCGGACTGGTGGGTATCGAGGTCGGCAGCAACATCAACGGCGCCTATCTGGGCGACCCCAGGTTCGACCCGGTATTCGCCGCCGCCCAGGACAACGACCTGGCGATCTTCGTCCACGCCCTGCATCCGCTGCAGGCCAAGGACATCTCGCGCCACCCGATGCTCAGCCCCTTCGCCGCCTTTCCGGTCGATACGGCGCTGTGCGCGGCCAGCCTGATCATGGAGGGGGTGCTGGAGCGCTTTCCGCGCCTGCGGCTGGCGTTCAGCCACGGCGGCGGGGTGCTGGCGCCGATCCTGCACCGGATGGAATACGGCTGGCTGTCGAGCGATCATTTCGGCGGCCGGCTGCCGCAATCGCCCAAGGCCTACGCCCGCCGGTTCTTCTACGACAGCCTGGTCTATGACCCCGCCTATCTGCAGCACCTGACCACCCACATCGCCCCGGATCAGGTCTTCCTCGGCACCGACTATCCTTATCTGATCATGCAGCCCGAACCCCGCGCCTTCATCGCCGCCGCCGCCGCCCTGCCGGGTGTGGGACCGGCGATCTGGAGCGACGCGGCGCATCGGTTCCTGGGCGTCACGCCTCATGGTGTTTCCGCCCGTGGCTGACGGAACCGTTCTTCCCAAGGCCCAGGCGACGCGACGCCTGATCCTCGAGGCCGCCGCCGCGCTGTTCCGCGAGAAGGGCTATGCGGCCGTCTCCCTTCGCGAGATCGCCCAGGCCGCCAACATGAAAACCGGCAGCCTCTACTATCACTTCGAGAGCAAGGAGAGCCTGGTCGAAGAGATCCTCACCCTGGGCACCCAGGGCGCCTTGTCGGCGGCCGCCAACGCCGTGGCGGCGCTGGGCGAAGGCGTGGATCCCGTGGACAAGCTGCAGGCGGCCTTCACGGCTCATGTGCGCTTCCTGCTCGAGGAAGAGGATTTCGCCAGCGCCAATCTCAAGATCCTGTCCCAGGTGCCCCCGGCCATCCGCGAACGCCATGTGCGCCTTGACCAGGGATACGGCGAGTTCGTCGCCACGATCATCGACGAGATCGCGGAGAGCGGCGGTCTGGCCCCCGATGTCGATCGCTCGCTGCTGCGCATGCTGTGCTTCGGCGCGCTCAACTGGTCGATCTCGTGGTTCGACCCCAAGGGCCGCTCGCCCACCGAGATCGCCGATCAGCTGATGATCCTGGTGCGCCGGGGCGCCCTTCAACCTTCAGCCAAGGACTGACGCCATGCCTGTTCAAGACTTGGTCAAGACCGACCGCCTGCCCGACCACCTCGCCCGCGCCGTCGCCGACCCCAAGTCCTACGCCGACATGGACGCGCTGCATCGAACCTTCGCGGAAATCCGCCGCGACCATCCGTTCGCCCGGGCCGACCTGCCCGACTATTCGCCGTTCTGGGTGGCCTCGAAGTTCGACGACATCCAGTCGATCGCGCGCCAGAACGAGGTGTTCCTCAGCGGCCTGGGCGCCCTGACGCCCAAAGCCATGCTGTCGGTGGCGTCCGACCAGGGGTTCCGCAGCGTGGTGGCCATGAACGCCCCCGACCACGCCAAATACCGGCTGCTGACCCAGGGTTGGCTGGCCCCCAAGAACATTCGCAAGCTCGACGCCGACATGCGCGCGCTGGCCCGCGGTTATGTCGATCGCATGGCCGCCGCCGGTGGCCGGATCGACTTCGTCCAGCAGATCGCGGTCCACTATCCGTTGCTGGTGGTGATGGCGATCCTGGGCGTGCCGCCCGAGGACGAGCCGATGATGCTGCGCCTGACCCAGCAGTATTTCGGCAACGCCGATGAGGATCAGGCGCGCGGCGAAGCCCGGACGCCGGAACAGATTCAGGCCGGTCTCAGCGCCACGGTGGCCGAGGTCAGCGGCTATTTCCGCAAGATCACCGAGGCGCGGCGCCGCCAGCCGGCCGAAGACCTGGCCAGCGTGATCGCCAACAGCCGGATCGACGGCCAGCTGATGCCGGAGGCCGACTCGCTGGGCTATTACATCACCATCGCCTTCGCCGGCCACGACACCACCTCGTCGTCGGTGGCCGGCGGCATGTGGGCGCTGGCCGAACGGCCCGACCAGCTGGCCAAGGTCAAGGCCAACCCGGCCCTGATCCCCGCCATGGTCGAGGAATCGATCCGCTGGACGACGCCGGTGCAGCAGTTCACCCGCATCGCGGCCCGCGACGCCGAGGTGCGCGGCCAGACCGTGCGCAAGGGCGAACAGGTGGCGCTGTGTTTTCCCTCCGGCAACCGCGACGAGGAGATCTATCCGGACCCGTTCGAATTTCGCGTCGATCGCGATCCGATCCGCCACGTCGCTTTCGGCTATGGCGCTCACCAGTGCCTGGGCCTGCATCTGGCGCGGATGGAGATGGCGATCTTCTGGGAGGAACTGCTGCCCCGGCTGAAGAGCGTCGAACTGGCGGGCGAGCCCAAGCGCACCACCACCAATTTCGTCGGTGGCCCCAAGACCCTGCCGATCCGGTTCGAGATGGTCTAGCGCCAATTCCACGCGGTCATATCCTGAGAGGGAGCGCTGGAGACGCCGCGGAACGCCAGGGGAGATATCGCGGGTGGCTTCCTATAGTTCTGGCTCACCGATATGAGACTTCTTTCATAGCGCGGGCGGGACGGTGTCGATGACCCCGATCGAAAAGGGCGTTGGGTTGAATGGCCAGACGATCTCGGATCCGTCCGGCGCGCCAAACTCGGCATTGCCCGAGGACACCGCCTTCTTCGGCCATCCGCGCGGGCTTGGTTTCCTCGCCGGCACCGAGATGTGGGAGCGGTTCAGCTTCTACGCGATGCAGGCGCTGCTCATGCTCTACATGACCAAATACCTGCTGCTGCCCGGCAACGTCGGCAGGGTCGTTGGGCTGGGAACCTACCGAAGCGTTCTGGAAAGCGTGTTCGGCCCGATGACCGATCTCGCTCTCGCGGCGCAGACTTTCGGCCTCTATTCGGGGCTGATCCTGGTCACCCCAATGGTGGGCGCCTGGTTGGGCGACCGGGTTCTTGGTCGCGTCAAGACCATCACCATCGGGGCGCTGCTGATGAGCGCCGGGCACCTGACGATGGTCAGCGAGAGGGCTTTCCTGCTCGCGCTGTTGCTGCTGATCCTGGGTGGAGGATGCCTGCTGGGCAACCTGTCGGCGCAGATTGGCGGGCTCTACGCACCCCAGGATACGCGCCGGACGCGCGCGTTCGGAATCTATCTGATGGCGCTGAACGTCGGCGCCTTCATCGCCCCGCTGATTGCAGGCACCATGGGGGAGAGGCTGGGTTTCCACTGGGGGTTCGGGGCGGCGGGCGTCGGTATGCTGATCGGTCTTGGCACCTATCTGTCGGGCCGACGCTACATGCCGCCCGACATGGTCGCGCGTGGGGAGAAACCGCCGAAGCTCGACCGCGCGCAGTGGGTGACGTCCGGCGCTATCGTCATGACCCTGGTCCCCAAGGTTTTGCTGTTTGGATCGGCGCAGCAAGCCTATGGCATCATGGTCATCTGGGCGGACACCGCGGTCAATCGAAGGATCGGAAACTTCGAAGTGCCGGTGACATGGATACTCACGGCGGACGGTCTGATCACCATCCTCGGCGTTCTGCTGGCGAATCGCGTCTGGGGCGCCCTGGCGGCCCGAGGGCGCGAGCCCAGCGACGTGGTCAAGATCGGCATCGGCGGCGCCGCGGTCGCCGCCGCGTTCGGCATTGTTGGTCTGCTCGCCAGCCTGCCGAGGGTTCCACTTGTAGGCTGGCTCGCCTTCTATCTCGTGCTCGGGCTGTCCTATGCCTGGACGGACCCGCCGGGCAAATCGATCATCGGCCGCTACGCGCCGCAGTCGATCAATGGCATGGTTTTCGCCTTTTCCGCGCTGTTCGCGGCGTTCGGATTTTTCCTGCTGGGCTACCTCGGCAGATTCTATGAGCCGCTCGGCCCCTCGCGCTATTATCTGCTTACCGCCGTCATGCCCGGTGTCGCGGCGGTCGTCATGCTCAGCTTCGCGCGGCCGATCCAGCGGCTGCTGGGGACCGCCGAACGCGAAGACAGCCATCGCCCGCTCCCCGCCGACCCGCTTCCCGCAAGCGCGTGAGGTGGCGCCCCGGCTGAAAAGCGTTGAAATGGCCGGGAGCGCCAGGGGAGACTTCGCGGCGCTGGCGGGGAGGCCGTGGGGAGCGCGCGGGGCGACCGATGGGCGCTGGTGGGGCGCTGACGGGGCGGCGGCGGGCGCCTCGGGGGGCGGTGAGGGGCGCTGCAAAGTCTTTTCCTCCGCCGCCAAGTCATTGAAAACCTTATTGAGATGTTTCCGACTCATAGTCGTAGTGGCTCGCCAGATCGACTTGCATGCGCTTGGCGTCGAGGATGGGCATGGGCGGGGTTCTCGGGTGGGGGGGTAGATTTTCACGATAATAGTTGCATTATGAAATATTTCGTAAATAATGTCAATATGCAATAATGATCTGCGCCACGACGCTGGGAATGCGTCCTGGAAAAATTAACCTCTAAGGTGTATTTGACTATGACGGTTAAGCGCAAGTCGCACCACGATCTCGTCGCGCTCACTTCGTTTAAAGAGTTTGCAATGACTGAAACGCGCGTCCATCCCGTGACGGGCAAGACCTTGCGGCGTGATGTCCGGACGCAGACTGTCTCGTTTGGGTCGATGAGGCGCGCCGTCAAGGCGCCCGGTTGGTATCCCGACGATGACAGTGATTCGATCCACTCCGGCGCGGACCTCGCCGAATCCGATCGGGCTTTCCTCGAATTGAAGGCTGACTATGCGGCCCATGTCCGCAACGTTCGCCGGAAGCTCAACCTCACGCAGGAGGAGGCGGGCCGCATCATCGGAGGGGGGCGCCGCGCCTTCCAGAAATATGAAAGCGGCGCCACGCCGCCAAGCGACGCGGCGGTCGGGCTCATCGAGCTGCTGCACCGGCATCCCGAAGATCTCGAGTTCCTGAAGTCACTACGGACGGCCGTTATGCGGTGAACGCCCTGTTGGCGCACGACGCCGGTCCAGGTCAACTTGGATCCATTGAAATCATTCGTATTTTAACTCGTCTTTGGAGACGCGCACGGCACGTCGTTGGCCGTCCAGTCGAAATCGTAGGTTGCCGGCACTTTCTCTCCATTGCCGACAGCGGCGCCTGGGCCGGCGGGGTTGTAGGAGATCCAACCCATACTGTTGTCGAACGCCGCGATCCGCTCGTTGCCACGCATCGCGGTGGCGGCGTCGATCTCCGGCTGTTCGATGCGTGAGCCTCGCACCATGCGTATGGATCCGTCGCGCAGTTCCCATGCACGACGGTAGTTTCGCCCGAAAATGCGCATATCGAAGCTTTGTTTGGCGGACCATTGTTTTGGCTGTGTCGAGCTCGGCAACCGGACGGTCGTGACGTAACAGGTATACTCAGGCTTGGTGTAAAAAGGCGCATCCTGGTACTGACCCGACGCCCGCACTCGCCGCTCGGGAGGGTTGAAGCCGCCTCCCGGGAGCGCAAGCGACTTCTCGCCCCCTCCGTCATCTTGCCAATTCACAATTCCAGAACCGATGACGGTCAGGATGCTTGCGCCCGCCTTCTGATCATAATGCCATTGGACGTCGTCGATCACCTGCCACGTGTCGCCGATCTCGCGCTGGCGGAACACTTCGAGCAACTGTCCAGGTGTAATGGAAGAAAATTGCACCTGCTCCTTCAGGCCTTCGACGCCACGGACGATGCGGGTCGATACAATTCGCGCCGGCTTGTCGAAGCCAGCGCGCGCGTCGATCTCGAACAAGTCGATTTCGTCGGGCGCGGGCGCCGGTTGCCAGGCCAGTTTCTCGAGTCCGCTGCCCCTGGCGGTCAGCGGCAAGACCCAGTTGACGGGGTAGACGGGCCGGGCGCCAGGCGACGCGACGGGCGGGAGCGTTCCATCCAGCCAGTAGGCCGCGCCGTCGATGTGGGCGCGAACAAGCACATGGTCGAACAGCTGTGGGATCGGCAGACGCTGGTCGAGACCATCATCGCCGCCACTCGAATTGACGAGTACGGCCTCCGCGTTAATCCCCAGTTCCGCAAGCAGGGCTAGCAGCAGAGCGGTCTTGCCCTTGCAGTCGCCGTAACGGCGCTGCCAGGTCACGTCAGCCGAGGCCGGCGTCAAGTTGCCGCCATTGAGGCCCACATAGATGTAGCGGACGTCCTGCTGAACTAGCTTCAGCGCCGCGCTCGCGCGATCCAGCGGACGGGTTTGCGCGGCGGCGATTCTGGTGGCCTCGCGTTTGATGGTGGAATCGGGGGCGAGCGTCGCGGCTTTCGCATAGAGGGGAGCGAACTGGCTCGAGAGCGCGGCCCAATCGGCGAAATCGCTATATTCGACGACGCGCTGCCACTGATAGCGCGCCGGCGCGTCCGTCGGCGGCGATAAGACGGCTGGATTGTCGAACCGAAAATCAATCGCGCGCTCGCCTTTCAACATCGCCGCCGTCATGTCGGCGGTCATCTTGAGATTGGGCTTGCGGCCCTCGTCCCAACTCAGCCCTAAACGATATCGGCCCGGGGCCGGACTTGGCCCGAGCAGAAGAAGACCGGATTCATGAAGTCCGAGCGTGGGATCGCTCGCAAACGACGTAAGATCGACCTCCAGTTCGTCGCCCACCCGCAGGTCGGGGACGTGAAGAATCGCCGTCAAGGTTCCGTCGAGGCTTGCGGCCTCCAGGCCAGTCTCACGTCGCAACACCTCGAAGGAGGATTTCTCGAGGACATCAACGACCTGACCGTCGCGGAACACCTTGATCTCGTGGACGATAGGCGCGGCCGCCGGCGGGTTCCAGGCGATCGAGAGGTTGCCGAGCTGCAACGCATTCGTATTGAGAATCTTGGCGCGATAGCCCTGATATTGTGCCTGCCCCTGATCGCTGAGATGGATCTGGATATCCTGGCGACGCATGAACAGAGGTCCGCTGGTAGTTTCCGGCGCCGACAGCGGCTCGGAAGGTACAACCCAGGCCGGTGCGGGGCCACGGCGCACCTGCGGGAGTTCGGCGTATGCGGCGCCAGCGACGAACGTCGAGGCCACAATAAGTAACGAAAAGCGCACAGACACCCCCGGCTCCATCAAGAAGTCATAGTGGCAGAAGCGAAGTCGCATACAAGCGGCGCGACCGCCGCCGCTGCTCGCTCTCGTCAACCTTTCGACAGTTTGCCCGTCCTCCGGAGTGGAGGGCCAGGATGCTCCCCAACACAGTCACCTCACCACCCGCATTCAAAAGCGGCCCAGGATGTGCGAACACATAAAAAAAGCCCCACCGGGAGAGGGTCGCCACCATGCGCTTCGGCATTTTCTATGAGCACCAGCTGCCCAAGCCCTGGAACAAGGGCGACGAGGCCAAGCTGTTCCATGACGCCCTGGCCCAGGTGGTGCTGGCCGACAAGCTGGGCTTCGACTACGCCTGGGAGGTGGAGCACCACTTCCTGGAGGAATATTCCCACTCCTCCGCGCCCGAGGTGTTCCTGGCGGCGTGCGCGGCGCTGACCAAGACCATCCGCGTCGGTCATGGCATCCGGCAGGTGATCCCCAACTACAACCACCCCGCCCGGGTGGCGGAGGGCCTGGCCACCCTCGACATCATCTCCAACGGTCGCCTGGACTTCGGCATTGGCGAGGGCGCCACGCGGCTTGAACTCGGCGCCTTCCACATTCCGGCCCGCGAGAAGCGCGCGATGGCCATCGAGGCGGCCGAGCAGATCGCCAACATGATGACCATGGACCCTTACCCTGGTTACGAGGGTAAGACGTGGTCGTTTCCCTGCCGCAACATCGTTCCGAAACCCGTGCAGAGCCCGCATCCGCCGATGTGGATGGCCTGCACCAACCGCGACACGATCAAGGTCGCCGCCTCGCTCGGCGTCGGGGCGCTGTCGTTCTCGTTCCTCGACCCCGACGAGGCCAAGCGCTGGGCCGATATCTACTACGGCGTCATCAAGTCCGAGGAATGCGTGCCGATCGGCCACGCGGTGAACGCCAATATCGCCACGGTGTCGAACTTCTCGCTACACCAGGACCGCGACGAGGCCATCCGGCGCGGCCACGAGGGGTTCGAATTCTTCGGCTATGCGGTGAACGCCCTGGTGGCGCACGATGTCACGCCCGGCCATTCGACCCTGTGGCACGACTACATCACCGCCCGCGGAAACCGCACCCAGGAGGTGATCGACGCCGCCAAGCGCGCCGAGACCTATGTCTCGGGCATCGGCACGCCGGGCGACATCCGCACCCATATCAAGGCCTTCCAGGACGTCGGCGTTGACCAGGTGATCTTCCTGCAGCAGGCCGGCCGCAACAAGCACGAGCACATCTGCGAAGCGCTGGAGCTGTTCGCCGCCGAGGTGATGCCCGAGTTCAAGGCCGACGCCGACGAGCGCGAGGCCAGGAAGGCCAAGGACCTCGCGCCGTACCTCGAGGCCGCGATGGCGCGCAAGAAGTGGATGGCGCCCCTGGCGCCGGAAGATGTCCCCATCGTCCGCGCCTCGGCCGCCAGGGCGGGGCCGGGGCGGTAGCCAAATGGTTCGACCGGCCCAGGATCGGCCGGAGCCCGACCGCGCTAGATGCTCTCGACGTCCGGTCGAGTCTTGCGCCCGGACTCCTCTCCTCGTTCGAATTCGCGACGCCACAAATATTGGTATCGGATGATATGGCCATTGCTGGCCGGACTGTCAGTCATCGCCGTAAGTGTCCGCCGTCACGGCGGTAAGCGAGGCAAAGACATCGGTCGCCAGTTCTTGTGGCAGCTCATTCAGAGTGTAGGCGCGACGCTGGTCGACCGCGGCCATCCGCCGGTCGAATTCGTCGCGCGCCATGATCACCAGGGCTTCCGCGCCATGTTTCGTCAGACTGACCGGTTCACGAATGGCGGCATCGACCACCTTACCGGTGTGGTTCTTCAGGTCGGACAGGGTGAAGGTTTTCACGGCATGGGCCTTGGCGGAGGTTCAAGCAAAAATAGACATTTTAGACGAAATAGCTAGCCCTATCGGCTGGTGGCGCACCTCGGTCCGCCACCGAAGGACGTCGGGCGGCTGGAGCCCGAATGGAATACTTCTAAGCAAACCTCGCGAGGTTTGCTTAGAAGGTAAGTCCGCGACCCGCGAAGGCGGCGCGCATCTTCGCGGCACGCTCCTCCCCCTCAGCCCGGCGCATTCTTTGGACCAGATCAGCGGCGAAGCGCCGCCCGATCGTCGCGTCCGACTGAGGCTGCGTCGACCACCACGCATCGAGTACAAGGCGGTCGGCGGCGGGGCACCGAGACGTCGACGCGCCGCAGCCGGAAAGGATTCTAAGGTCCCACAGAGCACCGCTCCAAACCTCGCCAACACGATGCGCCTCGAGATCACTTTCTGGTGCGTCAGGAGGTGGGAAGCGGAGATTGTTCGCGGTCGTGCGAAGAAAGCCCCGCGCAACTATCTCTGCCGGCAGTTGCTTGTTATAAGTCTGAACAAAGCCGCGTCCAAGAACGGTTTGTCCTAAATAGCCCGCAACAAAGTAATTATCTGTACCAGACTCCAAAGGAAAGAAACTGTCAATAGTCCAAATACTCAAATTTGTATCCCTAAAAACGTGATGGCTATATTCTCGCAAATAAATATCAGGCATTGTGGCTATCTCTGGCGCGGTGACCAGTTTTGACCCATCAAAATAGGCGTTCATACCGGCGGCGCATAACCCCGCTTTCGCCGGAGCGTGATCCCCAGTCGGGTGATCTCGGCCGGTAGCAGGGCGGCCTTCTGCAGGCCGATCGGCGCCGTCCCAGACAACGCGGAGAAGGCGCGATCATAGACGGCGACGCAGGCGCCGGTGGTCAAGCGGGAGTCGAAGAGGATGCCTTCGACGTCCGCCAACTCGTCATGCACGGCCTGGGAGAAGGCTTGACCGACAGCATGGTTGCGGGCCCGGCTGCCGTCGGTGTCTACCCCGAGTTCATAGGCGCCCGCCCCTCTCAGGTCGAGGAGGACGAAATCGCGGATGGAGCTGATGGCGGTTAGGCACACCTGCTCCAGGTGAGGCCGGTAGAGGTATCGCCGCAACTTGCCCTCGAAGCGGTCGCGCACTACGGCCTCGGCAAATGCGGTGGGGAAGTCATCCGCCGCGTAGAGCACGCGGAAGTCGTCGGACGGACTGGAATACCGGCTGGAACCGAATCCAGCGCCAGCCGGCGTCGCCCGATGCTTGGTTGGCAAGATGCGGGGCCAGTCGGATAATCGCGCAGCGATCACCCGTTCCCGAAGCTTGGACGGGACGAGCTTCACGCGTAGTCAAACGCTCCCGCCGCCGCGCTGACGACACAGCGAACATCGCCCGCATTCAGGGCGTCGATCGGGGCCTTGCCGCCCGTCATCCGGTTGGGCGCGACCAACCATTCCCACGTCTCTTCGGCCGAGGCGAAGTGCTCCGCCACCTCGTCCAGCCCCTCCAAGGGCCGGCGTCGATCAAACTGCCGAAGGGGATACACGAAGTTCCGTAACCCCTTACGCAGCGCGATGATCTTTCCGGCCTTGCGCCAGTTGTCGAGGGTGCCCCGCGCGATGCCGAGCCGCTGGACCAAATCTCCAGCCCCGACGAGTTCGCTCTCAGCCCAGTCGGACGCCTCATAGTCGACGGTGATCGCATCCAGAAGCCTTCCGCCCTCTGCCGCAGAGACGACCGGGCCGACACCGCCGCCCTGCAATACGCGGCCTTCGGAAGGGTGCGACGACGACACGGATTTCGGCTCGCGCCGACGGATAGCCCTCGCGACGACCGGGACGGCCACGTTTAGCGTCGAAGCCAGTTCGACAAGGTCGTGCAAGTGCATGCGCTCGACCTTGCTTTCGATCGCCTTGGTCAGGGCGGCCCGCGTAAGATGAGATGGCTTTAATGCACTCACGATTCGTCCTCCTTAGGCAGGATGGGCAATGTGGGCAGAATATGCAACTCCTGCGATGCGGTCAAGCAGGTCGCCGGGAAAATCGGGCTAATAGCGATCGATGACCTGTTCGCGGATGTCGGTGTAGACCTCGCGAGAGGCCGCCGTCGGGCAGAGGACGACGATTTCGTCGAGTCCGGCGGCCTCGTAGGCGCGCAGGTGGGCGATGATCTCGTCCGGCGGGCCGATGAGAGGGGACGACGCTGCAATCATCTCGGGGGTCACAAAGCGCCTTTCCTCTTCGCGCAGGTAGGTGCAGTGCCCGCCGTGGATGCGCCGATGCAATTCGTCGACCGGCAGGTTGAGTTCGCGCACAAAGCGCTTGAACTCTTCCCACACGTCGCGGCAAGGGTCGGGAATGGCCGGCTCGGCGCCGGTCTGAATCAGGGCCTCCCACCAGTAGTGGATGAAGGCCATGACCTCGGCGCCGACCGCGTCGATCACCCGCTCGCTGGCCAGGGTCTCACCGGGACGAATCACGAGGGCGGATACCAGCATCGCCTGCGGAAACGGCTCGGGCAGCTCACGGCCCGCCTGGCCGGCGGCCTGGCGGACCTGGGCGGTGCTTCGGGCGAATTGGCCGAGCCCCTCCATGATGGCCACGCGGGCGTCGCCATAAAGGCCCGCCGTCTTGCAGCCCAGCGGCCCGTTGGCGGCGACGTAGAGCGGTATCTTGTGCTCGAAGTCGAAAAAGCCCTCGCCGCGGTGCATATGAGCGATCTCGTGGGTTTCACCTTCCCAACTGAAGGATACGGGCTCGCCCCGCAGCAGCGCGCTCAAGACCCGGACATACTCGCGAAACGCCTTCGCCTTCAGAGGATCGAACCCCATCGTCCGCATGGCCGTATGGCCGGTGCCGATGGCCATGTGCACGCGCCCGGGGGCCAGCTGGTTTATGGTGGCGATGGCGTTGGCGGCGACCGGCGGGATGCGCGGCCCGGCGATCGAGACGCCCGACCCGACGCGGATCCGCGAGGTGTTGTGCGCGGCCAGCGCCATGGTCGCATAGACGTCGGACCAGATCATCTGGGAGTCGCCGAACCAGATGCTGTCGTAGCCCAGGCTTTCCGCGAAGACCGCCAGCTGCCAATCGATGATGGACGTGTTGGCCAGTAGGCCGAATTTCATCGCGACCTCCCTCGTTGTCGATGCGAATGGTTACCCAGATAAGCGCGTGGACGGCAATCAGATCGCTATCGCTCCGCCGGCCTTCCAGGTCCCGCCGCCGTCGCCCGGCTAGCGCGGAATTCCTTCAAGGCCAAAGCCACGGCCGCCCGCTGACCATGATCGGCGGCGGGGTTGACGGCGAAGCTGCCGTCCACGGCGATGGCCTGGCCGCTGACGAAGGCGCTGGTGTCGGAGGCGAGGAACAGGGCGGTGTTGGCGATGTCCTCGGGCCGGCCGACCAGGGGAATGCGCTGGCCGGCGGCGGCGCGATCCTCCAGGAAGGCGCGGAAGGGCTCGGCCTCTTCCTTTGAGACGCCGAAGGCGCGCGACAGCAATTGTGTGGCGATGGAGCCGGGGCAGATGGCGTTGGAGCGGATGTTGAACGGGACCAGCTCCACCGCCGCGCTGCGAGCCAGGTGAATGACCGCGGCCTTGCAGGTGCTGTAGATCAACGGCGCGCCGCCGCCGATGATGCCGGCGACGGACGCCGTGGAGATGATCGAGCCGCCGCCGCGCCGCTTCATGGCCGCCACGCCGTGCTTGTAGCCGCAGATCACCCCGCGCAGCAGCACGCCGATGGCGCGATCGACGCTCTCGAGATTCAGCGCGTCCACGGCCCCGATCGGGCCGCCGTAGCCGGCGTTGTTGAAGAGCACGTCGAGCCCGCCGAAACGCGATTCCGCCTCGGCGATCAGGCCCGCCACGTCGTCCTCGAACAGCACGTCGGTGCGCCGCCAGCCGCATCGTCCCGGATTGAGAGCGATCAGGTCCATCGCCTCGCCTTCCTGGAGATCGCCGATCATGACGCTCGCCCCTTCGGCCAGGAACAGCCGGGCCGTGGCCAGGCCGATCCCCGCCGCGCCACCGGTGATCACCGCAACCTTGCCGCCCAGCTGTCCCGCCATGTGTTCGCCTTCCCTTTGTTTCCGCCCAACACCCTACAGCGGCGCCACCCCACGCCAAGTCCCGGCCTCGCTTCGGGCGGTCGGTGCGCGTCGAGCTGGATTGGGTCTGGCGTCAGCCGTGCTGCTTTTGGCGGGCGACAAATTCGCGCAAGGCGGCGTTGATGCGCGTCTGGTAGCCGTCACCGGACGCCTTGAACCAGGCCACCACGTCGGCGTCCAGACGGATGGAATAGGCCTTTTTCACCGGGCGATAGAAGCCGCGTGTGGCGCCCGACCAATCGAGGACTTCGGGGATATCGCTGGTGTCGATATCCCGACCGCGCCTGGCCTCCAGGGCATCGAGTTCAGCCGTAAGTTCGGGGGACAAGGGCTCAGAGTCTGTCTTCTTCATAGGCTCTCCTTTCATGCGACGTGGCCTCACGGGCGCTGATGATCCGGCCGGGCTGATGGTCGTCAGGCCAAGTGTGAACGACGATCAACAGGATCGAGCGGATTGGGTCTGGTCGACCCAAAGTTCGCCAGCGTTCCTCAAAGGGATAGGGGGCATCAATGACCCGACAGTAGGGATCGTCGAACACCCTCTCGGCCAGTTGAAACGACACCGCATGTTTCTTGAGATTGATCGCGGCCTTGTCGGAATCCCAGGTCCAAGGCAAAGCGTCGCTCTCGTCTACACGAAAATGTATATACGAAACCCAATCCCGTCAAGGACGGGATTGGGTTTCGGTGTGGTATTGACGATCAAGGGGTGTCGCTAGCTGGTAAAGATGTCCGGTTTTTGTAGCTCGTGATCTGTCCGCTTCGTTCTGTCTGTGTTCCTGGGCATGCCCAGGAAAAAATGCTGTCATGGAAGTGTGTCATGCGGCGATTTTGGTGGTGTCGATGATG
>JBBRPO010000017.1:0-94392 GCA_038227865.1 Caulobacterales bacterium
TCCGGTCGGTGATCTCCACAGCCCGAAAACACAGTCTCAATATCCTCGATACCCTGACCCAGCCCCCTGACGAAATCATCGCCCGACTCTAACGGCAGGCTACGCCGAACCCTCACCAGCGTGCGTGCTTGGGAGTTACAACAAAAGTATATTCGCACAGTCTACTGAGCGGAAGCCTCAGGACCCCCGCGCGCGGCAGACGGTGGCCCAAGCGATCGCCGAGCTGAACCGGCGGCTCCATCAAAGCGGCACGGGCCTAGCGTATCACAACGGCATGCTGCAGAGGGCGACCGACACCCTGGCCGAGGATCGGGTCGCGACACCGTTTTGGGAGGTGACCGCCAGCCGGGGATGGAACACCGTCGACAGCGACATGAAGGAAGCCTGCGATCGGGCAGATCGGCTCGAGTCGGAGGCCGGAAACTATGCCATGCGGGCCCTAGAAAGCGCCATCAAACTTGTCAGCGACAAGGCCGGGGCGTCCACGGGCAACGAGCGCGGCGCCGCCAACTACATCGACAATCTGTTGAGCGAGCGCTCGGGTCGGATGATCCAGCGTTGGGAGGGCGATGCACTCAAGGCGCTCTTCAGGGATTTGCGCAATCCGATGAGCCACGGCGGGGGGGCCGTCGCTCCGGTTCCTCTCACGCCCGCCCAGACGACCTGGATCATCGAGTCATGCATGAGTTGGATCAAAAGCCTGGCGAGCCGCGTCTAGCCGCTCAGTTCCCTGCCCTGGAGCGCCACTTAGGCTTCTGAGGCCGCGGGCCGAACACCATCTGCATGAAGTTGAACTCGCCTTCGTCCGAGTCAGGAACGACGTCAAACCTGATCGTGGGCGAGAGCGCCGCATATTTGGCGACCAGGGCCTGAAGGCCCGAATGGTTCGCGAAGGCGAACCGATAGCCAAAACGCGCGACAAAGCGGTTCACCCGGCACACGGCGGCCCTTGACGTCATTTTGACGTGGCGGAGCCGATCGCCGGCCTGGATAACCGCGAGCTCGGTCGAGCCCCGCAGCAACACCGTTGGCGAGATCGGTAGGAGGAGCTCGACGCGACCACCCGGCGGTCGCACGGTGTAGGGCAGCACATGCCCTTCGGCGATGTCAGGGTCGAAAATGATCACCGGGTTGTCGCTGGTCGCGAAGGGCTCGGAGGTCGTATTGTGGACCACTTCGAGGCCGCAGAACTCCCAAAGTCTGGCAAAGCCCTGAACCATCGGCACCATGGCGTGTATCGACTGGTGGGGATCGATAGAGATTTCGATGTCGTCGAACGTCAGGCCCGCTGGCGGCGGCGGCAAGCGTCCGGACTCGGCCAGCGCCATCATCTTCCGCCGCGCGATGTGAGCGAGATAAAGCTCCACCGGATCTCGTGCTGCGGGCCCACGAACCCGCAACAGCCCTATGAACTCACACATCTGCTCGATGCGGTTTCCAAGGTCTCGTCCAGCGGTCAGATCGTCGACCAGACTTGGCCACACGGTCTCGATCTTGGAGAAAAGGTCCTCCAGTCGATTGTTGTCTTGGCCGCCCTCAGGCCGCGGCTGCGAGTAGTAATACCGCTCGAAGCCGATTTCGCTGGGTCGCAAATGGAGGGGCTTGACCGGGTCGTCTTTGCGAAAGGCGTAGATACGGCCGCCTGCATCGGCGAATCGATTGAGGTAAGCGACGGGCACGTAATGATGCCGTTTTTTCTGAACATCATCCATCGTTGCCCCCCGTTAATCGTCGAGGTCCGAGAAGACGTCGGCGATGGGGTCGGCCGCCAGCGGGTCAAACATCAGCAGACGAGATGCTCGAACCGGCGCAGGTCCGGGGGGCGTCAAGGCCGAAACCGACGGAAATGCTGAGGGGCGCCGAATGCTCGGGCCCCGGAGGAAATCGCCATCACAACGCCCTGTGGGCCGGCGTAGACGACCGCCACCGGCCTCCGCCGCAGCGCCGGGTTATTCCGCTGTTCGACCGACGCGTAGAATGCATCTATGTTGACGCGGATGATCCCATGGATTTGCTCTGCGGCCATATCCTGTAAGTATACCATGCAACGTGAACAAAAGAGAAACGATTTTCAATCTCCCCATGTGCCGATCCCATTGGCCGTGGCGTTGAGGGGGCCTCGCTCGAAAGAGTCCGCCGAGACCTCCGGGCATGGCCGCAGGGGAAGGTTTTCCCCATCTCCCTTGTCCCCTCGCGCCGAGCTATATTCATCTCTGTCGAAACGACGTGCAGATTGAGGCCACCAGCCTCTGACGGGAGCCTGGGATGCTCAAAGCCAGCGAGGAGGAGATCGAGGGCGTTCGAGAATACTTCGAATGGCAAGCGCCCGACCTCGAGGTGACCTTTATGCAGAAGGTCTATTCGGAAGCGGTGCTGAACACCCGCCACGACGTGTGGGACATCCACACCAACAAGGATCGCTGGTGGGTTATCACGGGTGGCACCAACCTCTACTCTCAGCAGCAGTTCCCCAACATGGACCTGGCGCTCACCTTCCATATTGGCCTGATGCTGCGGAGACCGCGTATGGAAGAACAACAGCGAGATGACTTCCGGCTGCTCCCTTTCGTCCCAGTCTTCGAAAAGATGGAGGAGGTCGGCGCCGCAGTGTCCCAGGCCCACAATCTCGCCGACTACCAGGCGGTCGGAGTCCGCTGCCGTGAGACGCTCCTCGAACTGATCGGCGTCGCACAGGACGCGGCGGTCTGGACCGAAACCGGACCGCAGCGCGCGAACTTCCGTGAGTGGGCTGAAATCATTTGCAACGCCCTCTTGCCCGGCAACACCAACAAGGAGCGTCGCAGCGCCCTTGAGGGGGCGCTCGAATCCGCTTGGACGTTTTCCAACTGGTTAACGCATTCGAAGTCGGCCTCTTGGCTCGACGCCGACATGGCGCACACATTGATCCAGCACGCCATCGGGATTGCGACGTCCCTGATCGTTCGCGAGTTGCGCGGTGTATCGGATGCGTGCCCGAGCTGCGGTTTGCCGAACCTTGAGCCTGAAAAGGGCGAAAACACCGCAGCGCCGGGCGTGTTCTGGGAACGACCGTGCTGCACCGCCTGCGGATGGGCCGGGAGGCCCGTCCCAATCTTCGATATCGAGAGTGGGCCGTCCATAATAACCCGCGAGGGCGAGGGCTCCGATGACCACAGCATCATGACTGTGCCGCTGCGCTCCCTTCGGAAGCCGGGCGATCCGCCGGTCGAACCACTGAAAGACACCGAGACTGGGCCGCCGGAGCCGGCCGAGTATTTCGCCTATGGGTCCAACATGGCGACCGCGCGACTTCGCGAGCGGATGCCGAGCGCCACGCCGCTGGGCATCGCGACCCTGCCCGGGCAAACACTTCGCTTTCACAAGCGCAGCAAAGATAATTCCGCCAAGTGCAATGCGTTCGCCACTGCCGGTGATGACGGCGCGGTCATCGGTGTTCTGTTCAAATTCGGGCCGGCCGAGCGCGGGAAGCTAGACGCCGCCGAGGGTGCCGGCAAAGGCTATTACGCCAAGGTGGTCACGGTCACCAACAACAAGGGCTGCAGGCGAAAGGTCCTGACCTATCTCGCCTCGCCAGATGCGATCGACGACAGCCTGAAGCCTTACAGCTGGTACAAGGACCATGTTCTAGCCGGCGCCAAGGAACACAACCTTCCGCCCGACTACATCACTCAATACATTGATGCGGTTGAGGCCGTCGAAGATCCCCACAGGGAGCGAGACAAGAAGGAGCGGGCCGCTCTGGCGAGCAGCGAGGGCTGACCCATGCTCGACTGCCGTATATCCACGAAGTGCGGAGGACGACTCGGTCCGCTTTTTTAAAAGTGGATTTTTCGAAATTCTCTCAAGAGTCTTTTTGCGGCCCCAGCAACCGCCAGCCCAAGTCCGTCACTGGATCACGATCGATCACGTAGAAGACCTTTAGCGCGGGAGGCGTCGGGGTCCCGGCGTTGGCCGTCACGGTTTTCACGACGTCTCCGGTAGGGGCGAGCCCTGGCCTCATCGCCGCTCGACTTTGCAAATGTGGAACTTTGCACATTTGAAACTTTGCACATTGACAGACGCTCCTCTATATTTCATATTGCAAACTTAACCCGAACATCCACCCCCCGAGCCCCCCCCATGCCATCCCTCCGAGACCCCCACCATGAATGCTTCGCCCAGGCCCGCGCCAGGGGCATGTTGCTGATCGACGCCTATGAGACCGCCGGCTTCGTGCGCCATCGCGGCCATCCCAGCCGCCTGGCCTGCAAGCCCGAGGTGGCCGAGCGCATCGCCGAGCTTCGCCGCCTGCAAATCCATATCGAGGACACCAGCCTGCAGGGCCTGCTCGCCTCGCTTCGGCGGATCATCATGGCCGGGGAGCGTTCCCAAAACCCCACCCTGGTCAATGCCGCCCGCCTCGCCATCGTCGACGCCGCGCGCCTGCGTGACGAGCTGTCTCGCCAGCAGGCGCAGGAGCGCATACAGATAGACAGCGTTTTCAATAGTTTGGAAAAAGAGGGCGGCCAGGCCGCGACCCCGGCGCCAACGGCTCAGCGCCCCTTGCCGCCCCAGGGGGCGCCCGCCGCCGCCCCGCCAGCGCCCCGCCGACTCCCCGAAATCGCCCCGCGCGCGCCCGTCCGGCTCCTCGCCAGCGCCGCGGCCGCGCCCCTCGCGCTCCCCGGCCTGCCTCACGCCACCGCCGTCAGGGCGCCCCAAAATCTGGGTAACTGAGGTCCCACAGGGGCTCGCGATCCCGGGTCGCCACGTATATCAGGCCCCATGAACAACATGTCCGGATCGCGAAGACTCTCCATAGCCCTCGTCCTGGGTCTCGCCAGTCTGATGTTCGGCTCCGCCGCCAGCGCACAGCTCGCGCGCGCGACCGAGGCGGAGAAAACCGCGGTCCTGGCCAGGCCGGCGACGCCGCTCGCCGGATCGCCGACGGCGGACGTCACGGTGGTCGAATATCTCGACTTCAACTGCCCCTATTGCAAGAAGGCGGCGGTCAGCCTGCGGCAGCTGATGGCGGCCGACCCGAAGGTAAAGGTGCTCTACAAGGACTGGCCGATCTTCGGCGGCGTGTCGGTCTACGCGGCCCGGGCCACCCTGGCCGCCAACTGGCAGGGCAAATATCTCGCCGCCCACAATATCCTGATCGACACTCAAAGCCGGCTAGCGTCGGAAACCCAGGTGCGCGAGCGGCTGGCGTTCGGGGGGATCGACCTGGCTGAACTCGACCGTGATCTCGCCGCCCACGGCGCGGCGATCGACGCGATCCTGGAGCGCAACGACGCCGAGGCGCGCGCCTTGAGTTTCCAGGGTACGCCGGGGATGGTGATCGGCGACTATCTGGTCCCCGGCGCGCTGGGCGAGGACAGTCTGCAAAAGCTCGTGGACGAGGCTCGCCGATCGTCGACCAAGCCTTGACCTCTGGAACCATCGGGACACGGTGTCGTCGACCCTGAACCAGACCAGCGAATCGATCCCCGCTCCATGTCCGCCTTCTATGAGTTCTTTGCGGGCGGCGGCATGGTCCGGGCGGGGCTTGGGCCACGCTGGGATTGTCTGTTCGCCAATGACTTCGACGCCAGGAAGGGCCTCAGCTACCAGGCCAACTGGGGAACCGGCGGCGAGTTGCGGGTGGGTGATATCCGGACCCTATCCACCGCCGATCTGCCGGGCCGGGCGGATCTCGCCTGGGGGTCGTTTCCATGTCAGGATCTGTCCTTGGCCGGGATCGGCGCCGGCCTTGGTGGCGATCGGTCTGGAACCTTCTATCCTTTCTGGGATCTGATGCGCGGCCTGCTCGCCGATCGTCGCGCGCCCAGGATCATCGCGCTGGAGAATGTGTGCGGGACGCTGACCTCGCACGGCGGTCGCGATTTTCAGGCGATATGCGAAACTTTCGCCGGCGTCGGCTTTCGCTACGGAGCTTTGGTGATCGACGCGGCGCTGTTCACCCCGCAATCGCGGCCCCGGCTGTTTCTGATCGGCGTCCACCCGGACCTGGCGATCGATCCGGCGATGACGTCCCCCGGCCCGGTCGAGCCGTTCCACACCCGTGGGCTGCGCAAGGCTTTCGAGGGTGTCCCGCCAGCGGCGAGGGCCGACATGTTGTGGTGGAACCTTCCCTCGCCGTCCCGTCGCAACACCACCTTCGCCGATCTGATCGAGGACAATCCGGCCGGCACGCCCTGGCATAAGCCGGCCGAGACCGGGAGACTTCTGAGCCTGATGTCGGCGCTGAACCTCGCCAAGGTCGAGGCGGCGAAGCGGGCGGGGCGTCGGATGGTGGGAGGGGTCTACAGGCGCACGCGCGTCGATGAACACGGGGCCAAGCGGCAACGCGCCGAAGTGCGTTTCGACGACGTCGCCGGCTGCCTGCGCACGCCGGCGGGGGGGTCGAGCCGCCAGACGATCCTGGTGGTGGACGGGGCAATTGTGCGCTCGCGGCTGATCTCGGCGCGGGAAACCGCCCGCCTGATGGGCCTGTCCGACGACTACAAACTGCCTAGGCGCTACAACGACGCCTATCACCTGACTGGCGATGGCGTGGTGGTCGATGTGGTGCGTCATCTGGCCGAACATCTGTTCGCGCGCCTGCTCGACACGCGCCAGGGCGCGGAGGCGCATCGCTTGAGGACATCTTCATGACCTTGAAAGAACAACGCGTCGTCGTCGTCGGCGGCAGTTCGGGCATAGGGTTCGCGGTAGCGTCCGCCGCGATCGCCGAGGGCGCGCGGGTGGTGGTGGCGTCAAGCCAAACCGCCAAGCTGGAGGCGGCGGTGGCAAGGCTGGGCGACGGCGCGTCAGGCTTCGTGGTGAACGTCACGAATCCGGTCGATGTGGAGCGGGTCTTCGAAGCCCTGGGCGCCCTCGATCATCTGGTGTTCACCGCCGGCGATTGGGGCGGACCCCGACGCGGGGCGGTGGCGGACCTGGACGTGGAGGCGTCGCGCGGGATTTTCGGAGTTAGATTCTGGGGCGCGCTGAATGTGGTCAAAGCGGCCCAGTCCCGGATCGCGCCGACGGGTTCGATCACCCTGACCAACGGCATGATCGCGCACCGGCCCCGCCCCGGAGCGGCGGTCAGCTCGGCCATGGCCGGAGCGGTCGAGCATCTGGCTCGGGGCCTGGCCGTGGAGTTGGCGCCGGTCCGGGTCAATTGCGTCTGCCCGGGCTTCATCCGCACCGAAGTGTGGGACTCGATCCCGGCCGACGCGCGGGAGGCGCGGCTGAAGGAATTCACCAAGGGCCAGCCTCTGGCCCGGGCGGGCGATCCGGCCGAGGCCGCGCAAGCCTATCTCTATCTGATGCGAGCGGGCTTCACGACCGGGCAGGTGTTGAAGGTGGATGGCGGGATGTCCGTCGTCTGATGCCCACCCTCGCGCCTTTAATCAATCGCTCAAGATCACCCAGAGGCGCGCGCGCCCAACACGCAGAACATGGTGTCCGTCGGCGAGGCGGGTTCGAAGGAAAAGCCGGAGGTGGTGATGACATCCGTGAAGCCGCCTTCGGCGTAAACCGCCGCCATCTGATCCTGTGAATACCATCGCACACAAGGCGAGCGGGCGTGGTGTTCGGTGTGGATCACCGCGTCGTCAATCAGCACCTCGTAGCGGTTTTCTTCGTGCTCAAGGCGCTGTTCGTGGTCAAAGCGAGTGCGCATCCAACGTCGGATGACGGCTCCGTCTCCAGGTCGAGCCCGCTGGCCGGTATTGTACCATTCCGACCATTGCATTTGCGGCGGGGTTCGCTTTCCCGGCCAGAGCTTTGACATGATCGACATCACCAACAGGCCCCCAGGTTCCAGGTGATGATGAAACCGCGCCATGGCTCGCGCCGCGGCCGAGGGGTCGGTCAGCAACTGGAACGATGAAGAGGGAACGAGAATGGTCGCGTAGCATCTCGTCAAAGCCAGCGCGTCCATCTCCTGCTCGAAAAGGCGGTCGCCAATATCCAGCCCCGCCGCTTCCGCCTTGGCGCGGCAGATCGCCAGCATATCCGGTGAGTTGTCCGCCCCGTCCACGTCCAGTCCGAGGGCGAGATAGTCGAGCAGGAGACGGCCGGTTCCGCAGCCGACATCCAGGGTCGCCCCGCCGCGTGGTTCGATGATGGCGCGATAGAAATCCCGGTCCGGCCAGGCCGAGGTGTCGCCGCGTAACAGATCCCAGGCCTCGGCCATCAGGCCCCGGTATTCGTAGTCGTCAGTCACCGGAAGCGACCGGGTTGATGATTGCGCATCCTCATTTTTCCGGATGCGTCAGGGCCTGGTAGGTAAGCGCGCGGGCCAGGGTTCCCAGGTCGTCGCCCCCGGCGCCGCCAAAACGCTGGATCATGCCCACGAAGATCAGGTCATTGGTCGGGTCGACCCAGAACCATGTGCCGGCAGCGCCGCCCCAGCTCAGCGTGTCCGCGCCGACCGGACTGCCGGCCTTGCGCGGATCGTTCACCACCATGAAGTCGAGGCCAAAGCCCACGGCCTCGTTGAAGCGCAGGCCGTTCGTTCCATTGGACGAAACCAACACGTTCCTGGGTATGACATTGGCGCCCATCAGCTTGACGGTGGCCGGGGACAGGATCCGCGCGCCATCCAGTTCGCCCCCATTCAGGATCATCTGGCTGAAGCGCGCATAGTCCATCGTGGTCGAGGTCAGCCCTCCGCCACCCGACTCCATGGGTGGGGCTTTGGTAAAGTCCTGAACGCCCGAGCCGGGCAGGGCTGGAGCCTCGGCTATCCTTCCGGCCGGTTTGTTGAAGTAGTAGACGGCCGCCAGCCGGTTTTTCTTGTCGGGGGCAACCACGAAAGCGGTTTCGGTCATCTTCAGGGGTTTGAAGATATGCTCGGCCATGAACTGGCCCAGCGGCTCGCCGGACAGCTTTTCGACGATATAGCCTTGGATGTCAGCGGCGCTGGAATATGCCCAATTGGTTCCAGGTTGGAATTTCAGCGGAATCTCGGCCGTGCGGTCGATCATCTGTTTCAGGCCGGCCGACCGCAGCACCTGCTTCTCGCGATACAGTTTGTCGACTGGATTGGTGTCGCTCAGGCCATAGCCGAAGCCGGCCGTATGGCTCATGATCTCGCGCATCGTCGGCGGGCGCTTGATGTCCTGGACGGTGATCTTGCCGTCCGGGCCGACGCCGGTCATCACCTTCAGGTTGGCGAACTCGGGCACATAGCGGGTGACCGGGTCGTCGAGCCGCCACTTGCCCGCCTCGAACAGGATCATCATCGCCACGCCGGTGATCGGCTTGGTCATCGAATAGATGCGGAAGATTTCGTCTTTGGCCATGGGCTGACCCGTGGCGAGGCTCGCCTTGCCGTAGGTGGCGAACTCGACAATCTTGCCATGCCGGGCCAGCAGCGTGGTCATGCCGGCTACCCGGCCATCGGCCACCACCTGGGCCATGTATTGATCCAGGCGCCTGAGCCGATCGGAGTCGAAGCCGACCGACTCGGGCGCCGCAACCTCGGCGAGGGCCGGCGCGCCCGTCGGCTCCGCCCGGCTCGATGACACCGAAGCCATGACGCCGATTGCCATTGCGACGGCGAGTGTGATCCCGCGTGTCATGATCGAATCCCCCGGTCTTGATTTGGACGGTGATCGCCCTAGAAGTTGATACGCCGGCTCGCCGCGCCGTCGACCACCAGATTGACACCGGTCGTATAGGACGAGGCGGGGCTGGCGAGGAACACCGCCGCCTTGGCGATATCGTCCGGCGTCCCCATCCGGGCCATGGGGATGCGCTCCATCATGCCCTTGTACATCGCTGGCATGTTGGTCTCGATCGTGTTCCAGACGCCGCCCTTGAAGTAGATCGCTCCCGGCGAGACCACATTGGCGCGGATGTGCTTGGCCGCATACTGCCGCGCCAGACCCTTGGCCTGGTGGATCAGGGCCGCCTTGATCGGGCCATAGGCGCCGGCGCTGTCGCTCTCCGCCGCCGACACCGACGAGATGACCACGAACGACGCGTCTCCGCTCGCCTCGGCCGCTTTGAGCAGGAACGGCTTGGCCGCTTCGAAGGCGTTGACCATGCCCATCACGTCGAGCTTGAAGTTCTGTTCCCAGGCGGACGGATCGTTGCCGACGGCCATGGCCCCGGCGTTGGATACCAGGATATCGATCCCGCCCAGTTCGGCCCCGGCCGCCTCGACCCAGGCCTTCAATGCATCGCCGTCCATGATGTCCACCGAGGCGCCGGTAGCCTTGACGCCCAGCGCTTGCAGCGCTGTCACCGCCTCGGCGACCTGATCGGCGTTGCGCGCGCAGATGGCCACATTGGCCCCTTCGGCCGCCAGGGTGTCGGCGATCGCCCGGCCGATGCCGCGAGTTCCCCCCAGAATGACCGCGTTCTTGCCCTTGAGTTGAAGATCCATGCGCCGCTCCCTTTGGTGATAAGGCGCTTCAATGGCCTGCCCCGGCGGGCGAAGGCAAGCGCGCGCGGCGGTTGGTTCAATAGAAGCTCGGACCCGGAAGCAGCCGATCCTGCTTCGCGCCATCGCAGAGCGCGTAGGAAAATCCCTTCTGGATCGACCAGGCCCCGGCCTCGCCGCGGGTGTTGATGGCCAGGAAGCCGACCTGGAGTTCCTTGGCCGAGGGCTTGCGGTCGAGGATGCGCTTGACGGCGGCCTTGCAGGCCTCTTCGGGCGGATGGCCCTGGCGCATCAGTTCGACGACCAGGAAGCTGCCGACATTGCGGATCACCTCTTCGCCAACCCCGGTTGAGGTGGCCGCGCCCACCGCGCCATCCACATATAGTCCCGCTCCGATGATCGGGCTGTCGCCCACCCGTCCATGCAGCTTCCAGGCCATGCCGCTGGTGGTGCAGGCGCCGGCCAGGTCGCCCTTGGCGTCCAGGGCCAGCATGCCGATGGTGTCGTGATTGGCGGCGCCTCCCGCGCCCTTGCCATAGGTGTCGACCTCAGTGTTGGCGACCGGGTGGTATTTCGCGGTTTTCGCCCATTCCCGCCATGCGGCTCTGGATTCGGGTGTCAGCATTTCCTCTCGCGGGAACCCTTGTTCAAGTGCGAATTGCAGGGCGCCGTCGCCGACCAGCAGGACGTGAGGGGTCCGCTCCATCACCCGCCGAGCCACCGAGATCGGATGGGCGATATGCTCCAGGCCGGCCACTGCGCCACAGTTGCCGGCGGCGTCCATAATGCTGGCGTCCAGGGTGACGTGACCGTCGCGGTCGGGGTAGCCGGCTCGACCGACGCTATGGTTGTTCAGGTCCGCCTCGGGGACTCGGGCGCCGGCCTCCACCGCGTCGAGCGCGCTTCCGCCCTTGGCAAGCACCGCCCACGCCGCCTGGTTCGCCGCCACGCCGAAATCCCAGGTCGAGATCACGCAGGGGCGGGTCAGGGTGGTCGCGGCGCCGGCGCGGCCTGCTAGCAGAAGCGACGGCGCGGCGAGGGCGGCGGTGATCAGGGCGCGGCGGTCGAGCATGGGGGGAGTCCGGTGAAGTGGTGCGAGCGTGATCTCCACTCTATGGTCCATCGTGGAGGGGCGGGTCCATGTTCACCAGCAATCTGAGCGGCGAAACTCACGTCTTCAGTGACCTGAAGACCCTGCTGGCGCGGGCGACCCCGGCGCGGTCCGGAGATCAGCTCGCCGGGGTGGCGGCTGGAAGCCAGACGGAACGGGTGGCCGCGCGATGGGCCTTGGCGGATGTGCCGTTGAAGGCATTCTTGAGTGAGGCCTTGATCCCCTACGAGACGGACGAGGTCACGCGCCTGATCATCGACACCCACGACATGGCGGCCTTCGCGCCTGTCAGCCACCTCACCGTTGGTGAGTTTCGCGACTGGCTGCTCTCGGAGGCGGCGAGCGGGGAGGCCCTGGCCGATCTGGGACCTGGCCTGACGCCGGAGATGGTCGCGGCGGTTAGCAAGCTGATGCGCAATCAGGATCTGATCGCCGTGGCGGCGAAGCGGCGGGTGGTGACCACCTTCCGCACCACGGTGGGGTTGCCTGGACGCCTCTCGGTGCGGTTGCAGCCCAATCACCCGACGGACAATCCGGCCGGGGTGGCGGCTTCGATCCTCGATGGACTGATGTACGGCTGCGGTGACGCGGTGATCGGCATCAACCCGGCCGGCGACAATCTGGCCTCGGTGATCAGTCTATTGCGCCTGATCGATGACGCTCGGATGCGCTATGAAATCCCCATGCAGAGCTGCGTCCTGACCCACGTGACGACCTCTATCGAGGCGGTGGAACGCGGCGCGCCGGTGGATCTGATGTTCCAGTCGATCGCGGGAACGCAAGGCGCGAACCGAGGATTTGGCATCGATCTGGCTCTGTTGGCCCAGGGGCGGGCGGCCGCGCTGTCGCTGAGCAGGGGCGGCGATCAGGTCTGCTATTTCGAGACCGGCCAAGGCTCGGCGCTGTCGGCCAACGCCCACCATGGTGTCGACCAGCAAACCCTGGAGGCCCGGGCCTATGGCGTGGCCCGGGCCTTCGATCCGTTCCTGGTCAATACGGTGGTGGGGTTCATCGGCCCTGAGTATCTGTTTGACGGCAAACAGATCCTGCGAGCGGGTCTGGAGGACCATTTCTGCGGCAAACTTTTGGGCCTGCCGATGGGGGTGGACGTTTGCTACACTAATCACGCCGAGGCTGATCAGGACGACATGGACGCCTTGCTCACCCTGTTGGGCGTGGCTGGGGTCAATTTCGTGATGGGCGTGCCGGGCGCCGATGACGTGATGCTGAACTACCAGAGCACCAGCTTTCACGACGCTCTTTATCTACGTGGTGTCCTGGGCTTGAGGCCGGCGCCGGAGTTCGAGGCGTGGCTGGCGGCAATGGGCATGATCGATGCGCGGGGGCAGGTTACCCCGCCCGCCGGCGGCGTGGCCTTGCTGGACTATGCGCCTTGAGCGCGCTAGCGCCCGCCGATCCCATGGCCCGCCTACGGAGCCTGACGTCGGCGCGGGTCGCCCTCGGGCGCAGCGGAGCCGGCCTGCCCACCAAACCCTTGCTCGCCTTCCAGAGGGATCACGCCCTGGCGCGCGATGCGGTGCACGCGGTTTTCGATCCCGGGAGGATCGTCGCCGAGATGACGCCCTGGCCGACCCAGGTTGTCATGAGCCAGGCCACCGATCGCGAGATCTATCTGCGTCGCCCGGATATTGGCCGGCGCCTCGACCCGGCCTCCGCCTCCGCTCTGGAGCCCGGGGATTGGGATCTGGGCATTGTCATCGCCGATGGACTGTCCGCGCCGGCCGTCCATGCCCACGCCGCGCCGGTCGCCACGCGGCTGATCGATCGCCTGGCCGGCTGGCGCGTGTCGCCGGTGGTCGTCGCTCGTATGGCGCGGGTGGCGCTGGGGGATGAAATTGGCGCTCGGCTGGGCGTGCGAATGGTCCTGGTGCTGATCGGCGAACGGCCGGGCCTAAGCGCCCCCGACAGCCTCGGAGCCTATCTGACGTGGAGCCCGATGGTCGGGCGTGTCGATAGCGAGCGCAACTGCGTGTCCAACATTCGTCCGCCCCACGGCCTGTCCCACGACCAGGCCGCCGACACCGTGGCGTGGCTGCTGCGCGCGGCGCGCGGACGGGCGCTGACCGGGGTGGATCTCAAGGATGAGAGCCCACTTTTCGCGTGGCGCCCTGGCGGACGCGTACCATTGTCGCCGATTTCAGGTTAGGCCTCCGATCAATAGATCGTCCGGCCCGCCCGCGCCCGTTCGGCCGGCGCGGTGAATATCGCCTTGATCCGGCCGCCGCTGCGACCGACCACCATCACGCCGTCACCCGGCAGCACCCGCAGGTCGCTGGGCGGCCGGGTGACCACCTCGCCGCCCGCGCGGTTGATCTGGATAACGAAAAAGGCCCCCTTGGCGCGATCTTCCAGGTCCTTGACGGTGAGCCCCGACACCGCCGTATCGGCGGCGATCACCGCCACGTCGAGCTCAAGACCAAGGTCGCGAATGACCGAATCGAATCGGGTCATCCGCTCGGAGCCCCGGACGAAGTGGCCAGTCTCCGGGAAAAGCACGATCTCGGCGATCCGTTCGGCGCCGATATGGGTGGGCAGCACGACCTGGTCGGCGCCGGCCTGAAGCAGCTTGCGCTCGGTCGAGGGCTCCTCGGCGCGCGCGATGATCTTGATGTCCGGGTTGAGACTTCGGGCGCTCAGGGTGATGAACACATTGGCGGCGTCGGAGGGCAGAACCGTGGCCAGTATCTTGGCGCGCTCTATGCCGGCGATCTTCAGCGCGGCCTCGTCGGTGGCGTCGCCATGCCAGCAGAGGTAACCCAGCTCTCGCGCTTCGCCGAGCCGCGCTTCCTCGCGTTCCAGCACCACGAAGTTCACGCCGCCGATGGCCAGGTCCTTGGCCAGCTTTACCCCGATGCGGCCGAAACCGCAAATGATCACATGGCCTAGCAGCTTGTCGATGTCGGTTTTCACGCGGTTTCCACCCAACAGTCGTTGAACCTGGGAAAAGGTCAGGGCCTGCACCAGATAGCCGGTGACCATGATCATGCCGGTGCAGCCCAGGATGATCGTGGTTATGGTGACGGCGTGCAGATAGGGCGTGTTGATGGCCCGCACTTCGCCATAGCCCACCGTATAGATGGTCAGCAGCACCATGTAGAGGGCGTCACCGAAACTCCAGCCGGCGAACATGTAGGCCGTCGTGGCGCCCGATACGACGACGACCATGAAGGCGATGATCGCCAGCAGACTGCGAATGGGTGAGCCGGCGGTTCCGTTCATGATCCGTCCGGCGCCTGGGCGATCGATTTTTCCATGACCACGAAAGCCAGATCCGTTCGTTTCGGAACACCGAACCGCTGGTCTTCATAGGGAAACGGCTGGGTCTCTGTTGTCTTGCAATAGCCCCGGCGCTGGTACCAGGCGATCAGTGACTCCCGCACATTCAGCACGGTGATGCGAATGCGCCTCGCGCCTTGGCCGGCGGCGAGCGCCTCGGCCAGCGCCAGGATCAGGCGGCCAAGCTGGCGATCCTGGATGTCCGGGTGAACCGTCAGCATCCCCAGATACCAGCCGCCCGTTTCCGCCGGCTCGAGCCACACCACGCCGAGCAGCGGGCTGTCGGTATTGTCTCTGAAGGTAAGGAGCCGGGCGTTGGGGTTCGCGGCCAGGTCTCGCCGCAGGGTTTCGGTGTCGGTGCGCAAGCCCGCCAGGAAATCACCCTCGTGGGTCCAGCCCTCGGTTCCGCGATAGGCGAGGTTGACCAGGGCGACGGTCGACTCAAGGTCGTCATCGGCGGCGGGGTAGAGCGGCACGGCGTTCGAGATTCGGCTTTGGGTCGGGACCAGTTATTTGCGCAGAGCGGGTTTCGATTTTGCCGCCGAACGCGCCGCCGCGGCGCGTTCGGATTCGCGAGCGCCGCCCCGACCCGCGTCCATGGGCCCGCCGCCGCCGGCTTTGCGCCGGGCGACCAGGGCCGCCAGGATCTCAGTGCTGCTTTTCTTGCTCTCGGGAGCGGGGCTGTCGTCACTCATCAGGCCCCATAGCAGGAAAACCGCTTCAGGCCCATGGCGCGCCGGGCGCCGCGAAATGGGCACGACCGAGGAATTCGCCCCGTTCACGGGTTTGATCTTGCCGAGGCGGGAAAAACCTTCCTAGACAGAAGCCGCGCGGTCGCGCGCCGTCCCCGGCAACTGACCTGGAGTTCTCATGGCCCTAAGTCGTCGCACCTTCATCGAAAAACTGGCCGTGGTCGGGGGTATGTCTCTGGCGATGGCCGGCATGGAGGCCCTGGGTTTCGGCTTCGCCTCGGCGCAGGCGGCGCCGCCGACTCTGACCGGACGCGGCAAGGGGACGAAGGTGGTGGTGCTGGGCGCCGGCCTGGCCGGTATGACGGCGGCCTACGAACTCACCAAGGCCGGCTATGAGGTGCAGGTGATCGAGGCGAGATCGTTCGCCGGCGGGCGTTGCCAGAGCGCGCGCAAAGGTTTTTCCCACACCGACCTGATCGGCAACACCCAGGTCTGCGATTTTGACGAGGGCCTCTACATCAACCACGGCCCTTGGCGAATTCCCTATCATCACCGTTCGACGCTGCACTACACCAAGCTGTTTGGGGTAGCTCTGGAGTCCTTCGTCAACGACAATGACGCCTCTTATGTCTATATGGAGAAGGGCGCGGGGCCGCTTGCGGGCAAGGCGATCCGCAAGGGCCAGCTGGCTTCCGACCTGCGCGGCTACGCCGCCGAACTGATGGCCAAGGCGGCCGCCAAGGGCGGTCTCGACCTGCCCTTAACCCCGAATGACCGGGACAAGTTCATCGCCTATCTGGTCAGTCAGGGACGCTTGTCGCCCAAGACCCTCGCCTATGGCCCCAATGAGGGACGGGGCTTCGATATTCCCCACGGGGCGGGCGTCGATCCCGGTCCCGGTAAGCTGTCCTCGCCGTTCGCTCTAGCCGACGTGCTGCATTCCGATACTTGGAAGGCGCTTGAGCCTCTGGGCGATCACGAACAACAACTCACCATGCTGCAGCCGGTGGGCGGCATGGACCATCTGGCCAAGGGTTTCGAGCGCCACGTCGGCCAGTTGATCCGCTATGACACCGAGGTCCAGAAACTGGTCCAGGATGACAAGGGGGTGGAGGTCTTCGTCACCGACAAGGACGGCAAGACCGGGTCGATAAAAGCCGACTACTGCATCTGCACCATTCCGCTCTCCGTGCTGCGGAACCTGGATATCGCCGTCACCGCGCCGTTCAAGGCGGCCATGGCGGGTCCGGCCTATGCCGCGGTCAATAAGATCGGCCTGCAGATGAAGCGGCGGTTCTGGGAAGAGGACCATTTCATCTATGGCGGACATATAACCACCGACATCCCGGGGATCGGCTCGATCAGCCTGCCGTCCACCGGCTGGCAGGGCCAGAAGGGTGTTCTGCTAGGTTACTATGCGTTCGGGGCCGAGGCGGCGCGCATCAGCGCCAAATCACCGGCCGATCGCGCCGCCTTCGCCGTGGCGGCCGGTCAGAAGGTGTTTCCGCAATATGCGGAGAGCTTCGAGACCGCGTTCTCGTTCTCGTGGCATCTGGCGAAGTACAACCTGGGGGGCTGGGCGGAGTGGAGCGAGGATGCCCGCGCCACGGCCTATCCCGTGCTCTGTGAGCCCAACGGACGCCTCTATCTGGCGGGCGAGCACCTGAGCTATCTGGGGGGGTGGCAGGCGGGCGCCATCGAATCGGCCTGGCAGCAGATTGGCAGGCTGCACGCCCGGGTCAACGCGGCGTGATCGGACAGAGAGCCAAGATGAGAGTTTTGTTCGCGGGACTTATGCTTTTTATCGCTGCTCCGGCCTTTGGCCAGGACGCCGGCCAGACCCAGTTCGTGTCAACCTGCTCGGCCTGCCATCAGATCACCGGCAAGGGCATCAAGGGCGCATTTCCAGCCTTGGCCGGAGACCCCTTCGTGCTGGGGGATCCCCAGGCGCTCATCGCCACGGTCCTCAACGGCCGAGGCGGTATGCCCGCCTGGAAGGGCGAGCTCGACGACGCCCAGATGGCCGCGACGATCACGTATATCCGCTCGACCTGGGGCAACACCGCCGCCCCAGTCACCGCCGCCATGGTCGCTGCGGAACGGACAAAAACCACGCCAACGACGACCCAGAGCCTGCAGGCCCACTGATCTGCCGTCGTGAACGGAGGGTTCAGGTGTTGGCGGGCTGCGCCAGGGATTGGGCCACGCGCTCGATGGCCAAACGGCGCTCGTCCATCTGAGCTCCGCGGCGCGCCATCACCATCTCCAGTATCGCCGCCGGGGCAGTCTCCGGCCGACCGGCGTCGAAGGGCGGGGCCGGAGCATACTCCAGGTTGAGCTGAATGGCCTGGGCGAACTCGGGGCCGGCGATCTCCGCCGCCAGGGTGAGGCCGAAGTCGATCCCGGCGGTCACGCCGCCGCCGGTCAGGATATTGCCGTCGCGGACCACGCGGGCTGGGTCGGGGATGGCGCCGAACAGGCTCAGCATGTCTCGCCACGCCCAGTGGCAGGCGGCGCGGCGGCCTTTCAACAGCCCGGCCGCGCCCAGGATCAATGAGCCGGTGCAGACAGAGGTCACATAGCGCGCGCCGGCCGCCAGCCGCTTGATCTGGTCCATATAGACCGGGTCGGCCATGGCGTCGGTGCAGCCGAAGCCGCCGGGAACACAAAGGACGTCGCAAGCCTCTATGTCGGCCAGTCGGGCTAGGTCGCCAAACACCAGGCCCTGAGCCTTGATCGACCCTCCCAGGGCGCTGGCGCCGATCGCCACGGCGCCCGGCAGGCTGCACAGCACCTGGTGCGGACCGGTGAAGTCCAGGTGGGTGACGTTGGGATAGAGGGCGAAGACGATAGTCAGGGGCTTAGCCATGGCGCGCGACCTTTTGGATTTGATGTGCTCGACGGCGCGAAATTGAGCCAAAAAGGTTCTGGCGGAAATGACAAAGTTCCCTTATTTTCAGCCATGCCTCGCGTGATCGCCTTCGTCATCTTCCCCGATTTCCAGATCATCGACGCCGCCGGCCCGATCGGCGCCTTCGAGATCGCTGGCCGGTTCAATCCGGGCGCCTATGAAATCGCGGTGTGGTCGGTCGAACCGGGAGCGGTGGTCAGTTCCTCCGGGGTGGCGATGCTGGCCACGCCGCTTGGCGATCCGGCCGCTGTCGACACCGTGCTTGTGGTCGGGGGCGACGGCTCACGCAAAGCCATGCGTGATGAGGCCCTACTGAATTTCACCAGAGCGGCGGGCGGCTCGGTCCGGCGGCTCGGCAGCGTTTGTTCGGGCGCCTATGTGCTGGCGGCGGGGGGACTACTCGATGGGCGGCGGGCAACCACCCACTGGTCCCGGAGCGAGGATTTCGCCCGCCGCTTCCCGAAGGTGCGGCTTGAGCCCGACCGAATCTGGACTCGCGACGGAGAGATCTGGACTTCGGCGGGCATCACCGCGGGCATCGATCTGGCCCTTGCGATGATCGAGGCGGACCTGGGCGAGGAGACCGCCAAGCGAACGGCCCAGCAGCTGGTGGTCTATCACCGCCGCCCTAGCGGTCAGTCGCAGTTCTCGGCCCTGTTGGATCTTCAGGACGGCGGCGGTCGCTTTGGCCCACTGCTGGCCTGGATGCGGGAGACCATCGGCGAGGTTCTCACTGTCGAGCGCCTGGCGGACCGCGCCGGCATGAGCGCGCGGAATTTTGCCAGGGCCTTCGCCACCGAAACCGGCGCCACCCCGGCCAAGGCCGTCGAACGCCTGCGGCTCGAGGCCGCGCGGGCCGCCGTGGAGGCCGGCGGACGCACGATCGACCAGATCGCCCTGGATACCGGTTTTGGCGATTCGGAGCGCATGCGGCGCGCCTTTTTGCGCGCTTTCGGCCAGCCGCCACAGGTTCTCAAACGCATCGCCCGCGCCGAAACCGCCAATGCCAACGCGCCGCTTCACAAGACCTCCGCGCGAGGCTAGGTTCACGCCCAATAGAATATAAATGGGAGTTTTCCATGGACGGTTCTTTCGGCGCCTTCACACCGATGCCCACCGACCCCTGGTCCATTCCCCTTGACGCCATCGACCCGGGCCGTGCGGAGTTGTTCATTGCCGGCGCTCAATACGATTATTTCCGACGTTTGCGTCACGAAGACCCCGTGCACTTCAGTTCGGAAGGTCCGTTCGGCCGCTATTGGTCGATCACCAAGTTCAACGACATAGTGGCGGTTGACAGCGACTACGCGGCCTTTTCCTCCAATCGTGACATCGCCATCGGCGATCAGCCGGACGGTTTCGCCCCGCCGATGTTCATCGCCATGGACCCGCCGCGGCATGACGTTCAGCGCAAGGTGGCTTCGCCGGCCGTGGCTCCGGCCCGTCTGTCGGAATTGGAAGCGGTGATCCGCCAGCGCGCAGGGGCGATCCTCGATGGGTTGCCGCGCAATGAGACTTTCAATTGGGTGGAGCGGGTCTCCAAGGAATTGACCACCCAGCTCTTGGCCATTCTGTTCGACGTGCCGTTTGAAGACCGCTATCTGCTGCCGTTCTGGTCGGACACAGCGGTAACGTCCGAGGCGACCGGCGTCGTTGTCGACACCGCCCAGCGTGAGAAGGTGCTTTTCGAGTGCCTGACCTATTTTTCCGATCTATGGCGCGCCCGCGCCGCGGCTCCGCCGAAGTTCGATTTCATCTCCCTGTTCGCTCACAGCCCGGAAACCCGGGGCATGATCGACAATCCGATGGAGTTGCTGGGCAATCTGATGCTGCTGATCGTCGGCGGTAACGACACCACGCGAAACTCGATCAGCGGCGGCCTCTTCGCTCTGAACAAGTATCCCGAGCAGTACGCCAGTCTGAAGGCCGATCGCAGCCTGATTCCCAACATGGTGCCGGAGATCATCCGCTGGCAAACACCGCTGGCCCATATGCGCCGCAACGCCACGCGCGACGTGGAACTGGGCGGCAAACAGATCAAGGCCGGCGACAAGGTGATCATGTGGTACGTGTCGGGCAACCGCGACGAGAGCGTGATTGATCGGCCTGACGACTTCATCATCGACCGCGATCGGTCGCGCCATCACCTGTCCTTCGGCTTCGGCATCCATCGTTGCATGGGCAATCGTGTCGCCGAGATGCAGCTGCGCATTCTGTGGGAAGAGATCATGGCCCGCTTCGACCACGTCGAGGTGGTGGGCGAGCCGGTGCGCGTGCTGTCGAACTTCGTCCAGGGCTACGAGGATCTGCCGGTGCGGATCGCGGCCTAGGCGTCGCCCCCTAAAGGCTGTCGAAAGCAAGGACGATCGGTCGGCCTGGGGAGCTTGATGAATCGCGGGGGTCATTCACCTTTCGAGCGGCCGGCGGCCATCGTCGTCGAACGATCGATTCAGGCCAGGCTTGCCCTGAGGCAGATCGGCGCCCTGCGCCTTTTCGGGACCATCGTGTTCGTGGTGATCGCCCTGATCGCGGCAGCGTACAGCTGGAAGCTACCCTTATTCGGCGCTGCTGAACGCGGCCTGTATGACCTGCGGGTGGTGGCCACGGCGCCACTGGTGGATCAGGATCCCCGGATCGTGATGGTGGTCTTCAACGATGACACCCTGAAAAACACCCATCGCCGCTCGCCGCTCGACCGGGCGCTGCTGGCCAAGGCGCTGACCCAGATCGACGCGCTGGGACCCAAGGCGATCGGTATCGACATACTGATCGACGAGGCCCAGCCGGAGGACGACCAGCTGCTGGCCGCCCTCCGAGGCATGAAGACCCCGACCCACCTGGCCTTCGCCAGCAACGCCACCAACGCCGATGACGAGCAGCTCTGGCAGGAAACCTATGAGCGGGAGTTCCAGGCCAAGCTGATAGGCAGCAACAGCTCGGCCTCGAGCATCCGCGTGGTCAAGGAAGACAATGGCATCGTCCGTCGCTGGCCATCCCACGCGGCGGACGAACCACCGCTGTTGGCGGTCAGCATGGCGCCGCCGGTTCCTCGCTTTGACCGCTACAAGGGCGGGCTCCGGTTCCGTATGGCGAAGTTCGTCGATCGGCCGCTCTATGCGGAGTTCCCCATCGATCTGTTCAGCCAGCCGTTCACCGCGGCGCTGTTCAAGCGCTTTGTCGCCGGCCGCTATGTGCTGGTCGGGGCCGACATCTCCGATATCGACCGGGTCGGCAACCCGGCGACGGCGCTGAATCTTGAGCGGGTTCCGGCGGGGATGAAGATTCACGCCGATCTGCTCGCCCAGCTGCTCGATGGCGTGCGCCAGACTCCGATTCCGGGCTGGGTGCTGGCCTTGAGCGCCGCGATCGTGGTGTTGGGCGGCGCGCTGACGGGTATGATCAGGATAAGGCGGTTCTGGAACGAGGCGTTCCTGGGCGCGCAACTGATCTTCCTGGCCGGCCTGCCGTTCGCCTGGCAGGCTCTGGGCTTCGATACTGGCCATGTTTCGCAGTTCGGCTGGGCCGTGGGCTGGCTGGTCGCCTACACGGCGACCTCGGCCGCGGCGCGGTCAGTGGGCGCCGAACAGAGGAATTACGCCCAATCGGTGCTCGGCAAATACCTACCTCGGGACGTTGCGGCCCAGATCATTCGCGACCCCAGCAAGATGGCCCTGCACGGCGAGCGCCGCGAGATCTACGCCCTGTTCAGCGACCTGCAGGGCTTCACGGAGATGACCCATGGACTGGAACCAGAAGTGGTCGCCAGTCTGCTCAACGTCTATCTCGACCTGCTCAGCCAGGCGGTGCTGGAGCATGGCGGCACGATCGACAAGTTCGTCGGCGACGCGGTGGTGGCGTTCTGGGGGGCGCCGATCGCTAGGCCTGATGACGGGGAGCGGGCGGTCCGGGCGGCGATATCGATGTGGCGCGTGGGGGAGGCCTTCCGCAAGACCCCGATGGGCGACCATCCGCCACTGGGACGCACCCGGGTGGGTCTGCATCGCGGCCTAGCCATCGTCGGCAATTTCGGCGGCGAAGGACGGATCACCTATACCGCGCTGGGTGATGTGATGAACACCGCCGCCCGCCTGGAGTCAGCCAACAAACAGCTGCTAACTCGGTTGTTGATCAGCCGGGAAGCGCTGCCTACGTCCATGGAGACGGACTTCCGCGCCATGGGACGCATCCGCTTACGGGGCCGCTCGACGCCGGTGGAGGTTTTCGAAGCCGCGCCCGACTTCCCACTCGCGGCCAGACAAAGCCTGAACCACGCCTATGCAAGGTTCGATGATGGTGAACTGGCCGCGCTCGAAGACATCAGGACCCTGGGCGCGGCGTTCCCGGACGACGTCGCGCTGAGCAATCTGATTGGACGCCTAGGGGCGGTGGGTCCTGGCGGGGTGTTTCAGTTGAGTTGACGCAAGTCCCGCCCAAACAAGACCCACCCACGCTCTACTTCCCGGCCACCTGGGTCTGGAGCGAGTCGAGCTGATCATAGCATCCGTTGTCGAGCAGGGCCGTGGCCAGGGCGGTGAGGTTGGCGGACTCGGCCGGTATGGTTCTCCAGCGCACCGTGGTGGCGCCGGCCTCGTCGAGGTTGAGTGAGAACAGATCGCCGTCGGCGTAGGGCAGGTTGTTTGGCCAGGCGATGTCCCGCACCCCGGCGGGCCATGTCAGGACGCGGCTTACATGGGTCGAGTCCTGATAGATCGCCAGACGCCCCTCGGAAGCCGTGCTATCGCGGGTCACAACCGGAATCTGCCCGCTCACCACGCAGAAGTTGCGCGGGTCGCTGGGTTCTCCCTGCTGCCAGGAGACGATGTCAAGCCGCCACAGTGGTGGGACGTCGGTCGGAGCCGGGGTCTTACCGTCGTCGAGAGTGAATCCTCGAACGGCCGCTATGCCCGGGCGGCTGGCGTTGGCGCGCCGGAACACGTCCTGGAGGGCGGCCTTGCTGCCCGTTGAAATCTGTCCCGCCTGCACCGACGCGGGTCCGTTGAGGAGATGCGAGCCGGCGGCGTCGAGCACCTCCAGCTGATCTCCGGCCTTCAGCAAAATCAGCCGGCTCGGCGCCAGCACGGCGCCTTGTGGATAGGCCGCCGATGATGGGCCCCTGGCGTTCAGAACGACGACCTGCGCCGAGGCGGCGGACAGGCCAACAAACCACACCATCGCCGCGGCAGCGGCGGCATTGGCAAGCGACCCCATAAAATATCTCCGATCGTTCAGACCGCGAGTCTTACCCCGACCCTTCAGCTTGGCACCAATACGACGACTAGGTCGATCTTGGAAGGCGGGTTCCGCTCGGCGGTTCAGACAGCGTTCCGCGTCGGGACGACTACAGGCAGATACTCGTAGCCCTTGACGAAACTCGAAAACACCCGGCGCGGTTCGCCGACCACTTGGATGACGGGGAAGCGTTTCAGAATCTCCTCCCAGATGATCTTCAGCTGAAGTTCGGCCAGGCGATTGCCGACGCAGCGGTGGATGCCGAAGCCGAAGGATAGGTGCTGGCGGGGCCGCTCGCGCTCGATGTTGTAGCGGTTCGGCTCCGAGATCACCTCTTCGTCGCGATTGCCTGACACATACCACATCAGCACCTTGTCGCCGGCCTTGATCAGTTTGTCGCGCAGCTGGAAGTCCTGCTTGGCGGTGCGGCGCATGTAGGCCAGCGGCGTCTGCCAGCGAATGGTTTCGGAGACCATGCTGGGGATCAGGGAGGGGTTGTCGCGCAGTTTTTGATATTGATCGGGGTTCTGGTTCAGGGCCAGGACGCTGCCGGAGATCGAGTTGCGGGTGGTGTCGTTGCCCCCGACGATCAGCAGGATCAGGTTCCCGAGATATTCCATCCGGTCCATGTTTCGGGTCGACTCACCATGGGCGAGCATCGAGATCAGGTCGTTCTGGGGCGGAGCGTTCACGCGCTCGTTCCACAGGTTCAGGAAATAGTCGGCGCATTCAAACAGCGCGACGCGGCGGCGTTGTTCGTGTTCCTCAGGGTCGGTGGTGCCCAGAATACCAGACTGCGGCGCGGCGGTGGCTACGTCCGACCAAAAGGTAAGTTTGGCGCGGTCTTCCCAGGGAAAATTGAACAGCGTAGCCAAGGTCATGGTGGTCAATTCGATGGAAACTTTTTCCACCCAGTTGAACTCCTCGCCCACCGGCACGGTGTCGAGAATCTCGGCGGCGCGCTCGCGGATCACTGGCGCGAGGTTCATCAGATTGGCCGGGCTGACGATCGGCGACACGGTCTTGCGCTGGGCGTCGTGCTTAGGCGGGTCCATGGCGATGAACATCGGCAGGGCGAAGTCTTCTTCCGGGTCGAACGCCGTGATCGCCGGTTCGGAGGAGAACACCTGGTGATTGGTGTCGACCGCCATGATGTCGTTGTATTTGGTCACCGACCAATAGGCGCCGACTTCCTCGTCGACCGCATAGTGGACCGGATCCTCGGCGCGGAGCCGTTCGAAATAGGGCCACAGGGTATCGTCGCGGAACAACTCAGGATCCAGGGGTTGGATGTCCTCGATGGGCATGGAATAGGCGAGGCTTCGCGCTGCCCTCCGGATGTCGTTGCCAGCATCGTCCATGGTCGTTTCCTTCTCGCCGCCCGGTCTCCCGCGTGGAGTTGACGGCGGCGTCACTTTTGCCTTTTTCCAATCCCGACGGCAAGACCCTAAGGCCGGGGGACGGCGCCGATCACGGGGTTGTTTGAAAAATATTCCAGTCAAACCGTACCGCCATCGACGTTGTTTCGCCCGGCGACAGCACGACCATGCCGTATCCCGCGCCGCCCGGCGACCTGTTGACGGCGTCCAGCCTATGGCTGATCGGTTCGACGCAGACATGGTCCCGGCCAATGGGTGCATAGACCACCAGCCATGGCCTGGCGGCGTTGCAACTGATGCATACGGTCAGATCGCGGGCCGGCCAGGTAATCCGCGCTATGCCGTTCCAGCCGGCGAACTGATGATCGACGAACGCCGTGATCGCCCGGCCGCCGCGCCAATCCCAGGCGGTGGGAGGTGGCGCGGGTGGTCCGTCGGCGGACAGATGGACACCACTGACATCGGCCTCCAGGCGTGTGTCGGAATCGCGCGGAAAATAGGGGTGCAACCCCAGCCCCGCCGGCATGGGTGACGCCGAGGTGTTGGTCACCGCGACAGTGTGGACCAGGACGTTGTTCCGCAGGGCGAAGGTCTGCTCGGCCCGATAGGTCCAGGGCCAATCGCCGGCAGCGTGATCGAACACCAGCCGAGCGGTCGTCGCGCCGTGCTGGGCCACGCGCCAGGCGGCGCGCCAGCCCTGGCCGTGGATGGCGTCCGTCTCTCCGGACAGGTTTGGCGAGAGGACGATCTGGCGGCCGTCGAAGTTGAAGCGGCCGCCGGTGATGCGCCCGGCGAACGGAACCAGCGGAAAATTGCCGAGGCCCAGGGGATCGCCGGCCTCAAGCGTTTCGGGCGTCGCCGGCCTGAGGATGTCCAGGCTACGCCAGGCGAGACCCGCGACGCCGCCGCCGATCCCGGGAGCGAGGGTCAGGACCGCGTCGCCGTGGGCGAGGTCCAGCCGGTCCACCGCGATCAGCTCCCGGGCGTCAGGGCGATGACCCGCTCGGCCTGTTTGTCCACCGCCGCGCGGGAGTAGAGCAGCGGCGCATACTGTCCGGCCGCCCAGAGTGGGAAGAGATCGCCATAGTGGGGGCTGGCCGGGTCGCCTGACTGGCCTGGCGTGTTGATCACCACCGAATTGTCCCACGCCCCGACATCCATCACCATACGCACCGAGGCGCCGTGGGTGACGTTGAAATCGCCTGGAGAATAGGCGGCGGCCTTGGGCGTGGAGGCGCCGCCGGGGATCGGCAGGGGTCCGACCGTCATGCGAACCTTGTCCGCGGCGCTGGCGATCGCACTCACGGCGGGGACCCAGGTGGCGTGGTGCAGCCGACCCCATGACCAGCTATCGACGTCGGGTCCCAGACGCGTGGACAACTCGTCCAATGCCGCCCTCAGGCTTGAAACCAATATGGCGTCGCGCGCGGCTGTCGGATCGGGGCTGAAGGCGGCGTCCGGATGTTCCAGCGCGGTCAGGATCGCGTCCAGCGCCGGGGTTCCGATAGCCGCTCGCGCCTTGGGGGCGGCGGTATCGATCACCGCTGGTCCCAGATGCTTGACCGCCCAGATCTCATAGATCGCCGCCGGGACGCTGCCCACGGTCTCGTCATGATCCCAGGTAATAAGCCGGGCCAGGGCGTCGGCGACCTTCGGGTCGTCAGAGGTCAGGTGTGCGGCGAGATCGGTCAAGCGGCGTGAGATGGCCGGGTGGTTGTCGGTCTGCAGCGCCATTGAATCGGCCACGCTGACGTGGGTGTTGGCGGCCAGAACCTCGTCGATGCGGTCGATGCGCGAGCGGTCGCCCCATTCGAACGACACCTTGCGCGCCTCGGCCGGGTAACCCTTCGGCAGGTTCATCTCGTTGGCGGTGGCGAACCAACCCTTGGCCGGGTTCGGGCTGACGGGCAATTCGTCGCCCTTCAGGAAGCCCGCCCACTCGTAGCGCCCGTCGCCGGGCACGGGCAGCAGCCCGTCCCAATTGGGCCGCTTGGGCGTCAGTCCCGAGGCCGCCCAGCCGATGGCGCCGGTGGTGTCGGCATAGATCAGGTTCAGGGGTGGCGCGCCCCAATGGTCGTGAGCAGCCTGAAAATCCGCCCAGGTCTTGGCGTGGGTCAGCCATGAGGCCTGGAAATAGCCCGAGGCGCCGGGCCGGTTCCACACGGTGCGTAGGGCGAAGGCCCGGCCATGGGAGGGATCGTAGTCCAGAACCGGACCATGGCGCGTGAACCGCAGTTCAACCGGCCGGGGAGGCTCACCCTTCACATCGATGGTGTCATGGATCACGGTCATGCCCTCCCAGCCCGCGCCATAGCGATACTGGTTGGGATCGGCCGGGTTCAGCGCATAGACATAGAGGTCTTCCTGATCGATCCCGAAGATCGTCAGGCCGAAGGCGGCGGTGTCGTTGTGGCCGAACGATACGCCGGGCAGGGCGGGCTCGCCGGCGCCGATCACCGACAACCCGGGCGCGGTCAGCTGGACCAGATAGCGCAGCGACGGGGCGCCCAGCTGCCGGTGCGGGTCATTGGCCAGCAGCGGCCGGCCGGTGGCGGTGCGCGAGGGCGCCACGACCCAGTTGTTCGAGCCTTCGAACGCCGCGTCGCGGGCGAAATCCGCCGGATCGATGGCCGCGACCTTTGTCGACGCCGGCGAGAATGCCACCGGCTGAGTGGCGAGAATGTAGTCGTTGAGCACGTCGGCGCCGACCGTGCACGGATCGAGGCCGGCGGGGATGCTGGCGACATGGGCCGGCTCGAGGCGCTTGCGCAGGGTGTCGGCGGGCAGGCCCGCGGCGCAGGCGACCCGGGCCCGGGCCACTTCGGAGAGGACATTGCCCACCAGTGCGTGGCTGCGGATCCGCACCACGTCCTCGGCCTTCCAGGCTTCGGGTTTGGAGCCGGTGATCGTGAACTCAAGCGGCAAGGGTTTCGCGCCGGCGCCAACCTCAGCGACATAGGCGTTGATCCCGGCTACGAAAGCCTCGACCTCATCCTTGGCGCCGGGGGCGTAGGCGGCCCATTCGGCGGTCATATCGCCGCGATACAGAAACAGCCGCGCGGCGCGATCCTGCGCGATATAGGCGGGGCCCAAGCTGGCCGACAGTAACCCAAGCCCGCGCTTGCGCCATAGGTCGATCTGCCAAAGCCGGTCGCGCGCGGCGTTGTAGCCCTGCAGGAAAAAGGCGTCGCGCTCGCTGGCGGCGTAGATGTGAGCGATCCCCCAGTGGTCGATGACGATTTCGCCCTGGGCCCTCAGGCCGGCCACGGCCCAATGGTCGGTCGGGGCGGCGGTCGCCGAGCCGGCGAGCGTTAGGGCCAAGGTCAGGGCGCGCAGTCTCATGATCCAGCATACCTTTTCTTTACCGTGCCCCCCGACAGAGGAAGCGCGCTCTCATCGATGATCCTGCCGCCCTTCATCACCAGCGCGATGGCCTTGGTGTTGTCGATGTCGGCCAGGGGATCGGCGTTGAGCAGCACCAGGTCGGCCAGCTTGCCTTCCTCGACCGAGCCCATATCGTCGGCCTTGCCCAGGAACACGGCGCCATTGTGGGTGGCGATCTTGATAACCTGGGCTGGGGTCAGGCCCGCCTGAACGAGCAGCTCCATCTCGCGGTGCGCGGCCGGGCCGCTCGACTGATCGGTGCCGAGTGCGGCTATGCCGCCGGCCGCCACGATCTTGCGGATGTTCTCTTCGCAGATCGGGGTCATCAGCTTCATCCACCAGGTCCAGGACCTAGCCCGATAGGCGGCGCGGACGGTGGTCTTCAGATCCTGGCGCTCGGCGGCGCTCAGGGTGGCGACATAGTCGCTCTGGTCGAGAAACTCCGGGTGTTCGGCCAGCCGGCTGTAGTTCTCGCCGATGGTCAGGGTGGTGGCGAAGGGGATTTTCTTGGCCGCCATCAGCCGCACGAAATTATCGCTCACCGGCCCCTGGATCACCGGATGGGCCAGGGTGTCGGCGCCGGCGTAGATCGCCTCCTCGGAGCGACGCTCGTTGGACACGTGGACGGTCGTGCGGATACCGTGCTCGTTGTAGTATTGGATGATCTGGTGCAGCAGCGGCTGCGGCATCAGGGTGATCATCGGCCGCGCGCCCCAACCCTCCTCGTCATAGGTCAGCTTGAGGATATCGGGCTGCTGTTCGGCGATGTGCTTGTCGAGCAGCGCCTTGTCCTTCTCGAAGTCGCTGATCCGCACCGCCATCGCGTCGCCGTGGCTGCCTGGATAGGTGATCAGGTTGCCGGTGGCGAAGATGCGCGGCGACTGAATCTGTCCCGCCCGCTCGCGCGCCCGTTCATAGAGGCTGTTCTCGGGCACGTTGCCGACGTCCACCACCGTGGTGAAGCCGTCATAGAGGTAGCTGGCCAGCGCCGCCTCGGCCGCCGCGTGGTCGATCACCGGGAGGCCATCGTGTCTGGTGTCCCTGGGAGCGTCCCACTTCCAGCCGGCCAGGTGGATATGCACGTCCATCAGGCCGGGGATCAGGTATTTTCCGCGCCCGTCGATCACCGTGCCGCGCGCCGTCGCGGCCGCCACCGTCGGCGTCACCGTTACGATCCGCGTCCCGTCCACCACCACGGTCATGTCGGACCTGGCCGGCGCTCCGGTGCCGTCGATCACCGTCACATGCTCGATCGTCCAGGCGGCGCGGGCGGACCCGGCGGCCAGAGCCAGAAGCGCGGCGGCGAACAGGGGAATGCGGATCATGGGCGCCTCAGGCGGAACGGGCCGCCACTGTCGGCCGGTTCCGGTGGGATGAACAGGGCCCGGGCGACACGGCCGCCATGCCGAAGCGTGTTTTGCGAGGCCGACGAGGTCTTCCCGCGCAGATCTCAGCGTTCCGCTCGTTCCGCCACGATCGTCGGCGCATCGGCGGACCGGCCCCCGCCCAGCGCCTTGAAGACCTGCACCGAACGGCGCAGTGCCTGGACCCGGGCGCCGGTGAGAGCGCCCCGCGCGCGCCGCCACATTCGCTCGGCTGAAAGCGCCGAGGTCAGGTCGGCGACACCCGCCGAATAGCTTGCGCGGGCGCCCTGATAAGCCGAGCGCGCTTTAGTCTCGCCGGTGGTCAGGACCGTGACGCGCGCCTCGTCGGCGGAGAGAGCCACCAGTGCGTTCTCGGCCTCGCCGTAGGCGGTCTGCACCGTTTTTTCATAGGCGATCAGGGCCCGATCGGCGCGCGCGCCCTGAGCGCGGATCTCGCTCGTCAGCCTCGGGAGGTCGAAAATCGGCTGGGTTAGGCCGAGCCCGATAGCCCAGAACTCACTGGCCGCCGGGCCGCCGAAACCTGGCCCGGCGCTGATTCCGAGGTCCGGCTGCAGGGTCAACCTCGGCAGGAGCGCCAGCCGGTCCAGTTTCAGCTGGCCCGTGGCCGATACGAGCGCGGCGGCCGCTTCGCGCACGTCCGGACGACGCGCGAGCAGCTCTCCGCGCGCGGTCGCGGGAACGGCGGGGGGCGTCCCGGCCTCCGCCGGCGCCGGCAGGGTTTCCAGCGGATCGACGCCCTGGCCCACAAGGACCAGCAGGGTGCGGCGGGTGGCATGAAGCTGGCTCGCGAGGTCGGCGACCCGGGCGTCCGCCTGGGCGGTGAGGGCGGTGGTCTGGTCGGCGTCGGCGTTCGAGCCCACCCCGTGGAGGGCCTTCTTGCGCGCGACATCCCCGAGTTCGCGCTGGATCCGCTGCTCTTCCCGGGCGTCCTCGAGCTCGATCGCCAAGCCGCGCGCCTGGAAGAGCTGATCCGCGACATTGGCGGCGAGGCTCGTTCGGACGGCTTCGTAGTCGAAGCGCGCGGCGGCGAGGTCGGCGTTGGCCTTGCCCCGGGCCGCGCGCCCGCGGCCGAACAGGTCGATTTCCCAGCTCACGCTGAAGTCGGCGTTCCTGCTGTTGGTCGTCCCTGAATTGTCCAGCGATACCGGGCCGACACCGCGAATGACGATCGCCGCTGGGCCGGAGAGAAGATCGGTGCTGGTCCTGGCGGCCGAGGCTCGTAGGCCGCCCTGCGGGCCGTAGGCGGCGAGCGCGCCGCCGCGCACGGCGATCGCCTCCGCCAGGCGGGTCCGGGCGACGAGGGCGTCTGGCGCGGCGGCCAGCGCCCGGTCGATGAGATGCTCCAGCCGCGGATCGTTATAGGCGGTCCACCACCGCTCCAGCGGCACCCCTGGTCGGGTGATGTCCCTCGGCGCCTCGAACGCCGCGGGAACGCGGATGTCGGGCCTGCGCGGGTTCGGCGCCGAGACACACGCCGCCAGCAGCGACAACATCGCCAGAGACGGCATCGCCCTATTCATAGCGCAGCGCTCCGACGGGCTTGGCCCGCGCCACCCGCAGCGCGTGGGCGAACACGGTCGCTACGGCAATGACCAGGGCCGCGGCCGCGGCCGCGGCGAAGGTCCAGGGCGCCAGGTCGACATGGTAGGCGAAGCCGCCCAGCCAGCCGCCGAGGACCATATAGCTGACGGGCCAGGCGATCAGATTGGCCCACAGCACCGGCTTGGTAAACTGCCAGACCAGCAGCCGCAGAATGTCGCTCGTATCGGCGCCCATGGCCTTGCGGATGCCGATCTCCTTGGTGCGCCGCTCCGTCGTATAGGCGGAAAGGGCGAACAGGCCGAGCGCCGCGACCGAGAGGGCGACGACCGCGGCGATGGTGATCAGCGCGCCCTGGACGACGGTGTCGATATAGAGCCGCAGGGTGAAAATGGCGACGAAGGCGCGTTGAATCGGCGCGTCGCCCTCGATCCGTTTCCACACCCGGTCGATTCCCTGAAGGGTCTCGGGAATGCGGCGGCCGTCGAGCTTCGCGTTCAGGGCGACCGCATAGTACGAGACCTTCGGGCCGACCATGAACATGGTCGACTCGATCGGAGCGCGCATCGAACCGAAGGTGAAGTCCGGAACGACGCCGATGATCTCGGAGGGACGCGACGGATCCTTGCCGAAGGCGGTGTTGGGATCGGTATGGAAGTGCCATGTGATCGAGTGTCCCACGGCCGCCTGTGGCGACTTGAAGCCGAGTTTTTTCGAGGCCGTCTCATTGATCACGACGGGCGGGTTGACCTCTGAGCCGGCGACGAAGCCGTCGCTCGGCCGGCCTCGTTCGAACAGGCGCCCTGCCAGCGGCCGGACGCTGTAGACTTCGAAGAAACCGAAATCCACCGGCGCGATGTCAAGGGCTTCGTGCCTGCCGCCGACAATGGTGTCGTCGATGGTGTTGGCCATGTTGAGCGCCATGGCCGAGGCGCAGGCGGCTTTCCGCACGCCCGGAACGGTGAGTATCGCGTCCCGCAGCCGGTCGGTGCATGGGCTGGCGGCGATGAACAGGACCTGGTCCTTGTCGAGCCGCATGCCCTGGTTGAGGGCGTAGTAGGTCTGGCGCGCGATGGTCACAGCCCCGATGACCAGCCCGATCAGGACCGCGAACTGAACGACCACCAGGACCTGCCGCACGACCCCGCCGCCGGCGACCTGGGGAAGCCCGCCCTTGAGCACCGTCGCCGGCGGGAACGACGAGAGCACCAGAGCGGGATAGGCGCCGGCCAGCAGGGCGACGAGCACGGTCGCGCCGGCGATCCCGCAGGCCAGCATCGGGTCGCTGGCGTAGTCGAAGGTCATGCGTCGCTGCAGCAGGGCGTTGAAGGCCGGCAACAGCAGTTCGCCCATGGCGATGGCGACGACGACGGCGAACACCACATAAAGAAAGGCCTCGCCCATGAACTGGACGACGAGGTCGCGCCGGGACGCGCCGGCGGCCTTGCGGACGCCGACCTCGACCGCGCGCCGCCCGGCCCGAGCGGTCATCAGGGTGATGAAATTGATCGCCGCCACCAGCACGACGAGGACGCCCACCCCGGCGATGCCGGCGATCACCGTCCGGTCGCCGGCGGGCTTGAAGGCGCCCTGGGTGGAGGGTCGCAGGTGGATGGCGGTCAGCGGAACGAGGTGGATGAACACCTTGGTGTTCGCCCAGGTCGCGTTGATACGCCCCAGGGGGTAGTGTCGATCCACGAATGCGGGGAGTTGTGGCTCGAGGGTCGAGACCGACGCTCGAGGCCGTAAGCGGACATAGGTCGCGACCACGTTGTTGAGCGGGGTGTCCACCTGTTCGTAGTGTGTCAGCGCGCTGTAGGGGGAGCGGCCCGACGCGAACATGTCGGCGGTCAGGTGGGTGTTCGACGGCAGGTCCTTGATGACCGCGGTCACGCGCATCGGATGCTTGTCGATCAGCAGGGTCTCACCGATCGGGGTATCCCGCCCGAAGTATTTGCGGGCGACGGACCGGGTCAGCACGATGCCGTCGGGCGCGTCGAGGGCGCCCGCCAGATCGCCGGCGATCGTCGGCAGCGGCATGATGCGGAAGAAGTCCGGGTCGGCCCAGGCGAGGTTCGCCTCCGCCGCCGAGAAGTTCCCCCGCTGCACCGACGGCGGAAAGTTGCCTGCCGACAGCCTGGCGGCGAATTGCACCTGCGGGAAATCGAGCTTGAGCGCGGGGGCCACCATCATCGGCGTCGAGTCCGACTCGATGGGCCGCTCGCCGATGTTGAGAAGGCTCTCCGAGACCCGGTAGACCTGGGTGTTTCCGGGGACGAAGCGGTCGTAGCTATACTCGTCCCGCACGAACAGGGCGATCAGCATCGCCGCGGCGAAGCCGATGGCCAGGCCGGTGATGGTCACGCCGGCATAGAGACGGTTGCGCGCCAGGTTGCGCAGGGCCGCCGCGAAGTAGTTTCGGAACATCGGTCTCGCTCCCTAAGCGGCCAGAAGGGTTTCGCTGACGACGCGGCCGTCGAGCAGCTTGATCGATCGCTGCGCCAGCGCGGCGTGGGCAAGCGAGTGGGTCACCATCACCACCGTGACGCCGTCTTGCGCGGCCTGGGTCAGCAGCGCCATCACCGCCTCGCCATTGGCGGTGTCGAGGTTTCCGGTCGGCTCGTCGGCCAGGATCAGCTTCGGCCGCGAGACCAGCGCGCGGGCGATGGCGACCCGTTGCTGCTGCCCGCCGGAGAGCTGTTGCGGCCGGTGGCCGGCGCGATGAGCGATACCGACCCGTTCCAGCGCTTCGGCGACCCGGCGCTTGCGCTCGCCCCCGACGTCCCGGCGATAGATCAGCGCCACCTCGACATTCTCGGCCACCGTCAGGTCGTCAATCAGGTTGAAGCTCTGGAACACGAACCCCAGGTGGTCGCGGCGCAGCCGGGTCAGGGTCTTCTCGGGATACCCGGCGACGTCTTCGCCGAAGAACTCGTAGACACCGCTGGTCGGGCTATCGAGCAGACCCAGCACATTGAGCAAGGTGGACTTGCCGCATCCGGACGGCCCCATGATGGCGACGAATTCGCCCGCCGCGATCTCCAACGAAACCTCATTCAACGCCAGCGTCTCGACATCCGTCGTCCTGTAGGTCTTGTAGACACTCGTCAGTTTCAACATTTCCAAGCCTCCCTAGTTGGCCAGATTGACGCGATCGACTTTTTCGAAGCCGGTGTAGTCGGAGGTGATGACCCGATCGCCGGGCTTCAGGCCGCTCAAGATCTCGACCTGTTCGGCGTTGCGCCCTGCGATCTTGACGCGCCGCCGCTGCGCGAAGCGGCCGCTCGGGTCGGCCACCATCACCCAGTCGCCGCCGGAGCGCTCCAGGAAGGCGCCGGCCGGCAGGATCAGCGCCGGCCGGTCGCCGCCCAGCGAAAGCTTGCCCTCCACCGCCTGCCCTGGCCGCAGGCCGTTCGGCGTCGGCCCCGCGAAGGCGAGATCGAGGGTGAAGACGCCGTCCTTGACCTGTGGATAGACGCGCTCGGCGCGGAGCTTCCAGGTGCGGCCGTCGATGTCGACATCGGCGCTCTGACCGATCCGAACCCGCCCGAGATAGAATTCGTCGATGGTCGCGGTCACTTTGAAACCGGTGGCAGGCACGATCTCGCCCAGCCGATCGCCGCGATTGTGGTTTTCGCCGACGTTCTGAATGATGTCCGTGAGCTGGCCGTTGACGGGAGCCTTGACCACCAGGTTGTCGAGCTTGCCATGGGTGACGGTGAGGCTGCGGCGCAGGCTGACCAGTTCGGCGCGGATCGCGGGAAGCTGCCTCAGCCGCAGGGCTTCCTCGCGGGCGCTGGTCCGGGCCTGCAGTGGACGAAGGCGCCGGTTGTAGTCGAGCTCGTCGCGCAACTGGTCGCTGGTCTCCACCGGGATCGAGCCGTCGGCCGACAGCTCGCGCCGGCGGTCGGCCGCCCGGCTGAGTCGGACGATGTCGTAGTCGATCTGGACGATCGCCTTCTCGTTGGCGAGCCGGCCGTCCTCGAGTTGCTTCTCGTAGGACTGCAGCTGGGTGATCGACTCGACCAGCCGGCCTTCGCGGTCGAGCACGTCCAGTTCCAATTCGGTGTTGCGGAAGGCGATCAACGGCTGGCCGGCGGTCACCATGTCGCCGCCCCGCGCCATCACGCGCTGAACCTGACCGCCCTCCTCGGCGTCGAGATAGATGATGTCGTGCGGAACGACCTTCCCCCGCAGCGGCGTCAAGTCGTGGAACACGCCGCTCTGGACGGTGTCGATGGTCACCGTTGCGGCCGGGACGCGCACGGCGCGTTGCGTCGCCCCGAAGAAGCCCGCGCCGAGGTAGACGGCCACGCCCAGTCCCGCGACCAGCGCGACGCCCAGCAGCGTCCGCCGGCTGCGCCATCTCGACCGCGGAACCTTCCGGTCCATGTCCGTGCTCATGGGTGTCCTCCAACACCCCCAACTATGAAGCGAGATCGTCTCGAAAAAAAATTGCTCCAAATCAATTAGTTAGACGATTCTTGAACTCGGCCTCGGCCTCGAGGTGTCCGGGAACGGACAGGCAGACTTCGGTAGGCGCCTCGACCTGACTACGTTAGCCTGCGGTTCATGGTCGGTTCCGTTCTGGTGGTCGATGATGACCGCGACGTTCTGCACGCGGCGCGGCTTGCGCTGGCGCGGGAGGTCGGGCGGGTCGAGACGTCCATGGCGGCGGACGGCCTGGAGGACCTGCTCGCCTCGGACGCCTACGAGGCGGTTCTACTCGACATGAATTTCGCGCTCGGAGATCACAGCGGTCGGCAGGGCTTAAATCAGCTGGAGCGCGTCCGGGCCTTCGATCCACACCTGTCGGTGGTGCTTATGACGGCGTTCGGCGGGGTCTCGCTGGCCGTCGAGGCGCTCAAGCGGGGCGCCGTGGACTTTGTCCTGAAGCCATGGCGCAACGAAAAGCTCATCGCGACGGTGCGCGCCGCCGCCGAGCTGACGCGCTCCAGGCGCGCGGTGGACGCCAGCTTCGACTTGGACACCGCCGAGCGGGCGGCGATCCAGCGGGCGCTCGCCCACCACAAGGGCAATATCTCCCGGGCCGCCGCCAGCCTTGGTCTCACGCGACCGGCGCTCTATCGGCGACTGGCCCGTCATGGACTCTCGAATGACGGACCCTAGCGGCAGGGGCGCCGGCGGCTTCGCGGCAGGCGTCTGGGTCCGCGCCGTGCTGATCGGCGCGCTGGCGTTCGGCGCCATCAGCGTCGCGGCGCTCCACCTGTACGCGACGGCGCTGGTCCTCGGCGGCGCGACCGTCGTCCTGGGTCTGGAGCTCGCGCGCCGGGCCGACGCCACCGACCGGCTGCTGGCTCAGCTGGTCACCGGCCTGACGGCCGAGGGCAATGAGCGACCGACGGCGTCTCCGGGCCTGCGGCGGCTTGGCGGCGCGATCGAACGCGCGTTCAATCTGTTCGGTCGCGCCCGTGTCGAGCGCCAGCAGCGGATCGATTTCGCCGAGGCCCTGGCCGACAATGTCCTGGCCGCCCTGCTCGTGGTAAATGAGGCGGGATCGGTCGTTCACGCCAATCGCGCCGCGCATCGGCTCGTCGGGGAGGCGAGCGGCCCCCTCGACCGGCTACCGGCGTTCGGCCCGCAGACCGCCCGCCGCCTCCTGGGCCTGGCGTCGGGCGGGAGGGAAATCGTGCGACTGGCCAACGGCCAGTCCGTGCTGGCGTCGATGAGCCTGTTCTCGACGCCCGGTCGCGCGCCCCTTCGCCTCATCGCCCTGCAAAGCCTCGCCAGCGATCTCGACGCCGTGGTGCTCAAGTCCTGGCAGGACCTGGTGCGGGTGCTGGCGCATGAGATGATGAACTCGCTCACGCCGATCTGTTCGCTGAGCGACAGCGTGGCCACGCGTCTGCGACGTTCGCCGGAGGAGGGTGGCGCGCCGGGCGAGTACCTGGCGGATGTCGCCGAGGCGGTGGAGGTCATCGCGCGACGTAGCGCGGGTCTGATGAACTTCGTCGAACGCTATCGCAAGCTGGCCGAGACGCCCGCCGCCGTCAAGACCCCGATGATGATGAGCCGGTTTGTCGGCGCTCTCGACCGGCTCATGACCCCATTGATGAGCGCGGCCGGCGTCGACTACGCCAGCGAGGTCGAGCCGGCCGACCTGGTGGTGGAGGCCGACGCCGATCTCATCGAACAAGCGATGATCAACCTGTTGAAGAACGCGCTCGACGCGGTGTCGGGGCGGCCGGGAGCCATGATCCGACTGGGCTGCCGGCTCAATGACGACCATGTCGCCATGACCGTCGAAGACAACGGTCCGGGCCTCGTCTGCGACGATGCCGAGATGGCGTTCGTCCCCTTCTTCACCACCAAGGCGGATGGTTCGGGGGTCGGCCTGACCCTGGCCCGCCAGATCGCGCTCGCCCACGATGGCCGGATCGAGCACATGCGCCGGGCGCCCACCGGCGCGGTGTTCCGGCTGCTCCTGCCGCTCGGTCGTCCTGTCTCCCGTCTGACCAGGGAGGCGAACGCCAAGGACGTGCGGGCGGGAAGCGGTTCGGAGTGATTGGAGCCAGGCCCTTGATCGCCTACACCAGCGCTTGCTGAGTCCACATCAAGGAGCATCCACCATGGCGACGCCGCCGGCCCATTGGCTGATGAAGTCCGAACCGGTGAAATACGGCTTCGACGATCTGGTCCGTGACGGCCACACGGTCTGGGACGGCGTACGCAACAACCAGGCGGCGCTCTATCTGAAAGCGATGAAGATCGGCGACCGCGCCTTCTTCTACCATTCCAACGAGGGCCTGGCGGCGGTCGGCGTCGCCGAGGTCTCCAAGGAGGCTTTCCTCGATCCGACCGATCCCAAGGGGCGGTTCGTGGCGGTGGAAATCTCGCCGGTGCGGGCGCTGAAACAGCCGGTTACCTTGGCCCAGATGAAGGTGGAACCCCGGCTGGCCGGCATGGCGATGTTCCGGCAGTTCCGCCTGTCGGTGGCGCCAGTGACGCCGGAGGAATGGGCGACCATCCTCGAAATGGCCGGCGATAGCGGTCTCTGAGGCCGAGCCGGCGTTCACAAAACCGATGGATGGCCGTGCTATCCCGTTCGATCGTCGCCTGGAGTCCAAATGCGCCTGCTCACCCTCGCCATGGCCGCCCTGACGCTTTTTGCTCTTCCGGCCCTGGCGGCCCCGGTCCTGATGATTTCCATCGACGGCCTTCGCCCCGGCGATATCACCCAGGCCGATAGTCGGGGGCTTAAGGTTCCCACCCTGCGGTCTCTGTCCGCCGAAGGCGCCTATGCCGAGGGGGTGCGCGGGGTATTGCCGACCCTGACCTATCCCAGCCACACCACTTTGATCACCGGTGTCTGGCCGTCGCGCCATGGCATCGCTAACAACCTGACCTTCGATCCCTACGCCAAGAACCAGGGCGGCTGGTACTGGTATGCGGAGGACATCAAGGTTCCCACCCTCTGGGACGCGGCCCACGCGGCGGGTTTGAAGGTCGCCAATGTACACTGGCCGGTCAGCGTCGGGGCGCGGTCGATCGACCTCAACCTGCCGCAGCTGTGGCGCAACGGCCAGAACGATGACCGCAAGCTCAATCGGGCGCTCGCGACGGTTGGCCTGACCGAGCGGCTGGAGAGCGTCCTCGGGCCCTACGCCGACGGCATCGACGAGAGCGTCGAGGGCGACGAGGTCCGGGTGCGGTTCGCCACCAGGCTGATCTCCGAAGAAAAGCCCGGCTTCAGCACCGTCTACCTGACCGGGCTCGACCACGTTCAGCACCTGTTCGGGCCCGATACGCCCCAGGCCCACGCCGCGCTGGAGCGGATCGACGCGGCGGTCGGGACGCTGGTCGCGGCGGCGCGGGCCGCCCAGCCGGAGCTGATCGTGGTGGTGGTTTCCGACCACGGCTTCGCGCCGGTCAGCCATGACGTCAACCTGACCGGAGCCTTTGTGAAGGCCGGGCTGATCAGTCTGGACCCCACCGGCCACGAGATCACCGGCTGGGAGGCGACTCCCTGGTTCGCCGGCGGTTCGGCTCAGATCGTGCTGGCGCGGCCGAGTGATGCGGTGCTGCGCGGGCGAGTCGAAGCCCTGCTGGGCCAGCTGGCCGCCGACCCGGCCTTGGGCATCGATCACGTGGCGCGGGGTGATGAAATCGCGCGGCTCGGCGGTTCGCCCGAAGCGCAATATATGGTCGCCTTCAAGATCGGCTACGAGGCTGGAAAGGACCGGCTGGCGCCGCTGGTCGGGCCGTCGCCCGTCAGGGGCATGCACGGCTATTTCCCCGCCGCTCCTGAGATGCGCTCGACCTTCATCGTCGCCGGCCCAGGCGTGAAGGCGCGCGGATCGCTCGGCGAGATCGACATGCGGGACATCGCCCCCACCGTCGCGCGGCTGCTGGGCGCCGCCCTGCCCACCGCCGATGGCAAGCCACTGTTCTGAAGGGATCATCGCGTGCCGAAGGCGGGGCGTAGCAGACGTAGTTCTTCCTTTGGGATGACGTCGACCTCGACCTTGAGGGTCTGTTTGCCGGGGGCGAGGATGATGCCGTCGATCGGGGCGACGTCGGAATAGTCGCGGCCCGACGCCAGGACGACGTGGTCGTCCTGTACCATGATATCGTTGGTGGGATCGAAGCCGATCCAGCCGCTTTCCTCGCCGCACCAGAGCGAAATCCAGGCGTGGGTGGCGTCGGCGCCCGCTAGTCTCGGACGGCCCGGCGGTGGAATGGTGCGCAGATAGCCGCTGACATAGCGGACCGGCAGGCCGAGGCCCCGAAGGCCACAGATCATGATGTGGGCGAAGTCCTGGCAGACGCCGCGCCGGGCCTCGAAGGATTCGGCGGGGGCGGTGGAGACGTCGGTGGCCTTGGAATCATAGGTGAAGTCGGCCCTGATGCGGCCCATCAGGTCGCTGGCGGCGTTGAGCACTCCGCGGCCCTTCCAGAAGCTTGTCCGGGCATAGTCGGTGATGGCGCCGACCAGCGGTGTACGCGCCGAGGGATATGTGAAGCTGGCCGGCCCGAGCGGTCCCATGTCGCTGGTTTCCAGGCATCGGGCGCGCACCGACTCCCAAGGCGCGCCGAAATCCAGGCGGGCCGGCGGGTTGTGAACGTCGACCAGCGCCTGGGCCTCGATCACCAGGGCCTTGTGCGGGGTTTCGATCACCACGGTGCGGGTCGATTCGCCAAACGGTCCGATGCGGTCGAAACTGCTCGACGGTTCGGGCGTGACCGAAAGGCTGGACTCCAGAACCGTCTGGGTGGCCGAGGAACCCGGCCTTAGCCGCAGCACGCAACGGGCGAAGGTGACCTCGGCCTCGTAGCGATAGGTGGTCCTGTGTCGAACCGCATAAATCATGCCAGGCCCACCAGCTTGATGGTCGGCACCGCGTTGGCGCCCCTCAAGAAATAGCGGTCGGCGACGGCGGTGGAAAGGCCGAGCAACGCATCCTCGAACCGTTCGATGGCGTCGGCGTCGATATCGGCGGCCAGGGCGGTCTCGATCTCGGTGGACAACTGGCGAAGAATCCGGTTCGGCGGTTCCATCATGCCATCGTCGACCAGCGAGGGCAGGGCGGCCAGATGCTCGCGCAGGGCGAACACCTGGAACGCCACCGAGCGGGTGTTGAACGCATCGAGCATCACCATGTCGCGCACCGGCGTCAGGGCCAGACCCACCAGATAGCGGGCGCGATAGGTGATCTGGCTGTCGACGAGGTCCAGCAGCAGGTCGAGATCGTCGGTGGTCGACTCGGCGTCGGCCAGGGTGCGGGTGAAGCGGCAGGTGTTGACCCCGCGCTCGATCCGCCGACCCATATCCAGGAACCGCCAGCCCGCGGCCCGGTTCATGTTCTCCTGGGCCAGGCCCGACAGCGCCGCAAGGATTTGCAGAGAAGATTCAACCAGTTGCAAGGCGTCCGCCTCCGAGGCCAGGCGGCGGGTCGGATCGGTCAGGCCATTTTCGAGGTTGAGCAGCAGCGTCCAGAAATCGGCCGACAGGCGCTCGCGCATGCTGGCGGCGGTGCGGCGGGATCTGCGGACCAGGGTGATCACCGAGCCCTTGGCCTCCAGGTCCAGCAGCGCCGGTTTGGCGGCGTCCAACGCCCGCGCGCCGAGGGCTTTCTCGTCCAGCGCGCCAGAGGCGATCAGCAGTTCCTCCAGCTTGGTCAGGGTCTCGCCCTCGCCGTGCAGGGCCGCCTCGGAATCCATCAGGCTGGTGCACAGGCTGCGGACCAGCCGCAGGGTGGCCTCGGCGCGCTCCAGATAGCGGCCGAGCCAGAACAGGTTGTCGGCCGCCCGACTGGGCAGGTGCCCGAGGATCCGGCGCACCTTGACCTCGTCCTGGCTGGCCATCAGCGTCACGCGCTCCACCGGCCGGTCGGTCATCACCCAGACATCGGCGGTGCGGGCGCCTTCACCCATGGAAATCGCCCGGACATCCATCTGGTCGGATGTCCGGCAGAACCCCCCCGGCATCACGCAGAACCCGTCCGGCGTGGCGGTGGCGTAGACGCGCAGCACGAAGGGAGCGGGCTCCAGGCGGTCGTCGCGCATGACCGGCGTTGTCGAAAGCCGCACCACCTCCTGGCCGACGAAGTCGCCCGGCCGGTCTTCCAGCCGGGCCAAAAACTCGGCCTTTTCGGCGCGCGTCAGATCCGACATCAGCCGCGGCCTGGCGAAGGGGTCGCCGCTGGGCGGCAGGTTGAAGGCCGGAGCGATCGCCAGGTCCGACCGGGACCGCACCAAAGCCTGTTCCGCCGCCTGGCCGCACCACCATGTAGCGACGTTCGGCATCTTCAGGTCCTCGCCAAGCAGGCGGCGGCAGAGCCGGGGCATGAAGCCGAGCAGGGCCTTGGACTCGAGCACCCCGGAGCCAGGCATATTCAGCACCGAGACCCCACCTCCCCTGATCGCCTCCAACAAGCCGGGAACGCCAAGGTGGGAGGCGCTGTTTAGCTCCAGCGGGTCGACGAAGTCGGCGTCGACGCGCCTCAGCAGCACATCGGCCCGCTTGAGACCGGCGATGGTGCGCACATAGACCAGGCCGTCGCGCACCACGAGGTCATCGCCCTCGACCAGCAGGAAACCGAGATAGCGGGCCAGGTGGGCCTGTTCGAAATAGGTCTCGCTGAACGGGCCGGGCGTCAGCAGGCAGATGCGCGGATCGACGCGCTCGGCGGCCGAGGCCAAGCCCTTGCGCATGGCATCGAAGAACGGCGCCAGCCGCTCGACGTTCATGGCGTTGTAGAGGCCCGGATAGGCGCGGGATACCACCAGCCGGTTTTCGAGTTCATAGCCGGCGCCGGACGGGGCCTGGGTGCGGTCGCCCAGCACCCACCAGCGGCCGTCGGGTCCACGGGCCAGGTCGGCGGCATAGAGCTGCAGGTAGCGACCGCCCGGAGGGGGCACGCCGCGCAGCGAGCGGATGAAGTCCGGGCTGCCGGTCAGCGCCGCGGCGGGCAGGGCGCCTTCCGCCACCAGAGACCCCTCGCCATAGATGTCCTTGAGCAGAGCCTCCATCAGGGTGGCCCGCTGTTCGACGGCGGCGGCTATCCTGGCCCACTCGTTCTGTTCGAGGATCATCGGCACGGGGTTGATCGGCCAGCTGCGCTCGTTCTCCTCCCCATAGATCCTGTAGGAAACGCCGGTGTCGCGGATATGCCGGGTCGCCAGGTTGAATCGGCTCCTGATCTGACCGGCCGGGTATTCGGCCAGTTCGCCGAGGAATTTCAGCCAATGATCGCGGGGTGTCAGGGTCGGGTCGAACAGCTCGTCGGGTATGCCCGCGATCGGCCGATAGCCGCGCAGCCAGCCGCTGAGGCGCTCGGCCCCGGCGGGATCGAGCGCCGCGCGCCGCTGGGCCGGATTGGCGAGGTCAGGCGCCATCGCGCGCGCATCTCATGGCGGCGCCGTCCGCAGGTCCAGGGTCATGGGAAAATCGCCCCGGGTTTCGGCGGGCGGCGGCGCCACGCGGCCGGCCGTATGGCCTTGGGTCTCGAAACGGGCCTTGCGCCGGGCCTCGGCCTCATAGGCGTTGATCGGCATGGTCTCATAGTTGCGGCCCCCCGGGTGGGCCACATGATAGACGCAGCCTCCCAGCGAGCGGTGGGCGCCCTTATCGACGATGTCGAAGGTCAGCGGCGCATGGACCGGCAGGGTGGGGTGAAGGCCGCTGAACAGCTTCCAGGCCTTGTAGCGAACCCCCGCCACCGCCTCCATGGAGACGCCGGTCGGGGTCATCGGCAGGGCGCGGCCGTTGCAGGTGATCACATGGCGGTCGGGATGGAAGCCGGTGGCCTTGACCTGAAGCCGCTCCACCGACGAGTCCACGAACCGGGCCGTGCCTCCGGCCGTGCTTTCCTCGCCCATTACGTGCCAGGGCTCCAGGGCGTGGCGCAGCTCGAGGGTCACGCCGCCATAGGCGACGGTTCCGTGGGCCGGAAAGCGGAAGGCGCGCTGGGCCTCGAACCAGGTGGGATCGAAAGCGTAGCCGGCCTCGGCCAGATCGGCGAGCACCGTGGTGAAATCCTCCCACACGAAGTGCTCGAGCATGAACCGGTCGTGCAGGGCCGTGCCCCAGCGCACCAATGGTCCCGTTTGCGGCTCGCGCCAGAACCAGGCGACCATCGCCCGGATCAGAAGCGACTGGGCCAGATTCATGCGCGCGTCGGGCGGCATCTCGAAGCCCCGGAACTCCAGCAGACCCAGCCGCCCGGTCGGGCCGTCGGGGGAATACAGCTTGTCGATACAGATCTCCGTGCGGTGGGTGTTGCCCGCCACGTCTATCAGCAGGTTGCGCAACAGTCGGTCGACCAGCCAGGGCGCCGCCGCTTCGCCCTCGCCCGGCGCGGGGATCAGCGACAGGGCGATATCGAGTTCATAGAGGGCGTCGTGCCGCGCTTCATCCACCCGGGGCGCCTGACTGGTGGGGCCGATGAACAGGCCGGAGAACAGGTAAGAGAGCGATGGATGGCGCTGCCAGTACAGCAGCAGGCTTTTCAGCACGTCGGGGCGGCGCAGGAACGGAGAATTGGCCGGATTGACCCCGCCGACCACCACATGGGCGCCGCCGCCGGTGCCGGTGTGGCGCCCGTCGATCATGAACTTGTCGGCCGTGAGGCGACAGGCCCGGGCGTCTTCATAGAGACCGCTGGTGATCTCCACCGTCTCGTCCCAGCTGGAGGCCGGCTGAACATTGACCTCGATGACGCCCGGATCGGGGGTGACCTTGAGCACCGCCAAGCGGGGGTCGTCGGGGGGTGTGTAGCCCTCTATCCGTACCGGCAGGCCGGCCGCCGCCACCTCGACCTGGGCGATCAGCTCCAGATAGTCCTCCAGGCGCGCGACCGGCGGCATGAACACATACAGCCAGCCCTTGCGGGCCTCGACGGAAAGCGCGGTGCGCACCGGGCCGGTCTTGACGCGGGCCGGTTTGGGCTGGGCGGCGGCGCTGGTGGTTTTTTCCGTCGAATAGATGTCATCGAACGACGGGGCCTCCTCCCGGGCCTCATAGGGGTCGCGGGGAACCAGGGTCGGATAGTCCTCCGGCTCCAGCACCGGCAGACCGTCGAAGGGCAGGCGAAGCCCGACGGGCGAATCCCCCGGAACCAGGAACACGCCGCCGCGCCGGAATTTCCAGGCCTCGCCGACCCAGCCCTTGCCCTCCGCTCCGCCGCCGGCGCGGCGGATGGGCAGCACATGGCCGACGGTCTTGGAGAGCCCGCCGTCGATCGCCGCGACCAGGGTGGCGCGGCCCTTGGCGTCGTCCAGGGTGAGATCGTCGACGGTGACGTTCTCGGGCAGGTCGCTCTCGGCCTTGATCCAGTGCAGCGGATCCTCCCGGGCCTCGAGCACTAGATCCGGAGCCAGGCCAACTCGCTGGGCGAGACGCCCGATCAGGTCCGCGCCATCCGCCGTGGTCGCCGTGGGCGTCTCGTCCGGATCGCGGTCGGCCCCGCGCCAGACCGGCCGGCCGTCACGGCGCCAGAACAGCCCCAGGGCCCATCGCGGCAGCGGTTCGCCCGGATACCATTTGCCCTGGCCGTGGTGGATCAGGCCGCCCGGCGCGAAGCGGTCTCGCAAACGGCGCAGCAGCTGTTCGCCGATGCCCGTCTTGGTGGGACCGGTGGCGGCGGTGTTCCATTCGGCCGCCTCGCGGTCGTCGATGGAGACGAAGGTCGGCTCGCCGCCCATGGTCAGGCGCACGTCCTGGGCGGTCAGGTCGACTTCCACCGCCTCGCCCAGCGCCACCAGGGCCTGCCAGTCGGGGTCCTCGAACGGACGGGTGATCCGGGTCGGCTGGGCCACCCGGGTGACGGTCATCTCGAAGTCGAACTCGACGGCCGCGGCGCTGGCCACGCCGATAATGGCGGCGGCCGAGCGGTGGTGCGGCGCGGCGGCCAGCGGGATGTGGCCCTCGCCGCACAGCAGGCCGGAGGTGGCGTCCAGGCCGATCCAGCCGGCGCCCGGAACATAGACCTCGGCCCAGGCGTGCAGGTCGGTGAAATCCACCTGCGTGCCCAGCGGACCCTCGATCGGATCGATGTCAGCCTTGAGCTGCAGCAGATAGCCAGAGACGAATCGCGCCGCCAGGCCGAGCTTGCGGAACATCTGCACCAGCAGCCAGGCGCTGTCGCGGCAGGAACCGGAGCCCAGGGACAGCGTCTCGTCGGGACTCTGCACCCCCGGCTCCAGGCGAACCACATAGGCCACCCGGCTGCGAACCTCGGCGTTGAGATACACCAGATAGTCCACCGTCGTTCGCCCGGCCGGGTCGACGGCCGCGACGATCTGGCTCAGCAGCGGGCCGTCCTCGTCGACCGCGAAATAGGCGGCCAGGTCGCGGGCGGTGTCGGCGGGATAGGCGAAGGGAAACGTCTCGGCATAGGGTTCGACGAAGAAGTCGAACGGATTGATCACCGTCAGGTCGGCGGTGAGGTCGACCGATACGCTGAATTCGGTGGTCCGCTCGGGGAACACGACGCGCGCCAGCCAGGAGCCGTGCGGGTCCTGCTGCCAGTTGATGAAATGGTTGGCCGGGGTGATCTTCAGCGAATAGCTGGGGATCCTGGTGCGGCAATGCGGCGCCGGGCGCAGACGGATGGTCTGCGGCCCCAGCTCGACCAGCCGGTCATAGCGGTAACGGGTAACGTGATGGAGGGCGGCGAGGACCGACAGGACAGGCTCCGGGTTTCAGGGACGCAATACGAGACTTGGATTAACTCGTAGCGACGCCCGAGGCTCCGCCACAAGGATGTTCTGCCGCCGACGCCCAAATCGCCGCACCTTGCTATTCCCGAGGCGCCGCGACCGTTCCGAGGTCGAAGGCTTTACGAAAACGTCAAATCCACCGTTGATCACCGTTAACTACGGTGGCGAGGACGCCGAAAATCTCAAATAGAAGGGCTTGCATGGACGAAATAGACTATTGCAATTTGCGTGTCAATCGACGGAGAGCCGCGCAACCGAACGGGAAACGACGATCAGTCGGCCATTCCAAGCCGTCGAGCTCATATCCGGGAACGCTTTATCCAATTCAATCTGTGCCATCCTCACAACAAGTCTCCCTAGCGCTCGGCCCCGGCCTTTCGTTTGCGACCGGGTTTCTGGCGGGCCAGCGTGCGGCCAAGGCTCCGCTCCAGGCGGGCGGTGAACGCATTATCGCCCAGGGGCCGGCCGGTCCGTTCCGCCGACTGGATGGCGGCATGAACACCCGGATCCAGCCCTCCGGCCAGAAAGTTCGCCCAGTCGGGCTCCCGCTCCAGCAGCGGCGCCACGTTGACCACCCCATCGTCCCGGCCCGCCAGGTGCGCCCTGGCGCTCGACCACGGCCAATCCTCGGCCCGCGCCGCCAGCTTCGCCCGCACCGGGTTGAGCTCCACATAGCGCGCCGCCGCCATCAGGTGACCATCGTCCATCGGCGCGGAGGCAAAGCGGCCCTGCCACAGATAGCCCCGCCACCCCTCGCGGAAGTTCACGCTCCGGGAGTAGCGCCGATGCGTATCAGACAGCGCCGCCCTCAGCCCGTCGGCGTCGCTGGGAACCAGGATCAGATGAACGTGATTGGGCATCAGGCAATAGGCCCAGATCGTCACGCCCGCCGCCGCGCACCCCTCGGCCAGCAGGGCCCTATAGGTTCGATAGTCGTCGTCGGAGAAGAACACCGTCTGGCGACGGTTCCCCCGCTGGGTGACGTGGTGAGGTGTTCCCTCCATCACAACTCGAGCCAGACGCGCCATGCCGGCATGTTGGGCGTCACGTCACGACATGTCAATTACATATTGTGTCCCCGGATATGGCCAAGGGCCGCCTGGCCCTGATGCGCCGTCTCGACGAACTCATGGCCAGCGGCCTAGCGGTTAGCGCCCGTGCGTGCCGATTGCTGGAGGATCTCCGCGAGGAATGGGAGGGCATCGACCGACGGATCAAGGCCTACGACGACGAGCTGGCCGTATTGACCCGCGAAAACCCGCAGGCTCGGCGGCTCGCGACCATCCCCGGTATCGGCGTCATCAACGCCACTGGGCTGCTTGCGGCGGTGGGCGACGGAAGCGCATTCGCGAAGGGACGGGATCTGGCGGCGTGGTTAGGGCTGACCCCTCGTCAGCACTCCACGGGAGGCAAGACCAAGATGCTCGGGATCACCAAGCGGGGAAACGGCTACTTGCGCAAACAGCTGATCCACGGCGCGCGGGCCGCGCTGCCTCATCTGGCCGCCAAGCCCAATGCCCTGGGCGCCTGGCTGCAACAGCTGTTGGCTCGCGCCCACCCGAACGTAGTCGTCGTCGCGCTGGCCGCGAAACTGGCGCGAATCGCCTGGGCGGTGCTCCGCAACGAAAAAGACTTCGATCAGCAGGCATTCGTGACTGCTTGATCGTCAGGAACGGCGACCGGCGGATTTATTGCCGCTCGCTCATGATGTCTGCGTGAGGTGAAGAACAGATGGCATAACGGTCCAACCGGCATTCTGGAAACCTGAGGCTAAATGCGGTGCTAGACACCGATGATTTTATGAGGACCAGGGTGCGCGGATATCCATCTTGGCCAGGGTCAACCCTGAGACCGGATACGTTGATGCAGACCGATAGAGCCATCCACGAATTACCTCTTGCGGACGGGGTGGGCCATACGTTTTAGCCGGCGCGCTCACCAAGGCCGGCATGCTGAGCGCAAAGCGATGATCGACCGCACCCATGCCCTGCCGCTGACGCGCCAGGCGGAGGTCCTGAAGCTCAGCCGGAGCAGCCTGTATTATCGGCCCCAGGAGGTGTCTGCCGCCGATCTGGCGATCATGCGCCGGATCGATGAGTTGCACCTGGAACATCCGATCGCGGGCAGCCGGATGCTGCGAGACCTGCTGCGCGGCGAAGGCGTCCAGATTGGCCGCCAGAGGGTGATCACTATGCCGCCAGAGGGTTATCACTATAATGCGGCGAATGGGGATCGAGGCGATCTATCGGCGGCCAAACACATCGAAGCCGGCAGCTGGCCACAGGATTTATCCGTATCTTCTGAGAGGCTTGTCGGTGGACCGACCCAACCATGTGTGGGCGATGGACATCACCTACATTCCCATAGCGCGGGGCTTCGTCTACCTGGCCGCCGTGGTCGACTGGCACACCCGCCGGGTGCTCAGCTGGCGGGTGTCGATCACCATGGAGGCGGACTTCTGCATCGAGGCCGTCGAGGAGGCGCTGGCCAAGCATGGCAGGCCGGACATCTTCAACACCGACCAGGGCAGCCAGTTCACCAGCGCCGCCTTCACCGCCTTACTGGCCGACAACGGCATTCAGATCAGCATGGACGGCCGTGGGGCCTGGCGCGACAATGTTTTCGTCGAGCGGCTCTGGCGATCGGTCAAGTATGAGGAGGTGTATTTGAGGGCTTACGACAGCGTCACCGAAGCCAGGGCCTCACTGGGCCGGTACCTGACCCTCTACAACGCCAAGAGACCCCATTCGAGCCTCGCCGCCCGCACCCCGGACGCGGTCTATTTCAACCACCAGCCCCTGGCGAAGGCCGCATGATTTTTTCGCCGCCGCTGTTGGCTCTTCACTCCGGTCGGGCTACGCCCTCCCTGCGTTACGAGCCAACAGCGGCGAAGCACCACAGGCAGAGATTCCACTTATCCAACGCCGATCCCTGTACAGAACAACCCGGCCACCGCTCCGCTAGAGATGCGTCACTATGGACCGGTAGCAGGAGCCAACGCTGTACGAATGTATCGCGCTATCGCCGTTCCGGGGCCAGTACAATGGTTAGGCTTAACAGCATCTGCTATATCCTGTAGACTATCACCGTAATGATTGATGTATTTTAGATCGGCGCCATAAGTTCGCAACATGTCGACCCCAGCGACGAAGCACCGTTCGACAGCCACACCCACTATATGATTACCCTGACCATCTACATCATTATTAACATGTCGCCCCATATAATACAAATGACACTCCAAAGATTTTATGTCTTGGTTATCCATGTCTTGGTACAAGCGGGCGTTTGTCGGCGCAAGGCATGTCGGCTCAACGGTAGCAGGGACCTGAACGCCGTCTGTATTCGGGCCGATAGACATATTAACATTCGCGTCCTTTCCCGGAATTCTCCTTAAAGTGAAGGTGTCATCGAATCCCGAAGAAAATTTCTTCGTTTTGTAATCTGGATATATGTTACCCGGGTGTTCCTTCAAGCCTGTAATTTGAAATCTCAGCTTTGCAGTGGAGATACCTTGTGGTGCAATGTAATGTACGCGTATCGTGAAGGTGTCGTGAGTGACATTTTGTATTCCAAGCCTTACCCCGCCCTGACCATGCAATTCACAGTCTAGCCAAAACTTGACATTTTCAGGAGGAAGAAAGGATGTCACCATCCGGGACGCGTCAGCACTGCTCGCGCTGTACAGCTCTTGAGACAAATATGCCGTACGGTGTTTATCAAAATCTCCGTAGCTCGCGTCTAACTTGAATTCTCCGAGAAAACCGGCGCTTGCGTTTCGCGCTTTGTCAAGCTCATCTTGATTGCTAATGATTTTCAGCATGGCGCTTGTCTGACTATGATCAGCTGTTTGCTGAATTTGTGTCGGAATGAGTGCGGATTTGCAGCTATCATCGAGCGATGCAGCTTCAGCACTGATCGGAAAAAGCTGCAGCATAGCGGCAGCGATCAACGTGACAGCGTCTAACGCTATGCTCTGAATTGTCCACGAACCGACAACTGAGCCCTGCATCAAATTTCTCATAGAATGTCCGCCTCCCGATGTTACTATGGATATCCGGGGACACCATATCTAATTCAGCCCCGTATATCATTGGGCGATGTCCCTTGATTCCCTGTCTCACCAGGGGTTCGCCCTAAAGACCGAATGCTGGGACGGCCTTTCGCCGGCGCCGATCGACCGGATCGTCAAGGCCGGAATTCCCGATCCGCACGAATTTCCTTGATTTGTACGGGTAACTCACGTACATTTTATCTTGGAAGAGAGAGTGCTCATGTCCCAGGAACAGAACCGCACATCTCGCATCGAGGCGCGGATCGCGCCCGACGCGCTCCTGATCGTGAAGCGCGCCGCTGAAATCCAGGGCCGCAGTGTCAGCGATTTTGTCGTCGCCGCCGCACGGGATGCGGCTAATCGCACGATCGAAGAAACCCAGATCATCCGTCTCGCCGTCGAGGATCAACGCGCCTTCGCCGAAGCGATCCTGAACCCGCCCCCTCCTTCTCCTGGTCTGCTACGCGCCGCCGCGGCTCATGGGGGCTTGATCAAGGCGACGCGGTGAGCGCGGGCTTTCGTATCGAAGCCCTGGCGCCGGCACATGATCGCAAAGGCTTTTCCAGCGGCGTTGAACCGCTGGACCGCTATTTTCGGGAGCTGGTGACGCAGGATAAAAAACGGCGGGTCAGCAACTGCTTCGTCGCGCTCGACGATAACGATGTCATCGCCGGCTATTACACATTCGCCGCCACCAGCCTTCCGCTGACGGAATTGTCGCCGGAAGAAACCAAACGCCTGCCGCGTTACGCTTTGATGCCCGCCGCCCTCATCGGGCGGCTCGCTGTCGATCAGCGCTTCCAGGGACAGCGTCTCGGCGGTGCGTTGGTCATGGACGCCGCCGCGCGCGCGGCGAGCGGCGGCCCAGCCATTTTTGCCCTCATCGTCGACGCCAAAGATGATCGGGCCGCCGCCTTCTACGAACGCCTCCAATTTCGCCGTTTCGTTAGCCGGCCGGCGACTTTGTTTCTCCCGATCGCGACCGCCATGCAGGCGCTCGCCAAGGGTGGGAAATGAGGCCGGTCCATAAGATCGAGGTGCTTGCCCCCAAAGCGGACCCGCCGCACGATGGTTTGTATTGGCCAAGCTCGACCGAGGGCAAGCGAGGGGCGAAACCCATGGATGAGGTCGAAGAGCTGATCCGGCTTTGCGTGCGCGCGCTGATCGCGCAGATGGGCGACGTGCCGGGGGTCGAACTGCACATGACGCGGAACTGCGTGTTGGGTCTGACTGGCGAGCCCCTGGCCGACTTCAATATGCTGACCCTGGGCGCCGACCTGGACACCGAAGGCTTCCTCACACGGTCGGTGGCGCGCGCGAAAGCGCGAGGGCTGCCGCTCCTGGCCCTGATGAGTCCCCAATTGGCGCAAGCCCTGGCGCCAGTCGCAACGCGCCTGGGTCTGACGGCCGTGGGTACGTCGCCGCTCATGGTGCTGCGCGCAAAAACGCCCATCGGGACGCCCGTTCAGCCGAGACGCCCTACGAAAATCACGCGCGCGCTTGGCCCCGAGTTGGTCGGCATCGCCGGCGATCTCGTCGCTGCCGCCTTCGATGTGCCGCGTGACGCTGTCGCCAGATGCATCGATGTGGTGCTTACCGAGACTGCGGGCGTGGAGACCTATATCGCCTGGGGCGACGAGGGACCGATGAGCGCCGTCTCCGTGACGCCCACGGGAAACACGGCGGGGATCTCGCTAATGGCCACGCCGCCGGAGCACCAACGCAAGGGCATGGGCCGCGCCCTGCTCACCCATGTGATAGACGACTATCGGAGTCGCGGCGTGGAGCGCTTCTACCTGGGTGCCACCAAAGCGGGCCGGCCCCTCTATGCGAGCCTCGGCTTCGAGGTTGTCGCCGAACTCTCCGCCTGGGTCTTGGGGCACTCAACCCAGGTGCATGGGTAGATGGAGATCTGACGTTACGCCGGTTCGCTGGTCGCCAACCAACTTGCGACCTCGTTCATCCGAGCCGCCGTCATCCCCATCGCGTGTGCGAACTCCGGCCAGCGTCCAACCGCCTCCCGAACCTCGGTTACGGTTGTTCCAAGGCGTTTCGCCGATAAACCAGCGGCGACGCCTTCGGCGAGCAGGTTGGCCCGGGTCGGTCTCCTGCCTTCACCGTCGATCGCGAGATAATGCTCGCCCCCGGGGCCGGGGGAGAACGTCAAATCGAACGCTGGGGCCAGCGACCAGTCCCCGGTCGCGTTCATCAAAAACGCGTGGTTGCGAGCGTGGTCGTCGCGGTTGTGGGCGATGACATTGAACACCATCCGACGAAACGCGGCTTCGACGGCACGGATGTCGCGCGTGAGATACTGGGTGGCGCGGAGATACTCGCGGTAGCTGACCGCGGCCCCGTCGGGATCGGCCTGTAACAGCCCGGCTAGCGAATGCAGGTGGAGCGGGCCATCGGCGTCGCGGTCGAACCGTCGGCTAGCGAAGTGCCCCGGGCCGGTGCGCGACGGTAGCAGCCGGTACGGCGCGACCTCGATCCCCGCCGCGGTCGCCATCGCCGCATAGGCAGCCTCGAGAGCGCCGATGTCCTCGGGGTCGCCGGGCGCTCGGAACTTGACCAGCCACGGCTCCAGTCCCGGCGCCGGCGCGGTGGCGAGACTCGCATCGTCCGCTCCCAGCCAGACCTGCGCCTTGGGGCGCGCGCCGCCGGCGCTGCCGCCGAGTCGCTGGAGGGCGCCGAGCATGTCCGACGGCTGGCCCGCGATCACCGCCAGCGCCTCCGCCTGGAGGCGGTCGAGATCGGGCATCGGGAGGGCGTCTTCGGCGATCGTATCGGCCGGCGCGAAGCGGAGCGCGCCGAACCCGCTCTCGCCGACCAGCGCCAGACGGTCGAGCGGGGTCAGCGTGTTGGGGTCGCGACCGAGTGAACGGAGGCGGCGGTCGAGCAGAAGACGGCCGTAACTCTCGGGCAGGCTGTCGGCGAACACCCCGAACATGCCGGCGAACGGTTCGCGCGGCGCGGTCTGGACGCCGGGCCTGGGCGGCAGATGCAGAGGCGACAGCGGCAGGCCGGCGGCGAGAAACTCGGGCGCGTATTCGAACAGCGCGCGCCGATCGCGCCATGCGAGGCGGCCGACCTTCAACCGGCGCGCGCCGATGTCGAGTCGAACGTCGAGGAGCGCGATCACGACCGCCTGCCCCGCCGACGCGCGGGCGGCGCAATAACCAACTCGTCGAGGCTGGCGAGCGGCGGCGGTGCGAACAAGGCCTCGATGTCGTTGTCGCGGCCAAGCGCCTGGGCGAGCCGGACGAGGCTCTCGAGCGCGATCTGCCCCGTCGTCTCGAACCGCCGCAGCGAGGCGAGGGTAACCCCCGACCGTGCGGCAAGCCCGGCCTGGGTCAGATCGGCATCGAGCCGAACCACCCGCAGCCGTGCCGCCACACCGTCAGCCAGCTCGTGAATTGTCTTCAACATCCCAATATATTAGCAGTTATAGCCAGGATTAATAGCCGAACGCCAATATTTTATCACTTTGTACCATGCGTCGGCAGCCTGATCGTGCCAGCCAAGGAACCGGCCGATAACTACGCATCCGGATCGCTGGGCGGTCGACCGTTATCATGGGTCGCCGAAATAACGCCGCCCCCATGCGAATACAGCCGTTCGTTGCTATATGGACAATATAAGTAGATCGCACTAACTATCCAAGTCTGATAAATGTTCTGGAGGGGCGCATGAACGGATCGATTGGCGAGAGTCGGGGGAGACCTAACCCCTCGGCCGCGGCCGAGTAGAGCGCCATGCGGCCTGGGGGCGCGAGAACCGTTCTTGCCTGCGGTCTGCTGCTGGCCGGCGTTGCGGCTGGCGCCGGGGCGGCGGAAACAACCGCGGCGCCGATCGGGCGCGTCAGCTTCTCGATAAGCCAGTGCGATACGCCGATTGTCCTGAAGTTCAGCGCGCCGCGAAAACCCGTCGCCGTGCGCACCGAGGATATTCCCCCATCGGCCGGACACCCGGCCCCCGCCTGGACGCTGACCTGGGACACGCCCGCTCCGGGAGAAGCCGGAATCTCGGAATACAGCTCGAGCGGGAAATTCAGCAACGGCTGTCCAAGCTCCGCGGGCGTGACAATTCCGGTTTCCGTTCGCGACGCCGCCGGCGTCATGGCCAGGCTATCCATCGCCGTCGCGCTGGCGCAGCCGGCCAAACCCTGGACGCCGGCTTCGCTCGCCGTCATACTGACCCGGACGCCGATCTATTCCGGTGACGGGCCAGGCTACACGATCGACGTTCCCGTCCGGGAGATCGGTGGATCAACGCCGCTGCCGCCCGTCAGCGTCTGGTCGGAGCCCCTGAAGACCTCCGACAACAGTGGCGCGACGTTCTCGCTGCAGCCGAGCCCGCCCGTGGCCGTGCCGGCCGGCGCCGCGGCGCCGACTTTCGGCATGAGCCTCCGGGCGAAGGGCGATATTCAGCCCGGCGTCTACTCGACCAATCTGTATTTGACCTATGCCGGTGTTTCGGACGCGAAAGTGACGCCGCTCACCCTAAAGGTCCGGGTCTGGCGCGGCTTTCTGTTCGTCTTGATCCTCGTCGGTGTCTTGGCCGGCTGGTATCTGAATAAGGTGGTCACCGTGCGCCTCGATCTCGAGACCGCGCGGGCGGCGGCGTTGCGGCAAGCGCGGACGCTCCTGACCCGAGCCAGCGGCCTGCGCGATCCTGAGGATCAGCGGCGGATCACGCAGATCGCCTACACGCTCCAGACCGGGATCGCCCGCGCCGCCACCGTCGATGATATCAAGGCGGCGCAATCGGCGGCCGACGACGCGATGGCGTCGGGGGACAAGGCTTCCGCGAGCTTGGCGACGAAGTTTCAGCAGGATTTCGCCGCCCAGAAGGCTATCTATCTGCCGCCGGCCCCCTTCGAACCGGCGGTGGCCAGCCGCATCGCTTCTTCCTTGAGCCGCCTGCGGGAGATTGCCGCCCTGGCGGACTCCGGCGATGTCTCGGACGCTTCAAACGCGTTGAGCGTCAGCACGCCGGCGTTCGAGACCGACACGATCCGAGCGCTGCAAACCTGGATGGTTGAGATCCTGGACGGCCTGGCGCTGCTTGGCAATTTGACGGATCCCGACTTCACGGCCGCGCGTGATCGGTTGCGCGGCGATGCGACGACAGCTTTCAAGGCCGCCAGCGCCGAGGCGATTCTCCCCGCCGCCAACCTCGCCGCGGGGGACTTGCGGGCGTTCGCGCTGCTGACGGCTCCCCCGGCGATCGCGGCGGCCCTCCAGGCCGCTTCGGACGCGGCCGCCGAGCCCTTGAAGCCGATGTTGCGGGAACTGGCGCGGACGGCGGACGCGTCGGGAGCCTTGGGGGACGCCCTGGCGATCATCGCCCGGCTGTCTCAGCTGCGACGCCGCGCCGAAGACGCCCTGTTGCAAGTGTCCGACACCGCCGCCATTCGAAGGACGCTGAAGTCTGGAAATTTCGTGGCCGCCGTCCAGTCCCTGCCCGGCGCGCTGGACAGACTTGCCGCGGCCCCGCAGCGCGCCCTCGTCTCACCCAAGCCGGTGGATCGCGACCCGTCCGGCGTATCGGCGCCCTTGGCCGCGCCGGCCCCGCTTATCGTGGCGCCGCCCCGCCTTGAGGTGGGCGAGACGCGGCCTGCCAGCGTCGTGTGGCCCGCGGGCGCGCCGCCCTCCACGGACGCCGTCAAATGGACCGTGAACCCCACCGATGGCGCTTCCGTGAGCGTTCATGGCTCGGGAGCGGTCGTAAAGGGCGAGAAGGCCGGTTTCGTCGTCTTGACGGCCGCCGGCGACGGTTGGTCGGTCAGCGCGCCCATCGCCATCGCCGACCCTCTGGCGTTACCCGAAGAGGCCGCCCAAGACGAGATACGCAAGCTGACCGACGTATTGACCGGCGTGGCGGTCGTCGCGACCACCGGCCTCGGCTATACGCTTTTCCAGCAGACTTGGCTGGGCACCTTCAACGATGGCTTTGCAGCGGTGATCTGGGGCACATTCGGACAGTTCGGACTCGAGCGGGTGCGAACCGCCGTTCAACCCATACTCACCAAGACTCTCGCGGCCTGAGATCAGCCCGTCGTGACCGCGCTGAACAGCTTCTGGTAAAGGTCCCCGATCCGCTGCTCGCGGAAATTCGCCACCTTCACCTGCGTGGGGGACGTGGCGATATAGGGATTGGTCGAGAATCGCTCGGCGATCAGCCGATTGTACTCGGCGAGGTCCTCGTCCGAGGCGCCGGTCTCACGCGCCCGCTCGACATCTTTTGGCTTAAGAGGTTCCATAGGCAAACTCCTTATCGAGACATAATAGCCTGAATCCGGTCCAGCAAGAACTGTCGTGTGAGTCGATCGTGCTGGCATTTCTCCGGACCGTCCGCCGCCTGCCAGAAATCGTCCATCACCGCGGGATAGGCTGGATCCGAAAGGGCCGGATGGTACGAAACCCAATCCGCCGGATACGCAAGCGTTCCTCCCCGAGTCGTCGATGAGGCGTATTCGATCCCATCATAGACGCAGAATTGTGCCGGAATCGGTCCGGGTCGCCGTTTATTGAGACCGATACCTCCATCGACGTAGAGATCGCCGATCAAACCGTTGCTCCAGCTTGAGGCCGCATGACCAAACTCATGCAGCGCCACGATGGAGACGGCGCTGACATGTAAGGCGACGGTTCCTGGCATCGTATTGTCGGGTCTATGCGTCATCTGCAGATCGTCGATCATGAAGTCCCGTCCATCCAGGCCTTCGTTATCCTGGGTGTACCAGGCGCTGCTGCGATCATGCGAGGCTGAAGCCGTCACGGCAAAGGCGACATCGGCGCGCAGCTTGCCCATCCCATCGACCGTGATGGTCTTCAGGAACGGGGCGAACTTGTTCTGGCGCGCCACCACGATGTTGGTGTTGTCATGCGCCACAAGGGCGTTGCGATCCAATCGCGGGCGGTCAGGGTCAAACACGCTGATCACCCGGAACTGATCGGCCAGACCGGCCAGCATCGCTTCCGCCTGCCCCGGCAAGCGGCCGAAGACCGATTGCAGGATGTAACCGGCTCGCTCGTTGAACGAATCCTGATTCAGGACGATTGGATCGGCGACGAACTTGCCGGAACCCTCCGGCGCCTCAATCCAGGGATTGGCGATGATGCAGATCGTATAGGGCCAACCGCCGTTCGCCTTTTCAGCGCCTGACTGGACCACCGTTATCGTCGCCATCTCTCCGACCCTCCCGACCGTTGTCCGCTCCGCCCAACACCGACGCCGTCGACACTGTTCGCAAACTTGAAAATGTTGTCAACTTGCCGGACGATGACCAAGGGTTCGTGTCTTTGCGGGGCCGTGCGCTTCGAGGTGGCGGTTCCCTTGCCGCCGCCGGACGCCTGCCATTGCACCCAGTGCCGCAAGCACTCGGGCCACGTCTTTGTGTCCACCGACGTTCCCCGGTCCGCCGTGACGATCGACGGGGCCGAGAATGTCTCTTGGTATCGCTCTTCAGAGAAGGTGCGGCGCGGGTTCTGCGCGACCTGCGGCTCGTCGCTGTTCTGGGATCCGATCCACAAGGACTGGATCGGCATCGCCATGGGGGCCTTTGAACAGCCGACCGGCACAAGCGTGGCGATTCATGTCCACGTGGCCGACAAGGGCGACTACTACGAAATCGCCGACGGCTTGCCGCAAAAGCCGTAGTAAAGGCGACAAACCGGGAGGCGCGCCATTACCGACAGCGAATTCGACCTGGCGCTCAGCCGCCGCAGGCTGCTCGCCGCGGCGGGCCTTGGCGGCGGGGCCGCGGTCGCGGCGGCGCTGGCCGATACCGGCGCCGCCCGGGCTGGGACCGCGGCGCGTTCGGCGCTTGATCCGATAACGACGCCTCCGGTCGCCGGGCTGCATCTGCAGTTCGGCGCCGACGCTTCCGCGGAGATGGTGGTCTCCTGGCACACGCTGCAACCGGTCGGCGGCGCCCGCGTCATGCTGGGCAGCCTCGACGGCCGGCTCGAGCGGAAGGTGGAAGCCAGGGAAGTCCGCTACACCGATGCCAAGTCCGGCCAGGTCGTCCATGCCTATCACGCCAGGATCGGCGGGTTGCGGGCCGACTCCGCCTATCTGTACGGGGCGGTCCACGACGGGGCCGAGCCGGAATTCGGCACGTTCCGCACCGCCCCGCGCGGCCGCGCGGCGTTCACTTTTACCAGTTTCGGGGATCAGGGCACGCCGACCCTCGGCAGGGCGGGCGCCGCGGGCGCGCCCGCGTTCGTGAACGACAACCTGGGCTCACCGGCGGCGGGCGACACCACCATGGGGGTGGAGCGGGTGCGACCGTTGTTCCACCTGTTCAACGGCGATCTCTGCTACGCCAATCTGGCCCAGGACAGGGTGCGGACCTGGTGGGATTTCTGGCTGAACAACAGCCGCAGCGCCCGGGGGCGACCGTGGATGCCCTCGCCCGGCAACCATGAGAACGAGCTGGGTAATGGGCCGATCGGCTATCAGGCCTATCAGACCTATTTTTGCGTGCCCGAAGCGGCCGGCCAGACGGATCTCACGCGAGGGCTGTGGTACGCCTTTACCGCGGGCTCGGTGCGGGTGATCAGCATCGCCAACGACGATGTCACCTATCAGGACGGCGGAGATTCCTACGTTCGGGGCTATTCGGCTGGGGCGCAAAAGGCCTGGCTGGAAAAGGAACTCGCCGCCACGCGCCGCGACACCAGCATCGACTGGACCGTGGTCTGCATGCATCAGGTCGCCATCTCGACGGCCGACCATGCCAACGGCGCCGACCTGGGGATCCGCGAGGAATGGGCGCCGTTGTTCGACCGATATGGCGTCGACCTGGTGGTGTGCGGGCACGAGCACCACTACGAGCGTTCGCACCCGATCCGCGGCTGCGAACCGGGCGCCGTCACCCGCACCCCGATCGCCGTGGCGACCGCCACCGACGTGATCGACACCAGCCGGGGCACGGTCCACATGGTGATCGGCGGCGGCGGCACGTCCCGCCCGTCCAACCAGCTGTTCCTCACCCCGCCGCGATGCCGGGTGATCACCTCGGTTGGCGAGCGCGACCCGAAGACGGGCAAGCGTCCCCCGGTCTATGTGGAGGAGCACGCGCCCTGGTCGGCGGTGCGCAACGCCGAACACGCCTATGGCTTCGCGGCGTTCAGCGTCGACCCTGGGTCAAATCGCGGGGGCCTGACCACGATCAAGGTTACCTACTATGATGTGGTGGGTCCGGACGGACGGTTGTCCCCGTTCGAAACCTTCACGCTCAGCCGCCCCCGTCGCGATTGACGGAACCGCGTGCTCCCAATTTCAGCCCGTCCAGCCAGGCGATCAGATCGGCGACGACCTGATCGCGGTCGATCTCGTTGAACATCTCGTGCCGTCCGCCCGGATAGACCCGGTGGTCTATGGGGCCCAGTCCGGCGGACCGGTAGGTGTCGATCAGCGCGTTGGCGAAGGCCTGACCCGGCCCGGTCACCGGATCGAACTGGCCGGAGATCACATAGATGGGGAGGTTTCTTCGCACCGAGGCCAGGCGGGGGTCATGCCGCGCGGCGCCGGCCTTATCGAACACCGAGGCCATGGCGGCGTCCGAAAGCGGAAAGCCGCACAATGGGTCGGCGATATAGGCGTCGACCTGGGCCTCGTCGCGACTGAGCCAGTCGAAGTCGGTTCGGGCCGGTTCGAAGGGCGCATTCATCGCGTTTGGCGACGGCGCCTGTCCCGAGGCGACCATGGCGGCGATCATCGCGTCCACGGCCGCGGTGCCCGACAACACCAGCGCCGCCAGACGGCGGTGATGCTCCAGCAGATACAGCTGAGCGGCGAAGGAGCCCATGCTGTGGCCGAGCAGGATCAGCGGGGTGTTGGGCTGTTCCGACTGCGCCAGGCGCGAAAGGGCGGCCATGTCGTCGACGACCGACTGGAAGCCGCCGGACCCGAAATCGCCCAGGCCGTGAATCGCCGCCGAGGCCCCATGGCCGCGATGATCATTGGCGTAGACCGCGTAGCCCGCGCCGGTCAGGGCCCGCGTCAGCCGGCCGTAGCGCCCGAAGTGCTCGGCCATGCCGTGGGCGATCTGGACGATGGCCCGGGGCCGGCCGGCCGGCGGCGCCTTGAAGGCGGTGATGCGCGCGCCGTCGGCCGTTGGCAGGGCGAAGGCGGTTATGGACGTCGTCGGCATCGGCGTTTCTCCTAGCCGTCACTTTCACAGTAAACCCGCCGCGAACGCCAGAGGGGCGATGATCGCGCCCGCTGGCTTCCCATTAGCCGCGCCCGGCCATCGCCAGGGCCTCGCCGAACCCTGGCGCGGCGAGGCCATCGACGAAGGCGGCGAGGGACATTTTGGCGAAGGCGTAGGCAGTTTCGGGGGCGCCGGACGCCAGCCGCCCGTCGGCCACCGCCGCGCGGAACAAGGCGGGCGTGAGCCGGCCCAGGCTGGCGTCCAGATCGGGCTGCGGCGCGGCGGTGAAATTCTCCAGGACGATACAGCCGTAAAATAGCCTGGTGAGCAGCCGCACCACGCTCAGTCGGGCGCGAGAATGGCAATCGGGCGCCCGGCCGAAGGCCGCTTCGAACAGGATGTCCTGCAATTCCTGGGGCTCCGCCAGCTCGGTGGTCAGGATCGCGACGTCCACCAGCGGATCGTTGAGAAAGGCCAACTCCCAGTCGATCAGCCACGCGCGCTCGCCATCGAACAGGATGTTGCGCGGATTGGGATCGTTGTGGCTGGAGACCAGCGAGTCCGCGTCCCACCGAAGTTCAGCGCGGATTCGCGCCAGGCCGTCCGCGTGGGCGTCCAGCTGCCCGACCGCGAATAGGCTGGAGGCGCTCAAGGCGGCCAGATTGGCGCCGATCATCTCGGGATAGTCGCCCACCTCCGGAAACGGCGTCGTGGCTTGCACCCGCGCGATCAAAGCGCCGAGCGCCGCCGCCATCCCGGCGGGGCCGCGCGGATGCTCCGACAACGGTTGGCCGGAAATGAAGTCCATGATCGCCACGCCGGTCGCCACATTGGCGAAATGGACCGGCGGCGCGGCGCCCTCGGCGGCGGCCGCGGCCATCGCGGTGAAGCCCCGTTGGCGGTGGTTCAGCGCGATGCGTTCCGGCTCAAGCCGCAGAATATAAGCACGATCACGGACCTTGAAACGAAGGATCTGGGCGCCGGAAACCCCGCCGACGATCGGCCGCGCTTCGCCCGGTATCCATGCGCCAAACGTGGCGTTGAGGGCGGCGCGCACGCTTTCGCGTCGGGCCTCGGGAACCATTTCGGTCACGCTTGCCATTTCCGCCTCCAGTTTCCGACCTGATCTCAGCCGCCGACGGCCTTCGGGCAGGTTTGGGCGCGGCGTTTGACCAGTAGATCGATATTGCGGTCCAGGTCCCATTGGGTCAGGCGGCCGATCGCCTGGAGTTGTCTGAACAGGCTCAGGGTCACCTCGTCGGCGCGGCAGCTTTGGGCCGGACGATTGGCGGTGGCCAGGGCTTCGCCGATCATCGTCATGCTGGTGGCGTAGTCATGCAGTCGCAGCGGCTCGCCCGGATGGGCGCGCCAGGCCGCGGCGTCCTCGGCGGCGTGGCCTCGCAGGATCGCCAGCGCCTGGTCCGCATGCCCGAGGAACGCGAGGTTCTGGGCGTAGGCGTTGTCGGTCACGCGGTAGCGGCGCCGGGCGTCGCCGTCGGCCGGATCGAATTCGAACACCGCGCGGGCCTCGACCCGGGCGCGCGCCAGCATCGGCGCGCCCTCGGCGAACCGCATTTCCTCGGCCAGGGTGGTGGCCAGGCTCCAGCGGGCGCGCGCCAGCAGGCCGAGCAGGTTGTTGTCGTCTGGCCAGGTTTTGTGGGCAGCTTCGAGTTCGGCGACCTCGACTCGATACCCCGCCTCGGCCCGCGACGTAGCCCCCAGATAGAAGTCGCCCTCGCTGAGACTGTCGGCCAGGGCGGCGCGGAGCCGCACCCGGTCCTTGTCGCCGGTCGGTGGGGCGGCGGCGAGGGCGGCGGCGGCGACGCCCGCCTCCTCGGCGTAGCGGCCCTGCCAGCCCCGCAACCGCGCCTCGGTCAGCTGAGCCTGGAGCCACAGCGCCTTGTCACCGACTCCTGGCGACAGGTTTTTAGCCTGGCGGAGGAATCCGTCGGCCGCGGCGGTGTCGTTGTCGAAGGTATCGGCCAGATCGGCCTGGTCCAGGCGGATGCGCGCCAGCAGGGTCCGCGCGGTCTGGCCGGGCAGGCCGGCGGCGATATCTGCGGCGCGTCGCAGATTGGCCCGCGCCGCGTCCGGCTGATGCAGGTTGGGACGGCCGATCGAAGCCTGGCCCTCGGCCAGCCGCCAGAGCCCGGTGGCGACCTCCAGCTTCAGAGCCGGGCCGGCCGCTTCGGCCTTGGTCAGGCGATCGAGTTCCTGTTGCGCGCGCCGCGCGACCTCTACCCGCAGGGCCAGCGACCGGGGCTGAGACTCCAGCCGGACCATCAGGTCCGAGAGCAGATACTTGGCGACGCCCCGGGCATCCTCGAACCGCGCCGCGGCCTCGGCGCGTTCGCGGCGGGCATGCAGAGCATTGACGCCGGCGGCGCCGACCGCGATGGCGATCAGAACGCCGGTCAGGCCCCCGGCGAGGAACAGGCGGGGCCGTCGCTGAACCCATTTCCGCGCGCGGTAGACCAAGCTCGCCCGCCGCGCGCCGACCGGCCGTTTGTCGAGCCATCGCTGAAGATCGTCGATCAAGGCGTCGACGCCGGGATAGCGCCGTGCAGGTTCCGGCGCTCTCGCCTTGGCCGCGATGGCGGCCAGATCGGGATCGGCGACGTCCCTGGTGATCAGTTCCAGTGTCGCGCCCAGGGCATGGATGTCGTCGGCGATCGACGCCGGCTCTCCGGCGAGGCGCTCCGGGCTGGCGAAATAGCGGGTCAGGGCGGAAGGCTCGCCGGAGGGGCGGTCGACACGGTCGAGCAGGCGGGCGATGCCGAAATCGAGCAGTTTCACCCGCCCTTCGGCGTCGACCAGAATGTTGCCGGGCTTCAGATCGGCGTGCGCCACCAGGCGGCCGTGGGCGAACCTGACGGCGTTGGCCGCTTCGATGAACAGCCCGACCCGGGCAGCGGGCGCGAGCCCGGCCGCGGCCTCGTCCAGAGGCCGCCCGTCGACATGTTCCATGATCAGGTACGGCCGCTCGCCGTCGGCGACCCCGCCGTCGATCAGGCGGGCGATATTCGGATGTTCGAGCCTGGCAAGGATACGGCGCTCGACGTCGAAGGCCGCGCCGGCCCGGGCGTCCAGATGGCTGTGGATCAGCTTGATCGCGACGATCTGGTCATAGAGGCCGTCCACGCGCCGCCCGCGATAGACCTCGCCCATGCCGCCTTCGCCGATCAAATCCTCGACGGCGAACGGGCCGATCCGCGCGGGTGGCGGACCCCTCTGAAAAGATCGCCCGCCCGGCGCCTCGGTGGGCAGCAGGCCGGAGGCCGCGCCCATGCCCGCCTCCAGCGCCTCGACCCGGGCGCGCACGGGCTCGGTTTCCCGGCGCAGCAGCCGTTCGCGGAACCTCGGGCCCCCGGTCCAATTGGCCAGGCGCTCGACCAGGATCAGCGCCCGGCGTTCGACCTCAAGCGAGGGCGCTGACAGCGGCGCCATTGAGATAGTCAAACAGCCAGGCCCGCGCACCCTGCCAGCGCCGCTTGACTGTCCGGCTGGCGAGGCCGGTGGCGGAGGCGGTTTCATCGACGGTCAGTCCCATCATGAACCGAAGCTCGACGATCCGGGCGTGGTCGGGGGAGACCGTGGTCAGGGCGGTCAGGGCGTTGTCCAGCTCCTCCATGGTCACCAGGCGCTTATGCTCCTGGTCCGGCCAGGCGGTCCGGTAGTCGGGCGGAACGCGCTTGGCGGCCGCGGCCTTGCGAGACTCGTCGATCAGCACCCGGCGCATGGTCTGGGCGGCCAAGGCCATCAGATGGGCTGGTGAGGCCACGGCCAGGTCTGGGGTCCGGATGAGCCGGATCACGGCGTCATTGACCAGTTCGGTGGCCTGGGACAGATGAACGGCCCCATCGCCGGCGATGATCCGCCCCGCGATCCGGCGCATGTCGCCATAGCAAGCCTCAATGACCTCCGGCGTCAGTCCGCCGGGAGCCGGAGCCTTCTGGGGATGTTCGATACCTCCCGCCATGGCCGGACAGTCGCGCCAAACCCCCGGGGTTTCAAGCCGCGCGGCGATTTCAGCCCATCCGTACTTCCCCTAAGGTAGGGTCATGACAACGACTCGAATTCTCCCGCCCGGCCGCTATGCCGTCTTCTGCATCTGCGGGCTGCTGCTGGTTGTGGCGATCGCCGCCGGATTGACGCACTTCATCGTGGGTTGGTGGCTGGCCGCGCCGCTGGCGGCCCTGGTGCTGCTTGGGTTTCACGACCTGAGGCAGAAGCGGCACTCGATCCAGCGCAACTATCCGGTGATCGGCCACATCCGCTGGCTGGTGGAGGCGGTCCGCCCGGAACTACGGCAGTATCTGATCGAGGCCGACGAGGAGGCGGCGCCGTTTTCGCGCGCCCAGCGGGAACTGGTGTACGAGCGCGCCAAGGGAAGCGTCGGCGAGCGCCCGTTCGGCACCCTGCTGCATGTCTATCGCGAAGGCTATGAGTTCATCGGCCACTCGACCTCCCCGGCGCCGGTGGCCGATCCAGCGACCTTCCGCATCACCATCGGCGGACCCGACTGCGCTCGGCCCTACAACGCTTCGGTGTTCAACATCTCGGCGATGAGTTTCGGGGCGCTGAGCGCCAACGCCATCCGCGCCCTCAACGCCGGGGCCAAGCGAGGCGGGTTCAGCCACGATACCGGCGAGGGGAGTCTATCGCCCTATCACCAGGAAATGGGCGGCGACGTGGTCTGGGAGCTTGGTAGCGGCTATTTCGGCTGCCGCACGCCGGACGGTCATTTCGACGCCGACCTGTTCACCGACCACGCCCGTCTCGATCAGGTGAAGATGATCGAGATCAAACTCAGCCAAGGCGCCAAGCCCGGCCACGGCGGGGTCTTGCCGGCCGCCAAGGTGACGCCCGAGATCGCCCAGACTCGGGGCGTGCCGCTGGGCGTCGACTGCGTCTCGCCCTCGCGCCACACCGCCTTCTCCACGCCGCTGGAGCTGATGGCGTTCATCGTCCGGCTGCGCGAGTTGTCCGGGGGCAAGCCGGTGGGTTTCAAGCTGTGCCTGGGCCACCCGTGGGAGTTCATGGGTATCGTCAAGGCGATGATGGCGAGCGGCGTGACGCCCGACTTCATCGTGGTGGACGGTACCGAAGGCGGCACCGGCGCCGCGCCGACCGAGTTCAGTGACCATGTCGGCGCGCCGATGCGCGAGGGGCTGCTGTTCGTGCACAACACCCTGGTCGGGGCCGGCCTGCGTGACAGGATCAAGATCGGCGTGGCCGGCAAGATCGTCAGCGCCTTCGACATCGCCTGCGTACTGGCCCTGGGCGCCGACTGGGCCAATTCGGCGCGGGGCTTCATGTTCGCCGTCGGCTGCGTACAGTCGCGAAGCTGCAACACCAACCGCTGCCCGACCGGCGTCGCCACCCAGGACCCTCTGCGCCAGGCCGCTCTGGTGGTTCCGGACAAGGCCGAGCGGGTCTACAACTTCCATCGGCTGACCATGAGAGCGCTGTCGGAAATGCTGGCCGCGGCTGGTTTGGAACACCCCGATCAACTCAAGCCCCACCATCTGTTCCGCCGGGTCAGCGGTATGGAGGTAAGACAATTCAGCGCCCTGCACACGTTCCTGGCCCCTGGCGCTCTGCTGGACGGCCGCCTCGCCATAGGGCTGTATACCGAGAACTGGAGGCGGGCGTCGGCCGAGACCTTCTAGCGCGGAGGACGGCGATGAGCATCCCGGAAGTCAGCTATGAGCGTCGGGGCCGCCTCGGCGTCGTCCGCCTGGAGCGGCCCGAAGCGTTGAACGCCCTGACGATGCCGATGATCGCCGAGGTCGAGACGCTGATCCGGGCGGCGGAGGCCGATCCCCAGGTGTTCGCCATCTGCGTTACCGGAGCGGGGCGCGGCTTCTGCGCCGGCCTGGACATGAGCGTGCTGGCCGATCACGCGGCCGGCCGGGCGCCGCCGGCGCGGGCCGAGCGCTCGCCGCGCCAGGCGATGATGTTCAGTTTCCTGCTCGACATCTCCAAGCCGGTGATCGCGGCGGTGAACGGCGTCGGCGCGGGCGGCGGCTTCGTGCTGGCGATGATGTGCGACCTGCGCTTCATGGCTGAGGAGGCTAGTCTGATCACCGTGTTTTCCAAGCGCGGCCTGATCGGAGAACATGGAACCAGCTGGATCTTGCCTCGCCTGGTGGGTCTCAGTCGGGCCCTCGATCTGCTTTGGAGTTCGCGCCGGGTGGACGCCGCCGAGGCCTGGCGCATCGGTCTGGCCGATCGGCTCGCGCCGGCCGATGGACTGATGGCGGCGGTGGAGGCCTATGTCGCCGAGATGGCCGCGACGGTCTCGCCGCGCTCGGTGGCGGTGATCAAGGCCCAGGTCCACGCCGACCTGGCGCGTGGGTTCGACGAGGGCGCCCGTCAGACCGAGGGGTTGATGGCCGACTCGCTTGCTCACCCCGACGCCACCGAGGGCGCCTCCTCCTTTGTGCAGCGTCGGGGCCCCGCCTTCGCGGCTTGGCCGCACTGAACCCGGGTGGCGGTGCTTGCCGCTGCGCCCGCCGTGGCCTTAAGGAAGTGGCCGAGGCTTCGACGCAACGAAGCCCAGGAGACGCCCCGTGACCAAGACCTACGAAACCATTCTGGTGGCGCGTGACGGCGCGGTCGCCACGGTCAGCCTGAACCGGCCCGACAAGCGCAACAGCATCGGCGGACCGATGATGGTCGAATTCTATGAGGCGTTGAGCGGCGTCGCCGCCGATCCGGACGTGCGGGTGCTGGTGCTGCGCGGGGAGGGATCGGACTTCTGCCCCGGCGCCGACGTCAAGCACTATGGCGGCGCGGGGGCGCCGGCCGCCGCGCGCTCGGTCTGGTCGATGGGTCGGGAGTTCAACGTCGCCGTGCTGCTGCATGAAATGCCGGCGGTGACGATCGCGGCGATCAGCGGGGCCTGCGCGGGGGCCGGTTTTGGCTGGGCCTGCGCTTGCGATCTGCGCATCGCCTCGTCCACCGCGCGGTTCAACACCGCCTTCCTGGATGTCGGCGTGGCCGGCGACATGGGCGGACCGTGGACCCTGCCGCGTATCCTGGGGGCGGCCAAGGCGCGGGAGCTGTATTTCCTGCCCGGCAAGTTCGACGCCGCCGAGGCCCTGCGGATTGGCCTGGTTTCGAGGGTGGCCCCGGCGGAGGACTTCGAGGCCGAGATCGCCGCGCTGACCGCTCGCTTGGCCCGCGCGGCGCCACTGGCCATGACGACGATGAAAAGCAACTTCGTGGCGGCCGAGAAGATCAGCTTCGCCGACTATATCGGCCTGGAGAGCGAGAAGCACATGCGCCTGTTTCAGAGCGAGGACACCACCGAGGCCTTCAAGGCGTTCGTGGAAAAACGCCAGCCCTTGTTCAAGGGCCGCTGAACCATGCGCCTCAGACAGATCGCTCTGGCGTCCCGCGACCTGGACAAGGTCGTCCACACCCTGGCCGAGGTGTTCGGCCTCAAAGTCGCCTACAACGACCCCGGCATTCATCACTACGGCCTGAAAAACGCGGTGATTTCCGCCGGATCGGGATTCCTGGAAGTGGTCCAGCCGATCGCCGAGGGAGCCTCCGCGGCGCGGTTCCTCAGCAGGCGCGGTGGTGACGCCGGCTACATGATCATCCTGCAGGACCCGGACGCCGAGGCGCAGCGGGCTCGGGTGTCGGCTCTTGGGGTGCGTGTGGTCGACGACATCGATACGCCCGCCTATCGCGCGTCGCACTTCCACCCGGCCGACTTCGGCGGCATGCTGGTTTCGATCGACCAGCAGCGCACCGAGCCCGACTATCTGGAGCCGTTCGGCGACTGGTGGCCGGCCGGCAAGACCTGGCGCGAAACCCGTACCCACACAGTTCTGGAACTGGAGGGCTTCACCCTGGCCGGTCCCGATCCCCACGCCCTCGCGGCGCTGTGGTCGAAGTTGCTGGGTGTCGCGCTCGATTCCGCCAATGACCTTCATCTGCCTCTGACAAGGGGCCTGATCAGGTTCTGTCAGGGTGAAGACGCGATGACGTGGATATCCCAGATAGACCTGAAGGTCGCCGATGTCGAGGACGTTCTGGACCGGGCCAGGGCCGATGGCCTGGACGTCGATGACGATGGCGTGCTGATCGGCGGCGTGCGGTTCCGGCCGGCGCCATGAGCGCGCCGGGTCCATCCCCTGGCCCGTCGCTCGATCCGTCTTTGGGCGCCTGGCGCCAATGGGTCGATCTGGATCGGCTGACCGCCTGGATGGACGAGCGGGGTCTGGAAGCCGGGCCGCTCGAGGAAGCCGAGCGGCCGCCGGGCGGCACGCAGAATCTGTTGTTGAAGTTTCGGCGGGGCGAGCGCTGGTTCATGCTGCGCCGCCCTCCGCTGCATCCGCGCATGAACGGCAGCGAGACCATGCGGCGCGAGGCCAGGGTTCTGGCCGCCCTGGCCGGGACCGACGTTCCCCACCCGCGCCTGATCGCCGCCTGCCACGCGGAAGATGTTCTGGGCGCGGCCTTCTACCTTATGGAGCCGGTCGACGGGTTCAATGCCGTGGTCGGGCTGCCACCGCTCCATGCCGGAAGCCCGGCCGTCCGGCGCGAAATGGGCTTCGCGCTAGTCGACGGCATCGCCGCGCTTGGCCGGGTCGACCATGTAGCGGCCGGCCTCGCCGACCTGGGCCGCGCCGAGGGATTCCTGGAGCGCCAGGTCGGGCGCTGGAAGAAACAACTGGCCAGCTACGCCGAATACGACGGTTGGGCGGGACCTGGCGAGATCGAAGGGGTCGAGACGGTGGCGGCCTGGCTCGACGCCCATCGGCCGGCGACCTTTCAGCCGGGCGTGATCCATGGCGACTATCACCTGGCCAATGTGCTCTATCGCCGCGACGGTCCGGAACTGGCGGCGATCGTCGATTGGGAACTGACCACAGTCGGCGATCCCCTGCTGGATCTGGGCGGCATCCTTTCGACCTGGCCGCTGCCGGACCGGCCGGCCTCGGCGGGGACTTCCGTGACGCCCTGGGACGGCTTCCCGACCGCTGAAGAGCTGATCGACCGCTACGGCGGCCAGACGACCCGGGATATGCGCCACGTCACCTGGTACGCGGTGCTGGCCTGCTACAAACTCGGCATCATCCTCGAAGGCACCCACGCGCGCGCGGCGGCCGGCAAGGCCGAGGCCGCCACGGGCGATGCCCTGCACGCCCACACCCTCAGTCTGTTCCAGCGCGCGCTGGGGTGGATCAACTGACGACATCGAAGCTTTGGAGGAAGACGTGAATACTGTCCTGATTGTCGGGGCCAGCGGCGTGATCGGCGCCGCGGCTGTCGAGCATTTTGCCGCGCTGCCGGGCTGGAACGTCATCGGCCTCTCGCGCCGTCGCCCCGACGTCGAGGCCGGCACGGCCTACGAGCACCTGGCCATCGACTTGATGGACTCGGCGGCGTGCGCGGCGGCGGCCGATCGCTTCGCCGGGCTCACCCACGTGGTCTACGCGGCGCTGTTCGAGAAACCCGGGCTGATGGCAGGCTGGCTCGAACAGGACCAGATGCAGACCAATCTGGCGATGATGCGCAATCTGATGACCCCGCTGCTCGCCGCCGCCAAAGGCTTGCGTCACGTCAGCGTGCTGCAGGGCACCAAGGCCTACGGCGCCCACGTTCACGCCATCGATGTGCCGGCTCGGGAAAACCGGCCGCGCGATCCCCACGACAATTTCTACTGGCTGCAGGAGGATTTCATCCGCAATGCCCAGGCCGCGAGTGTCGAGGCGGGGGCGCCCTGGACTTTCACCATCTGGCGGCCCCAGGTTGTCTACGGCGCTGCCCACGGCGTGGCGATGAACCTGATCCCGATCATCGGGGCCTATGCCGCGATCTGTCGCGAGCTTGGCCGCCCATTCGATTGCCCCTGCGCGATGCCGAACGTCATCGAGGCCGTCGACACCGACCTGATCGCTAGGGCCTTCGCCTGGGCCGCTGAGGCGCCGGCGGCCCGCAGCGAGACGTTCAACATCACCAACGGCGACGTCATGGTCTGGAAGAACGTCTGGCCGGCCATCGCCGCCGCCGTGGGCCTCGAGCCGACCTATGGCGAGCCGGTCTCGCTGCGCGTGTTTCTGCCGTCGCACGCGGAGGTGTGGGACCGGATCGTCGAGAAGCACAATCTGCGGCGCGTCTCCATGACCGAGCTCTGCGGCGAATCTCATCACTACGCCGACATGATCTTCTCTTTCGGCGCCCAGGGCCTGCCGTTCTCGGCCCTGGTCAGCACAACCAAGCTACGCCAGGCCGGTTTCGGCGATTGCATGGACACCGAGGTAATGTTCGGCAAGTGGCTCGGCCGGCTGGTCGAGCGCGGTATCCTGCCCCGGCCAAATCACGAAAACAGCGAGGAAAACCGATCATGACCGCCAGCCGAGAGATTCACCTTGTCCACCGTCCCGACGGCTTGCCCCGGCCCGAGGACTTCGCGGTGGTCGCGACGACCCTCGCCGATCCGGCCGACGGCGAAATCCTGGTTCAGAACCTGCTGATGTCGGTGGATCCCTATATGCGGCCCCGGTTCAACGCCGACCAAGCGCTGAACGAGGCCCTGATCGGCGGCGGCATCGGCCGGGTGATCGCCTCCAACAACCCGAAGTTCGCGGTTGGCGACACCGTTCGTCACGGCGCCGGCATGCGCGAGCGGTTCGTCAGCGGCGGCCAGGGCGTCTCGATCATCCGGCCCGACCCGGACCTGCCGCTGTCGGTCCATATGCACGCGCTGGGCGGCACCGGGATCACCGCCTATGGCGGCCTGCTGGACACCGGAGCGCTGAAGAACGGCGACCAGGTGTTCGTCTCCACGGCCGGCGGGGCGGTCGGCTCGGTCGTGGCCCAGATCGCCAAGCTCAAGGGCTGCTACGTGGTCGGCTCGACCGGTTCGGACGACAAGGCCGCCTGGCTGCGCGAAGAGGCGGGGCTGGACGCGGTGATCAACTACAAGAAGGAACCTTTGGGCGCCGCGTTGAAGTCGGCTACGCCCAAAGGGGTCGATGTTTATTTCGAGAATGTCGGCGGCGCCCATCTGGACGCGGCCCTCACGCGGATGAACCCGAATGGGCGAATTCCGGTCTGCGGCATGATCTCCACCTACAATGGCGGCGGCGAAGGCGTGAAAAACCTGTTTCTGCTGATCTATGGCCGGATCACCATGAAGGGGTTCGTGGCCAGCGACTTCGGCCACCTCAACGCCGCCTTCGTCTCCGACATGACCGGCTGGCTGAAGAGCGGCCAAGTCAAATACCAGGAAACCGTCCTCGACGGCTTCGAACGCGCGCCCGAGGGCCTGATCGGCCTGTTCGAAGGCCGCAACGCCGGCAAGATGATCATCCGCGTCGCGGACTGACTTGCCACCTGCGTCAACAGGGGTATCCTCCGTACATGTCCGATCGCCTGTCTCTTGTTGAGGATGATGAAGTCGAGGCTGTCGCCTTGGCCGCTGCCGTCGCCGAGTCCGACGCGGATCTGCGAACCGCGCCTCATCAAGAGGTTCGGGCTTGGCTCCTCCGTTTGTGCGAGGGGGAATTCGAGGCGTCGCCGCCCCCGTGCCGCTAAACGATGCAGGTCATTTGGCGCGCTCGGGCGCTTTCAGATATTGCAAAGATCACGCCTGAACCGCCGCTCCGGCCGCCAGCATGGCTTCGATGGCCTCGGGGCCGTAGCCGGCTTCGGCCAGGACCTGGCGGGTGTGCTGGCCGAGGTCGGGGGCCGCGCGGGGCGGGGCGGGGGCCATGTCGCCGAAGCGGATGGGCGTGGCCGGCGCCGCGAACACGCCACCCTGGCCGTCAAGGCTGGTGGTGAAACAGCCGGCGGTCTGGATCTGTGGATCCGCCATCACCTCGTCGAAACTTGCCTTCGGGGCCCAGGCGATGTCGGCGGCGGCCAGCATCGCGCCGACCTCGGCCAGGGTCATCCGGCCATAGGCCGCGTCGAGAACGGCGCGCAGTTCGTGCGCGACCGCGATGTCGGCGATGGGCGGTGTGAACCGTGGGTCCTCGGCCAGCTCCGGCCGGCCGATCGCCTCCATCAGGGCCGGAAAGCAGCGCGGCGCGCGAATCTGCACGAAGAACCAACGCCCGTCGCCGGCGCGGAAATAGCCGCCGAGCGCCACCAGCCGTTCGTCGCGAGGCTGGGCCGTCACCGCCTCGCCATAGCGCAGCTTGACCGCCCAGTCCCAGCTGAGCGCATAGACGCCGGTGCGCACCAGCGACGCCTCGACCAGCCGCCCGCGCCCGCTGCGCGAGCGTTCATGCAGCGCCGCCAGCACGCCGGCCAGAGTCGCCATCGCCGTGGTGTGGTCGCCGAACGCCGGCCGGCAGGACACCGGCTCGACACCGGGCGGATTGAACGCCGATGAGACTCCGGTCCGGTTCCAGAACGCGGTCATGTCGAACGCTGGCTCGTCCGCCCCGTCGCCCTCCAGTCCAAAACCGGTGACCGAAGCATAGATCAGCCGCGGCGCGATATCGGCCAGCGCGGCGTAGTCTAGACCCGCGCGGCGCAGCGGGCCGGGCCGCAGGTTGGTTACGAACACGTCGGCGCCCTTCAGCAGCGCCAGCATCGCCTCACGCCCCGCGGGTTTGGCGATGTCGAGCACGATCCCCCGCTTGCCGCGGTTCTCCATCGAAAAGATCGGATTGCCGGGATGCTCGTCGGTGCCCGGATAGAACTGGCGAACGGCGTCTCCCGCCGCGCTCTCGACCTTGACGACGTCGGCCCCCCAGTCGGCCATGATCATCGCGCAGCCCGGCCCCGCGATCCAGGTGGCCAGTTCGATGACCTTCAGGCCCTCAAGCAGCATGATATGTTACTCTCAGGGCCGAGGCGCGTCGCCGGCCACCGTGGTCCGGTGCAGGACGCGGGCGTGACCGTCATAGCCGCCGGTGGCGTTGTGCAGGCAGCAGCGATTGTCCCACATCGTCAGCATGTTCGCCGCCCAGCGGTGGCGATAGACGAAGCGATCCTCGGTCATGTGCTTGAACAGTAACGCCAGCAGCGCGGCGCCCTCGGCTTCGGTCATGCCCTCGATCCCAATCGTATAGACCGGATTGACGAACAGCGCCTTGCGGCCGGTGACGGGATGGGCGCGGACCAGTGGGTGGGTCTGGGCCTTGTCAGCCTCGACACTGGGCAGGATCTTCATGCCGGTGCGGCCCTGCTCGTTGGCGTAGAAACCCGCCGCGCCATAGGGACGCGAGGCGGAGTGGACCGCCCGCAGCGGCGCGATCATGCCCTGGAACGTCGGCGACAGCGCCTCCCAGGCCTGGTGGCCGTCGGCATAGAGCGTGTCGCCGCCGACCGGCGGGATGATCTTGGCGTGCAGGATCGTGGCGGCCGGCGGGGTGACCTGGAAGCTCCAGTCCGAATGCCAGGCGCCGCCGAAGGGCGAGGATGTCTCGTCGGCGTCGCGGCGCACCTCCAGGATGTGCGGGCGGTCAGCGAGGGGCGCTACGTAAGGGTCCCAGCCGAATTCGCCCAGCTGCAGAGTAAAGGCTTCGAGCTGATCGTGCGTCAGCGGCTGATCCGGGAACCAGACCACGGAATGGGCGGCGAAGGCGGCCTTGACGCCGTCCAGGACCGAAGATGGCAGGGGCCGGGAGAGATCGAGACCGGTGATCTCCGCGCCGAAGCCGTTGGCGTTCGCGCGCACCTCCAGAGCCAGCGTCGTCATGGCCATCCTCTCCCACTACCGCTCTTGGCGGACGTTTCCCGTAGAATGAAGCCAACGGTCGCGCTTGACCAGTGGAGTTAGCCAGTGGGGTTGGATCGAACCGCGGAGTTCCGCGTTAGGGCTTCTGGCTCTCAAGGGCGTGGGCCACGGCCAGCGGCGGGGTACGGGTTTGAGAAACATAGGTTGCCCGCACTGCGGTACGCTCCAGCACCTAGGCGAGCACCTGAAAAATTCGATCTCGACGTGCCGCCTATGTCATTCTGAACTTGATCGAACGGCTTTCAAGAATCTACCCGCGGCGTTGGCTTGCAGCCTGAGTGTATTGTTGCTGCTGATTCCGGCCAACCTGCTGCCCTTCCTGACCACATCTGTCCTGGGTGTTTCGCGCCACAGTATCATGGCCTCGAGCGCCAGGGCGATGTGGACCGATGGCTGGCCTCTGCTGGCCTTGATGATCGGCCTGTTCGTCGTGGTGCTGCCGCTGGTGCGTTTCACGCTGCTGACCGCGGTTCTTGGCTGTCTCCGGATGGGCCTCAGGCCCAACTGGCTCGGGCGTTCATTTCGCTGGGCCAATCAGCTTCAGCAGTGGGCGATGCTAGACGTTTTCCTGGTCGGCCTGTGGGTCGCCTATGCTCGACTATCGGCCACCATCAGTGTCGAGGTCGGCGCCGGCGCGCAGTGTTTTATCGCCGCCGCCGTTCTATCGCTGGCGACGCGGGCGACTTTGAACCAGAGCCATATCTGGCGTTTGATCGCGCCCGACGGCGACCTCCCGGCCAATGGCGCCGTTTGCTCATGCCTGGCCTGCGACTTCACCGTCCCGGCGACCGACGAGGGGTTGCCGTGTCCGCGATGCGGCGACAGGATTTGCGCCCGAGAAAAAGATACTTTGGGCAGGACGATAGCCCTGACCCTGGCGGGCATGCTGCTCTACATCCCCGCCAATATCCTGCCGATCGCCACCCTGCCGATAGGTCTACACCCAACCGAATACAACATCCTTCAAGGTGTCATCGATCTTTCCCAAGCGGGCCTATTCGGTTTGGCTCTGCTGGTGTTTACCGCCAGCTTTGCCATACCGATGTTGAAGCTGGTAGGCCTTGGCTATTGCGTGATGTCGGTAGTGAGACGTTCCCGCCGCCGCCTGGTCCTCAAGACCCGTGTCTACCGGGTGGTTGAGGAAATAGGCCGCTGGTCGATGGTCGATCCGTTCGTGATCGCCTGTTTCGTTCCCGTCATGCAGTACAACGCCGTGATCTACGGCCGGGCCGAGTCCGCCGCCCCCGCGTTCGCCTGTGTCGTTGTCCTGACCATGATCGCCGCCCGCGCCTTCGATCCGCGCCTGATGTGGGACGCGGCGCTGTCGGCTGTCCCCGCGCCCAGGAGACTCGCTTGAGCGATCCCAGCCGCCCCGCCGATCCCTCACGCCATGCCCGCACCATGGCGCGCGAGGCGCACAGCCGCTGGCCCGGCCTGATCTGGGCGCTGCCATTGGCCGCTCTGCTGGTTCTCGGCTACCTGGGACTGCAGGGTTTGACGCACGCTGGCGTCGACGTCGTCGTCACCTTCGACTCCGCCGCCGACGCAAAACCGGGAGACACCCAGGTTGTTTTCAAAGGTCTCTCGGTCGGGCGGGTGAAAAAGGTCGCGCTCAGCCGGGACCGCAAACATGTCGACATGACCTTGACCCTGGACCCGTCGACAAAACCCTTGCTGCGCGCCAATACCCAGTTCTGGCTGATCGGCGCCAAGCCCAGCCTCACCGATCTCAACTCTCTGAAGGCCGCCTTGGCCGGGGTGACGATCGGCATGGCGCCTGGCGATGGGAAACCGACGCGGCATTTCGATGGCCTGGAAAGCCCGCCCGTCATCCTGCCGGGGACCGACGGGATGCCCTATGAGCTGGTGTCCAGCCAGGTTGGCGCAGCGCGACCCGGAGCCAGCGTCTACTATCATGGACTGCAAGTCGGCAAGGTCACGGACGTCGATCTGCTGGGCCGCAACAACTTCAAGACCAAGGTGTTTGTCGAAGCGCCCTATAACCGGTTTGTCCGCAAGGGCACGTTGTTCTTCAATGTCAGCGCGGTGCGTGTCTCCCTGTCCGGCACGGGCATCAGCACCCAGATCGCGCCGGGCAATGCGGCTCTCGGCGGGGGGGTGGAGTTCGATACGCCGTCCGATATCCTCGATCAGTCCCTTGCGGCGCCCGGATCGGCCTTTCCCCTGTTCTCGGATAGAGGCCAGGCCGTCGCCGGGCCGCGAGGACCGCAGGTCTTCTATCGAATCCTCTTCACCGATCCCGTTGGAGACCTTCAAGTAGGCGCTCCGGTCACGTTGCATGGTTTTCAGATCGGTTCGGTCACGGCGCGCAGCCTGAACATCGACCCCAACTCCGGGGTGCTGACGACCCCCGTGACGGTGGGTATAGAACCCGAACGCCTGAACGCCGGCGGTGGTCTTGTGCCGGCTCTGACGTCGTCGGTCGTGGCCGGCACGGATCGAACCCTGACGCGGTTGGTGGTTCAGGGTTACCGCGCCAGATTGGCCCAGAGCCCGCCTCTGGTCGGCACGCGCCTGATCGATCTGGTAAAGGTGTCCGGTCCTCGCCAACCTTCCTTGAGCGGCGGTCGTTCGCTGGATGGTGATAGTTACCCCGTGATCCCGAACACCTCTTCGGGCGACATCACCGCCTTGACCGGCAAGATGAATGATATTCTCGACAAGGTTCAGCAGGTGCCGATCGTGGAGATCGGCGCCAATGTCCGCCAGATAACCGCTCATCTGAGTACCTTGCTGGGATCCCCCGAGGTCAAGGACAGTCTGGTGCACCTCGACGGCACGCTCAAACAGCTCGACCAGACCATGACCGAAGTCAGGCCCAAGGTGGGCCCGCTGATCTCCAACCTCAATCGCGCCGCTGATCAGGTACAGGCGCTGGCCAGTTCCGCCAACGCCGTCGTCAGCGGCGATGGGGCGACGCAGGACGCCAGCCTGCCCGGCACGCTGCGCCAGCTGACCGACGCCGCCAGGGCGTTCCGCTCCCTGGCGGACTATCTGGGCCGGCACCCAGAGGCGATCATCCGCGGCAAGGCGCCCGAAAAAAAATGAGACCTTTCAAACCCCCGCTTTCCGCCGTGTTGCTGTTGGCCCTGACGGCTTGCGCCGGCGCGACCACCCGCTTCTACACCTTGCAGCCGGCGGGCGGCCCCGGCGGGGCGCGATCCGCCTATGCGGGACCACCGTTTCGGGTCGACGCGGTTCACATTCCCGCCGCGCTTGATCGGCCGGAACTGGTGCGGAACGTATCGGGAGACCGCTTCGTGGTCAGCGACAACGATCATTGGGCCGGGCCGCTGGGAGAGTTGTTCCGGCGGGTTCTGACGCAGGATCTCGCCGACAAGCTGCCGGTCGGCGCCGTCGTTTACCCCGACGCCCCCAAGCCGGCCGGCGCCGGTGGGCTGGTGGTGGACATTCTCGACGTAACGCCACTAGGCGGCGCGGTCGTGATGGACGTCAGCTGGACCCTTCTGCCTTCCCAGGGGCATACGGAAAACAACGGCGCCCCGGAGGCGATGCGCCAGAGAACCCTTCGCCTTTCAACCCCGGCGGTGGGCGGCTCGGTCAACGGCAACGCGATGGAACTCAGCGCCCTTGCCGATCAACTGTCCGCGAAGATCGCCACCGACCTGGCCCGTTGAGCAGAATCGGTCGTAGAGGACGGCTCATGAATATCTTCAGGCCTATCTTCGGAGCGCTGGGCTTTGCGGCGGCGTTGGTCACCGTCCTCATCCTGTTGCCCGCCATCGCCGCGGCGGCGCCATCGGCGACTCCCTTCGAACTGAAGCAAGTCGGCCCTGGCATCTACGCGGCCATTGACGGGCCGCAGGGGCGATCCGGCTCGAACGCCGGCTTCATCGTCGGCGACGATGGGGTCGTGGTGGTCGACGCCTTCTTCAGCCCCGACGCGGCCCGCGCGCTGCTGGCGGAAATCGGCAAGGTGACGACCAGGCCCGTGCGCTATCTGGTCAACACCCACTATCACGCCGACCATGTCGGTGGAGACGCCGTGTTCCGTGAGGCGGGGGCTGTCATCATCGCCCATCGCAACGTTCACGGCTGGGTCCGCACCGAAAACCTGAACTTGCTGGGGGGCGAAGCCATCAGCTCCAAATCCAGGGCGCTGGTCGAGGGGTTGGCCCTGCCCGATATCGGCGTCGACGGAAACCTGACCTTGTGGCTCGGCGGTCGCCGGGTCGAGGTGCGCACGGTGCGCGGCCACACGGGGGGCGACCTGGTTGTGGCGGTCCCGGAGGCGAAGGTGCTGTTCTGCGGCGACATGGTGTGGCGGCGCACCTCGCCAAACGTCATCGATGGCAATGTCGCGGACTGGATCGCCGCTGCCGCGTCGTTCGGGGCCATGCCGGACGCGGCGCTGACGCGTTTCGTGCCCGGCCACGGGGATGTGGCGAACGCGGCCGACGTCGCTGATTTTGGCGCCTATCTCCAGCTTCTCGCCACCGCCACGGCGGACGCGCGCAAGTCTGGTCTGCGCGATGACGCTCTGGTGGCGCGGGTGCTGCCCAGGATGAAGGCCCGCTATGGCGACTGGGCCGCCTTCGACTATTTCGCAGCCAAGGAGATCGGCTTCATGAACGCCGAACTGGACGGCACTAAGCGCGTCCCGATTCCCGTGCCCTGAATTCCAGCCGTATTGGTCCGGCCGATGGCATCGGCCCGGCTTCCAGGCCGAGGCATCGCGACTCTACCGCGACCCAGGCGCGCTATCCAAAAACCTAAACCCGCTTCAACGCCGCCGTATCGATCGGCAGCTTGCGCACCCGCACCCCCGTAGCCTGGAAGATGGCGTTGCAAAGGGCCGGCGGGACCGGCGGCAGGGCCGGTTCGCCCATGCCGGTGGGAGGGAAGGGGGTTTCGCGGAATTTGACCTCGACCGGGCAGATCTGGGTCATGCGCAGCAGGGGGAAGTCGTCGAAATTGGCCGCCGTCGCGCGGCCGCCCTCGATGATGATCTCCTGACCCAGGGCCTCGGCCAGGCCGTCGAACACCGCCCCCTGAGCCTGGTTCTCGGCCCCGGTTGGGTTGATGACGTGGGCGCCGATGTCGCCGGCCACCCAAACCTTATGCACGGTAATCGACCCGTCCGCCGCCACGCCGGCCTTCGCCACCTCGGCGAAATAGCCGCGATGACTGAAATAGAACGCCACCCCCATGCCCTCGCCCTTGGCGAGCGAAGTCTTGCCCCAGCCCGACATCTCGGCCGCCAGTTCGATCACCCCCCGCGCCCGGCCGGTGTCGAAGGTCGCGCCGCCGGCCTTGCCGATCACGCGCGGCGCGCCCAGCAGGCCCAGGCGGAACGCCACCGGGTCCTTGCCCGCGGCATGGGCCAGTTCGTCGATGAACGACTCGAACACGAATGACAGGGCGTTGCTGACCGGTGCGCGCAGGAAGCCCGTGGGAACGCCCGTCGGCATCAGCGACGCCTCGATCAGGCAGTGATCGACCAGCCCCGCCGGAAACTCCGCCCCGCTCATGTTGGCGCTGGGGGCGAACGCGTCGCCGTCGCCCAGAGAGACGAAATGGTCGCGCCAGGCGATCAGCTTGCCGTCCGAGTCCAGCCCGCCCTTGAGTGAATGCCAGCCGGCCGGGCGATAGAAGTCGTGGCGCAGGTCGTCGGCGCGGTCCCACAGCAGTTTGACCGGAACCTTGGCGATCTGGGCGATCTTCGCCGCCTCGGCCATATAGTCGTTGTTCAGCCGCCGGCCGAAGCCGCCGCCGCAGCGCATCATGTGCACGGTCACGGCGCTCTCGGGCAGCCCCAGGGTCTTGGCCACCAGGCTGCGGCCTGCCTGCGGCGTCTGGCTAGGCGCCCAGATCTCGACCTTGCCGTCCTTCACCTCGGCCGTGCAGTTCTGCGGCTCCAGGGTGGCGTGGGCGAGGAACGGATAGGCGTAGTCCGCGGAGACGAGCTTGGCGGCGCCGGCCAGGGCGGCGTCCGCGTCGCCGTCGGTGTGCAGGCGCTTGGTTCCCGGCTGTTTCGACAGCACGGCCGCCCGGGCCGCATAGTCGGCGCTGCTCTGATGGGCGGTCGGCCCCTCGTCCCAAACCACCTTCAGGGTCTTGCGGGCCTTCTGCGCGATCCACCAGCTGTCGGCCAGGATGGCGACGCCGTCGAGCAGGCCGGCCAGCGCCTCGCCGCCCTTGACCACGAACGCCTGCCTCACGCCCTTGATCGCCAGCACGGCGTCCAGATTGGCGCTGACCACCTTGCCGGCGAACACCGGGCATTTCTCATAGACGGCGTAGAGCATCCCGGGCCGCGTGACGTCGATGCCGTAGAGCGGCTGGCCGGTCACCACCTTGGCGCTGTCTATGCCGCCCTTGGAATGGCCGATGATCTTGAAATCCTTCGGGTCTTTCAGCGCCACCGTGTTCAGATTCGGCGCCGGCAGGCCCGCCGCCGTCGCCGCCAGGGCGCCATAGCCGAGCGTCCGGCCCGTGGGTTTGTGGCGCACAATGCCCGAGGCGGTGTCGCACTCGCCCTCGGCCACGCCCCAGGTCTTGGCGGCGGCGCTGATCATCAGGGCGCGGCCGGCGGCGCCGACCCGGCGCATCGGCTCCCAGTTGAGCGGTGTGGCCGTGGAGCCGCCGGCGAACTGCGGGCCATAGGCCTTCACATCCACCGGCGCGGTTTCGATGCGCACCGCGCTCCAGTCGACGTCGAGCTCGTCGGCGATGATCATCGGCAGCATGGTCTTGATGCCCTGGCCGATCTCCGGGTTCTTGGCGGCGATGGTGACGACGCCGTCGGGGGCGATGCGCAGATAGGCGCCCAGTGTCGCTGCTCCGGCCGCGCCGCCTGCCCACTCTGTGGCGGCGGCGTCGGCGGTGGCCGGCATGGACAGGCCCAGCATCAGCCCGCCGCCGACGGCGAGGCTGACCTTCAAGACGGCGCGGCGGGAAATATCGGGCATATCGCGGGTGATTTGGGTCATGCTCTCACCCTGCCGTGGCGAGGGAGGCGGCGGCGACCTTGATCGCCGCGCGGATGCGCAGATAGGTGGCGCAGCGGCAGATGTTGCCCGCCATGGCCGTGTCGATATCGTCCTCGGTCGGGTGGGGATGGGCCTTCAGCAGGGCGGTGGCCGACATGATCTGGCCCGCCTGGCAATATCCGCACTGGACCACATCCTGCGCCAGCCAGGCGTCCTGGACGGCCTTGCCGATGGGCGTGGCGCTCATCGCCTCGATGGTGGTCACCGCCTTGGCGCCGACCTTGGACACCGGCGTCTGGCACGACCGCACCGGCTGACCGTCGAGATGCACGGTGCAGGCGCCACACAGCCCGGCGCCGCATCCGAACTTGGACCCCTTGAGGTTCAGCTCATCGCGCAGCACCCACAGCAGGGGCGTATCTCCCGAGACATCGGCCTCGCGGGCCTGGCCGTTGACCTTGATCCTGTAGAGCATGGGGATTCTCGGAGGGACTGGAACGGGGCATTGTCGGGCAAGGGGAGGCGGATGGCAATTGAGGTGCGGCGCCGCAATGGCTGACAGGCGCGTTGTCTCGCCGCGGCCCTTCGCGACTCGACTCCGCCGGATCTTCATGTTTCATGTTCCGTGTTTGTTCTCACGGGAAGGTCCAATGGATTATGCGCGGCCGGAAACCCATGCATGGTCCCTGGTGGGGTTCGACGTTCCGCTGGCGCACGGCGTCGGGCCGGATCGCCATCTTCGCGCCCATTGCCGCGTGTGCGGCCGGCGCGTCGTGTTTGATCCGACGCATTGGATCAGACAGCACCTGGGCGGTCTGCGGCTCACCCACTTCGAGACGCGGCTGCGCTGCGTCTGCGGCGCGCGCCAGGCGAGGCTTGAGATCTGGAGCGGGCCGGCCGAACCGGGGCCGCCCGATTCTTCAATTTATTGCTTTCGGTGAGCGGAAAGCGGGCGCCTATGCCTGAACCCAATCGGCCGCCGTGGCAGGTGGGCGCCGACCTCGACGGATGGGCGATCTGGGCGCTGGTCGCCGACGCCGTGACCGTGCGCCTCGAGTGCGAGAGCTGTCACCATACGGCGGAGTGGACGCCCGGCGATCTGGACCGCCTGTTTCGCCGAGACCCGGCCAAGACCTTTAGCCAGATCGGCCCGAAACTTCGCTGCAAGGCGTGTCGGTCCGAATGGGTGAGGGTATCACGTGCCTCGCCGGCCATGCCCGCGGGATGACCGAAATTGACGATGTTCCAGAACCTTCGGCGCGTCATAGGGGCCTGCGAAACCTTGAAGATCCGATGTGAGCGCTGCGGCCATCTGCGCACCTGGACCCGCGAGCAGGCCTTCAAACTCTATGGCGGAGACGCGACGCCGCACGACATCAGGGAAAAATCCTGTTGCGGCGCCTGCCGCGCGCGGAAACACTGCGTCGTCTGGATCTGACCAGCGGGAGCGGCCGGCCGATGTGCAACCTATACGCCATGATGCGGGGTCGTGCCGAGGCGGCGGCCCTTGTGCGGGTGATGACGGACCGCAACAACAACCAGCCGCCGATGCCGGGCGTCTATCCGGACTATCCGGCCCCGGTGATCGTCAACGGCGAGGATGGCCGGCGCGAGATGCGCGACATGCGCTGGGGCATGCCGACATCGAAGCAGGCGATTTTTCAGGCCGCCACGAAGCGGGCGGACGGTCTGCGCGCGAAGAAAACGGAGTTTGATTTCAACGAGCTTCTCCGCCTGGAGCCCGACAAAGGGACCACCAACGTCCGCAACACCATGAACGCCCGTGGCGCGCCCAACGCCCATTGGCGGCCCTGGCTTGGCCCCGCCAACCGCTGTCTGGTTCCGTTCACGTCGTTCGCAGAGCCCGACCAGGACCATGAGCTAACGCGCAAGAACATCTGGTTCGCTCTCGACGAAAGCCGGCCACTGGCCTTCTTCGCGGGGATCTGGACTCCGCACGCCTGCGTTCGGATGAAGAGCAAGGGGTGGGAAGCGTTTGAGGCTTTCGGCTTCCTCACCACGGAGTCGGCCGAGCCGGTGAAGACCTATCATAACAAGGCCATGCCCGTGATCCTGACAACGCAAGCCGAGTGGGACCTATGGTTGAGCGAAACGCCGTGGGAGGGGGTGCGCCATCTCCAGCGCCCGTTGCCTGACGTGCTCAAGGTAGTGGCGATCGGCGAGCGCAAGGACGAGGCCGTCCCTGGCTACGCTTCCGGCGCGTAGCGCCATTCACCGTCATAGGGATGCGGAAACACCGCCACTTCGCGCGATCCGCATCCGTCCGGCCCGGAACACGCCAGCTTGGGGACCAGGAGCGCGATACGCAGATCGAGCCGGTCGCCGAACCGTTCCAAAAGGTCGGACGGTGTCCACTCCACCAGGCGGGGGCAATTCTTACACGCTATACCGAGGCTCCAGCCGTTCATGAGGTAAGTCCGCACGGTGTCCGCGCCGGCCTGCGCCGCGTAGGCGCGTGAGATCAGCTTCTCGGGTGGGCGCTTGATGGTCGAGGGCGATCGATCAGACATGCGTGCAATTTAGAGCAGCATGGGAACTGGAACGAGTCATAAGCAAACGGTGTCTTCCGAGCGTCCAGGGTTTAAATCCAGCACGATCGTCACTGACGACCCTCGTCGATCCAGTCCGCCACGGTTTCGTCGGCGACCCCGAGCGCCGGCTCGAACGCCTGCATCGCCGCGATCGCCTCTTTACGCTCGGGGCCGCCGCGCCGTGGCAAGGCTTCGATCGCCGCGCCGGCCTGGTCGGCCGCCAGGCGCAGGTCGTAGGCGGTCTGGAGGTTGAGCCAGAATTGCGGCGTCGCGCCGAACCAGTGGCCGAGGCGCAACGCCGTGTCACCGGTGATCGACCGGCGGCCCCGGATGATCTCGGAGATCCGGTTGGGCGGCACGTTGATCTGGCGCGCCAGCTCGGTCGGCGACACGCCGATTTCCTTCAGCTCGTCGGCGAGGATTTCGCCGGGGTGGATCGGGAGTCTGGACATCGGCTCTCTTCCTCTAGTGGTAATCGACGATCTCGACATTCGACGGCCCCGCCGCTCCGTCCCGCCATTCGAAACAGATCCGCCATTGCACATTGACGCGGATGCTGAATTGCCCCTGACGATCACCGTGCAGGGCCTCAAGTCTGTTGCTGGGCAAGGCCCGCAAGTCCTCCAGACACGTGGCCGCATCGAGAATTTCGAGGCGTTTCCAGCCCTGGCGGTCAAAGCCCGAGAACTCCCGCACCCGCTCGCCTTTGGCGAAGGCTTCGACGCGCTTGTTCCGGTAGCTCAATATCATGGTTACATATCGCAATATATACGCGATACGTCAAGAATAAATATTGCTCCCTCACTCGCTGACGCCGCAGCTGATCCGAAACTTGCGGTCAATGCCACCCGTCTATATACTGACCGTAATATTGGTCAAAGGAGCGGCAAGTGACGTCAATTGCGAAAGCGGCCGCCGGCCGCTTTTCGATTGCCAACCTGATGGATGAGCGAGGGTCGGTTAAGGCCGATGCCGTCGCCGAAGCCTTCAGCATGTCCAAGGCTCAACTGGCCGACACCGCGGGCCTCGGCCGCGCGGTCTTTCAGAAGTCCAGCCGGCGAGACAGCCCCAAGGCTCAAAGCCGGGTGCGCGAGATGCTGGAGATCATCAACCTCGTCCAGAGCTGGGCGGGCGGCGCGGCTCAGGCGATGGCGTGGTACCGCGCCGAACCGATCCCGGCCTTCGGAGGACGAACCGCCGAGGCTCTGGTGAAGTCGGGCAAGGCGACCGCCGTGCGCGACTATGTCGACCACCTGGCGACCGGCGGCTACGCCTGAGGCGCGCCTTGTGCGGTTCAAGGGAGAGGCGTTCCGGGCGCATAACCCGAACTGGTCGTGGACGCCGCTATCGGGCGCCGGCGCCGCTCTGAAAGGTCGCCGCTTCAACTGGCCGGGCCTGGAAACGCTCTATCTTTCCCTGAGCTTCAAGACGGCCTTCCGCGAAGTCTCGGCCGGTTTCGCCCACCGCCTGACGCCGTACGTCCTGTGCGGCTACGACGTGGACTGCGAGGATATCGCCGACCTGCGGGCAGACGCCGGCCGCGCCGACCATGGCGTCGCGCTGGACGACCTCGCGTGCGCCTGGGGCGATGCCCTCATCGCCGGCCGCGAGCCGGCGTCGTGGAGCGTTGTCCGGCGCCTGAGGGACGAAGGCCGCGCCGGCGTTCTCGTTCCCAGCTTCGCCAACGGCGCCACGCCCGACGACCAGAACCTCGTTCTCTGGCGCTGGGCCCCCGACCTGCCGCACAAGGTGACGGTGTACGATCCGACCGGGAAGCTGCCGAAGAATCAGCTGTCGTGGAGCTAGGTGTTTAGTCCAGGGTTGTGGTTGGCGACCACCTCGGCGAACGATGAAATCGTCTTGTATAAGCCCCGCCCCATCGCGCTGAATGCCGATGCAGGATACGACGGCAATACAACTTCGGCCATCACCTAAGGTTCGCTGCGGTCCAGCCATGCTGTCGTCCACTATCATCAGCATGCCAGCCAACGACCGCGACTTCGAAGAGAAGTGCGTGGTACTGTTCTGTGGCCTGCTCCAAGATCCTAACGTCAAGACGGTCGGTACGCGCGGCCAGGACCAGAAGGGACTGGACCTGCTGGGCCGACTAAACCGTGACCCCGCCCAGCCCGTCGGGGTGCAGTGCAAGCTGCGCACGAAGGGCGACAGGCTGACCGAGACAGAGGTGCGCGAAGAGGTCACGGCCGCGCTCGCGGTTAGTCCACCGTTGACGGAATACTACATCGTCACCACGGCGCCGGACGACACCAAGCTCGATCTGCTGGCGGGTGCCCTGTCCCTTGCGCAGAAGAACGCTGGACGGACGATCGACATCCAGGTCTGGGGCTGGGACACCCTTCAGCAGAAGATTCGCGCCGACGCGAAGGCGCTGAACGCTTTCGATCCAGGTCACAGTGCCACGCTGGATGCCCTCAAGGACCTCGGAAGCGAAAATCTCGCCGTAAGTCAACGCGTGGCGGAGCAGGTGCGCGTCACGCGAGAAATCCTCACAGAACAGATTCGGGTGGCGATGGCGATCACCGATTCCGACCCGGCCCGCCGGTCGGATCTGGAAGCTCACCTGAACGCCGAGGTCGACCGCTACCGCGATCTTCTGCGCGAGGGGAAACCTCGGACCGCCTTCGACCTTCTGCGGGGACTCGAAGCCCGCCTTACCTCGGCCGACAGCGCCCATATCCGTGCCCGGGTTCGCTCCAACATGGGCATCGCCTGGCTGAACCTCGGCGACATCGCCAAGGCCGCTGCGGCGATGGCCGACGCCAGGGTGATCGATCCTGACGACCGGAAGGTCGCCGCCAACGCTATGTTGGGACTGGCGATTAGCGGCCAGGAGGCCAGTGCGGCGGCCCTCGCCCGGGCGGCCCTGCTGGCGAATCCCACGGACGCCGGCGCGGCCGCAGCCTTGCTGGTCGCCGCGGTCAGCTCCGATACTGTCGGCGATCCGATGGCGGACATCCCTGAACCGTTGCTCGCTGACAAACACGTCGCTTTCAATTGGCTCAACTGGCTGCGCGCCAAGGGGCCATTGCAAGCATGGCGGGAAGCTGCCTGGCGGTCGGCGGAGGTCTTCCCCGACACCGAGGTTTTGCAATGGTTCTCCGCCGAGGCAACCTTGGACGCCGCCCTGGAAGGGGTTGGACCCGACGGTGCCCTGGGTCTGGCGGACGTGGACTTCGACAAAACCCGCGATGCGGCGGTAAGCCTGCAAACGGTCTGGGATCGTGTTCAGGCCTACGAAAATGCCGGCGAGGCCTGGACCTCCACGGCGTGCAATCTGGTCACTGCTTGGCGCGTCTTGGGAGAGATGGCTGCCGCCCGGCGGGTGGCGGAGCGCGCCTTGCAACTCGCGCCTGCCGATCCCACCGTCGTAGGTGTCGCGGCGCAACTTGCGCTCGACGACGGACGCCCTAGCGACGCAGCGCGCCTCGCCAGCGCCCTGCCGGAAGGCCGGCTGCGCACCATGATGTCCCTGACCGGTATGGCCAACGCCGGCGACTATCGTGGGGTGATTGCGGCCGCAACGGAAGGCCGCCGCGCCGGCCTTGAGCCCGATGATCAATCGGACTTCGACAGCCTGCTCTTCCAGGCCAAGGTGGTGGATGGCGCGGTGACCGACCGTCGCGCCGCCGCCGACGCCCTAGTCGCCGCCTGGCCGGACAATCCTCGCGCCCACGTGGTGGCGTCGGGTGCCCTCAGGACTTCCGATCCTGACCGCGCGGATGAGTTGGCCGAGGCCGCTGTCGCGCTTCTGCGCGAGGACAGCAAAATCGCCGACAGGATCATGATCGCACAGCTGGCGATGAGCCGCGCTGATCCCGATGCTGTGATTACGGCCCTGGACGGCCACGTGCCGACGGTGCGTCAAAGTGAGGCGCTCGGATGGCTCGCTTGGGCCTTTGGAAACGCCGCGCCGCGTCCCCGAACTAAGGCGTTCTTCGACAGCCTGCCGGTGGCCGTCCTGGCCGAGTCTCGATACGCTCGCGCGGCCGGAGCCGCCGAGTCGGCGCGCGGCGACCTGGCGAATGCGGAAAGACACCTGCGGGGCGCCCTGGCGAGCGAGCCCGATGATTTGAGCTCCCATTTGCTCCTGGTCAGCGTCCTCGAGCGGGACAACCGCGGGGCAGAAGCCACGGCCCATCTTTTGGCGCTCGACGAGGCGCGTTTGAAAGGCGAACCGCGCGCGATGATGCGGCTCGCCCATCTGCTACGTCACGCCGGCGCGTCGATCCGGGGGCTCGCGGTGGGCTATGCCGCCGCGGCCACGTCGCGCGATGACTCCGCGCTACTGTCCCACTACCCCGGCCTGATCTTCTTCGGAGACACCTCCGCCGACGCGATTCCGCCAGCGGACACGGCGGGATTGGACATCTGGTTTGACCTCGAAGGCCTTGAGGGCGCGGAAGACGTGGCGGGCGTCGTTGAGGCCGAAACGGTCAGCGGAATCGGCTACCGACCCGACCATCCGCTCGCCCAGGCTTTGGACGGCAAGGCGGTCGGCGACGAGGTGACACTGGAGGCGGGCGGTTTTCCGCGCCGCTACCGCCTTCGGGGGCTGAAGCCAAAGGTCGTTTGGCTGCTGCACGATATCATGGCCACCTACAACGAGCGTTTTCCGGACGCGACCGGGCTGCTCGAGATGAAGGTGAAGGACGGTGACATCCGGCCGATGCTCGAGGTGGTTCGTCGGTCGAGCGAGCAACAGGAGATCCTACTCCAGGCCTACGCGGAGATGCCGTTGCCGCTCGCCGCCGTGGCTTTGATGGCGCACCGCAATGTCCTGGAGCTTGCCGAGTATCTGCCGTCGATCGGACACGAGGTTCGGGCCTGCGTCGGGACGAATGAAGAGCGAGTTGCCGGAATAGCGGCGCTCGCGGCCGCGCAGGGCCAGGGCGTCGCGCTCGACCTCCTGACAGCTTGGACCGCCTATCGCCTGAATCTGCTTCCATCTATGAAGGCGACCTTCGGGCGGTTGCTGCTGCCGCGCTCCGCCATCGACTCCCTGATGGAATTTCTGCGGCGTCGTGAGCTCGACCGCGGCCGAGAAAGCATGACGATCAGCTATTGGAAGGGGGAGCCATTCAGAGAGCTTCGGAGCCCAGAGCAGACTGAGTCCGCTATCGAAGCCCTGCAATCGGGCCTTGCCGCAATCCGGGACTTCTGCGTGGTTATGCCAACCGACGGGTCGGAAACGCTTCGCCTCGACGGCGAGACCATCGACCGCTTCACCGTCGCCGAGGTGCTGGATCCGGCGCATCTGGCCATCAACCATCAAGTTCCCCTCCTCTCCGACGACCTGCATCTGCGCCAACTCGCCGATCAGAACGCCGCGCCGCCCGGCGGCTGGCTGCAGGCGGCGATGGCGGTTATGGCAGACACCGGCCACTTGGCGGGCCCTGAGCACCTCATCGCGCTCGGCCAGCTGGCCGGTCTTCGTCACGGTCATATCTGGCTGACCGTCGAGACCCTCCTGGCCTTGGCGGCTTTGGAGGATCCCCGGGTGGACGGGCTGTTCCACGCCGCGACCCAGTATATCTGTGGACCAAAGTCGGATCCGGCCTCTAACCTGCCCGTCGCGTTGTATTCATTTCGGGCCTTGTGGGTTGGTAGGCTACCTGATCACATCGTCGGCCGGCGTTGCGGTCGTCTCCTCGAACGCATGATCGATGGTCAGCCAAACTGGGCCGACTTCCTCCAGAAGCTGCATCGCTACTTGCTTCAGCAGGCTAAGACCCAGCCGGTGTTTGACCGCGCCGCCGCCTATCTCCGCGGCTGGGTTCGAGGACATTTCCTGCCAGTCGATGTCGAATCGGGGCCTGATGCCTCCCATTGGGACGCAAGCGGTAGTTTGTACGGCGAACCTCGATAAGGTCGACATGAGTCGAAGATTGCGGCCACCGCACAGCCACCGCTAAGACTTCCGCGAAGGGTTCAAGTCGATGCCACCGGATCCTTTCGACGGCGGCATCGCTAGCGGCGGAAGCCATCTATATCGGACGTCAGCAGCGACAAAAATCGCAATTCGCAATATCTTTGTTGACTTGCATTCTGCAACCATCTAACCTCTCTCCCATGTCCAGACGGCCCGACATCGACGCCGACGCCGACGCCCTCACTGCGGCCCTGTTGCAGGCGGTGAAGGAGGCGCGTGCCGCCCAGACCGCCATCGAGGAGGCCGCCAAGGGCGGTCAGACGGGCCAGACCGGCGCCTCCGTCGAAGCGATCCGCGAGCGCCTCGCCCTGCTGGCGGAACTGCTGGACATGGGCATGGAGATCGTCCGGGCCCTGGACAAGCAGCTGCGCGCCGCCCAGGAGGCCGCCGGTCCAGGCGTCGCCTCGCCTTTGGTGATCGAAGCTGCCGACGCATTCATTAAGCTTTCGCGCGCCATCCGCCTGATCATCATGCTGCAGACGCGCGCCGAGGACGCCCTGCGCCCCCTGCTGGCCGGTCGCCCGACCACGCGCGCCGACCGCCCCACCGGCTCCGCCGCCCGAGACCGCGCCTGAGATCGTCGCGGATGACGAGACGACCGAAGAAACCGAAACCCTCGCCGAAAACCAAGATGTAGCCGAGCGCGAGCCGGCGGAACACCTCGTCGAGCGGGAAGCCACCGCCGCCGCCCTCCGCCGGGCCGCCGCCCTCGGCCTCTACGACGACATCCGCGCCGCCGCGCGCGAACGCCTGTTCCTCGATCGAAACTATGCCGACTTCCTCACCCGACCTCTGGACCAGTTGATCCCCGATCTCTGCCGCGACCTCGGCCTGACGCCCGAGCGTCTGCGACAGGCCGGTTGCGACGCCCGCCAGCCGCCGCCCCAACCGCCGCCTTCACCGCCAAGGGCTCAATTCCGGCCCCGCCCGATACCATCCCATCTCGCCGGCGCTTCGACCTTCGTGCTCGACCGCGCCGCCATCCTCCATCCCCCCGCCAGCCGATCCCGGCGGGAGTGAGTTGCGCGGCGCGGCGGCGGTGCGTATGACGCCCGGCGCGCTTGGCGGCGCGGGAATGATCAGCGCGCCAGAGGGGGAAACACGCGATGCAACATAAACGGCTGGGCCGCAGCCCGATCCAGGTCTCCAAGATCTGCATGGGCACCATGACCTTCGGCTCGGGCGCCGACGAGGCGACCTCGCACCGCATTCTCGACCGGTCGCTGGACGCCGGCATCAATTTCTTCGACACCGCCGAGAACTATCCGGTGCCACCCAAGGAAGAGTGGGCCGGCGTCACCGAGGAGATCGTCGGGCGCTGGCTGAAGACCAAGCGGCGCGACGAGGTCATCATCGCCACCAAGGTCTCGGGCCCAAGCCACGGCTGGATCAAGTCGGCTCAGCGGGCCGGCATGACCTCGCTCGACCGTCACAACATCACCCGGGCGCTGGAGGCCAGCCTTAAACGTCTGGGTACGGACTATGTCGATCTCTACCAGACCCATTGGCCCGATCACGGCACGGCCTATGACGAGACCATGGAGACCCTCGACGAGCTGATCCGCGAGGGCAAGATCCGCATCATCGGCTGCTCCAACGAGACGACCTGGGGCCTGATGAAGAGCCTAGCCGCCTCCGATCGCCTGGGCGTGGCGCGCTACCAGACCATCCAGAACAACCACAGCCTCAACAACCGCCGGTTCGAGGACGAACTCGGGGCCGCCTGCAACCACGAAGGCGTCAGCTCGATCCCCTATTCGCCGCTGGGCGGCGGGGTGCTGTCGGGCAAATACAACGATGGGGCGACGCCGGACGGCGCACGGTTCAGCGCCTATCTGAAGCTGGGCGGCCGCCAGGCGGTGATGGCCAGGCGGTTCATCAACGACAAGACCATCGCCTCGACTAAGCGGTTCCAGGCCATCGCCGCCGAAGCGGGCGTCAGCGTCGTCACCCTGGCCACCGCCTGGAGCAAGCAGCACGATTTCGTCGCTTCCACCATCGTCGGCGCCACCCGCGAAGACCAGCTCGCCGACATCTTCGCCGCCGCCGACCTGACCCTGGACGCCGACACCCTGAAGTCCATCGACGCGGTGACCAAGGAAATCCTCTACCCGATGGGGTGAATTGAAGCCCGCTTCGCCAGGACGATCAGATCATGACCAAGACCATCTTCATCACCGGCGCCTCGACCGGCCTTGGCCGGGCCACCGCCCAGTTGTTCGCGGCCAAGGGCTGGAAGGTCATCGCCACCATGCGCAATCCGGACAAGGCGGCCGAGCTGGACAAGGTCGCCGGCGTCACGGTCCTGCCGCTGGATGTCACCAACCTGGCCCAGATCGCCGAGGCCGCCGGCAAGGCCCTGGCGCTGGGTCCGATCGATGTGCTGTTCAACAACGCCGGCTATGGCCTGGCCGGCGCCTTCGAAGGCGCGACCGACGCCCAGCTGGTCGACCAGATCAACACCAACCTGCTGGGCGTGATGCGCGTGACCCAGGCTTTGCTGCCGGCCATGCGGGAGCGAGGGCAGGGGACGATCATCACCACCACCTCGATCGGTGGACTGGTCACCTTCCCGTTCAACTCGGTCTACCACGCGACCAAGTGGGGCCTGGAGGGCTGGAGCGAGAGCCTGGCCTTCGAACTTGAACCCTTCGGCATCCGCGTGAAGACCGTGGCGCCGGGCGGTATTTCCACCGACTTCGCCGGCCGTTCGCTCGTGTTCACGACCCATCCCGCCTACATGGCCGCGATCGGCAAGGTCATGGCCGCCTTCACCAACCCCGAGCGCCGCACCCAAAGCTCGACCGCCGAGCAGATCGCCGAAGTGGTCTATGAGGCTGCCGTCGACGCGAGTGACCACGTCACCCTCGTCGCCGGCGCCGACGCCAAAGCCAACTACGCCCAGCGCCTGGCCATCGGCATCGACGCCTTCCGCGCCGGCGTCAGGCAGATGTTCCTGGGGTAGAGCGCCTAGTGTTTTTGCCCCGGCGCGTAGTCGGCCTCAACGTGGCCGGCCAGTTGGGCGTCGGTGAAGCGCACCGGCTTGGTTCCCATGGCGACGAACAGCGCCGTCTGGTCGGCGTAGTGGCGTGACGCGCTGTCCAGCGTGGCCGAGCCGAACTGATGGACGCTCTCGGAGTCGAGCCGGCCCGCCTTGTCCCAGGTGACGAACATGATCAAGGTGTCCCCGCCCGCCGCCTTCAGGAGGCCGGTCTTCTGTCGCTCGCCATAGACCGCGCGATAGGTGTCCGGGCCGCCGTCGATGGCCAGATCGACCTTGCCCCTGATGATGCGGTTAACCTCGCCCCAACGCGGATCGATGCGTTTGAAGTGGATTTTCAGGTCCTTGATCGCGGCGATCAGTGTGGCTCGGGTGTCCGGCGCCGGGCGCTTTTCCGCCCAGGCGGTGGCGATCGGGGTGGCTACCGCTATGCCCAGGGCCGCGGCTCGGCTGCCGATGTCGGCGCGCCGGTCCCAGCCGCGCAGCAGGTTCTGGGCCGCGGCGATGTCCGGGTCGCCCTTGGGGTCAAGCGCGAGGACTAGCGTCACCACCTTGGCGACGTCGGAGCGGGCGCTGTAAGCGACGTCGAACTTATAGGCGCGGAACGCCTGGGCGCTAATGGCGGTGTCGGCGCCGAAGGTCTCCTGGGCGCGATAGGCCCGGTTGGTCATGTTGGTCTGGATACCCATGGTGGCCGGAAAGTCGGCCGGCTTCAGGGCGTCCTGCGGCCCGGTGGCCTGGAAGGGCGTGTTGTTGGAGTTGAAGACATAGCCTGACTTGGGATTCCAGATCTGGGGAACCCGGTTGAAGGGCAGGTAGCGGGTCCAGATCAGGTCGGACCGATCGCCTGGCAGCACGCCCCTCCAGTCCACGCCCGGTTTCCGGTCCGGGAACAGGCCGTTGTAGACATAGCCGATGTTCCCGGCTTCGTCGGCGTAGATGTAGTTGATGCTCGGCAGGGCTTGCAGCGCCATGGCCGCGCGCCACTCGGCCAGGTCGCGGGCCTTGTCGAGGCGATAGTACTGCAGGGCCTGACGCACCTCGCCCATGCCGGCGAAGCGGATCGCGAACACGCCATGATCGGTCTTCATCACCGGGCCCTGGGCCGACCACAGCACGGCTTTGTGGAACGTCCAGAACAGTGGACCCCACAGCTTCACGCGGATCGCGGCGTCGTTTTTTTCGAAGTTCCGCCATTTGCCGTCGAGCCGATATTGGTCGGCGTTGTCCGGGTTTAGGGTGAGTTTGTAGACATCGATCAGGTCCGGATCATTGACCGTATTGGCCCAGCCCAGATGTTCGTTGTGGCCGTGCAGCATGAAGGGCGAGCCAGGGAAGAAGCCGCCGGCCACGTGCCAGCCCTCGCCGCTTTGCAGCACCGCTTCATACCAGGCGACCGGCCCCGCATAGGGCTGGTGCGAATTGACCAGCAGGCGGGTGGCGCCGTCGCTCGACCGAGAGGCCGCAACCGCCACGCCGTTGGAGCCGACCGGCAGCATGGGCTTGCCA
>JBBRPO010000018.1:0-93940 GCA_038227865.1 Caulobacterales bacterium
AGGTGAACGTCGATCCCAAGGCGAACAACGGTTCGACCGAGGGATCACGCTGCGCGCTGGTCTACGGCCAGATGAACGAACCCCCCGGCGCCCGCGCCCGCGTGGCCTTGTCCGGCCTCGCCCAGGCGGAATATTTCCGCGACGAAGAGGGCAAGGACGTGCTGCTGTTCATCGACAACATCTTCCGCTTCACCCAGGCCGGTTCGGAAATGTCCGCCCTGCTGGGCCGCATCCCCTCGGCCGTGGGTTATCAGCCGACCCTGGCCACCGAGATGGGCAATCTGCAGGAGCGCATCACCTCGACCAACAAGGGCTCGATCACCTCGGTGCAGGCGATCTTCGTGCCCGCCGACGACCTCACCGACCCGGCGCCCGCCGCCTCGTTCGCCCACCTCGACGCCAAGACCGTGCTCAGCCGCGACATCGCCGCCCTAGGTATCTTCCCGGCCGTGGACCCGCTGGACTCCACCTCGCGGATTCTCGATCCGCTGGTGATCGGCGAGGAGCACTACAACACCGCCCGCCGGGTCCAGGAAATCCTTCAGCAATATAAGGCGCTGAAGGACATCATCGCCATTCTCGGGATGGATGAGCTGTCGGAGGAGGACAAGATCACGGTGGCCCGCGCTCGCAAGATCAGCCAGTTCCTGTCGCAGCCCCTGCACGTGGCCGAGGCCTTCACCAACCAGCCGGGCGTTTTCGTCTCGCTGGAGGAGACCATCCGCTCGTTCAAGGCGGTCTGCGAAGGCGAGTATGACCATCTGCCCGAAACCGCCTTCCGCATGGTCGGTGGCATCGACGAGGCGGTGGCCAAGGCCGAACAGCTGGCCCAGGAAGCCTGAGCATGGCCGAGAAGCTGCATTTCTCGATGGTCTCTCCGGAACGAGAACTGTTCAGCGGAGACGTGGACCAGGTCGATGCGCCCGGTTCCGAGGGTGATTTCGGGGTCTTGGCCGGCCACGCGCCGTTCATGACCACGCTCAAGGAGGGCCGCGTGCATGTGCATGTGGACGGCGGCCAGCGTGTCTATGAAGTGCATGGCGGTTTCGCCGATGTGACACCCCAGGGTTTGACCATTCTGGCGGAAAAGGCCGAAGAGGTCGTCTGAACGACCCAATCGCCCGCCACCCTATCGTCGGGCCGGGTGATTTTCGTTAGAAGCAACAAATGATGGCCGTCCGGCACGATCAGCCGGCGGCCCGCGGTTAAGGAAACAGGGAACCATGCGCCTAGCTCTCGTCAGCCTCTTCGCGATCGCGGGATTCGCCACCACGGCCCAGGCGCAAATGCCCGCCCCCGCGCCCGACCCCGCCGCCGCTCAACCCCCAGCCGTTCAACCCACGCCCGTTCAACCTATGGCCGCGCCCGCGGCCTCGGCCCCGATGGATGCCGCCCCGGTCACCGCGGCTCCGACGCCCGCTCCCGAGCCATCCGCAGCCCCGCCCCCGCCCCCGCCCGCCCCGCCCCCCGTCGTCGCCGAAGCCCCGCCACCGCCGCCACCCCCTCCTCCCGCGCCCACCGATCCGGCCGCGATCGCCGTCATGAATGTGCTCGAAAACGTCTGCATGCCCGCCGTCACCGGTGGCAATCTCGAGAAGATCGCCAAATCGGCCGGCTATCGTAAATCCGGCGATAATTTCGTCCTGAAGCAACCCGGCTTTCAGTTCACCGTCCTGGCCCCGGGTTTCAACCCGACCCAGTGCCATGTCGATCTGGTGCATCCGATCGACCCGGAAGCCCCCGCCAAGCCGCTGGTCATCGCCCTCCACAACTGGGCGGTCCTGACCCATGGCTGGACCCTGTATCGCAACGACAAGAACGTCAGCGCCGGCCAGGAATTCACCACCCGGTCCTGGGAACACACCGCCGACGGCAAGAACGAAGCGATAGTGATCACCACCATGCGCAAGGCCGACGGAACGCCGGCCCAGAAGAACGCCGACACCTCGACCCTGCTCTACAGCGTCACCAAGACCCCAGGCTGATCAGGCGGCTTCGCGCGATTGGATTTGATTGACCCACTCGAGACAGGCCGCCGCTACCCGCTCCCAGCCCGGTTCCCCAACCAGCCAATGGCTCATGTCCGGGAACACCTGGGTCTCTCCGCTCAGGCGGCTGGCGATGGCGCGGACGGTCGCGGGCGGGTGAATGGCGTCAAGCCCGCCGGCGATCGCCAGGACCGGCGCGCGGATCGCGCTGGCTCCCACGTGTGTGGTGGCGAAGGGATCCAGCCACCAGTTCAGCGTCTCCCATAGCGCCCGTCCGCTCTCCGGCGTAAGGCGGGCGAAGGTCTCCCGCCGCTCCGCCCGTCCCAACCGGTCGAACAGATAGCGCTTGGCCGAGGTGTAGTCCGGATCCACCGGCAGGGCCCAATAGGGTCCCAGCGCGTAAAGGCTGACCGCCGAGATCGCCTCCTCGGCGGTGGCGCCGCTGACTCCCCAGGGACACGACGGCGCCAGCAGGATCAGCCCCGCCACCGATGACCGGGTCGCCGCCATCTGCGCCACCAGGCCGCCCATCGAGTGGCCGATCAGGATCGGGGGGCCGGGCTGCTCCTCGATCACGCGTCGGACCGCGCGGGCATAGTCACTCATCGACCGACCCGCGACCATCGGGCGGCCGGGACCGCTTTCATGGCCGGGCAGGTCCGGGGCGATCACCCGGTGGCCCGCCGCCTCGAAGGGCAGGCGGAAATGGTCGAACGCCCAGCCAGCGCAAAAGGCGCCGTGGACCATCACTATGGGCGCGGTCATGATTTCGCGGGGTCGCCTGGGCTTGGTGGTTCGGCGGGACCGACGATCGCGTCCCTGAAGGTGTCGATCACCCGCCGATAGGTCTGGATCTTGAAATCCGCGACGCTGTCCAGGGCCTCGTCGAGGCCCGCCCAGCGCCAGAGGTCGAACTCGACCTGATCGTGAGCGCTGAGATTGAACTCGGAGTCGTCACCGAGGAAGCGGAAGGCGAACCAGATCTGTTTTTGCCCCAGCCAGCCCCGGGCAGCCTTTGATCGACGGTAGCCGGCGGGAAAACTATAGGCGATCCAGTCCTCGGTACGGCCCAGCGGACTGACCGATGTCGCGCCGGTCTCTTCCTGAAGCTCCCGTAGCGCCGCTTCGTAAAGGGCTTCGCCTTCGTCCACGCCACCTTGTGGAAATTGCCAGTTGCGCGGACCCGGTGTCTGGACCCGCCGGCCCAGCCACACCTTGCCGTCGCCTCTCGCCAGGATGATCCCGACATTCGGTCGGAACCGTGTCAGATCAAGGGGTGAGGTCGCCACGGCTAGGTGATCGCTCAAACGCAGCCCATCGTGTTTCGTTTCGGTCCGTTCAGTTGGGTTTGGCGGCGATGACGGGCGGCGCGGCGGGCCCGGCCTTGGCCGTCGCGCCGTGAGCCGCCCTGAGGATCGCGGCCTGGGCCAGGGTCGCGAGGGGTTTCGGCAGCTTTGGCGTGGCCTCCACGGAGCCGTGCTTCAGGACATCCAGAGCCCTGGAGAGCTGAAAGTCGCCCTTCTTCTCGTCGAACTCGGCGGGCGGCGCCTCGGCCGGAGAATGGGGCGCGACGCGTGACTTGCCCTCATCGGCGGTCAAGGCGTTCTTGAAGCTGGCCTCACTGAACTGGAAGGCCTTGTTAGCCACCTGCGCGGCTTCCTCGCGGCTCTCGGCCACCTCGAGGTCCGGTTCGATCCCCGTCCTCTGGATCGAGCGGCCGGAGGGCGTGAAATAGCGGGCGGTTGTAACCTTCACCGCCCCGTCCAGTCCCCCGCGCAGCGGAATAACCGTTTGGACCGACCCCTTGCCAAAACTGGTCAGTCCGACCAGCTGAGCGCGGTGGCGATCCTGTAGCGCTCCGGCGACGATTTCCGCGGCCGACGCGGTGCCGCTGTTGATCAGCACCACCACTGGCAAACCGCTCAGCTTGTCGCCGGACTTGGCGTTGTAACGCTCGATGCTGCGGGGGTCGCGGCCGCGCTGGGAGACCACTTCACCGCCATTCAGGAACAGGTCGGCCACCCCGACCGCCTGGTCGAGTAGCCCGCCGGGATTGCTGCGCAGATCGAACACCAGGCCCTTCAGATTGGGGTTCTTGGCGCGCAAGTCGGCGATGGCGGCCTTGGTCTCGTCGGTGGCCTTTTCATTGAAGCTGGCCAGCCTGACGTAGCCATAGTCGCCCTCGGCCCGCGCGGTCACCGATTTGGGCGCGATTATCTCGCGAACCAGCTTGACGTCGAACGGGTCGACCTTCTCGCGCGCGATGGTCAGGGTGACCGCCTCGCCGACCTTGCCCCGCATCTGTTTCACCGCATCGTTAACGCTGAGACCCAGCACGGTCTGACCGTTGACGGCGGTGATGTAGTCTCCGGGCTTGATCCCCGCCTTGAAGGCCGGCGTTCCGTCGATGGGCGAGATCACCTTGACCGCGCCGTCGTCGCTGGTGATTTCGATGCCCAGGCCGCCATATTCGCCGCGTGTCTGGTCCTGCATCTCCGAATAGTCTTCAGGCGTCAGATAGTCCGAATGCGGGTCCAGCGAGGTCAGCATGCCTTTGAGGGACGACTCGATCAGTTTCTTGTCGTCGACGGGGGCGACATACTGCCGCTCGACGGTATCCAGAACGTTCCCGAACAGTTCAAGCATATGATAGGTCTGGGTATGGGGCTGCGGTGTCGCGCTCGCCCTCTGGCTGACATAAGCCATCGACCCCGCGCCGAGGACAAAGGCGGAAACGCCGATCAACAGATATCTACGCATCCAAAATGCCATGACCCTCAGCCGCGCCCAAATTGAGGCGCGAAGCTTTCACCGATGACGTTCCCATAAAAATCCGATCCTGTGAACGGGGTTAGTCTCGATGATAAGGTGATCCCGCCATGATCGTCGCCGAGCGATATATCTGTTCGGCCAGCATGGCGCGAACAAGGGCGTGGGGCCAGGTCTGGGGACCGAAGGCCAAGCGACCGCGCGCCGCCGCCAGGACCCGCTCGTCCAGTCCGTCCGCCCCGCCGATGGCGAACACCAGTCGTCGCACGCCGTCGTCGCGCAGGCGCCCGATCATGGCGGCGAAGTCGCGCGAACTGCGAGCCTGACCGTGTTCGTCGCAGGCGATCAGCCAGCTGTCGTCGATCTTGTCCAGCAGGACATCGGCCTCGGCGGCCTTGCCGGGCTTGCGCGCTTCGACTTCGAGAATGTCCACCGGACCCAGGCCGTGCGGCCGGCCGCTCAGAGTGGCGCGCGCGGCCCAATCCAGGGCCAGGCTCGCCTCCGGCGCTGATCCCAACCGTCCCACGCAGAGAACCGTGATCTTCACGTGCCGTGATTCAGTGAGCGGGTCCGAGATGGCCCGAGTCTACCGACCATATCTTCTCGATATTGTAGAAGCTGCGGACTTCGGGACGGAACAGGTGGACGATCACATCGCCGGCGTCGATCAACACCCAGTCGCAACCGGGCAGGCCCTCGACCTTGGCCCGGCCATGCCCGCCTTCCTTCAGCGCCCGCAGCAGGTGATCGGCCATGGCGCCGACGTGTCGGTGCGAGCGGCCTGATGCGATGATCAGGCCGTCGGCGAAGGCGCTCTTGTATTTGAGATTGATGAAGACGATGTCCTGGGCCTTGTCGTCATCCAGCCGAGTCAGGATCATCTCTTCCAGAGGCGTGCGGCCCTCGCCTTCGTCGCGATTGGGGGCGGCGCTTGGCTCGCTTTGCGCGCTGGGCGCGGGATCAAGGGTCAGAGGATGCTCCTGGAGCGGGGTTAGACAATCGTCTTCATAGCACGAACCGTCGGTTTGTTCAGGCGCGAATCGCGCAGCGCCGTCGAGGAGATGGTGTGAAACGGCGCCGGCAGATAGATCCAGGCTGGTGGGGCGCGCGCGGCCAAGGTTCCGGCGGCGCCAGGAACCAGGCGAGACCCAGCGAAACGCCTCGCCAGGGGGGAAAAGCGGCTGCGTGTCGCCGCCCCGGGGCGGGAGATCACCACGATGGGAACTTCCCTGGCCAGGTCCGCCCAGCCCCGCCACCGGTGAAAGCTGGCCAGGCTGTCGGCGCCCATGATCCACACGAACCGCACCCGCGGAAAGCGGGCCTTGAGCCAACGCACCGTATCGAGGGTGTAGCGTGTGCCGATGCGCCGCTCGATATCGGAGATGATCATCGATGGGCCGTGGGCGAGGCGCCGGGTCTCGGCCAGACGGGCGTCCAGATCAGCGGTTCCGGCCTTGGGCTTCAGCGGATTCTGCGGCGACACCAGCCAGACGACCCGGTCCAGCCCAAGCCGCCGGAGCGCTATCCGCGCCACGTGAAGGTGGCCCGCATGGACCGGATTGAAGGAACCGCCGTACAGCCCGACGGTCATGCCGGGACTCAGAGTCAGGCCAGCGCGCGCGGCTTTCGGGCGACCCGGGGGAGACCGGCGAGGGGCGGTCGCGGCCTGGCGCAAGTTGGTCAGGCGCTCTTGGCCACGCGCCGGCCCAGGGCCAGATCGTCGGCGTGGATCAGCGGCCCGGCCTCATAGCCCAGGACCGCGGCGATGGCCGTGGTGCGCAGACCGAGGATCTTCTGAGCGTCGGCGGCGTCATAGCGCGTGAGGCCTCGGCCCAGCTCCCGCCCCTCGGCGTCGCGCACCACCACGGCGTCACCTTTATCGAACCGGCCTTCCACCGCCCGCACCCCGGCCGCCAGCAGGCTTTTGCCCCGGCGGAGGGCGGCGGCGGCGCCCGGGTCCACGATCAGCGTGCCTTGGGGGGTCAGGGATCCGGCGATCCAGGCCTTGTAGGCGGCGGAGGGCGTCTCGGCCGCAGCGAACAAGGTGGCGCGGGCACCATGCTCCACGGCCGCTAGAGGCGCGGCGCGGCGGCCCAGGGTGATCAGGGTGGCGCAACCGGCTCCAGCGGCGATCCGGGCCGCGGCCAGCTTTGTCGCCATGCCGCCGGTTCCCAGGCCGTCGACGAGATTGGCGCCCCCAGCCATGGCTTCGATCTCATGGGTCATGGTTTCGACCAACGGGATATGTGCGGCCCCGGCGTCGGTCCGGGGGTCGGCCGTATATAGCCCGTCGACGTCCGACAACAGCACCAGCAGATCGGCCCCGATCATCTGGGCCACCCGCGCGGCCAGCCGATCGTTATCGCCATAGCGCAGTTCCTCGGTCGCCACCGTGTCATTCTCGTTCACCACCGCCACCGCGCCCAGGGCCAGCAGGGTCTCGAGAGTCGCCCGGGCGTTGAGGAACCGGCGACGAACCTCGGTATCGTCCGGGGTCAGTAGGATTTGAGCCGCGCGCAGATTGAAAGGTTCCAGAGCTTCTTCCCAGGCTCGCATCAGCAATGACTGGCCCGCAGCGGCGGCGGCTTGTTTCTCCGCTAGGGCCAAGGCTCGCCGGGGTAGCCTCAGGCGCGTTCGGCCAAGGGCCACGGCGCCGGAAGAGACGACCACCAGCTTCTGACCCCTGGCTCGCAACCGCGCGGCGTCGGCCGCGAAGGCCGCCAGCCAGGCGCGGTCCACCAGGCCGGTCTTGGCGCTTACCAGCAGAGCGGACCCGACCTTGACCACGATCAGACGCGCGTCGACCAGGGCGGTCACGGCCGCCAGGACTCCGAGCCGTTCGGCCCATCTGCCGGCGACTTGGGGGCGTCACGCTCGCGGATCTTGGCATGGGCGGCGCGCAACAGGTCGCGAACCCCCTCTCCCGACACCGCCGAGATCAGGAAAGGTTTGACCCCCGAGGCCCGTTTGATCGCCCTGGCCGCCTTGGCGCGGGCTTCCCTGTCCAGAGCGTCGACCTTGTTGAGCGCGATCAGCTCGGCCTTGTCCTCCAGTCCCGCGCCATAGGCGGCCAGTTCCTTGCGGATGGTTCGCCAGGCGGCGACGGGCTTTTCCTGAGTGGCGTCGATCAGGTGAATCAACACGGCGGTTCGTTCCAGGTGGCCCAGAAATCGGGTGCCCAGGCCCGCGCCTTCGGAGGCGCCCTCGATCAGACCCGGCACATCGGCGATCACGAACCGCTCATTGGTCGACAGATCCACCACCCCCAGGTTGGGGGTCAGGGTGGTGAAGGGATAATCGGCGATCTTGGGCGTCGCGGCCGAACTGGCGGCCAGGAAGGTCGATTTGCCGGCGTTGGGCAGGCCGACCAGACCTACGTCGGCGATCAGCTTCAGCCGCAGCCAGATCCATGACTCCTGGCCCCCCAGGCCGGGATTGGCCCGTTTTGGCGCCTGGTTGATCGGGCCCTTGAAATAGGCGTTGCCGAACCCGCCATTGCCCCCGGCCGCCAGGCGAATCCGCATGCCGGCCTGATCGAGGTCCGTGATCAGCCCTTCCTGATCCTCGTCGAACACCTGGGTGCCGACCGGGACGCGGAGGATCGCGTCGGCGCCTCCGGCGCCGGTGCGATTGCGACCCATGCCATGCCCGCCCGTGCCGGCCTTGAAATGCTGGTGATAGCGATAGTCGATCAGGGTGTTCAGCCCGTCCACCGCCTCGATCCATACATCGCCGCCCCGCCCGCCATCACCGCCGTCCGGTCCGCCGTATTCGATGAACTTCTCGCGCCGAAACGAAACCGCGCCGGCCCCGCCGTCGCCGGAGCGGATGAAGATCTTGCACTGGTCGAGGAATTTCATTTGGCCGCGTTGTGCAACGGATGTCCGGAAAAATCGAGCCACGGCGACGGCTATGTCGGAATAGGGTCTCGGCCGGCCCTCGCGGGGCTGGAAATTTCCCGTCTGAATTCAGAACATCGGCGGCCGTGACGCCTTGGAAAGCGCGACCCGCGCGGCCACCAGAATATTGAACGCCAACACCAGGCCGACAACCCATTTGATCCAGCTCGGATCATTGACGATGAACACCATGGCGGTGAGCACGACGGCCATGGCCAAAAGGCCGATCGAGGGGATGATATCCTTGGCGCGACGTTTGAGCGGCGGCTTGCCAAACGAATCGCTCAGGGCGCGGTTGGAAAGGTCGATGCCCCTTTCACCGTTGGCGTTGTTTGCCTGCGATTCGACCATGGCGTTTCCCTAGATTTCTCTCCCGGGGTGTGCGGGCCGCGAACCCGTTCGCCGCGACCCGCTAGCAGCCCATTGAGGCTTCGACCGACTGCCTATTTAACATTTGGTATAAATTTACCGATTCGTAGCCTGGACGAATTGTCGCGGCACGGATTAATTTTTTCAAGTCACGTATTCGACATGATCAACCCGCCGAAACTCCAGCCAGATCGGGTCGCGGTCGCCCAGGCGCTTCTCCTCATAACGCGTGGTGACGTGGTCGGCTGGAGGCAAGCGCCAGTCGTCGGCGCGTTCGGCGACCCAGGTGAAGCGCGGTGACTTTCGGAACATCGCCAGGGCATGGTCGGCATAGTCGGCCCAGTCGGTGGCGAATCTCTGGATCGCGCCGGGTTTCATCAAACGCGCCGCCGCTTCGATGAAGTCGGGTTGGACCAGGCGGCGTTTGTTGTGACGCGCCTTTGGCCAGGGGTCGGGGAACAGGACGAACAGGCGATCAAGGCAGGCATCGGGCAGGTTGGCCATCAGGTCACGGGCGTCGCCGGCGTGAAGGCGGATGTTGGTCAGGCCGGCCTCCTCGATATGCCGCAGGACACTGGCCACGCCGTTGAGAAAAGGCTCGGCCCCCAGACTGAGCACGTCCGGCCGCCGCGCGGCTTGGGCCGCCAAATGCTCGCCGCCGCCGAAGCCGATCTCCAGCCAAATCTCGGCCGCCTCGGGGGCCACGGTCATGGGATCGAATGGGCCATCTGGAATCGCCACATTGGGCAGCAGGCTGGTCATCAGCGCCGCCTGGCGCGGCTTGATCACGCGTGAGCGGATGCGTCCGAAGGTGCGAAGTGGGGGATGGGGACTATCCATGGGCGTCAGCGCCGGAGCCCGGCCCGGCCGGGCAGGGCCGCGCCGGCGAACGACAGCAGGATCATCAGGAAAAAGGCTGTGTCGCCATATTGGTTGTAGATTGTCGGCGCCAGGGCCGGGGGCAGGGGAGCGTCGATCACCCCAAAGTCGCCGGTTTTCAGGCTCTGGCCGGGCGCCACCCGACCATAGGCGTCGATGACGGCCGATATGCCGGTGGGCGTGGCGCGAACCATCGGCAGTCCCTCCTCGATGGCGCGATAGCTGGCGATGTTCAGGTGCTGACGCGGTCCCATGCCGCTTCCGAACCAGGCGTCGTTGGAGATATTGACGATCCAGGCCGCACGCAGGCCGGTCGCCATCTCGCCCTCGCGGGTGAGGCCTGGAAACAGGCTTTCGTAGCAGATCAGGGGCTGGATCGGGGGGAGGCCCTCCAGCAGCATCGGGTGGGGCGGTGGACCCGGGGTGAATCCATCGCCGACATGCACGAACTGTTTGATTCCCCAGCGGGTCGCCACGCTGTCGAAGGGCATGAACTCGCCGAACGGCACCAGGTGGTGTTTGTCATAGACACCGGTGACTTTCAGCCCCTGAGCCACGGGCTTGAGCACCGCCAGGCTGTTGAAAGTGATTGGCAGGCCGTCGCCTCGCGTCCCGAACCGATAGCCGCCAAGGATCAGTATCTGCCCGGGTTTGAGCGCGCCGACGATGGCGTCTCGCGTCCACGTTCCGTCGCCCAGATACTCTTCCAGGGCCGCCGGGATCGCCCCCTCGGGCCAGATGATGATGTCCGGCCGCCTGGATGCGTGTCGCACCGTCAGGGTGACATATCGGCTGACGATGCTGGAGAACAGGCGCTGGTCGTATTTGCTTTCCTGTTTGACGTCGGCCTGAACGATCCTCACCCACGGCGCCTTTGGACTGGTGGGCGGGGCGCCGGCCAACCGAGCCGCGCCGAATGCATAGAGACCCACCACCAGCGCCAGACCGCCCAGAGGCATCCGGCGGCCTCTGGGGCCGTCGAAGGCCGTGAACGGGGCGGCCGCGGCGACCAGGGTGATCCAGGTCAGTCCATAGGCGCCGACCAGGGCGGCGGTCTGCGACGGCGCCGACCCGGCACGCCAGGCCTCGCCGGGCAGATCCCAGGGAAAACCTGTCAGCAAATGGCCCCGCGCCCATTCCGCCAGGGCTAGGGTTCCGGCGAACAGCAACACCCGGCGCAGGCCGCGTCCGGCCAGCATTCGATAGACCGTCGCCGCGACGCCCCAGAACAGGCCCAGGACCATCGCCATCAAGATCACCGCGAACGGCGCCATCCAGCCCTGGACCTCGGCGTCGATCTGGAAAGGCTGCGCCAGCCAAGCCACGGATATGATGAAGTAGCCACAGCCAGCCAGCCATCCGAGGGCGAAGGCCGATCGCCAGCGGACCCGGCTGCCAAGCAGGTCGACCAGGCGAAACAGCAGGCCATAACCCAGCAGTCCCGGCAGAAACCCCCAGGGCGGCTGGGCCACCGCCGCCAGAACGCCGGCGATCACGGCCAGGACCCGTGTGCCCGTCAGCAGCACGGGCGAACGGATCGGAAACTGGGATTCGGACATCGTGATCTAGGGCGCGATTTTGGTCGCGGGGCGAATCCGCAGGCGCTTGACCCGTCTGGGATCGGCGTCGGTGATCTCGAACTCCAGCCCTCCGGGGTGGGCGATCACTTCGCCTCGCTGCGGCACGCGCCCCGCCAGGGCGGTGACCAGGCCGGCGGCGGTGTCGATATCTTCCTCGAGATCAGGGTCCGAAAGGGTCTGTCCAAGGGCCGCCTCTAGAACCTCCAGCGGCGCCCGTCCATCGGCCTCGAATACACCGCCCGTTCGGGCGACGATCTGGGTGGCGGCGGCCTCGTCGTGCTCGTCGTCGATCTCGCCGACCACGGCCTCGATGACGTCTTCCAGGGTGACAACGCCGTCGACCCCGCCAAACTCGTCGATCACCATGGCCATGTGAATCCTGCTGGCCTGCATACGGACCAGAAGGTCGGCGGCGCGCATGGAGGGCGGCACATAGAGAGTCGGCCGCTTGATCCGGGTCAGCACCTCTCCGTCGGTGGTTTCCGCCCCACCGTCCGCCGCCAGGATACGGAACACGTCCTTCAGGTGGACCACCCCCACCGGATCATCGAGGGTTTCCTTGTAGACCGGTAGCCGGGAGTGTTCGCTGTCGGCGAAGGCCGCCACCACCGCCTGCATCGAGGTCGAGAGCTCAACCGCGGTGATATCCGCTCTTGGCGTCATCACATCACCCACGGTGATGGTCTGAAAGGCTTCGGCCTGGCTTCGTAACGCGGCCCCCGCCACGGTCTCGGCGGAGGGGTCGCCTTCCCGATCCGCGGTCCGGCGCGAACCATAGAGTCCCAGCGCCGACAGCAACCGACCCAGCGAGGCGTTGGGCCGCTTACGTGGTTCGGCCGACGCCGGCGATTCCTCAACCACTGGACATGGCCTCCAACCGATAGGGATCGGCAATCCCCAGGTCGGCCAGGTGCTGGGTTTCCAGGGCTTCCATCACCAGGGCCTCGTCCTCGCCCTGATGATCGTGTCCCAGCAAATGCAGTACGCCATGGATCACCAGGTGCCTGAGGTGATCGGCCAGAGGCTTGGCCTGGGCGCGCGCCTCGCGGTCGCAGGTTCCGAAAGCCAGGGCGATGTCGCCCAGATGGCCACCGGGGTTCGGTGGCGCCGGGAAGGAGAGGACATTGGTCGCGGCCTCTTTGCCTCGAAAGCGGTGATTCAGCTCGCGGAGGCTTTCGTCATCGGTGAGCAGTATGACCAGCGCGCCGGCCTCGGTCCCCAGGCCGGCGAAAGCGGCCTCGCGCGCCAGGGCCTCGGCGTCTGGCAGGGCCTGGGTCCAGGCCTCGGCCTCGATCTCCACATCCACCTCGCTCAATGGCCGGCTGGTCATCGCGATCGTCTGGCGGCGTCGGCGTCATAAGCCTCGACGATCCGGCCTACGAGCGGGTGCCGCACCACGTCGGCGCTGGTGAAGCGCGAGACCGCCACGCCCTCGACACCGTCCAGGATCGAGACCGCGTGGGCCAGACCGGAGTCACCGGTGTTGATCAAATCGACCTGGCTGGGGTCGCCGGTGACCGCCATGCTGGATCCCTCGCCGAGACGGGTCAGCACCATCTTCATCTGCAGCCGGGTGGTGTTCTGCGCCTCGTCGACGATCACGAAGGCGTGTGACAGGGTTCGGCCGCGCATGAAGGCGATCGGGGCCACCTCGATCTCTCCGCGCTCGCGTCGCTTGCGCAGGGCCTCCGCGCCCAGAATGACCGACATCGCCTCCCAGACCGGGGCCATATAGGGATCGACCTTTTCAGTCAGATCGCCGGGCAGGAAGCCCAAGCGCTCACCGGCCTCCACCGCCGGCCTGGTCACCACCAGCCGCTCCACGGCTCCGGAGCGCAGGAGATTGGCGCCGTGGGCCACCGCCAGGAAAGTCTTGCCCGTGCCGGCCGGTCCAAGGCCGAACACCAGATCATGGTTCCCGAGCGCCTCAAGATAGCGCGCCTGGGCGGCGGTCTTGGCCGCCACCAGCCCACGCCGCGCGGCTGTCGTGGCGGCGCCTGGTGCACCGGAGCGGGCCTGATCAATCGCCACCCGCACGTCGGCGGTCGAAACGTCCAGGCGGGACGCCACACGGCCGGCGAGGGTCTCGATAGCCTGTTTGGCGCTCCGCCGCCCAGCAGCGTCGCCATTCAGCGACACCCCTCCGCCGGGGGTCTCCACCAGGACACTGAAAGCGTCTTCGATCAGGGCGGCGTGGCGACCGGCCGGGCCGGCCACGGCGCGCACGGCGTCATCCGCCAGAGGCAGGAATTCGGAAGGGGGGCGCCTCAAGCGGTCTCCCATACCGGCTGCGGAGCGCTGGTCGCGACACGCCGTCCGGTCAGGCTGTTGTGGGCCGAAGCGATGATCTGGACCGGCGCTATATGGCCGATCAGGCTCGGATCACCCTCGCAATGCACAGCCTGCAGATAGGGGCTGCGCCCGATCACCTGGCCGGGATGGCGACCCGGCTTTTCCAACAGCACCGGCAGGGCGTGGCCGATCTGGCGCGTGTTGAAGGCGCGTTGCTGGGTTTCCAGCACCGCCTGCAACCGGGCGAGACGCTCGGTCTTGACCGCTTCATCCACCTGCCCCGGCATGGTCGAGGCTGGAGTGCCCGGCCGGCGCGAGTATTTGAATGAAAAGGCGCTGGCGAATTCCACTTCACTGATCAGCGCCATCGTAGCCTCGAAGTCCGCGTCGGTTTCGCCTGGAAAACCGACGATGAAATCGCAGGACAATGCGATGTCGGGCCGCGCCGCGCGGACCTTTTCGAGGGTGCGAAGGAAGCTGTCGACCGTATGGGCGCGGTTCATCGCCTTGAGAATGCGGTCCGAGCCCGACTGCACGGGCAAATGCAGATAGGGCATCAGCGCCTCGACGTCGCCATGGGCGGCGATCAGGGCGTCATCCATGTCGGCCGGATGGCTGGTGGTGTAGCGCAGCCGCGCCAGGCCGGGGACGCGCGCCAGCCGCCGGATCAGAGCCGCCAGACCGCCACCCTCGTCACTGTGGTAGGCGTTGACGTTCTGACCCAGCAGGGTGATTTCGCGAACGCCTTTCTCGGCCAGGGCGCGGGCCTCGGCCTCGATCGCCGCCGCCGGCCGCGAAAACTCCGCGCCTCGCGTGTAGGGCACGACGCAGAAGGTGCAGAAACGATCGCAGCCCTCCTGCACTGTCAGGAAGGCCGTGACACCAGGAGCCTGGCTTCGGAAAGGCAGGGCGTCGAATTTCTCTTCAGCCTCGAAATCGGCGGCCAGACGCTCTCCGCGTGAGCGATGCACCCGCGCAATCAATTCGGGCAGGCGATGATAGCTCTGCGGTCCGATCACCAGATCCACGGCGGTCTGCCGATTCATGATCTCGGCGCCCTCGGCCTGGGCGACGCAACCGGCCACGGCGACCAGCATCTCTTGCCCCGCTTCGGCGCGGGCAAGTTTCATCGCCTTGACGCGACCCAGTTCGGAATAGACCTTTTCGGTGGCTTTTTCGCGGATATGGCAGGTGTTCAGCACCACCAGATCGGCGGTCGCGGCGTCGGTGGAGACTTCGTAGCCCAGCGGACGCAGCACATCGACCATGCGTTCACTGTCGTGAACGTTCATCTGGCAGCCATAGGTCTTGATGAACAGGCGCTTCTTCGGAAGATCACTCATCGCTGGGAACGCCGTAGAGCTCAAGACGATGGTCCACCAGCCGATAGCCCATGCGCTTGGCTATCGCCGTCTGCAGGGCTTCGATCTCTTCATCGACGAATTCCATCACCGCGCCGCTTTTCATGTCGATCAGATGGTCATGGTGGCTTTCGCTGGCTTCCTCATAGCGGGACCGGCCATCGCGAAAATCATGCCGGGTGAGGATTCCCGATTCTTCGAACAGGCGCACGGTGCGATAGACCGTGGCGATCGAAATGTGCGGGTCCACCGCGTGGGCTCGGCGGTGCAACTCCTCCACGTCGGGATGATCGCTGGCCAGCGACAGCACGCGCGCGATCACGCGGCGCTGTTCGGTCATGCGCATTCCCTTCTCGACGCAGAGTTTTTCAAGGCGATCCAACGGGCGGCTCCAGGCGTTGTCCTGTATCATAGGGGGCGAAGCCTCATCTGTTAAGATCGACCCTCATGATCATCGCGTCGATCGGCCCGCCGGGACGCGAATAGTAGCCCGGCCGCCGGCCGACCGCCTCGAACCCGCGCGAGCGGTAGAGGGCGAGGGCGGCGAGATTGTCCACCGCCACCTCAAGAAACATCGACGCGGCGCCGCGTGCCAGGGCTGCGGCCAGGGCCGTGTCCAGAAGGGCCAAGGCCACGCCTTGCCGACGGTGGTCGGGCCGGGTGGCGATAGTCAGCACCTCCACTTCGTCGGCCGCGATCCGGCATAGTACAAAGCCCGCCGGCGACGTCTCGGAGCCGGCGCTGAAGGCGAACGCTCCGAGGCCATCCATCAGCGACCGGATCTCCTCGGCCGACCAAGCTGGGTCGAAGCCCAGGTGGTGGATGTCCGCGAGCGCCGGGCAGGTCTCGATCCTCGCCGGATGAATCCCGATCACGCCGCCTTCACCTTGGCGTCCGGCGGGCGAAGATAGAGCGGCCGGGGCGGGGCAGAGGGCGCTAGGCTCGCCAACCGCGCCACTACCCTGGGATCGGGCGCGGCGGTCTCGTCCAGTGTCGCCAGAGGCGCCGCCTCCATCAGCAGGTGGGCGCCCGGTCCGGTGAGCACCATCCGGCCGGACGGGAAAACCTCGGCCAGTCGGCTGATCGCCAGCTCCAGGGTCAGTATGTCCGGACCGCTGAGCGAAACGCCGCCATCGAACAACTGAAAGTAGACGCGCCCTCGGCCCGCGTCGATCACTGCGGCTGCGGGACCCGCACCCGAGATACCGGCGGCGGCCCAGATACCGGTAGCCAGGGCCTCAAGCACGCCCACGCCGACGCATGGGCGCCCCAGCGCCAGCGCCAGGCCCTTGGCGAAGGCCAGCCCGACCCGCAGGCCGGTGAAGGACCCCGGCCCGACGGTCACGCCGATCCGATCGATCTGGGCGAAGGCCAGGCTTCGCGAAGCCATCAGATCGCGCGTCATCGGCGCCAGGCGCTCCTGATGCCCGCGGATCATGGGCTCGCTCGCCCAGGCGATCGGTTCGCCATCCCGGCTCAGCGCCACCGAACAGGCCGCCACGCAGGTATCCAGCGCCAGCAGGATCACGCGGTCAAAGCCTTGCGGTTAGACAATCTTGCAGGCATCCTCAAAGCTGAGCCTCGGCAGGCGATCGAACATGTTGCTCCCGTCGCCGTGGCCGATCGAGCAGATGAAGTTGGATTTGATTTTCGTACCCGCGAAAAACAGGGCGTCGACCTTGCCGTTGTCGAACCCGGACATCGGGCCGCAGTCGAGCCCAAGCGACCGCGCCGCCACAATGAAATAGGCGCCTTGCAGCGTGCCGTTTCGAAAAGCCGTCTGTTCGGCCGCCACCGGGTCGCTGAACCACCCCTTGACGCCCGCAACGTGAGGAAAGAGCGTCCCCATACGCTCGGGGAAATCCATGTCATAGCCGATGATCACCGTCGCGGGCGCCGCCTTGATCTTGGCCGGGTTATTGCCCGAGGACACCGACGCCAGTTTTTCCTTGGCCTCGGCGCTGGTCACGAAGATAAAACGGGCCGGATTGGTATTCGCCGCCGTCGGCCCGAACCTCGCGAGTTCATACACCTCGCGCAAGGTCGTCTCGGACAGGGGATCGGTTTTCCAGCCGTTGTGGCTGCGCGCGTCGCGAAACAGTTGGTCCAGCGCGGGATCCGCGAGGCGTTCGGTCATCGGTCGGTATCCCTGGAGCGAAATTGGGGGGCGGCTTAGAGGGCCTGCTCGACCCGGGTCACTTCGGGCACATAGTGGCGTAGCATGTTCTCGACGCCGGCCTTCAGCGTGGCCGCGGACGACGGGCAGCCGGCGCAGGCTCCGCGCATATGCAACCACACCACGCCGGTGTCGGGCTCGAACTTGGCGAACAGAATGTCGCCGCCGTCCTGGGCCACGGCGGGACGGATTCTGGAATCGAGCAGTTCCTTGATTTCGATGACGATCTGGGCGGCGTCGCCCTCATAGACATCTTCATCGTCAGCCAAGGCGCCCTGGTCGCGCAGCAAGGGCCGTCCGTCGGTGAAATGGTCCATGATCGCCGCCAGAATGGGCGCTTTCAGGTGCGCCCAGTCGCGATCCTCGGCCTTGGTTACGGTCAGGAACTCCTGGCCGAAGAACACTCGCTTGACGCCACCCAGCTCGAACAGCGATTCGGCCAGCGGCGACGCCTCGGCTTCGGCCGCGTCATGGAATTCCCGGGTGCCGGTCGACATAAGCTCGCGGCCGGGCAGGAATTTCAGCACCGCCGGGTTTGGCGTGGATTCGGTTTGAATGAACATGGCAGGTCTCCCTACGAAGGTAGATGGCGTCAGAGACGCGTTGACGCAACCGTGGCGGTCTACTGACCGACGGTGAAACCGACGATCCGCTTGGTTTGCGCCAGGATCGGCGCCGCGAGCGCCCGCGCGCGCGCCGCCCCCGCCGCCAGGGTGCGATCGATCTCGGCCGGATCCGCCATCAGACGCCGCATCTCGGCGGAGACCGGCGACAGGCGTTCGACCAGAATGTCGGCCAGGTCCGGCTTGAAGCTCTTGCCGAAGCCCTGACCGGCGTACTGGGCCAGCACCTGCGCCTTGGTCTGGCCCGACAACGCCGCATAGACGCCAACCAGATTGTCCGCCTCGGGCCGGTCCTTCAGCCCCTCGACCGTTTCGGGCAGGGGCAGGGGATCGGTCTTCGCGCGCTTGACCTTGCCGGCGATGATATCGGCGTCGTCGGTCAGATTGATTCGCGATTGATCCGAAGGATCCGACTTGGACATCTTCGCCCTACCGTCCCGCAACGACATGATCCGCGCGCCCAGGCCCTCGATCAGCGCCTCGGTCAGGGGGAAGAACCCAGGCGCGTCGAAGTCGTGGTTGAACTTGGCGGCGATATCGCGGGTCAGTTCCAGATGCTGCTTCTGGTCCTCGCCGACCGGAACGTGGGTAGCCTTATAGAGCAGGATATCGGCGGCCTGGAGCACCGGATAGGTATAGAGGCCGACGCTGGCCCGCTCCTTGTGCTTGCCCGACTTTTCCTTGAACTGGGTCATCCGGTCGAGCCAGCCCAGCCGGGCGACACAATTGAAGATCCATGCGAGCTCAGCGTGTTCGGGGACGGCGGACTGGGCGAACACGATCGCTTTCGCCGGATCGACACCCGCCGCGAAATAGGCCGCCGCGATCTCCCGGGTCTGGGAGGCCAGGGTCTTGGGGTCCTGCCAGGCGGTGATCGCGTGCAGATCCACCACGCAGTACAGGCATTCCATCTGGTGCTGCAGAGCGACGAATTTTACCAGGGCGCCCAGATAGTTGCCCAGGTGCAGGGCTCCGGACGGCTGTACGCCGGAGAAAACGCGCGATGCGCCGGCGGGCGCGATCAAGGGTTCGGTCATTGGGTGGAAACTTTGTCTAGCGTTGAGACGAGGATCGGCGCCGCGGGGCGCGCGGTGTTCAGATGGGTGACGAGGGACCCCGCCATCGACCCCGGTTTGATCCTTGAATAGCCATGGCGATCGCTTACCGCCAAGCGCCGGGTGGGGCAAGCCGGACCCGCCAGGCCGAACCCGCCAAGGTTGGCTCAGCGCGCGACGCTCGCCCGGGCGCGGGGCAAGCGGCTGGCCTGGGAGGCGGCGTCGGCGGCGTCCAGCACATCGGTCAGTCGCGCGCGAACCCCGGCCAGATGCTCTGGATCGGTCAGCTTGCCGCCATCGGCGGTGACCACATAAAAGGCGTCGACAGCACGCTCGCCGTGGTTCTCGATATGCGCCGACTGGATCGACAGCGCTGAGTCCGAGATCGCCCTCGCCAGCGCTTCGACCAGGCCCGGACGATCGCGTCCCGAGGCCTCCACCACCGTGGCGTGCCGGGAGGCCTCGTTGTCGATCGCCACTGTCGAGGCGATCGCGAAAGCCGACGCGCGCGCCTGGTCATTGGTTCGGCGGGTTTCCGCCGGCGGACTTTCCCCAGCGGCCGCGGCTTCCAACGCCCGCACCAGCCGTTGCAGGTGCTTTGGATTGCCGTCTCCGAACGGTTGGCCGGCGTGATCCTGAACATAGAAGACGTCCAGCGCGTCGCCCGCGGTGGAGGTGAAGATCCTCGCCCCGACGACGTTGCCCCCCATGTGAGAGATCGTCAAAGCCAGGTCGGCGAACAGGCCGCGTCGGTCGGGAGCGGTGATCACCACCTCGGCGGCGTCCCGGTCGGATCTGATCATGGCCTGGGCCGCACCGCCCCCAGCCAGGGCCGCGCGCCGCGACAGGCCCAGATGGACCCGTTGTTCAGCCGGAGAAAAGGCGATGAAATAGGCGTCCTCCATGGCCCCGGCCCAGACCCTCGCGTTCGGCTCGGCGGCGACCAGGGCGGTCCTGGCGTCATAGGCGGCCGCTTCCTGGCGCCGCCGCGCCACGCCGGCCGCATCGGAGGTTCGGCCGCCGCGGAATATCGTCTCGGCGGCGCCGTAAAGCTCTCTGAGCAGCTGGCCCTTCCAGCCGTTCCACACCCCGGGTCCCACGGCGCGGATGTCGGCGACCGTGAGGACGATAAGAAGTCGCAGACGTTCGGGGGTCTGAACGATGTCGGCGAAGGCCGCCACGGTGGCCGGGTCGGCCAGATCGCGCTTCTGGGCATAGTCGCTCATCACTAGGTGATGCTCGACCAGCCAAGCCACCAGATCGATGCGCTGCCGATCCAGACCCAGACGCTCGCAGGCTTGCCGCGCGGATCTGGCGCCCGCCTTTTCCTGCCCGCCGACGCCGCCCTTGCCGGTGTCGTGTAGCAACATCGCCAGGAACAGGGCCTCGCGGTCCTCGATCAGCGGCATCACCGTGCTGGAGAGAGGATGGTCCTCGGTGAAGCGGCCCTCGGAGATGTCGTTGATGATGCCCACCGCGCGGAGGGTGTGCTCGTCCACGGTGTAGGAGTGATACATGTTGAACTGCATCTGAGCCACGATGTGCCCGAACTCCGGCAGGAACCGCCCGAGCACGCCGGCTTCGTTCATCAACTCCAGGGTGCGGCGGGGCTTGCGCGATCTCGCCAGGATATCCAAGAACACGCCCGCGGCGACCGGATCCCGCCGCACCCGCGATGTGATCAGCGTCAGATGCCTGGTGACTTCGGTGAAGCCGTCCGGGTGCAGGTCCAGGTCGCGGGCGTCCGCCAGCCGGAAGAACCGCAGCAGATTGACAGGGTCTCGCTCGAACACATCCGGGCCCGTGACGGAAATCCGCCCGCCGTCCATAACGAAGCCCGGTTCCAGGGTGATCCGCGCCGCCGGCTTTCCGGGGAGCACCCTCAGCAAGCCCCTGGGGCTGGATTTCATATGGTCGGCTTCGAGCTTGGCGGAGAAAGCGCGCGTCAGCACACCGACGTCCTTGGCGATCAGGAAATAGCGCCGCATGAACCGTTCGACGGCCGGGGTGTTGTCGCCGTCCTTGCGGGGCCGGTCGTGATAGCCCATCCGGCGGGCGATCTCCGGCTGCAGGTCGAACGTAAGGCGCTCCTCTGGACGACCGGCCGTGAAATGCAGATGCGCGCGGACCGCCTCAAGAAAGTCGAAGGCGCGAATGAAGGCCCGGACCTCGCGCCCGAGGAACATGTCCATCTTCAGCACTCCGTCCAGCCCGTCGGCCGGATGCAGATACTGGGCGATCCAGAACAGGGTGTGGAGATCGCGAAGGCCGCCCTTGCCCTCCTTGACGTTGGGCTCGACCATGAAACGGCTGGCCCCGGCCCGGGCATGCCGCTCGTCACGCTCCTTGAGCTTGGCGGCGACGAACTCGGCGCCCGTGCCCTTGACCACCTCGGCGCGAAAGCGGCGCTGCAGGCTTTGGGCCAGGTCGGCGTCGCCGATCAGCCGGCGGGCCTCCAGGATCGAGGTCCGAATGGTCATGTCGGCGCGCGCCAGCCTGACGCATTCGTCTAGCGTGCGGGAGGCGTGGCCGACCTTGAGGCCCAAATCCCATAGGGCGTAGAGCATGTATTCGATCACGCTCTCGGTGTGGGCGGTTTCCTTGTAGGGCCGCACGAACAGCAGATCGATGTCGGAGAACGGCGCCAGGGCCCCCCGGCCATAGCCGCCCACCGCCATCAGCGCTAGCCGTTCGCCCTGGGTCGGGTTGCGAGCGCGGAACACGTGGACCGTGGTGAAATCCCAGAGGGCGGTGATGACCTCGTCGGTCACCCCGCAGATCAGCCGGGCGGTCTCGACCCCGCCGGCGCCGTTCTCCAGCCGCTCCTTGGCGATCATCCGGCCGCGAAACAGCGCCGCTTTCAGAATCTCGAGCGCCCGCCGCCGTTGTTCGGGCGCGTCGCCGGCGGCGTCCAGCGCGGCCGTGGACAGCTGGGAGCGCAGCCTCAGGCCATCGACGACGAGTTCAAGACGGGTGGGGCGAAGGCGGGGGGGCATGGCGCCTATATAGGTCCCCAACCACCGTCTGTCTGGCAATAGAAACACCGGACCATCAGATCATGCCCTTGAGCCGATAAAGCGCGTCCATCGCCTCGCGTGGGCTCATGCCGTCGACGTCGAGAGCCGCGATCGCGATCTCGGCGGCGGAGGGGCCGACCCGCGCCGGAGTGGGCGTCGCGGCGGCGAACAGCGGCAGGTCCTGTAGGCCCTGGTGTGACACCGCCTCGCTCTCCAGCCGCGCCAGCACCTCTCGAGCTCTCGACACCACGGCCGGGGGCACGCCGGCCAGCCGGGCCACCTGCACGCCATAGGAGCGGTCGGCGCAGCCGGGGCCAGCCTCGTGCAGAAACACCAGCTCGCCGTTCCACTCCTTGGCCTTGAGGGACAGGTTCGAGACGTAGGGCAGTCGGCTCTCGAGGGCCGCCAGCTCATGATAGTGGGTCGCGAACAGGGCGCGGCACTGGTTGGCGTCGTGCAGCGCCTCGGCGCAGGCCCAGGCGATCGCCAGGCCATCATAGGTGGCGGTGCCGCGGCCGATCTCATCGAGGATCACAAAGGATCGCGCCGTGGCCTGGGTCAGGATGGCGGCGGTCTCCACCATCTCAGCCATGAAGGTCGACCGGCCCCGGGCCAGATCGTCGCCGGCCCCCACCCGGCTGAACAGCCGGTCGACCACGCCAAGCCTCAGGGAGGTCGCGGGCACGAAGCCGCCGGCCTGGGCCAGGACCGCCAGGAGGGCGTTCTGGCGCAGGAACGTCGACTTGCCAGCCATGTTGGGACCGGTGACGATCGACAGGCGCGCCGCGCTCTGGCCCGATCCGTCCAGGGCGCAGTCGTTGGGCGTGAACACGCCGCCCGAGCGCCGCACCGCCGCCTCAACCACCGGGTGACGGGCGCCGCGGGCGTCGAAAGCCAGAGACTTGTCCAGGATCGGCCGGACGGCGCCGACGTCGCTCGCCCACTCGGCCAGGCCCGCAGCCACGTCGAGCCGCGCCAGGCCCTCGGCCGCCGCCATGATGTCCGCTCCGACCTCGCAAGCCGTGGCGCGCCAGCGCTCGAAGATCGCCACCTCCATCGCCAGGGCCTGTTCGGCGGCCCGGGCGATGCGCGCATCCAGATCGGCCAGCTCGACGGTGGTGAATCGAACCTGACTGGCCAGAGTCTGGCGATGGATGAACAGGGCCGACAGCGGTGGCCGTAACAACGCCTCCGCCTGTTTGGCGCTGGCCTCGACGAAATAGCCGAGGACCGCGTTGTGGCGGATCTTCAGCGATACTCCACTCTCGGCGGCCAGACGCGCTTCGAGAGTGGCGACCACGCGCCGGCTGTCGTCTCGAAGACCTCGGGCGGCGTCAAGGTCGCCCGAAACCCCTGGAGCGACAAAACCGCCATCCCGCGCCAGGGCGGGCGGATCTTCGGCCAAGCCTTCCGTGAGGGTGTTCAACAGGCCCGCGAGGCTCCTCAAGGCTTTGAGATCGAGGGCCTCGCCCGCCTCGGCGATTTCGCGCGGCGGGTCACCGCTGGCTTCGGTCTCGGCGGCCAGCAACGCCGCCGCCGCGTCGCCGGTGGTCAGGCCGTCCCGCAGGTTCCAGAGATCCCGGGGCCCGCCGCGCCCCAGCGCCAGCCGCGAAAGCGCCCTGGCCATGTCCGGCGCGCCCTTGAATCGCCGCCGCAGCGCCTCCCGCGCCACGCGGCGGTCGAGAAGCCAGGCGATGGCGTCCAGACGGGCGTTGATCGGAACTGGGTCCAGCAGCGGGCGCGAAAGCCGGGCGGCCAGAAGCCGGGCGCCGGGCGACGTCACCGTGCGGTCGATGGCCGACAGCAGCGAGCCCTCCCGCCCGCCGCTCAAGGTCCGTTCGATCTCCAGACTGGCGCGAGTGGCTGGATCGATGGCCATCACATCGGCTTCGGCGGCCCGCCTCGGCGCTCTCAGCATCGGCAGCCGACCGGCCTGGGTGGTTTCCAGATGCGCGGCGATCAGGCCGAGAGCCGCGATCTCGGCCCCGCCGAGGGGTCCGAACCCATCCAGTGTCTGGACGCCATAGAGGCGCTTGAGCCTCGCCTCCGAGGCCAAGGGCTCCGCCAGGGCGCTGGGCATCGGCTGGACGAGTCCCCCCGCGCCCCGCAGGGCGTCGCCGATCACCGGATCGCTGAACAGTCGGTCGGGGGTCAGAATCTCTGAGGGGCGCAGCGCCGCCAGAGCCGAGGCGAGCCCCTCGGGCGACAGGGTCATGCATTCGACCTCGCCGGTGGACAGTTCGACGCTGGCCAGGGCCGCCACGCCGCCGCGCCAGCCGATGGCGGCCAGGCGATTGGCCCTGTTGGCGTCGAGCAGACCGTCCTCGGTCAGGGTGCCTGGCGTGACGACCCGGACCAGATCGCGCCGGACCACCGACTTGGCGCCGCGCTTGCGGGCCTCGGCGGGGTCTTCCATCTGTTCGCAGACCGCCACCTTGAACCCGGCGCGGATCAGTTTGGCCAGATAGGCCTCGGAGGCGTGGGCGGGCACGCCGGCCATGGGGATAGGCCTTCCGGCGTGGGTTCCCCGGTGGGTCAGGGTGATGCCGATGGCGGCGGAGGCCTTGGCCGCGTCCTCGAAGAACAGCTCATAGAAATCGCCCATGCGGAAAAAGATCAAGGCGTCGGGCTGCCGCGCCTTGGCCTCGAAATATTGAGCCATGACCGGCGTCGCGCCGTCCGCCGTGGGAAGCTCGCTCGGAATCATCTGGGGAGCATTCATTTCGGCCACGCTATAGGCGCGGGGGGGCGGCGTCAGCCCTTGACGTGGCCACGGTTGGCGCAAAGCGTGGGCGCCATGGAACGTCTCGATGAAAGAATGATCATCGCGCCAGGTCCTGGCGACGCCGCCGCCCTGGCCGAGGTCCACGTCGATTCCTGGCGTGAGACCTACGCCGGCCTGTTGCCGGAGATCTACCTCTGGCGGATGAACCCGCAACTCTATGCTCGCCGTTTTCGTCGCCAGCTGATGGCCGCGAAACCTTTTGAGGTGATGCTGGCCGCCGAGGGCCGCAGCGGCTTGGCGGGCTATTGCGCCGGCCATATCCATAATGATGGGCGCCGCGCCGAGGTCTCGACCCTCTATCTTCTCAAGACCGCCCAGAAACTCGGGCTAGGCAAGCGACTGCTGGTCGCAACGGCCCGCGTGCTCCAGGCGCGCGGCGCCGACTCCCTGAGCCTGTGGGTGCTTGACGGCAACGCGCCCGCGCGCGGCTTCTACACCCATCTGGGCGGTCTGCCGGTCCAGGGCCGCGCCGTTCAGGGCTGGGGCGGCGGTTTTCGCGAGACCGATTTCCTCTGGCCAGACATCAACGCTCTCACGCGTTCGGTTTAAGCGCGGCCCTCGACGCCGGTCACATCAGTCCAGAATTGCTTGGCTTTGCGGAAGAAGGTCGCCGAACGGGGGTTCTGCTGGTCGCCGCACAGTTCGGCGAATTCCCGCATCAGCGCCTTTTGTTTCGGCGTCAGGCGGGTCGGCGTCTCGATGTCGAGTTGGACCACCAGATCGCCGCGCTGGCGCGTGCGCAAAGACGGCATTCCCTTGCCGCGCAGGCGAACGGTCTGGCCCGGTTGGGCGCCCTCGGGGATCTTGACCTTGATCTTGCACTGGCCGTCGCAATTTTCCCCGCCCAGCAGGCAGGGCGCCTCGATGTCACCGCCCAGGGCCGCGGTAGTCATGGCAACCGGCACCGAGCAGAGCAGATCGAGCCCGTCCCGCTCGAACAGTTCGTGGGGCTTCACGGAAAGGAATATATAGAGGTCGCCACGAGGTCCGCCGCGCGCGCCCGTATCGCCTTCGCCCGATAGCCGGATGCGGGAGCCGTCGTCGACGCCGGCCGGTATCCGCACCTCGAGCACGCGCTCGCGACGCACCTGGCCCTGGCCGGCGCAGCTTTTGCAGGGGTCGAGAACCACGCGGCCGGCGCCGCCACACCGCGGACAGGTGGTTTCCACCTGGAAAAAGCCCTGGCTACGCCGCACCCTGCCGGCGCCGGCGCAGGCGACACAGGTGGTCGGACTCGTGCCCGGCTTCGCCCCCGAGCCGTCACAGGTGTCGCAGGCCATGGCCGCGGGAACCTTGATCTTGACCCCAGCGCCTGCGTAGGCCTGCTCCAGGCTGATTTCCAGATCGTAGCGCAGATCCTGGCCCCGGGCCGGTCCCTGCGACCTCTGGCCCCGACCGAACATGTCGCCGAATACGTCGCCGAACACGTCGTTGAAGATGTCATTGACGTCATTGAACCCGCCGCTGGGTCCGGGTCCCTGGCCATTCAAACCGGCATGACCGAACCGGTCATAGGCCGCGCGTTTGTTGGAGTCTGAAAGGACCGAATAGGCTTCGTTGATTTCCTTGAAACGCGCCGTCGCGTCGGCGGAGCCGCCATTGCGGTCGGGGTGGTGTTCCATGGCCAGCTTGCGAAAAGCCGCCTTCAGGCCCGCGTCGTCGCAGGTCCGCTGAACCCCAAGCAATTCATAATAGTCCCGCATGGAAACGTCAGACCCCTCGGATATTCACACCAGTCCCGCGAACCTGGCGATAGCCTCCGGCGCGGTAACCATCGCGCCAGAGGCCCCACCGGGCGTGGTCCTTACTTCTTGTCGGCGGACACATCTTCGAACTCGGCGTCCACTACGCCGTCGTCCGCCGCCGGCGCATCGGCCCCGGGCGCGTCTTGTTGGGCCTGATACATCGCTTCGCCGAGCTTCATCGACGCCTGCATCAGGGTCTGGGTCTTGGCGGTGATGGCCTCGGTGTTCTCGCCCTCGATCTCGCTCTTCAGATCGGCGATGGCCGCCTCGATGGCGGTCTTCTCATCCGCGCCCACCTTACCGCCGTGTTCGGCCATGGATTTTTCGGTGGAGTGGATCAGGGCGTCGGCATGGTTCTTGGCTTCCACCAGTTCTTTGCGCTTCTTGTCCTCGGCCGCGTTGGCCTCGGCTTCCTTGACCATCGCCTCGATGTCGGTGTCCGACAGCCCGCCATTGGCCTGGATGCGGATCGACTGCTCCTTGGCGGTCGCCTTGTCCCGGGCCGAAACATTGACGATGCCGTTGGCGTCGATGTCGAAGGTCACCTCAACCTGCGGAATGCCGCGCGGGGCCGGCGGAATGCCGACCAGGTCGAACTGACCCAGCAGCTTGTTGTGCGTCGCCATCGGCCGCTCGCCCTGGAACACCCGGATAGTCACCGCACTCTGGTTGTCGTCGGCGGTGGAGAACACTTGGCTCTTCTTGGTGGGGATGGTGGTGTTGCGCTCGATCAGCGGCGTGAACACGCCGCCCAGGGTTTCGATGCCGAGGGTCAGGGGCGTGACGTCCAGCAACAGCACATCCTTGACGTCGCCTTGCAGAACGCCGGCCTGAATCGCGGCGCCCAGCGCCACCACTTCATCGGGATTGACGCCCGTGTGCGGTTCGCGGCCGAAGAATTCCTTCACGACTTCGACGACCTTGGGCATGCGGGTCATGCCGCCGACCAGGATCACTTCGTCGATCTCCGACTTCTTCAGACCGGCGTCCTTCAGCGCCTGTTCGCAGGGGCCGATGGTTTTGGCCACCAGATCCTCGACCAGAGCTTCCAGCTTGGCGCGGGTGATCTTGATGTTGAGGTGCAGCGGACCCGACGCATTCATCGAAATGAAGGGCAGGTTGACTTCATACTGCGCGGTGAAGGACAGTTCCTTCTTGGCTTTTTCAGCCTCTTCCTTCAGGCGTTGCAGGGCCAGCTTGTCCTTGCGCAGATCGACGCCTTGTTCCTTCTTGAACTCGTCGGCCAGATATTCGACGATCCGCATGTCGAAGTCCTCGCCGCCGAGGAAGGTGTCGCCATTGGTGGCCTTGACCTCGAACACGCCGTCGCCGATCTCCAGGATCGAGACGTCGAAGGTGCCGCCACCGAGGTCATAGACTGCGATCTTCTTGCCCTCGGTCTTGTCCAGGCCATAGGCCAGGGCCGCCGCGGTGGGCTCGTTGATGATGCGCAGCACTTCCAGGCCGGCGATCTTGCCGGCGTCCTTGGTCGCCTGACGCTGGGCGTCGTTGAAATAAGCGGGAACGGTGATGACCGCCTTCTCCACCTTCTCGCCCAGGTGTGCCTCGGCGGCTTCCTTCATTTTTTGCAGGATGAAGGCGGATATCTGCTGGGGCGAATAGTCCTTGCCGTGCGCCCGCACCCAGGCGTCGCCTGTCGGACCCTTGGTGATGCCATAGGGCACCATGCCCTTGTCCTTCTCGACCATCGGGTCGGAAAAGGCGCGGCCGATCAGTCGCTTGATGGCGAAGAAGGTGTTTTCGGGGTTGGTGACCGCCTGACGCTTGGCGGGCTGGCCGATCAGACGCTCGCCATCCTCCAACAGCGCCACGACCGACGGGGTGGTCCGCACGCCCTCGGCGTTTTCTATGACCTTGGGGGTCTTGCCATCCATGATGGCGACACAGGAATTGGTCGTTCCGAGGTCGATGCCAATGATCTTGCTCATACCAGTCTTCTTTCGCTCCTTTTGAGGCGAACAGCGGCTTTGGCCTTCATGAAACCCGAAGCGCCTTGATCGCGGCCGTTCCCTGTTCAGCCGGGGGCGTGAACCGCGAGGTCCGGCCACCCTGGCCATGATCTTGAATGTGGCGCGGAACCGCCCGATAGGGTGATCACGCCCGCTGCCCGGATATGGGAACCGAGTCGGGCGTCGCAAGGGCGCGAGGCGCGTCGCCGACAGGTAACCGGCCTTCATTTGGGCCGTGCCTGTCGGTTTGATGGATCAATCGACCTGTCGGTGGGAAGAAGGGCGGGATGCAGACGGGTTTCAAGCTTCATCCAGGATATCTGGGGTCAGCGGATCAGCAGGCCCTGGTCGACACCGTCCTGGCGACCGCGTTGCTAGCTCCATTCTACCAAGCTGTGACGCCATCGGGTAAGCCGATGAGCGTTGAAATGACCAATTTTGGGGCCGTGGGTTGGTTCAGCGATCACGCCGGATATCGCTATCAGCGTTTTCACCCCGATACGGGCCGGCCATGGCCGCCCATCCCACCCCTTCTGCTCGAGCTTTGGCGAACCCTGGCGGACCGGCGGGCGGATGCTGACTGCTGCCTGGTCAATCTTTATCGGGACGGGGCTCGGATGGGGCCGCACCAGGATCGAGACGAGGCGGATTTCAGTTTTCCCGTGCTGTCGGTGTCGCTGGGGGACACTGCGGTGTTCCGGATCGGCGGCGTCAGCCGAAAGGCGCCCAGCCGCTCGGTCCGCGTTGCCTCCGGCGATATCTGCCTGCTCGCCGGCCCCGACCGCCTGGCCTATCATGGCGTCGACCGTGTCCTGACAGGCTCCTCGCGGCTCATTCCGGGTGGCGGCCGACTGAACCTTACCTTGCGCCGGGCAGGCCCTTTGACAGCGGGGCATGACGAGGGGAGCATAGATTCCACAGGAGAATGACCATGACCAATCTCACCCACCCCGAAGGCGTCCGATCCGAGGACCTGCATCTCACCCGCCGCGGTGTGGCCGCGGTGTTCTTCTCCGGCTACGCCCTCGCGGCGGTCTCGGCCCAGGCGGAGCCGATCCATACCGACGAGGTCGGACTGACCATCGAGACCGTGACCCTGTCCTCCCCGGACGGTTTCGCCCTGCCGGCCTATGTCGCGCGGCCGAGGGCCAAGGGACGGTTCCCGGCGGTGATCGTCGCCTCCGAGATTTTCGGCGTCCACGACTACATTAAGGACGTCTGCCGGCGCTTCGCCAAACTGGGCTATGTCGCCATCGCCCCGGCCTTTTTCGTGCGCGTGGCCGACCCGGCGCCGATCGCCGACTTAGCCGAGGTGATCAAGATCGTCATGAAGGCCCCCGACCCCCAGGTCATGGGAGACGTCGGCGCGGCTTTGAAGTTCCTGGAGGGGCAGGCCTTCGTCGATCCGGCCAAGATCGCCATCACCGGCTTTTGCTATGGCGGCGGCGTCACCTGGCTGGCTTGCGAAACCTTCGCCCAGATCAAGGCGGGTGTCGCCTGGTACGGCAAGATGATGCGTCCTCCGGGCGCCCCGGACGACGCCAACCGATTGTGGCCCATCGAGCGGGTCGAGGCGTTGCGCGCGCCGGTCCTGGGCCTTTATGGCGGCAAGGATGGTCTGACCGCCGGGGTCCCGGCGATGCGCGAAGCTCTGGTCAAGGCCGGCAAGACCGACAGCCAGATCATCGTCTATCCGGACGCCCAGCATGGCTTCCACGCCGACTACCGGCCCGCGTACAACCCGGCCGACGCCGCCGACGGCTGGTCACGGCTTCTGTCGTTCTTCGCCAGTCATGGCGTCGCGCCTCGCCCCTACAAGGCCGCCTGAGCGTCAGGCAGGATCAGTCGCGAAGCTTGCGGACCAGGATCTCAAGGTCCCGCGCCAGTTGCGGGTCGAGGGCGCGCAGTTCCTCGATCCGGCGGACCGCGTGCAGCACGGTGGTGTGATCGCGCCCGCCGAAGCGCCGCCCGATATCGGGCAGCGACCGGGTGGTCAGCTGCTTGGCCAGCCACATCGCCGCCTGGCGCGGGCGCGCGAGCGACCTTGCTCGGCCCGGAGAGATCATATCCGCCTGTTTCAGGCCGAAATGCTCCGAGGTCGCTTTCTGGATTTCATCCACCGTCACGCGCTTTTCGCCCGCGCGCAGATGAGGCCGCAGGACGTCCTGCGCTTCGTTCAGCGACAGCGCGCCGATGCCGCCGCCCACTCGCGCGATAAGGATGTTCAATGCGCCCTCAAGCTCCCGCACGCTGTCGCTGAATCGGTCGGCAAGAAAGGCGGCGACCTCGGCCCGCAGCGATCCCGAAAAACCCTGCTGACGTCCCATCACCTGGACTTTGCGATCGAGGATTCCGAGCCTCAGGGTCCGGTCGGCGGGCTCGATCCCGCACACCAGCCCGGCCGACAGATGCGAACGCAGGCGGGCGTCGAGTTCGGTCAGGGCCGACGCCGGGCGATCGGCCGAGAACACCACGCGCCGCCCATCCTCCATCAGCGCCGCCAGGGTATGGAACAGTTCCTCTTGGGTCGACTGTTTGCCGCCGATGAACTGCACGTCATCGATCAGCAGCAGGTCCGCCGAGCGGAGCTCGTCCTTGAAGGCTGTCATCCGCCGTTCCATCACCGCCTGGATGAAGCCGGACAGGAACCGTTCTGAATTCATATAGACCACCTTGCGGTTGGGGGCGGTTTTCATCGCCTCCCAGGCCAAGGCGTTGAGCAGGTGCGTCTTTCCAAAGCCGTAGGGGCCATGGAAGACGACGGGATTGAAGTGGCCGTCGGTCCAGGAGGCCACCCGCCGGGCCACGGCGTGGGCGAATTCGTTGGATTGGCCGGGAACGAAAGTATCGAAGCTGTAGCGTTCCTGAAGGATGCTGGCGCGGCAGCCCGGTTGCGCGGCCACGGGCTCCTCCACCAGCGCTATTGGCTGGGCTTCCACGAGTTCCCCGGTCGGCGCCGACCGGGGGTCCAGGCCGTTGTGCGCTTCGAATTCAAGGCGTGTTTTGAGGCACAGAGCGCGGCCCGCGGGGTCGTTGGCGGCCCACAGCTCGCCAATACGCCTCCAGGCGTAACGGCGAATCCAATCGCGCGCGACGCCGGTCGGCGTGACCAGACACAGGCCGCCCTCCGGGTTCGCGTGCAGCGAGGCGGGGGCTAGCCAGGAACCGAAGGCGTCGTCGCCAATCTCATGCCGCAGGGCCAGACTAGCTATCGTCCACACCGCGCCGGGTGAATTGGTTGTCGTCGCCATCGCCGTGTTCGTACTCATCCCAATCTCCCGCACCCCTGTAGCGCTCCCGGTCCCGCTTTCCCCGTTCCGACGCGGTGTGGCCATGCCTGGCTCTAATCCGGCGTGCAAAATCATTGGGCCAAACGACCTCGCGAGGCGGACAACCATGGCCCGCCGTCGTGATTAATCGTCCGTACAAGATCGATACTGCTGATGGCCTCAGACTAGCCCTGAAGGGGCCGTCGTCAACGTCAAAATCCGCGTCCGATGGCCACTTTGACCGTTGACTCGAGCCAAGCGTCGGAAGGGTCTAGGGAAACTGAAATTAATTAATTTTTAAGGGTTTGGCGGTCTGTTTTTTTCGCGCCAATTCGCGCACCAAACCCGCCCGAAGGGTGGGAAAATGCGCTTATATTTATGAAATTCAATAAGTTATGGATGCAGGCGAAGAGTTTAGGCGGTGGCCATTTTCTTCAGTTGACGGTGTAGGCGGGACACCTTGCGCGCACCGGTGTTCCTATGGACGACACCCTTGCCGACGGCCCTCATCAGCTCGCTTTGGGCGGTGGTGAAGGCGGTCTTCGCGGCGGAGGCGTCACCTGCCTCGACAGCCTCGTCGAACTTGCGCAAAAACGTCCTGACGCGCGAACGGCGCGATTTGTTGACTTCGGTGCGGCGCTCGATTTTGCGGATGGCTTTCTTGGCGCCGGGATTGTTGGCCATGGTCGTTCAACTTTCGGGTGACCGCCCCGGCCTGCCGGGCGCGCGGTCATAAAAAACGAGAGGCGGCGGTATAGGGGATGGTCAGCGAGTGGTCAATGCGGACGCCGAGGGGATTTTTCGCCACGCTCAGAAGCCTTCCGCGGGGCCATCGACCACCAGCCCGTCGGCCCGCAGAAGCGCCGGCACGCCGTCGGGGCCTATCAGATGACCGGCGCCCACGACCACCACCGTTACGCCGGGGTTTCGCGCCAGGCGACGAAGGATACGCGCCCATCGGCGATTTCGTTCCGCGATCAGCCGACGGTAGATCGCGGGCGCGGCCGCCTCCAGGGGGGCTAGATCGTCGCGCTGCAGACCGGCGATGTCTCCTGCCATCCAAGCTCTGACGGTTCGATCATAGGTGGGGCCGTCGGCGATCAGTTCGCGCGCGGTCTGGTCCAGCGAGGCGATCTGATCGGCCGGCGCGCTTCCGGCCAGAAAGCCGACCTGCTGCGCCACGGTCTCAAGCCCGTGCCGTCGCGCGCCTCTGGGGGCCTCGTCCTGGATCCGGGACTCGACCCCCTCCGAAACCAGTCCTCCGGAGCGGGCGTCGGCGGTCAGTTCGAGGGTGATTTCAGCCATCCATGGCCGCAGCGGCGTCAATATCCGCGCATCCAGCCCGACGATCCCGGCCGCGGCTTCCAGCCGGGCGCGTTGATCGGCGGTCACATGGCTCCAGAGGCTGTCTCCCGGCGGGAGACGGCCGAGATGATTGGTCAATCTCGCGGCGGTCTCGTCGGTGGTTTGGTCGATAGGTAGTTCGAACCACAGGTCGCCGGCGCGCGCGAGCGCATCCTCCAGCGCGGGGGGGCGCCAGTCCAGGCCCTTGGGCAACAGGTGGACCGAGCCGAACAGCACCACCACGCCATGGGAGCCGTGAACGGTCCACACCGGAGGCGCCGCTCGGGCGCTCGCGGCCAGCAGGCCCAGGGCGACGCCCAGCAAAGTGGCGCGTAGGCGCGTCACTTCTGGCAGACCGGGCAATGGAAGGTGGAACGGCCGGCCTGCGCCGTACGGGCGATCACGCCCTGGCAGCGCGGCGTCGGACAGGGTTCACCCTCTCGGCCGTAGACGCGGAAGTCATGCTGGAAGTAGCCCATGGCGCCGTCGACCGCGGCATAATCGCGCAATGTCGATCCCCCCGCCGTGATCGCCGCCTCGAGCACCATGGTGATCGCGCCATGCAGCACCGCCAGCTTCCGCGTCCCGATCTCGGCGGCCGGCTTGAAGGGCGAGATCCTGGCATGGTGAAGCGCCTCGCAGACATAGATGTTGCCGAGCCCGGCGACCACGCGCTGATCGAGCAGCAGCGTCTTCGCGCCCTGCCGGCGTCCGGCGAAGGCCCGCGCGAGGTGCGCGGCGTCGAAGGCCGGGCTCAAGGGTTCCGGACCCATGGCCGCGAAGCGGGGGTGAAGTTCGAGCGTCGCGGTCGCGATCAGGTCCATATAGCCAAAGCGCCGGGCGTCGAAGTAGGTCAGGCAGGCGCCGGCGTCGGTCTCGAAGACGATATGGGCGTGTTTGGGATCGGCCGGCGCGGCCAGGGCGAAGTCGCCCGGCGCCTGGGGCGGACCGCCCGCCTCGACCACGAACCGGCCGGTCATGCCCAGGTGGATGATCAAGGTGTCGTCCCGGTCCAGGGGCGCGAGAATATATTTGCCCCGCCGCGACAGGCTTTCGACCCGCGCGCCGGTCAGGCGCTGGACGAAGCCGTCGGGTAGGGGGAAGCGCAGGTCGGGCCGGCGGGCGATCACCCGGACGAGGCGCGCGCCGGCCAGATGGGGCTCAAGGCCCCTGCGGACGGTCTCGACTTCCGGAAGTTCGGGCATGGCACTGCCTACCCCGGCAGCGCCGCTGGCGCCACGGGCGCTTGGGCCTTAAGAGACGGCCATGAGCGAAGACGCGGTCACATTCGGGTATCGGGACGTCGATCCGGCCGACAAGCCGGGTCTGGTCCGGGGGGTCTTCGACAGCGTCGCCCGGCGCTACGACATCATGAACGACCTGATGAGCGGAGGTGTTCACAGACTGTGGAAAGACGCCGCCGCGGCGCGCCTCAATCCCCAGCCCGGCGAGGTGATCGTCGACTGCGCCGGAGGCACCGGCGACATGGCCCGCCGGTTCGCGAAAATGGCCGCGGCGGCCCAGGCCCGGCGCGGCGGGTCGCCGGCCCGCGTGGTGGTGATCGACTACAATCGGAACATGATCGAGGCCGGCCGGGCGCGGGGCGATGATCCTCAAATCGTCTGGGCGGTGGGCGACGCCCAGGCCCTGCCTCTGCCGGACGCCAGCGCCGACGCCTATTGCATCAGTTTTGGCCTGCGGAACGTCACCGATATCGCTGGGGCCCTGAGGGACGCGCGGCGGGTGTTGCGCCCCGGCGGCCGGTTCCTTTGCCTCGAGTTTTCCAGGCCCACCACCGCGGCGCTGCGCCGACTCTATGACGCCTATTCGTTCCGCGTCATTCCGGCCGTGGGCGCCGCGGTCGCCGGAGACCGCCAGTCTTACGAATATCTGGTGGAAAGCATCCGGCGCTTTCCGGATCAGGCCCGTCTGGCCGCGCTTATGGAAGGGGCGGGGTTCTCCCGCGTCGGCGTCAGCAATTTCAGCGGCGGGGTCTGCGCCCTGCACCAGGGGTGGGCGATCTGACCAACGGGCTTTCGACCCTGCCCCGGCTGGTGGGCGCGGCCTGGAGTCTCGTGCGCGCCGACGCCCTGGCGCCCCGGGAGATCGCGCCGCTGCTGCCCGGCTGGGCGCGGTTCTTGGCGGGCTTGCTGCGGCTGTTCGCGGGGCGCGAGGCCAGGAGCGGTCGGCCAGGGGAGCGGCTGGCGCGGGTGCTTGAACGCCAGGGGCCCGTGGCGATCAAGCTCGGTCAGTTCCTGTCGACCCGCGCCGACGTGTTCGGCGGCGTCTTCGCCAACGACCTTGGCCGCCTGAAGGATCGCCTGGCGCCGTTCGCGCGTCCCGTTGCGGTCGCCGAGGTCGAACGCGCGCTCGGCCGGCCGCTGGATAGCCTGTTTTCCAGTTTCGACGAGGCGGTGGGCGCCGCCTCCCTGGCTCAGGTGCATGCCGCCACGCTGCTGGATGGCCGGCGCGTGGCGGTAAAGGTGCTGCGCCCGCGCGTGGAGGCCCGCGTCGCGGCCGATATCGCCGCGTTGAATCTGGCCGCGCGTCTGGTGGACGTTGTGGCGCCCGCCGCCCGGCGACTGGAACCCCGTGCTTTCGTGGACACCATCGCCCGGGCCCTGCGGCTGGAGCTCGACCTGAGGTTCGAAGCCGCCGGAGCGGACGAACTTCGCCAGGCGATGAGCCTCGATCCCTATATGACCGCGCCGGCCGTGGTCTGGGATGGGGTCGCGCGCCGGGTGCTGACCCTGGAGTGGGTGATCGGCGACGCCCTGTCGGAGGGCGCCGTGCTGGAGCGCCCGGGGCTCGACCGGCCTCGCCTGGCCGGTGATCTGATACGGGCCTTTCTGGCCCAGGCGATGGACCACGGGGTATTTCACGCCGATCTTCACGAGGGCAATCTGTTCGTCGATCCGCGGGGGCGGCTGGTGGCGGTGGACTTCGGCATCGTCGGACGGCTCGGACCCGGCGAGCGGCGCTATCTGGCCGAGATCCTGTGGGGATTTCTCAACCGTGACTATCCGCGCGTGGCCGCCGTCCACTTCGAGGCCGGCTATGTGCCGCCCGGCCATGACCGCGCCGCTTTCGCCCAGGCTCTGCGGGCGGTGGGCGAACCGATTTTTGGCCGCGCCGCCGGTGATGTGTCGATGAACCGGCTGTTGACCCAACTGTTCGAAATCACCGCTCTGTTCGAGATGCGCCTGCGCCCCGAACTGGTTCTGCTCCAGAAGACCATGGTGACGGTCGAGGGGGTCGCGCGGCGTGTCGATCCGGGCCTCGACATCTGGGCGGCCGCCGAGCCGGTGGTCCGTCGCTGGATCACCCGTGAACTGTCCCCCGGCCGTCGCCTGCGCGACCTGGGCGAACAGGCTCGCGGCGTCCTCGCCCGCCTGGCCGAAGGCGCAGCCCCGGCCTCGCCGGCCCCTCGGCCCGAAGCCGCGCGCGGCTTCGATGGCGGCAGCTTCGCCCTGGGGATCGCCGCCGCCGCCCTGGCGTTCCTGACCGCGTGGCTGGCCCGTTAGAACCCGTCAGCCCTGATCCGAGCCGCCGCCACCCTGGGAGCCCTTTGTGCGATTGGACTCCCGGTCCTTCTGCTGAGCCCAGTAGGTGGCGCCGTCGTGGGGCTTGAACATGGTCCGGGGCGCGCCGGTCTTGGCCACCACGACGAAGATATTGCCCTTTGCGTCATACATCAGCTTGTCGCCATTGGACCGGTCGATGGTCTCCACGTCATGGGGCGGTTTTTCGATGAAGGCGTGGGCCTTGGTCACATAGTCGGTCTCGCTGCCGGCGCCGAAATCGCCGCCGTTCTTGGTGAACTGATATTCGGCGTTTTCCTCGGCGGTGTGTTTGCGGTTTGCCGCCCAAAGCGGTTTGCCGTCGATCTGAGGCACAGGCAGATCGCGGGGATCTCGACCCCCAGATTGGCCCCGATCGCCCCCGGTGGACGCCGAAGGCCCGGAGGAGCGAACCCCATTTGAGGCAACGGCGGAAGGTTTTCCATCGCAACCAGCAAGAGACAGAGCCAGAAGGGTGGTCGCACCCAAGCCCATCATTTGTGAAAACATGATTGATTTCATGATATTCCTCGATATGTGTTGTGAAAGCGCCTCGCCATTGATGCTGCAAAACGCAACCTAAGAACGGAAAAGAACTTTTTTGGCCCTTTGTCCAGAGGCTTTTTCGGTTTATTTGCAATTATCTTCGGACAAAGGACGCCAAGCGTGAACCACAAGCGGGTGTTGCTGATCGTCGGTGGCGGCGTGGCGGCCTACAAGGCTCTGGAACTGGTGCGCCTGCTGCGCAGGGCGGGCATCGCCGTGCGGCCGATCCTTACCGCCGCCGGCGCGCGCTTCGTCACCCCCCTTTCATTGTCCGCCCTGGCCGAGGACGCCGTGCGCGTCGACCTGTTCTCGCTGGGGGATGAAGCCGAGATGGGCCATATCCAGCTGTCGCGTTCGGCCGATCTGGTGCTGGTGGTTCCAGCCACCGCCGATCTGATGGCCAAGGCGGCGCACGGCCTGGCCGACGACTTGGCCTCCACCACCCTGCTGGCCACCGACAAGCCCGTGATGATGGCGCCGGCGATGAATGTGCGGATGTGGCTGCATCCCGCCACCCGGCGCAATCTGGCGACCCTGAAGGGCGATGGGATCGCCTTTGTCGGCCCTGATGAAGGCGCCATGGCCTGCGGCGAATATGGACCTGGCCGAATGGCCGAGCCGGAGGCGATCTTCGAAGCGGTGATGGCGGCGCTGGGCGTGGACGCCATGCCGCGGCCGCTGGTCGGGCGGCATGTGCTGGTCACGGCCGGCCCGACCGCCGAACCGATCGACCCGGTGCGGGTGCTGACCAACCGCTCCAGCGGCAAACAGGGCTATGCGATCGCCGGCGCCCTGGCGGCGCTGGGCGCGCGGGTGACCCTGGTCTCCGGGCCGACCGCGCTGGCCGCGCCGCCCGGCGTGGATCGGCTCAACGTCGAGACCGCCCTGGAAATGGACGCGGCCTGCCGGGGGGCGCTACCGGCCGACGCGGCGGTGTGCGTGGCGGCGGTTTCCGACTGGCGCCCTGACTCCGCGTTTCCCCTCAAATTGAAGAAAGGGTCTGGCGGACCTCCCACGGTGTCCCTGGTGGAAAATCCCGACATCCTGGCGGGCCTCGCGGCCGCCGGCCCGCATCGGCCGGCCCTGGTGGTCGGCTTCGCCGCCGAGACCCATGACCTCGAAGAAAACGCCCGGGCCAAGCTCGCGCGCAAGGGCTGCGATTGGATCGTGGCCAATGACGTCGGCGCCGCCGCCGCCGGAGAGGGGGCGATCATGGGCGGCGATGAGAATGAGGTGCTGATCATCGATCGTCAGGGTGAAGAGCGCTGGGCTCGCGCCGGCAAGGCCGAGGTGGCGCAGCGATTGGCGGCCCGGATCGCCGTCGCCCTGGCGAGTGGTGGAAACGTCTGATGGTCAAGGTGCGGATTGTTCGCCTGGAACATTCGGAGGGCCTGCCCCTGCCGGCCTATGAGACGGCCGACGCCGCCGGAATGGACTTGCGCGCCGCGGTTGCCGAAGACCAGCCGCTGGTCCTGTCCCCCGGCCAGCGCGCCGCCATCCCCACGGGGCTCGCCATCGCCCTGCCGCCCGGTTTCGAGGCCCAGGTGCGGCCAAGATCGGGTCTGGCGCTTAAGAACGGCGTCACCGCCCTCAATTCCCCGGGCACCATCGACGCCGATTATCGCGGCGAGATCAAGGTGATCCTGATCAACCACGGCCAGGACGGCGTGACCATTCGCCGGGGTGACCGCATCGCCCAGATCGTCGTCGCTCCAGTCATCCAGGCCGCATGGGATGTGGTCGAAAGCCTGGATGAAACAGCGCGGGGCTCGGGCGGCTTCGGGTCGACCGGGGGGTCGTGAGCCGGGGGTCATGAGGGGGGCTTTCCGGCCCCCCGAGGGCCTATTTTCTCGCGTCGGCCTTCACATTGGCGCCGGCGTTCTCCAGAGCGTTTCCGGTCGCGGTTTCGGCCTTGGCCGTCGCGCGTCTGGTTTTCTCCGCTGCCGTCTTGGCGTCTTGGGTGGCCGCGTCACCGAGATGATCGGCGGCGCTGGCCGTGGAGGCGCCGGCCGACCTGACATCGCTGCCGGCCTGGGCGACGTCCGGGCTCGCCGACTTCGAACAGGCGCCGAGCGCCATGACGCCGGTCAACAGTGTGGCCAGTATGATCCGCATGGAAGTGTTCCTCAGAGACTGGACGTTAATCGCCCTCTGAGACAATCCCCGGATCGCCGATTCGATCCACCGGAAGTGGCGGCCCTCCTTGCCTCAGTCCCGGAACCCCAGCACGTCGATCATGTCGTAGAGCCCCGGTGGCTGGTCCGCGACCCACACCGCCGCCTCCACGGCGCCGCGCGCGAACAGAACCCGATCCCGGGCGGAGTGCGAGAGGGTGATGATCTCTTCCTCGGCGGCAAAAACCACGCTGTGGTCTCCGACAATTCCGCCGCCCCGCATTGAAGCCATGCCAATGGCGCCCTCCGGCCGCGGGCCGGTGATCCCCACGCGCGGCGCCAGGTCGACATCGGCCAGGATACGGCCGCGGCCGCGGGCCGCCGCTTCGGCCAGCATCAGCGCCGTGCCCGAGGGCGCGTCGATTTTGCGGCGATGGTGGACCTCCAGAACCTCGATATCCCAGATTTCCGGTCCCAACCGCCGCGCGGCCTGTTCCACCAGGCCGGCCAGGACGTTCACGCCCACCGAATAGTTCCCCGATCTGACCACGGCGACCCGCTCGGCCGCCCGGGTCACCGCGTTTTCCTCGGCCGGCGAGAGGCCAGTGGCGCCGATCACCAGCGCCGCGCCGCCGCGCCGCGCGGCTTTGGCCAGGATGGCGGTGGCGGGACCGGTCGAAAAGTCGATGATCACGTCGCAGGCCGCCAGAACCGCGGCCATGGACGTCAAAGGCGGTATGCCCACGCCGGCGGCGTCCGCGGTGTTCGGGCGGTCGAAGCGGCCCACGAGGCTCAACCCAGGCTTGACTTGGGCGATGGCCGCCACCGCGGCGCCCATGCGGCCCAGGGCTCCGCCGACACCGATCCTCAAGCCCGTGGTCATGTTTTGCCGGAACCTCTTCTCGTCAGGCTTGCGGTTTGCGCGGAGCCTGGACTGGACATGTCCAGTCTCCCGCCGGGCTCCGCCCGGTCAAGCGCATAAACACCCAAGCTTAGGTGTCGCTCATCTGGCGAGCCTGGGTTATGCATCATGCGTAAGACTTCATCGCGGGCCGCCCCGGGCGGTTCCAAAAAGCCCCGTGGGGAGGGGGTGGACGATCATGAGCGAGAATCTGGACGATAAGAAGCCGAGTTTCACCGCGCAGGAAGTCCTCGACTTTCACCGCTATCCAACCCCCGGCAAGATCGCCGTGGTGGCGACCAAGCCGATGGCCACTCAACGCGACCTGTCGCTCGCCTATTCGCCCGGTGTCGCCATTCCGGTGCGGCTGATCGCCGAGGACCCCGATCTCGCTTACGAATACACCTCCAAGGGCAATCTGGTGGCGGTTATCACCAACGGCACCGCCATCCTCGGCCTGGGCAATCTCGGCGCCCTTGCCTCCAAGCCGGTGATGGAAGGCAAGTCGGTTCTGTTCAAGCGCTTCGCGGACGTCGATTCAGTGGATGTTGAAATCTCCAGCCGCGACGAAGACGAGATCATCACGGTGGTCAAAAACATCGGCGTCACCTATGGCGGCATCAATCTCGAGGATATCAAGAGCCCCGAGTGCTTCCGTATCGAGACCGAGCTCCAGGAACTTCTCGACATTCCGGTGTTCCATGACGACCAACACGGCACGGCCATCATCGCGTCGGCGGGCCTGATCAATGCCTGCGAGGTCACCGGTCGCGAGCTGAAGGACGTCAAGCTGGTGCTGTGCGGCTCGGGCGCCGCCGGGATTTCCTCGGTGGAGCTGGCCAAGGCCATGGGGGTGCGGCCGGAAAACTGCATCGCCGTGGACAGTGTCGGGGTGATCTATCGCGGCCGCGAAAAGGGCATGAACCAGTGGAAGTCAGGCCTGGCGGTGGACACCGACAAACGCACCCTGGCTGACGCGGTCCGGGGCGCGGACGTGTTCCTTGGCATGTCGGCCAAAGGCCTGCTGACGCAGGAAATGGTCAAGACCATGGCCGACAAGCCGATCATCTTCGCCATGGCCAATCCCGATCCGGAGATCACGCCCGAAGAGGTCTACGCGGTTCGCCCCGACGCCATCGTCGCCACGGGTCGCTCGGACTATCCCAATCAGGTGAACAACGTCCTCTGCTTCCCCTACATATTCCGCGGCGCCCTGGACGTGCGCGCCCGGCGGGTGAACCTGGAGATGAAGATCGCCACGGCCAAGGCCCTGGCGGCTCTCGCGCGCGAGGACGTGCCCGACGAGGTGGCCCTGGCCTATCAGGGCACCAAGCTGAAGTTCGGGCCGCAATATATCATCCCGACGCCGTTCGATCCGCGCCTGATCCACTACATCCCGCCCTTTGTCGCCCAGGCGGCGATGGACAGCGGCGTCGCCCGCAAGCCGATCACCGACATGGCCGCCTATCGCGGCAGCCTGGCCAGGAGGCTCGACCCCGCCGCCGGCTTCCTGCAGCGGATTTCCAGTGCGCTTCAGTCGAAGCCGCCCAAGCGGATCGTTTTCGCCGAAGGCGAGGAGCTGCCGGTGATCCGCGCCGCCATCGCCTTCGAGACCCAGGGACTTGGCAAGGCGATCCTGGTCGGGCGGGAGGATCTGGTGCGCGAGAACATGGTGCTCGCCGGCATGGACCCTGACGAAAGCCCTATCGAGATCGTCAACGCCCGCGTCTCCCAGCACAACGATGAGTTCCTCGAGTATCTCTACGAGCGCCTGCAGCGCCTGGGGTTCCTAAAACGTGATGTGCTGCGGCTGATCCATCAGGACCGTAACTCCTTCGCCGCCTGCATGGTGGCGCTGGGCTACGCGGACGGTATGGTGACCGGCGTCACCCGCAACTTCGGCCAGGCCCTGGATGAGGTGCTCCAGGCCATCGATCCCGCGCCCGGTGGTCGGGTCATGGGCATGTCGATCGTCCTGACCAAGGGGCGCACCCTGTTTATCGCCGACACCAACGTCACCGAGATGCCCGACGCCGACGACTTGGTGGAGATCGCCATCGAGGCGGCGACCACGGTCAAGCGCCTGGGCCACACGCCGCGCCTGGCCTTCCTGTCCTACTCTTCCTTCGGCAATCCGATGGGCGAGCGGTCGGAAAAGGTTCGCGACGAGGTGATGACCCTCGATGAGATGGAGGGTCTGGGCTTCGAGTATGAAGGTGAAATGCCCCCGGAACTGGCCCTGGAGCCCGAGCTGCGCGACAGCTATCCGTTCATGCGCCTGACGGGCCCGGCCAACGTCCTGATCATGCCGGCGATCCACTCGGCCTCGATTTCCACCAAGCTGCTGGCATCCCTCGGCGCGGCGACGGTGGTCGGGCCGATCCTGCTGGGCCTGGCTAAGCCCGTGCAGATCTGCCCGCTCGGCGCCTCGGTCTCGAAGATCCTGATGATGGCCCAGATGGCCGCCTATGAGGAAGGGGTGGCCGTGGAGCCGCATCTGGGGTGAATTCGGCGACGCGTCCCGCCGCCGGCGTCATCGGGATCGACTTCGGCACCACCAATACGGTGATCTCGACCCTGGGCGAGGACGGTGAGGCGCGCCTGATCAGTTTCGCCGCCCCGGCCGCCGAGATCATCGCCTTCCGTTCGGCGCTGAGCTTCCACGCGGCCGAGGGCGAGGCGGCCAGACGGGTCGTCGAAGCCGGGCCGTGGGCCATCGAGGCCTATGTGGAGGAGCCGCTGGAGACGCGGTTCATCCAGTCGTTCAAAAGCTACGCCGCCAGCCCGCTGTTCCAGGAAACCCGGATCCTTGGCCGGCGGTATGAGTTCGAGGACCTGCTATCGGCTTTTCTGCTACGCTTGCGGACCCATGCCGGCGACGCGTGGGCGGAGGGGCCGCGCACGGCCATCATCGGCCGGCCGGTCAATTTCGCCGGGCTGCGGCCCGACCCCGATCTTGCCCTCACCCGCTACCAGACCGCGTTCGCGCGCCTGGGTTTCGACGACATCCGCTACGCCTATGAGCCGATCGCCGCGGCGTTCTTCTTCGCCCGCACTCTCAGGACCGACGCCACGGTCCTGGTCGGCGATTTCGGCGGCGGCACCAGCGACTTCTCCATCGTCCGTTTCCATCGCGACGCCGGCGGAGAGATCCGTTCGACCGCCTTGGCCAACGCCGGCGTCGGCGTGGCCGGCGACGCGTTCGACTATCGGATCATCGACCATCTGGTCTCGCCGGAGCTGGGCCGGGGGTCGTCCTACAAGGCCTTCGACAACATCCTGCCGATCCCCAATCGCTATTTCACCGCCTTCGCCCGCTGGGAGCAGCTGGCCCTGCTGCGCGCCTCGCGCGACATGCGCGATATCCGGGGCCTGGTGCGCACGGCCCTGGAGCCGGCCAAGCTGGCGGCCCTGGTCGAGGTGCTCGACGACAACCACGGCTATCGGCTCTATCAGTCGGTCTCGCGCCTGAAAGAGGCCTTGTCCATCGATGAACAGGCGGTGTTCCTGTTCGAGGCCGGCTCGGTGCGGATCGAGAAGGCCGTCCGGCGCGCTGATTTCGAGGCCTGGATCAAGCCGGAGCTGACCCGGATCGAACAGGCGGTGGACGAGGCGTTGACGCGGGCGGGTCTAAGGCCGGAAGGCCTCGACCGGGTGTTCCTGACCGGCGGCTCGTCCTTCGTCCCGGCCGTTCGCCGGATCTTCGCCAGGCGGTTCGGGCAAGCCAAGCTGGAAGGCGGCGGCGAACTGGTCTCGATCGCCTCGGGCCTCGCCTACATGGGCGCCGAACGTGACTTGGACCAGTGGAGCCAGCGGGCGGGGACAGCGCCGCTTTGAGCTGGACTATTGATACTTTCGCCTCTTGAAGGCCGCGACGTTCGACGCGGAAAGAGCGAACCATTCGCCATTGGCGCGCCTATCCGCGAATCGACGGTGCCAATATGCCTCGATTCCCGGCGGGTCATCTGTTCGTATCGCATGCGCCAGACTTGCCACTTCGGGAAGTGCGACGCGGATTTCTTTGACCCGTCTCTCCAGGTCGTCGCTGCGTCCGATCTTGTAGTGATCGCCGGATTTTAAGAGATAGACGAAACCGTCAACTGCCTTCGCCGAGTGCGTTCCGTTCGACGGAAGGCTTTTTAGAGCAGGTAGCATGGTTGCCAAATCATAATAGACCTCATCATCGGCCACACGCTGTGTGAGGGCCTCCAGAAGTTCTTTTCGTGTCCGGAAGTGACCAGAGATCGCTCCCTTGCTTGGGAAGGTCGGGTCGCTGCGTCGATACAACTTAAGTTCGGCAATCGTAGGAACGTGTTTGTAGTGTCGGCATGCAGCGATGATTTTGGACAAAACGTCACTAGTGTCGAACCGCCCCTGCAGCGTGTTGGCTTCGAAACCTGCCTCAGCGAGAGCATCGCTCCATCGCGCCCAGATAACGCCGCTCCATTGATGCTCGCGGATTCCAGTTTGCCGAGCAAAGGTGGTCTTTCCTGGCGCTTGTCCCCCAATGGCTCCCGCCAGTCTCCTAATCTCGCTCAGAATTCGCTCGCGCATTCCCGCTGGACGCCCTAAGGGTTCTGTTATTGCACTTTAGCATATTCATACCGCTACACCGGTACTAGAGTCGAGCCAAAGACATGGTTGGGAAGTTGGGCTGGCGCGAGTTTTCGATATGGATCCTCCTAAATCAGACCTCCCCGTCCGGCATGGCGCGGCGCATGAAGTCGCCGAACAGGGGGACGGTGAAGGCGACCTTGCCGTGTTCGGGGCTGTAGATCATGCCCTTGCGGATCAGGCTGTCGCGAACGGGACCGCAGGCATTGGTCGATCGTTGCAACCGCGCCGCGACTTCGGCTGACTTTTGCGGAACCTCACCAGCTTCCGCCATGGCGCGCAGATATTGCCGTTCCTTTGGGGTCAACCGATCGAATCGCATGCGGAAGAAGCCCGAGTCCAGGGCCGCCATCGCCGCAGGCGTCGCCGCGCGCACATCGGCTGCGGTGATCGGCGAGACCGCCGCCACGTTCCAGGCCTGAAAGCTCCACTGTTGAAGGAAGTATGGATAGCAGTCGGTAATCTTCAGGACGTCCTCGATCGCCTCGGCGTCGAAGATCACCCCCTCGTCCCGCGCCGGCACGCCGACCGCCTCGCGGGCGAACGGCGCGTCGAGAGGGCCGATGTCGTCGAAGGTGAACATCCGTTCCGCGTAGGACTTCGCCCGGCCGAACAGGCCGATCAGCTGAGGCAGGCCCGCGCCGACCAGGCCTACCGGGTGGCGCCGCTGACTGACGCGGTGCAGGGCCGTGACCAGCGCCGCGAGGTCGGTTTCCGGCACATATTGCAATTCGTCGATGAACAGCACGAACGCTGTCTTTCGTTCGGCCGCCGCCTCTCCAACCATGGTCAGCAGGTCCGAAAGGTCGGAGTCGAGATGGCCGCTGTCGGCGACTCCAGGGTCGGCGGGGGCGATAGCGGCTTCGATCTCACCGTAGCTGAGTTTGAAGGCGGCGGCGAAATTGCGTAGGCCGCCAAGGGCTCGCTTGGCTAACGACATGGCCGCCTGGCCCCGGTCCAGCTGCAAAAGCGCCGTTCGCAAGCTTGGAACAAGCAGCGCGGGAAGCGATCGGCCTTCCGGCGCCTCGATCTTCAGACAGCTGAAGCCGCGATCCTCGCTCCGCCGTTCGATATGATCAAGCAGCACCGTCTTGCCGACACCTCGCAGACCGACCAGGACGTGATGTTGCGACGCCCGTCCCAGTCTCAACCGATCCAGCGCGACCTCGACATCCTCGACGATCGCGGCCCGGCCGAACAGTTCGTGCGGTGGCGGCGCGCCGGCGCCAGGCGCGTAAGGGTTGTGGCGGCGGTCCATATATAGCTATATAATGCTCGTATAAGCGATTTGGCTATACGCTTATTAAACACCTATGAATTGACTATGGTCGCGGTGATTACGCCAGGGTCTTGGGGAAGTCCCTGGCCAGGCGGTCGGCCTCGCACACGCACACCGGCAGGAGGGCGACACCCAACTCGGTGACGCTCAGGCGCCCGTCACGGACAGCAAAGCCAATGCGCTCTCCACGCCAATCCAACGGAACGGTTCATTCGGCACATAGGGCGGAAGCCGGTCCAGGAAAGGCAGCCAGCTCCACGCGTCGTGATCCCCGGCGATCAGATCGCCGATGATCCGCCCGAACACCGATGTCAGGTTCACACCGTGGCCCGAAAAGCCGATCCCATAGTAGATGTTGCCATGCGCGCCCATGTGGCCGACCGCGGGGCTTGAATCCAGCGACATGTCGACCGCGCCGCACCAGCAGCTCTCGAAGGGGACGTCCGCCAGGGCCGGAAATCGCTTGGCGAATTCCCGGTGCACGCCGGCGTAGCGCGCCGGCATATTGCTCGGCGTGCGCAGGCCGTTGTTGAACGCGTAGTCGACCGGTCCGCCGCCGAAGTGAATGCGATTGTCACGCGTTCGGGCGGCGTAGAAGACTTCGGTGCGGCTATCGTCGAAAGGAATGAGCGCCTTCCAGCCCGCCTCGGCGAAGCGCGCCTCGTCCAGGGGCGGCGTGATGCACACATTGTCGAATACCGGCGCGACCGCCTGGCGCAGAAAGCCGAGTTTCGAACTATAGGCGTTGGTCGCCAGCACCAGGATCGGCGCGCGCACGACCTGGCCGGCGGCCGTGTGAAGCCTGTGGACCGGACCCGTCTCGATGCGAACGACCGGGGTCGCATCGAAAATCTCGGCGCCCTCGCGCAGCGCGGCCGCCTTCCAGACGGCCACCAGCTTTCCGGGATGGACCTGGCCGCTCCCCGGATCGAACAGCGCGCCGGCATAGCCCCGCGCGCCGACGGTGGCCGCGACACGATCCGCGTCCCAGAATTCGATCGGCAGCCCCTGGCCGCGCGCCGTTTCGGCATAGGCCTGCTTTTCCGCGATCAAGTCCGGCTGTTCGAACGCATGCAGGGCGCCGTGCTGCTCGAGTTCGCAATCGATGCCGACGCCGCGGGCCAAGTCGGCCATGGCCGGGATGTTGGCCGCCGTGAGGGCATAGAGCCGTCGATCGATCGCCGGCTCCCGGCTGACTTCCATATATCGGTCCTCGGTCATGGTCAGCACCATGCCGCCGTTGCGGCCGGAGGCGCCGTTGCCGCACCGCACCGCCTCCAGCAGAACGATGCGGGCATGGGGAAGACGGCGACGCAGATTGTAAGCGGTCGACAGGCCCAGAAAACCGCCTCCGACAATCACCACATCGGCGTCCAGATCAGTCGCCAGCGGTGCATCGGCGGCGGGCAGCGCGCGGGCCCAAAAACCGTCGTTTGCACCGAACCAGGGCGTCTCCGGAATGACCTCTGGCGCCAGCAGATTGAGGCCAGCGGCGCCCGCCACGACGCCCCCAAGGGCGGCGGCGGTCTGGATCACCCGCCGGCGGCTGGGCGCGTTTCTCGGCGCGCCCGCCGAACCGTTGCCGTCGTGCAAATCGCTCACCGCCTCTCCACGATCAACCCAGAAACTCGCAAACCGCCGAGACGAAATCCAAGAAATTCTCGCGGCGCACGTTGTGGCCAGCGCCGCGCACCCTGACGGCAATCACATTGGAATTAATTGATCGCGCTTCGTCCGCGAGTTCTGGAGTCACGAGACTTCCTAAATCAGGATCCCCATGAATCAACAGCGTCGGCGCGGCTATCCGGGAAATGCTGTACTGCCATGGTGTTTCATAGGTCGGCAAAGCGTCTGGATCGACCTGCGTCTTCGCGGCGGCCCAGGCGGGAAAGTCGTCCGCGTGCCAGAGAGGTGAAGACGCCTTTCCCTCGGCGGTGATCGCCGCTTCGGACATGGACTGAAAGCGCTCGACCTGCCGGCGAAACCTTTCTCGCCGAACCTCAGCCTTTGCGCGATCGACGAGTGGCAAAAGGGGCGGATCCTCCAGGATGAGTTTGGAGACCGATCCGGGCGTCGAGCCGGCATAGGCGGCGCTGGCTCGGGCGCCGACCGAATGGCCCATCACGATCGGTGAGACCAGGCCCAGATGCTGGATCGCCTGTGCGATGTCCTCGGCCGGGTCATCGTGTTTGCCGGGCGATGGCCTGGAGCTGCGGCCATGACCGCGAGCATCCAGCATTATGACATCGAACTCCGACGCCATCGCGGCCGCGAACCGGGTCCAGCACAGGCCGTTGTCGGTCAATCCATGAGAGAGCACCAGCGGCGGCCCATCTCCGCCGGTGCGGTGAAAGGCCAGCTGTCCGTCTGCAACCGGCAGGAATCCGGATTGCCATGCCTTCACGATATCGCCTTGGACGGGCTGGAGCGCAGCGCGAAAAGTGGGAACCGGTTTTCGCCTCGGCTGCGCTCTAACCCTTTGAATCTCGAGCAAACCGCCCTTGGACGGTTCCGTCTAAGGGCGGTTTGCTCGAGGCGGGTCACCAGGCGTAGGCTTCGGGCGCGGGGCCGATGACCGGGAAGAGGGCGTCGAGCTTTGTCAGGGTGTCGTCGCTCAGACGAATCTCCGGAACATGCGCAACGGACGTTAGCTGCTCGTGGCTCCGAGGTCCGATGATCGTCGCGGTAAGGCCGGTTTGATGCAACAGCCAGGCCAGCGCCACGGCGCCGGGCGACTCGCCTAGCTCCAGGCAAAGGCGGCCGTATTGGGTAAGCTGCTCGGTTCTCGCCACGACCGCGTCCTGTATCTGGTCTGTCTGGCGACGGCCGCGGCCGGCCTGAGCTCGGCCGCCAAGCAGCCCACCGGCGAGCGGGCTCCAGGCGATCATGCCCAGCCCGTATTCGCCGCAGGCCGGGATCACCTCAAGCTCGGCGCGGCGTTCAATCAGATTGTAGAGGCTTTGCTCGGACACTAGGCCGAGGCGACCTTTGGCGATCGCCTTTTCGTTCGCCTGGGCGATCTTCCACCCGGGAAAGTTGCTGGAGCCCACATAGGTGATCTTGCCTTGCGCGATCAGCCGATCCATCGCCTGCCAGATCTCCTCGATCGGCGCCGTCCGGTCGATGTGGTGCATCTGATAGAGATCGATGTGATCCACGTTCAGGCGCTTGAGGCTGGCGTCGCAGGCCATCTGGATGTGGCGGGCCGACAGCCCGCGATCGTTGATGTCATCGGACATCGGCTCGTGCACCTTGGTGGCGAGGACAATCCGGTCACGCCGCGCCCCATCCTCCGCCAGCCACTTGCCGAGAATGGCTTCGGTCGTCCCGACACCGAGGTGGCCGCCATACTGGTTGGCCGTGTCGATGAAGTTGATGCCGGACTCCACGGCCTTGTTGAGGATCGCAAAGGACTCCGGCTCGGAAGCATAGGGTCCGAAATTCATCGTGCCGAGGCAGAGCTCGCTCACCTTCAGCGCGGAACGGCCCAACTGCCGATATTTCATGAGAGCCCTTCGGAAGTTGAGGTCACGGCGCGCGCAGAGTGGGTCCGGTCACCAGCGTTTCGCTGGAATCGGCCACACAGAACCTGACGAGGCGCTGGGCGGGTTCCGACAGCGTCTTGAAGTCGGCGTAGCTGATGCCCTTGACGATCGGCTCGCGGAACCAGGGCGCATAGATCTCCAGGTTGGGGATCGCGCGAACCGCGTCGGAGATGTTTGGCGTGCCTCCGTGCCACGCCCGAACGTCGCGGACCAGGATGGCGCCCGCGGGCGCCGGGCAGACCGTGCTCAGCCGCATCCACTCCGGTTCGTCAGCGAGACTGGGGATGGGAACGCGCGAATGCTGCGTCCCTGGAATTTGACGCGTCGGGCCGTTCAGCCGCGTTACCGCCTGCGGAAGGAAGTTCACGCAGATGTAGGGACAGGGAAGGTCGCGGATTGTAAGCTGCCGGCGCGGATCGCTGAATGCGCTGAACGGTGACGCCGTGCGGCTTGTCCAGTCCTGGACGTCGGAATGCAGCGGTTGATACTTCACCGCGCCGGGCAGGCAGAAATCGCCGCTCGCCGCCCGCAGGACATAGTCCGGCGACTCGAAGATGGCGGTCACGATGTCGGTCACGGCCGGGATATCGAGGAGCATCTGCCATTCCGGGCGATGCAGCTGGCTGCGTGTCAGGCTGCTCCCGCCAAAGGAATAGCGGTGGGACCCCCTATTGCCCGCGCGCCGGTCGTCCAGGGCCAGGATTTCGGCGATGACCTCTTGGCAGCCCTTGGCGAGTATCTCGGTCTGCTCATCGTTCAGCACGTTGGCGATAACGACGAACCCATCGCGGCGGAACAGCTTGACGGCATGCTCGGTGTCGCCCGGCTTCAGGATGTCCAACCCCTTGATGCCGTTGTTCGCCTCCAGATGCGCCCGCATCGCGGCGATCCGCGGATCGTTCGCCGAGGCCTCTGACCAGCTTGCGCGTTCGACCACTTGATCCACGATGAGAGCTCCAGATTCGGGACGACAAACTGACCTTATTATATCTATCGTCAATAAGCAAGCACGGCTGGGCGGGTCGTCAAGCTCTGGGCTCGCGCGACCGGTCCAGCCTGGCGAGGCCGCCGGTGATCAGTTCGGCGCAGATCTCGGTTGCCGAATCGACGTCGACCAGCCCCTGTGCGACGAGCTTGCCCGCCTGATCCGTCAAGGCCGCGAGCATGTCCACGACCACGATGGACAGCGGCAGCGGCAGATCGAACTCTCGACGTGTCGCGCGGACGAAATAGCGGAAGACGGCTTCACGCTCGACCCGATTGTCGTGCTCCATCAGCTTGGCGACGGAGGGATCGGACAGAAGCGCTGCTATCAAGGCCCCGCGGTCGCGCGTCTGTTCCAGGTATAGTCGCGTCGTTTGGCGGATCAGCTCGAGAAAGCCGCGCGCTTGTAGCGCGCTCGCCATGCCCCTGTCGCGCAACTCGATCTGCTCGCGCCGCAGCAGAGCCGCCAGTAGCACGTCGCGCGTCGCGAAGTAGTTGTAGACCAGGCCTTTACTGATCCCCACATCGCGGGAGAGCCGCTCCATCGTGACGGCGTGGAGGCCTTCATCGAGGATCAGCCGCGCGGCCTCGTCCAGAATCTGTTCCCGGCGCGCCTCCGGAGTGAGGCGGGTGCGCTTGCGTTGTACCGCTGCCGTCATGGATTTCGACGCGCCAGATTCATACCGCTGGCCCCGATCAAGGCCAACTGGGCGAGGAGGCCTTCAGGAGGCGAGTCATCATAACCAGTCTCGCGACGGCCCGACGGTCGACGGCGTCGTGTAGCGTGCTCTCGTACCAGGCCACTTCGGTCTTGGGCGACTCCGACAGGGCCAGCAGACGACCGTCGGCCAGATAGTCGTGGTCCAGGAAAATCGGCCCATCTATGAACTCAAGCTCGATGGCCCCGAACATCCCGACGTAAGGGCCGACCCGTTCGGTCTTGTAGAGCGGACCCTCGATCACCCTCAGCAGGTCGATGGCCACGGCCGGCGCGGCCACGCGTTCTCCAAAGATCGTGGCGTCGCGGTACTCCGGCAGAGGCTCTGTCACGCCCTCCAGGCGCCGCAAGGCCCTCTCGCCGTCGAGCCGGCCAGGAACAGCCTGGCAGGTCTCGCCGACCTTCAAGGCCTTCAACATACGCAGGTCGGCCGCCGGCCGAACGGCCTTGAGGCGCCGCCGCAATTCAGAGTCCGGATCCGGCCCTCCAACCGCGGCGGTCCCCTCGCAAACCCGCACGCCTTCCGGTGTCTCCATCCAGACACGCGCACTGCGGCGTCCCTCGCTGACCTCGAGCGGCTGGCCGACGAAAGCCCGCACCGGCTCGCCGTCCGTCGTTGGGGTCATGAAGTGCAGGGAGAGCGTGCCCGTCCTGCGCCAATCCTCGCCAAGCCGGGCCATGATCAGCGGTGGGAACTGTTCGAAGTGGATGTTGCCGGCCACCGTCCCGCCCCTGAACCCAAGTTTCTGGGCGGTGGCGTCGTCATGGATGGAACCCAGGGCCGCCCGCGACTCGTTCACCGGGTTTCGAATGGGGCCTGCCAGCGCGTCGGCCACCGTCTCGGTGTCGAACTCGGTAGTCGACATCATTCCACCCTTTTCTTGACCGCGGGGTCGGCGCGCCGCTATTGACGATAATTGCATTAAATGCCGGTAACGTCCATGGATCTCAATCTATCGAGCGACGACCTAGCCTTTCGCGAAGAGGTCCGCGAACTCATCCAGAACACCTTTCCTCATGGCGGGCGCTATGACGGTTCCGAGGCGCATGAGTGGCGTTGGCATGTCGCGCTTGTTGATCGCGGATGGGTGGCCAACAAGTGGCCGACAGCGTTCGGCGGGCCGGGGTGGACTTCGGCGCGCGCCTTCATCTGGGAGCGTGAAACTGGGCGGGCGGGGCTTCCTGGCCAGGTCGGCGGCATGGGCATGGGAATGCTGGCGCCGATCCTCTTCGCCTACGGCTCCACCGAGCGGCAGACACGCTTCCTTCCCGATATCCTCGCGGACCGCCTTCGCTGGTGTCAGGGCTATTCCGAGCCGGGCGCTGGCTCCGACCTCGCGTCGCTGCGCACCCGGGCCACGCCGGTTCAGGGCGGCTACCTCGTCGAGGGGGAAAAGGTGTGGACCAGCGGCGCGCACAAGGCCGACTGGATGTTCGCCCTGACACGCACCTCGGATGAACCCAAAAAGCAGGCCGGTATCACCTTCCTGCTGATCGACATGAGATCGCCCGGCGTGGCCGTGTCGCCGATCGTCTCCATCGTTGGGCGGCACATGTTCAATCGAGTGACCTTCGATGCAGTGTGGGTCCCCGCCGAGAATCGGATCGGACGAGAGGGCGAAGGCTGGACCGTCGCGAAGGGATTGTTGACGCATGAGCGAACCGGACAGGCCTTTGTCTCGCTGTCACTGAGCCTGTTGCACCGCATCCGCGAGACGGCGGCTTCGTTGCCGGGATCGGACGGCGGGAGCCTGTTGCGGGACCCAGGCTTCGCGCAGCGATTGAACTGGGCTGAGATCGAGTTGAAAGCCCTGGAGATCACGGAGTTGAGGACCCTCGCCGATGTCAGCGCCGGCGCCGCCCCAGGCGAGCAGTCCTCGCTTCTGAAGCTAAAGGGGACCGAGATCGTCCAGCGGATGACCAAGTTCTTTGTCGAATGCGCGGGTCACTACGCGGCCCCGTGGTTTCCTGAGGTCAGCGGCCCGCCGCGGACTATCGGTCCGGAGTGGGCTCGCCCCGAGGTGGTCCGCTATCTGGAGGCGCGCGCGGCCAGCATCGCGGGTGGAACCGATGAGGTGCAGCGGAACATAATCGCCAGGCATGTGCTGCACGTCTGAACCCGCGGCCCAGGTCGGAGTGATCGCCGCTAGCGTGCCGCCGGCGCGTCCCCCCGCACAAAGAGATGATCCAAATGGAGATGTCCGCCACAAGGCCCATTCCGCCCTCCGAGGCCGGTCGTAGCCCGAAGAAATTTCGGCGTCGGCGTGACGGTCCCCTGATTCCTGCCGAAAAACTAATGACCGATCAGGAGGTCTTGAGACTATCTTGCGGTAGCCGCCCGTTCCTTCAAGATTTGTCGCACACATCCGGCGCCGACCGGTCCACCTGCTCAGCCTTTTCGGCTGGATATCCGCAGCCAGTTTTTTGGCCGATCCATTGATTGGAGACAACCATGACCAGCAAGCTTTTCGCGATCTCGACCTCCGCGGCCCTCACCGCGTCCTCGCTGCTCGGCGCCCTGGCTCTGAGCGCCACCACCGCTAACGCCGGCCCCGTCACCCAGCCCGGCGGCTCGGAAAAGTGCTACGGCGTCGCCAAGGCCGGCCACAACGACTGCGCCGCCGGCGCCCATTCTTGCGCCGGCCAGTCGGTCAAGAGCCTGGACAAGGCCTCGTTCGTCTATCTGCCGCGAGGCGCTTGCGGCAAGTTGGCGAACGGCAGCTTGTCGCCCAAATAGGCCTCGGTAGCCTGTCACGCCATGACACCCGTTCCCCCGTCGCGTGGCGCGGCCCGCTCCGCGGACCCGATTCCGGCTCGCGCCGGGATCGGGCTGCGTTTTCCCCACCACGACCATGTCCTGGCGCATAAGCCCGATGTTCCGTGGTTCGAAGTCCATCCTGAAAACTACCTCGGCTTCGGCGTTGCCGCGGACGACCTCGAGACCATCCGCCGCGACTTCCCGCTGTCGCTTCACGCGACCGGTCTGTCGCTCGGGTCCGCCGACGGGATCGATGCGGAGCACCTCGGCGATATCGCCGAACTTTGCCGACGCATCCAGCCCGGCCTGGTGTCCGACCACCTGTCCTGGAGTTTCGCCGACAACCTGCATCTGCCGGACCTCTTGCCGCTGCCCTATACCCTTGAGACGCTGGCGGTGATCGCCGGCAACGTCGACCGGGTGCAGACGGCGCTCGGCCGTCAGATCCTGATCGAGAATCCCTCTACCTATCTCGCGTTCGCCGACTCCGCGCTTACGGAGGCTCAGTTTCTCGGGGAGCTGACGCGCATGACCGGCTGCGGCCTACTCCTGGACATCAACAATGTCGCGGTTTCCGCGGGGAACCTCGGCGAAGCGCCGGCCGATCGTCTGGATCTTCTCCTTGAGTACTTGCCCGCCGGCGCGGTGGGCGAGATTCATCTGGCCGGACATGCCATCCGCCCGCTGGATAGCGGCGTCCTCCTGCGTATCGATGACCACGGTTCTCCGGTCAGCCCCGAAGTATGGTTGCTGTTCCGGAACCTGGTCGAGTGCATCGGGCCGCGGCCCACGCTGATCGAATGGGATACCGATATTCCCGCCTTCGACGTGCTGTGGGGCGAGCAGGCCACCGCCCAGTCGGTCCTTGATGCCTGCGCCTGGAGGCCGGCCCGTGTCTTCGCTCGCTAGTCTGCAACGCCGCATGTCGCATGCGATTCTGGATGGCGATATCGACTCCATGCCGCCTCTGGCCCGGGGGCCCATCCCGCTGGAAGCCGCCTTCGAGGTCCATCGCAACACCGTGCTGGGCGGGCTTTCGAACGCCCTGCGCCTGAATTTCCCGACGGTGGACATCCTGGTTGGCGAGGCCTTCTTCGATCAGATGGCCTGCGCCTACATCAAGGCCCAGCCGCCGCGTCGCGCGCGGCTCATGGGGTATGGCGACGGGTTTCCGGGCTTTCTCGACACCTATTCGCTTGTCGATCATCTCCCCTATCTGAGTGACGTGGCGGCGCTGGACCTGGCCATCGATCACGCCCTGGTCGCGCGGGACGAATCGGTGCGCCGGTCCGTGGCGATCGAACCGGGCATATCGCTCTCCCTGCCTGTCTCGCTCACCGGGCTTGGCCTTTCCTATCCCGGCGACCTGATCCGCGCCGCGCTGCACTCCGCGGACGACCAGGCCCTGGCCGCTATCGACCTCACCAGACAGCCTCGGTTCATCGCGATCTGGCGGACCGGCAGGCAGGCCGCCGTGCGATCGCTCAGTCCGCCGGCGGGCGTCTTTCTCGCCAGGCTCCTGGCGAACGCCACCGCCGAGGAGGCGCTCGCCGAAGTCTTCACCACGACATCGCCGCACGTCGCCCTGCCGGCAATCCAAGCAGAGGTTTTCGCCGCCGGTTTCGCGCGGATCGACCACACAAACAGCGATGGACAAACCCCATGACGAGCGTCACTTTCCCACCTGCTCCCATCCGACGCGTCATCGGACGACTGACGCGCCTGGGCACGCTGGGTCTTCTCGGCCGGATGCTGGGCAGGGGATCGTCGAGCCGCGCCGCGACGGTTTGAGAGCCTGTCGGGGCCGGTCTCGCCCGGCGATGATGCGCAACGACTCCGAGAGGTGCGACGACCATGCCAGCCTATAATCCCGCGGCGACACTGGCCCGCGTGCGGATCGCGCTGCGCCTGTGGTTCGCGGGCTTCCGATCTTACCGTAGCATCTATCATCCGTTCATCGATTTGGGCGTCCGGCTCGGGGTCGCGCAGGCCTTCCTGCATTCGGCTATGGTCAAGGCGCTGGACTGGCAAAGTGCGCTCACCCTGGCGCGTTATGAGTATCCGGTAAGTTGGATGAGCCCAGAGCACGCCGCGGTGGTCGGGTTGGCTATCGAACTGGTCTGTCCTGTCCTGCTGGCGCTCGGACTGTTCACCCGGGTCGCGGCCTTGCCGATGGCGATCCTGGCCATCGTGATTCAGGCCAATTATCGGGTGCTGGACACCAACCTGTTCTGGGCCGCCATCCTCTGCGGTTACGTCATGTTCGGCGCGGGGCGTCTTTCGCTGGACGCGATGATCACTCCCGGGCTCGCGGACAGCGCCCTGCCGATCGTCCCACGCCTGATCAAGGCGACGGCCTCGCTCACGATGCGCCTCGGGCCTGGGTTTCAACTCGCGCTGCGGCTGTGGCTTGGTTGGACCCTGCTTCGGGCGCCAGCCGATCCGGCCCTGTTTCCGACGGTCAGCGCGGCCAGCCTGTTGCCGGCGGCGCTGTCGATTGTCGGCGGCGGACTTCTGATATTGGGGCTTGGCGCGACCCTCATCAACAAGGTTCTCGTCGCCACGGTGGTCGGGATGCAGATGATGTCGCCAAACGAATCCGCCAGCTTGTGGATGGTCCTGTTGCTGGCGCGGTTCGGCGTGATCGGCGCCGGACCCTGGTCGCTCGACGCGCCGATCTACGACAGGTTGGCTCAATGGATGAAGCCGCGCCACGGGCCGCGCGGCGCCGATAATTGGCCGCGCGTGGTCATCGTCGGCGCCGGCTTCGGCGGCATGGCCTGCGCGGCCAAGTTGCGCCACCTCCCGGTGCATGTGACCCTGATCGACCGGCACAACTACCATCTCTTCCAGCCCCTCCTGTATCAGGTCGCGACCGCGGGTCTTTCACCGGCCGATATCGCATCGCCGATCCGCAGTCAGTTTCGCGATGATCCCAGCGTGCGCGTGATCATGGAGACCGTCACCGGCGTCGATACCGACCGGCGCGTGGTGCGGATGGGCGACCATGAAGCGCCCTACGATCGGCTGGTGATCGCGACGGGGGCGTCGCACAGCTATTTCGGGCGCGACGACTGGGGTTCGTTCGCGCCGGGCCTCAAACGGATCGACGACGCCACCTCGGTTCGCGCGCGGCTGCTAGCGGCCTTCGAGCGCGCCGAAAACGCCGAGGACACCGCCGAACGGGACGCCTGTCTGAACTTCGTCATCGTTGGCGGCGGACCGACCGGCGTTGAACTGGCGGGCGCGATCGCCGAACTCGCCCGCTTTGGCCTGCAAGAAGAGTTTCGGCGCATCGACCCGGCTTCGGCCCGGATCATTCTGGTCCAATCGGCGGCGCGGATCCTGCCCTCGTTCCCGGAGCCCCTGTCGGCGCGCGCCCGGCGGTCGCTGGAGGCACTCGGCGTCGAGGTGCGGGTGGGGAGCCGGGTTCAAGAGATCGATGGCGACGGCGTCGTCATCGATGGTCAGAAGCTGCGGGCCGCGACCGTGCTCTGGGCCGCCGGCGTCGTGGCGTCGCCCGCCGCGCGCTGGCTAGGTCTGAAGCCCGACCTGTCAGGCCGCGCGCCCGTCGATGAGCGCCTGCGGGCGCTGGGTCACCCCGATGTGTTCGTGATCGGCGACACCGCGGCCTCGCTCGCCTGGGCGGGTAAGCCGGTCCCGGGCCTCGCGCCGGCGGCCAAGCAGGGCGGCGAATACGTCGTCGCCGTCATTCGCTCCCAGCTCGAAATGCGTCCCTTGCCGGCCCCGTTCAGCTATCGGCATCAGGGCAGCCTGGCCACCATCGGCCGGAGTTCGGCCGTGGCCGATTTCGGAGGGCTGCGGCTCTGGGGCGCCGTGGCCTGGTGGTTGTGGGGCGCCGTCCACGTCATGTTCCTGGCCGGCGTTCGCAATCGAATATCCGTGGTGATTGCGTGGATCTGGGCGTATTTGACCTTCCGCAGCGGCACGCGACTGATCACTGGACAGGATCTGGCCAAGGATATGGCGTTGGCGCGAACTGTCTCTGAGCGGTGACGAAGACGGCGCCGATAGAGCGGCGGGTCCGCGACCGCAAAACCGGACGGTTACAAGGCCCGGCGCGAGCGGGGGGACATGGGATGGAAGGTCCTGCACGTCCCGAGTTATGACTGGCGCGCGCCGGCTGACCTCCCTAAAATAATTCAGGCCGCTATCCGCGAGTGTCGCGGTCGGGAATTGGGTGACACGCGTGATCGACCTTGTGCAGCTGATCTATGCATCGCGACCGTTCGGCTTCGACGATGGGATGCTGAATGGCATCCTGATCAGCGCGCGTCGCAACAACCTCCGGGATGACATCACCGGGGCGCTGATATGCCGGTCCGATATCTATCTGCAACTTATCGAGGGGCCGGAGGCGGCCATAGAGGCGGCGTTCTCTCGGATTGCCCGCGACAACCGCCATGACGAGGTGCGGCGGTGCGTGAAGGCCCCGATCACGCAACGACTGTTTCCCGCCTGGGCGATGCGCGATGATCCGGCGCGATCGTGGATGTGGAGCATGTCCGAGGTCGATGACGGTGTGATCGCGCGGGCGACGCGGGAGGATCTCCTGGCGGTATTCGCGCGACTGGCCGCCGAACCAGACTAGACTACATAGGTAAAGGATGCAGGCATCGAAGACGGCGCCCGAGGGCTCAAACGCCATAGCGCTGTTTGAGGTTCTCGGCATCGTCGGCGAGCGCCTCCATCGCCGCGCGCTGGGCGTCGATCTGCGCGTTTGAACGAGATGAGAAAGCGGCGGTGCTCGTCGGGCATTTCGCCGGCTATCTTCGCGATCATTTCTTCGCGGGTGGATAGGAGATCTTTGAGTAAGATCGCCTCGTTGGTCATGTCTACGCTGTCAACGTCGTCCAGCGGAAGTTTCTCAACCGGCAGAGCGGTAGGTTAGACAAGTAGAAGAAGGCTGGCGACCAGCGAGGTCATCTCAACTTCCCCCGGTCGGGGGCGTCTCGTAGACCATCGCTCCGATGTTGTTCCCTTCGGGATCGTCGAACCTGACAAGAACGCCCACCGTGGGAATCGTCGCCTTCCGCATCGTGACACGTCCGCCGTTGGCCTCCACCGCCGCCAGAACCGCGTCGAGGTCTGATACCGCGAACGTAGACTCAAGCCCGTTGAGGCCGGTTCCAGTGCGCGGTTCCTGCCGTTTGTGCATCAGTCCCTGAACGCCCGGCGATGCTTCGTCGCCGGTGTGGATCAGATAGAAACCGGGAGGGCCCCAGGGCTCGAAACTCCAGCCGAACACCGCTTCGTAGAAGCGGCGGGCGCGGTCGACATCGTCGACGTGGATGGCGAAGCTGGAAAGGTTGGCGGTCATGTGGAGAACCTGCCGCCCTTACCGTGATGACGCAATCCCGATAGACTGACATTCAATGTCGAAAACGCGGCATACGTCTCGCGATGAACCTCACTTCCTGATCCGCACCCTCGGGGTATGGATCAGGACTGCCGCCGCAACATCGCGCCATACCCACGACTGGGGGCAGTTCATCTACTGCTCGGCCGGCGTGATGACCGTTTGGACGGAACAGGGCTCCTGGGTTGCTCCACCACATTGGGCGATCTGGGTCCCCGCGGGCGTGAGCCACGAGATCCGCTTCGCGGGCGCCGCCGCCCTACGGACTCTCTATCTGCGGGATGATCTGGCGGCGACCCTTCCGCCCCACTGCGCGGTTGTCACGGTTTCTCCGCTGTTACGAGAACTCGTTCTTCGTGCGGTCGACCTGGGGATGCTGGATGAGCGGAGCCGGTCGCACATCGCGATGGCAAACTTGATCGTCGATGAAGCGACGGCGGGGGATCGTCCGCCGCTTCAGCTTCCCGCCCCTATCAGCCCGGCGGCGAAACGCGCGGCCGATCTCCTCTCGGCGGGCGGAACCGTACGCACGGCAAATCTGGCGTTGCGGGTGGGACTCAGCACCAGGACACTTGAGCGCCGCTTCATCAAGGAGACCGGGATGACCGTTGCGGCTTGGGGACGGCAGGCGCGCCTGCTCAACAGCCTGCGGCTCCTCGCGGGGGGAAATTCGGTGAAATCCGCGGCGGAAGTGGGCGGTTATAGTTCAGCCAGCGCATTCGTCGCCGCCTTTCGCGCCGCTTTCGGTCAGACACCCTCGCGATACTTCACCCATGTGCCAGCACTGACCTGTCCACCCGCAAGACTGCCTTAGATTAAGGTGTGGGCCAGATGGAGGTTGGACTCCAGGGTTCAGGACGGCGAACGTCGCCCCTCGTCCAATCGATTTGGCTATACGCCTGTTGAACACCCATGAATCGACCATGGTCGCGGTGATCACTCCAGGGTCTTGGGGAAATCCCGGGCTAGGCGGTCGATCAGGGCGCGTACGGCGGGGGGCAGGCCGTGGCGGGTGGTGAACACCGCGTGGATCGTGGCTTCCCGCACGAAGGGGTGATCTTGGACAATGACCGATGGGTTTCATTGGCCCATTTTTTAAACGGACTGTTCCCTAAGCGAGCGCTTCAGCCGCGTTGACGTTGGGTGACGCTTTTGAGTTGCGCATCCAGGCGCTAAACCGCGCCCGAACGCGCGTCGGTCGCGGAAAAACAGGAACAAGTTCGATGAAGCTCAACTCTTCGGTCGCCGCGGTGGTCACCGGCGGCGCTTCCGGCCTCGGCGAAGCCACGGTCCGCGCCCTGGCCGCCCAGGGCGTCAAGGTCGCCATCTTCGATATGAACGACGCCAAGGGCGAGGCCGTCGCGGCCGACGTCGGCGGGGTGTTCTGCCAGTGCAATGTCACCTCCGACGAAGAGGTCGACGCGGCCTTCGCCAAGGCCCGGGCCGCCCACGGCCAGGAGCGGATCCTGATCAATTGCGCCGGCACCGGCAACGCCGCCAAGACCGCCGGCCGCGACCGCAAGACCGGCGAGATCAAGCACTTCCCGCTCGACGCCTTCAACTGGATCATCCAGATCAATCTGGTCGGCACCTTCCGTTGCATCGCCAAGAGCGCGGCCGGCATGCTGACCCTGGACCCGGATGAGGACGGCGAACGCGGCGCCATCGTCAACACCGCCTCGGTGGCGGCGGAAGACGGCCAGATGGGCCAGGCGGCCTATTCGGCCTCCAAGGGCGGCGTCGTGGGCATGACCCTGCCGATCGCCCGCGACCTCGCCAGCGAAGGCATCCGGGTCAACACCATCCTGCCGGGCATCTTCGAAACCCCGCTGATGAACGGCGCCCCGCCGCAGGTGAAGGAAGCTCTGTCGGCTTCCGTGCCCTTCCCCAAGCGCCTGGGCCATGCCGATGAATACGCCCAGCTGGCCCTGACCATGGTCACCAACGGCTATTTCAACGGCGAGGACGTGCGCCTGGACGGTGCCATCCGCATGGCGCCGCGCTAGGCCAAAGACCGCCGTTCCTTTTCAGGAGGAACGGCGGCTTGGTTCCCAAGACTTGGGTTCCTAAGCCTTGGGCCGCGTGATTTTCGGACCCAGGTTGGCCAATACTTCCCGGGCGTCCAGGGCCTTGGCGTCTCCTGCGGGCTTGGGTCCGTGGCGCATGGCGATTTCGGCGCTGGCCTCGAACTTCTCCACGGTCGAGACCGTGGCGGTGTCGCCCCAGAAGGGGGTGCCCCAGAACGGACCCCAGGCCCGCCAGCCGTAGCCGCTGCCATAGAAGTTCCAATAGGGCCGGAAATAGCCGTAGGCGTAGCCCGGACCATAGAACGGGTCGCTGTCGATATAGGTGCGCTTGTCGCGCTCGGTGTGGCGGTCGACCGTCTCAAACCAGTCGTAGCCCTGGGCGACGGTCAGCTCCGCGGCGCGGTAGAGAAGATAGGACTCCACCGTTCCGCGGGACGTCAGGGTGTTGCCCTTGAAGGTGACCTTGAAATGATCGGTGTCGAGTTTCTGGTCGGTGAACCCTCCCGATACCTGGGACCCGCGCTCCAGGGGCTGATAGGGGGTCGCCGTCTCGCAGGCCGTTAGGCCGAGCGTCAGCCCGACCGCCGCGATGAGAGCCAACGTCTTGGTGTTCATGGTATTTTCGAATCCTTGCGCCCCAAACACCCAATGCCGGCGGCGCGAGCAGCGTTCCTCGCAACCTCAATCTCCCATGGTCGGGCCGGTCAGGTAAAGCGCGATCAGACCCCACCCTGAATCAACACCCAGATCATTTTTCCCAGCGCGCCAAACATCAGCACCCCGGTGGCCAGGGCTTGAATGCCGAACCCCGCGCTGCGGGCGCCGGCCTCCTTGGCATAGCCGGTCATGTAGAGATAACGGCCGACAATCCAGACGATGCCCACGCCGGCGGCGACGGCGTCATTCCAATACAGCGCGAACAGCCAAAGTGACGGCAGGAAGATCGGCAGCCATTCCAGCGTATTGGCCTGAACCCGGAACAGACGCTCGAAATCAGGATTGCCACTTATGGCGGGCGCCGGAACATTGTATTTCGAGCGCGCCTGACCTACCCGCAGACCCATGACGAAATAGAGCAGCAAGGCCAGAATCGTGACAATAGCCACCAGAGTGTGAGTCTGCATTATGATTTCCCTCCCAGGATCCATCCGGTGATGGTTTGGCCAGTGACGGTTTGGCATGGCGCAGCGCCTTAGGGAAGGCGACGCTCGGCTTTCCGTGATTCGGCGGGCCTCGGAGGCGGTCTTCGAGCGCGCCGTGATCCTGCTGGAGGACCAGGCCGCGATCCTGGTGGATGGCCAGGCCACGCTTGACGATTGCGCGCGGATTCTGGGCCTCGCCTCCGGCGACCCGGACGCGGTCCTGGCTGCCTTTCCCAGGCTCGACACGGCCGCCGGCGGCGCCCTGCGGTCGCTGCGTGAAACCGGCGCGCCCTGCGATCTCACCGTGGCGTGTCCCGGAGGCGTTATCCACCTCAGCGGCCGGACGGCCGGAGCCCTGGCCATGGTCGCCCTGTCGGTCGAGGCGCACGCCGCCCCCCCAGCCGCTTCGGTGGCTTCGACGGCCAAGGCGGCGCTGGTCAGGCAGACCGAGGCCCAGGCCCTGATCCTCAACGCCGCGGCCGACGCCGTGGCGCTGTTCGGATCCGACCGACGCCTGACCTATCACAACGGAGCCTTCGCCGAGCTCTGGGGGCTGGAGCCCGCTTGGCTGGCCGAAGGGCCCAGTCACGGCGCCCTGCTCGACCGCCTGCGCCAAGACCGGCGGCTGCCGGAAGCGGCCGACTATGGGCGGTTCAAGGCGGCGGAACTGATGCGCCACGAACGTCTGGCCCCGGCCCCGGAGGCGATCTGGCGTGTGGCCGGAGACCGCACCCTGCGCGTCCTCAGCCTGCCCCATCCCGCCGGGGGCTTGATCCTGATGTTCTCTGATGTCACCCCGGAGCTGCGGTTGCGGAGCCAGTTCAACCAGCTGATCCAAGTCCAGAAGGCCACGCTGGACAAGCTTACCGACGCGGTGGCGGTGTTCGGCGCCGACGGGCGGCTGAAGCTGCACAATGAGGCGTTCCAGACGCTCTGGGCGATCCCGGCGTCCGAATTGGCGGCGACGCCGGCCTTCGACGACATCGTCGAGCGCTGTGTGCCGCGACTGCACGATCTGGCTTTCTGGCGCGCGCTGAAGGGCCGGATCACCGATCTGGACCCCGGAGTCCGGGGCGTGGCCCTGGGCGAGGTCCTGATCTCCGACGGGCGGCGCATGGCCTGGCAGTCGCGGCCCCTGCCGGATGGGGCGACCCTGGTGAGTTTCGTCGACGTCACCGACACCCGTCGCCTGGAGCGCGCGCTGGCCGATCGCGAGGCGGCGCTGGACGCCGCCGAGCGGCTGAAGCGGGACTTCGTCGGCGGCGTGTCCTACGAGCTGCGCACCCCGCTGACGACGATCCTCGGCTATGCGGAGCTGCTGGAAGGCGCCGACCAGGCCCTGTCGAAACGGGCGCGCGCCTGGGTGGCGGCGGTGCGGTCGGCGGCCGCCGATCTCGCCCGGTCGGTGGAGGACATTCTGGCCTTGGCCGAGATCGACGCCGGGGAGATGACCCTCAAGCTGGCCGATACCGACATCGCCGCCCTGCTGTCCCTGGCGGCGTCGCGCTGGGTGGCGCGCGCGGCCGAGGGTGGCGTCGCCCTGGATTTGATCGTCGGTGATGATCCTGGCGTCATCCTGGCCGATGGGCGCAACCTCGCCCGCGTGATCGATCATCTGATCGATCACGCGCTGCGCCAGACCCCGCCGGGTGGCCGCGTGACCCTGGCGGCGCGGCGCGCGTTCGGCGAAGTCTGCCTGGAAGTCACCGACACCGGACGGGGTATCCCGTTCCACATCCAGGCCCGCATCTTCGACCGCTTCAGCGGCGAGGAAGGGGCTGGGGCCGGCCTGGGTCCGGCGCTGGTCAAGGCCCTGGTCGAACTGCACGGCGGCTGGGTCGCGGTTGAAAGCGCCCCCGGGTCCGGCGCCACCTTCACCTGCCACCTGCCCGAGGGCGGCCAAGGCCCGGTGGAAGGCGCCCCAACCCTTGCCTGAGCCAAGCCTTGCCTGACGAAGCGAAAGCCGTTCCTAATAGGTCGCAAAACAATACCATCGAACGCAACCGAAGGACGGCGGAAATGACCGATATCGTGAAGATCGAGGACGTGGGTCACGTCAGGACCATCACCCTCAATCGCCCGGACAAAAAGAACGCGCTCAGCGACGAACTGGCCTGGGGCGTGGTCGCCGCGGTCGAGGCGGCCGCTCAGGTCGACGACGTCTGGGTGATCGCGATCACCGGGTCGGGCGACTCGTTTTGCGCCGGCCTGGACCTTTCGGGGGCCGAACGGTCCTCGCCCCTGTCGCCACAGTCGGCCCAGCTCGACGATATCCACTGGGTCGGCCAGTTTCTGCTGGCGATCCGCAAGCGCTGCGACAAACCTGTCGTCGGCGGCGTCAACGGCGTCGCGGTCGGAGCCGGTCTTGGCCTGGCTATGGCCACCGATGTGCGTCTGGTGTCACGAAATGCTCGCTTGATGGCAGGCTACACCCGCATCGGCGGCTCCCCCGACGCCGGCCTGACTATCACCCTGCCCCAGGCCATGGGCTATGAACCCGCCATGCGGTTCATGATGGAAAATCGCACCGTCATGGGCGACGAGGCCGTGGCCCTGGGCATGGCCGGGGAGGTCGTGGCCGACGTGGACTTCACCGCGCGGCTCGCCGCCTACTGCCAGCAGCTGTGCGAGTGGTCGCCGATCACCCTGCGGCTGCTCAAGCGCGGTATGGTCAAATCTATGGAGACTACCGACCTGGAAACCCAGCTGCGCTACGAAGTGGCCAATATCCGCATCGCCTTCTCCAGCCAGGACGCCAAGGAGGCCCGCAAGGCTTTCTTTGAAAAGCGCAAGCCGGTGTTCAGCGGCCGGTGATTTCAGCCGGGCGGCGCACCCTGTAGATCATCAGGACTTCGCCAGGCTTCGACAGCGTCTGGAGCCAGGCCGGGGCGGGAGCCTTGCGCAGGCGCTGGCCGAAGCTGCCCGGGTCCAGGAACATCGGATAGGTCGCGCAATCGACCACATAGTCCGAGCCCAGGGCCCGCACGCGGGGCTCCGCCAGGGACGGCGGCGCGTTGAAGGCTTGATGCGCGGCCAGGATTTTCAGGGACAGGCGATGATAGGGCGCGACCACCACGGAGTGATGAGTGAAGGCCAGCACATAGGGCCCCGTGTCCGGGGCCGAGAGCACGACGCCCTGGGGCATTCTGGCGAGCGTTGAATAGGCGCTTGGGCTAAAGCATCTCGGCCCAGGGGCGGGCGGCGCCTTGACCGGCTTGCTCATCGTGTCCGCCATCGAGCCGTAGGCCGACCCGAGCAGCGCCGGCGACAGCACCGCCGCCAGGGCGACGCCGGGGATGATCCGGCTGTTCAGCCAACCGTCCGCCAGGATGCCGCCCGCGGCCCCCAGGACCGGTATTCCGATCCAGAACACATAGTCCTGCATGCGCCAGGTCAGGTAAGCGGTGATCGCCGCCACCACCAGACAGGCGCCGACCAGCAGCGTGCCCGTCCTGGGCCTGGGACGATCGCGAGCCAGTAGAAACACCGCCGCGCCCAGCCCCAGAACGGTCATCACGATGGCGATGATCGCCGCCAGATGCGCCAGGGACAGCATTCGTGGCAGGGCCTGAATCTCCTGGATATGGTCGAACCAGAACGGTCTCACCCTGGGATCCATCTCGGCGAAAGGACCCTGGAGGCATCTCGGGTCGAGGCCGAGATAGGCCGCTCCCGCCGCTGCGGCCGTCGCGGCCAGCAGCGCGAACCGGACCCAGGCCGGCGCCCGTCCGGCCACCATGCCGGTCAGGGCCAGGCCAAGGCCGGCCGCCGCCAGACCCGCCACAAGGTTCAGGGAGAGGGCGTCGCAGAAGGACATCGACCAGCGCCAGGGCGGCGTCTGGACGGCCATGAACACCGCCGCGCTCAGAGCCAGGGCCAGGACGTAGGCCGCCGCCGGGCGCGCCGCGGTTCGGTCCCGCGCCAGTTCAAGCGCGTAGGCCGCGCCGATCAGAGCCTGGAAGGCGAGGGCCTCGAGCCCCACGGCCAGGCCAAGGCCGGTGGCGATACCCCCGAGCGCGGCCCAGCGCGCCCGGTTCCGGGTCGCCAGAACGCAGGCCAGGGCCGTCACGGTCATGGTGATCTGGATGTTGTGGTGGTCGATCCGACCCGGTGTGAACTGGCGATAGAGCTGAGTATTGAACACCAGCAGCAGCGCGGTCAGAAAAACCGCCGAGCGTGACCCGAGGCTTCGCGCCACCAGCAGGGCCGACGCTACCGCCGGCAATATCCAGGCCAGTGGCCAGAAGTCGCGCATCGCCCACTCGGCGGTCGACGGCCCCACGAACGGGCGGAGCAGCACCATGACCCCGGCGAGCCCGCCGTCGAGCAACCTCGACCAGTGCAGCCAAGCGCCTTGGGGCGGCTGGATGCGCGGGATCAGCTGGTCATACCAGCCACGACCCGCGACCAGATCGCGGACGATCACCAGGCGCATGGCGTCGTCGGTATCGCCCAGCGGCCGCTGGAGACTATACATCTGGACCAGGATGACGCACACGGTGATCCAGGCGACCAGGGCGGCGGCGATCAGCCACCTGGTTCCGCTCAGGTCGGGGGACGGCCACCGGTTCGGCGTCCGCCAGGTGGCGAACCCCCAAAGGGCTGGAGCGCCGCCGGTTGCAACGGGCGCCGAGGTCCTCATAAGCAACTCGGGTGCGGAATCTGCCATCGGCGGGTTTGCGGTGGGATTGAAGGTGACGTCAAGCATGGCCGAGAGCATACCGGTCGACAATCTGATCATCGGCGCCGGACCAGCCGGCCTTACCACCGCCTACACGCTGGCCAAGGCCGGGGCGGACGTGGTCGTGCTTGAGCAGGATCCCCGCTATGTCGGCGGCATCAGCCGCACCGTGGATTACAAGGGGTTCCTGTTCGACATCGGCGGCCACCGGTTTTTTTCCAAATCCAAGGAAGTGGTCGATCTCTGGGACGAGATTCTTCCCGACGATTTCATCGATCGGCCGCGGCTGTCGCGAATCTACTACGGCGGCAAGTTCTACGCCTATCCCCTGAGAGCCTTTGAGGCGCTGGGAAACCTGGGCCTGATCGAAAGCGCGATCTGTATGGCCTCGTTCGGATGGGCGACGCTGTTTCCGATTCGCGCGCCAAAGACGTTTCACCAGTGGGTGCGCAACCAATTTGGCGAGCGCCTGTTCAGCATCTTCTTCAAGACCTACACCGAAAAGGTCTGGGGCATGTCCTGCGACGAGATTTCCGCCGACTGGGCGGCGCAGCGCATCAAGGGCCTCGACCTTTTCAGCGCCATTATCGACGCTCTGAAACGATCTTTCGGGGTGCGCCAAGCCGGCGGCGCGGTGGCCAAGACCCTGATCGAATCATTCCGCTATCCCCGTCGGGGGCCCGGCATGATGTGGGAGGCCTGCGCTGCCAAGATCCTGGACTTCGGCGGCCGGGTGATCATGGACACCCGCGTGACCGACCTGAACTGGAACGCCGGCGCCGCGCTGTGGACCGTGGGCGTGGCGCGGGGCGACGGCGAGACCCAGACCTATACGGCGCGCAATGTGATCTCCTCCGCGCCCATTCGTGAGCTCGTCCAGGCGATCACCCCGACCCCGGCCACCCTGCCGGCGGCGAAAGCCCTGAACTATCGCGACTTTCTGACCGTCGTGCTGATCGGCCAGTCCCGGGTCGAAATGCCCGACAACTGGGTCTATATCCACGATCCCACCGTCACGGTCGGCCGGGTTCAGAATTTCCGCTCCTGGTCGCCGGAAATGATCCCCGATGGCGTCTCCACCTGCCTGGGTCTGGAATATTTCTGTTTCGAGGGCGACGGCCTTTGGACCTCCAGTGACGCCGACCTGATCGCCCTGGCTAGTCGGGAGATCGGCAAGATCGGCCTGATGGACCCCGCCGACGTGGCCGATGCCTGCGTGGTGCGGCAGGCCAAGGCCTATCCGGTCTATGACGAGCGCTACCGGGACAATGTGCTGGCCGTGCGCGAGGAATTGGCCAGACTCTATCCCACCCTGCATCTGGTCGGCCGCAACGGCATGCACAAATACAACAACCAGGATCACGCCATGATGACCGGCCTGCTCACCGCCTTGAACATCCTGGCCGGCGAGACGCTCTATGACGTCTGGGATGTCAACGAGGACGCCGAATACGGCGAGGCCGGCGTGTCCGGAGCTAAGGCGGCGCTGGCCAGTGAACGTCTTGTTCCTCGGCGCGTCGGCTAAACTCCCGGCGGGCGCGCGATGACCGTCGAACCGCCCGGGGCCTCTACGCCATACAAGCGGCTGTGGAAGCTGTTCCACGAGTCGTGGAAATACTTCCTGGTCAGCGCGGTCAGTCTGGGCCTGGATCTGGTCGTCTATTGGACGCTCGTGAACAAGGTGGGGCTGCACTATCTGACGGCCAATGTGTTCAGCGTCTCGGCGGGCCTGATCATCAACTACGGCCTTAGCATCTCCCTGGTTTTCACCGAGCGCCGGCTGAAGAGCCGGCGGGCCGAATTCATCGGCTTTGTGCTGATCGGGGTCGCCGGGCTGGGGGTCAATGAAGCGTTCATCGCCCTGTTCGTGGGCGCGGTGGGCCTTGGGACCCTGACGGGCAAGATCGCCGCGGCTGGGCTGAGCTTCCTGTTCAACTTCGTCACCCGCAGGGCGCTGCTGTTCTCGGCCACCGATGCTTGAGCGTATCTGCCGGGGCTGGTTCGACCTGGCGGCCATCCTGTTGACCCTGGCGATCCTCGCCCTGCCGTCGCGGTGGCTGACCGACCACTTTTTCTTCGATCAGGACCTGCCCGTCCTGGTCGCTATTCTGCTGGCGGCCGGCCTTGGGCGCCTTGGCCTAAGCCTGACCGGCGGGGTCTTGCCCGCTCAAAACGCCGCGCTGGGCCGCCCCGCTCGCCGCCCGTTTCCGAGGTTTGCGCCACCGGCCTTGCCGGTATTCGCCCTGGCCGCCCTATGCGGCATCATCGCGCTGGCCGGCGCTCATCTGGTCTATGACGACTATGCGCTGTCGCTCGATGAATTCATGGCCAGGTTCGATGGCGTCATCCTGGGACACGGCGCGCCGCTGGCGCCGACGCCGGCGGCGTGGCGGCCGTTTCTGGGGGCCCTCCAGCCCCAATTCGTGCGCGCAACCGCCGACGGCGCTTTCTGGTCTTCCACCTACCTGCCCGTGAACGCCGCCCTGCGCGCGGTCGCGGGCTTGGCGGGCTTGGCGGTGCTGGTCAGTCCCGCCCTTGCGGCGGTGTCGATCCTGGCGGTGTTCGCCGTGGGCCGCCGCCTATGGCCTGACCGGCCCTCGATAGCCCTGATCGCGGCGGTGCTGCTCGCCACGTCCAGCCAGTTCCTGATCACGGCCATGACCGCCTATGCGATGACCGCGCATCTGGCGTTCAATCTGGTCTGGCTGTGGCTGTTCCTGCGGGGCGGACGTCTCGGTCATGGCGGCGCCCTCGTCGTCGGTTTCCTCGCCTGCGGTATTCACCAGCTTGTATTTCACCCGCTGTTCGTGGCCCCGTTCGTGCTTCTGCTGGGTCTCGAACGCCGATGGCGCGCGGCGACGCTCTACACCGTCGCCTACGCCGGCATCTGTCTGTTCTGGATCAACTATGACGGTCTGGCCCGCGGCCTGGTCGCCGCCGCCACGCACGCCGCGTCGGTCAGCGCTGCCTCTGGACCGGCCCCGGCGATTGGCGGTGGAGCGAGCGGGTTCGTGGCCGAGGCGGCGGGCCTGCTGAAGGCCTTCGACCCCGCTCAGATCGGCCTTATGGCCAAGAACCTGGTCCGTTTCGCTACCTGGCAAAATCTTCTGACCGCACCCCTGGTGCTGGCTGGCGGGTTGGCGGCTTGGCGGGCGAAAGGCGCCCTGCGATCCCTGATACTTGGCCTGGTGCTGACCACGGCCGCGATGTTCGTCGTGCTGCCCTATCAAGGGCATGGCTGGGGCTACCGTTACCTCCACGGTTTGCTGGGATCGACGTGCCTGCTGGCGGCCTGGACCTGGGCGGAGCTGACCGAAACTATCGTCGCCGGACAGCGCCGGGCGATGGCCGACCTTTTCCTGGCCGCTGTCGTGGTGTCAGCCGGCATTCTGGCGCCCGTCCGGGCGATCCAGACCCACGCCTTCGTTCACCCCTACGCCCTGGCCGACGCTGCGATTGCGCATGCCGCCGGCGACGTGGTGCTCGTCGATGACCGCGCCTCGCTGTTCACCGTCGATCTGGTGCGCAATGATCCCCTGCTGCGCAATCGCCCGCTGGTGCTCCAGCTGGCCGCCTTGAATACCGACCAGATTCGCGCCCTGTGCGCCGCCCACACGATCGCCGTCTTCGATCGCGCCGACGCCGTGCGTTTTGGGATCGATGTCTTCCGTGAACCGGCGCCATCGCCCGCCACCGCCGCGCGCCTGTCCCTCTTGCGTGGCGCGGCCTGCGGCGCGGGGCGAGACCCTGTTCACGATCTCGGCGGACGCCAGATCCTGCATCCAAGCTTTTATCAAAAGCCAAGATAAGTAACCGTCGCCCGGCGCGCCGGGCGACTACGTGGCGCTTTAGCCCGCCGGCGGCCGCGGCTTGTTGGTCAGACGCCACTCCTGCCGCTTCGCCCAGTCGTGGAAGGTCTCCATTTCGATCGGAATGCGCTCCAGGACGGGACCCATATCGACCCTGAAGGGAGTCGTCGGCGTGCTGTTGTTATACTCATAGAAATCGCCGATCCCCTTGGCGATGGCCACCTTTTCCGCCTCGGTGAGCTCGTCGCCGAACGCGTCGGCCAGATGCCGGCCGAACTGTGCCGGCGTGCTGGGATCGTACCGGATCTCGCGGCCGGTAGCTTCGCTGAGATGGGCCGCGACGGTCCTCGGCATAAGGATCTCGGGTCCGCCGATGTTGAGCCACGCGCCTTCAAGATCCGGCCGATCGATGGCGGCGATCATGAACTTCGCCACATCGTCGAGGCTGATCCAGCTGCACTCGAGATCGGGTTTGTGCGGATAGACATAGCGGCCCTCATTGACGATGAACGGGAAAGCCCAGTTCGTCAGCAGATTGTCCATGAACAGGACCGAGCCGAAGACCGTGGCGGGGACACCCGTGCGCCAGAGGGCGTTGATCGCCACGGTGTTTGAGCCGTAGGTGAAAGGATCGCCAGGCCGATCCGGAATCCAGCCTGACGTGTTCCACACGACGCGTTTCAGGTTGGCGCGCTTTCCGGCCCTGCCGATCGTCGAGACCGCCTGGACCCGGTCGACCCGCGCGCGAAGCGGATGGGTGTAGAAGGCGGCGTCGGCCCCCTCCATGGCCTTAAAGCACGAATCTTCATCGTAGATGTCGGCCGGTCTGATTTCCACCTCGCCGAAGTCCTCGCCATAGAATGGGTCGGCGCGGCGAGAAATCGCCCGCACCCGATACCCGGCTTTCTTCAATTGGCGCACTTGCGCGAGACCTTGCCGCCCACTTGCGCCAAACACCGCTACCAAAGCCGCTTGCGGAGTAACGTCTCCGATGGCCCCGGTGTCCGCTTTATTGGTCGTCATCAAATGCTTCCCTCTCTGTTACGCTTAGCGTCGGCGACGCGTACGACTGTCTTGCCCAGGCTGCGGCCCGCCAGCATGTCTATCATCGCCAAGCCGGCGTTCTCGACGCCCTCGAAGACCTGTTCCCTCGACTTGAAACGGCCGTCGCGGGATAGCGCCGCAGGCTCATCCGCCGGTTGACTGCGTTGGCGCTGCTCAAATCCGCGTCCGACGGTATCGGCGTCGCCCCGGTCATTCTGCCTTGCTCCCTTCGGGCGCCAGCGCCAGCCAGGCGTCCAGCCAGTCGTGGAAGTGCTGGACCCTCGATTCGTCGTCGTTGAGGAAGGCCCGCTGGAAGCCTCTTGAGTGCATTCCCGCCTGCATCTGGGGCAGGAGATGGATATCCTGGTCGATAGTGATGTTCATGGTGTGCCGGCCGGCGATCACGTCGTCCTGGGTAAACAGTTGCCGATCCGGCCGCGGGGAAGCCTCGGCTACGACGTCGTCACGGAGCGTGCGCAGCGTCCATTTGTCGAAGAAGCAGCGGTCGGGGTCGCTGGGGTGGGGACGGGGCCGCATGATCCACAGCTCTTCAGGCTGGACGGTCATGATCACGTTCGGGAACAGGTCGTATTGCCAGACGTCGGTCAATTGTTCGTCGCTGAAGGCCGAATAGTCGTGCCCGAGCTCATGGCCGACCTCGCGTTTGCGGCGTTGGACTGCCTTTCGCAGTTCGCGGACGTTGCCATCGAAATCGGCAGGGTCCAGACCCCATGGGGCGATTGCGGCCCTGAGCAGGGCGGGGAGTGCGTCGGGGATCGGATAGCGCGGGTTGACCACGAAACCTTCCACCTGGACGCTGCGATGACCGAGCGGCCAAAGGAAGTTGGCGGCGTTCGCGCAATCCACGAAGCTGGCGTGCTGCGGGTGGATGAAGTCGACGTGGTACTGTTCGTTGAAATTGTCGACCACTGTCTTCCAGTTGGCGTCCAGGCCGACCGTCTGATCCTCGACGAGCGTCATCTGTTCGAATTGGTAGGGTGCCAGCAGTCCCAGGATCGGCCCCAGGAACTCGGCGAGGGGGGCGGCGGCGAGGTCCATGTTCACCCAGACGAGGCCCGCCCACACCTCCACCTTGACTGGCTTGAGCGACAGGGTATCGCGGTCGATCCCCTGGCTGAAGCGGTCGATGTCGGGGACGGCGCGCAGCCGGCCGTTCAGGTCGTAGGACCAGCCGTGGTAGGGACAGACAATGGCCTTCACGCAGCCCAGGTGGTGGGCTACGAGGCGATTCCCGCGGTGCTGGCAGACGTTGTAGACGGCCGCCACGTCGCCATCCCCGTTGCGCGTGACCAGAATAGATTCGACGCCGATGTTGAAGACGAAGAAGTCGCCCGGGCGACGCAGATCCAGTTCCAAGCCAGCCAGCAGCCAAGTGCGGGTCCACAAGCCCGCCCACTCCTGCCGCATGAACGCCGCCGATGTGTAGCGGCTGGCGTCGAGTTGGGCCGCTGCCGCCCGGGCCGGCGGCGCCCGCGCGACGTCCATGTAGCGGGTCGTCTGAACCACGGGCGCGGCCGCTAGAACTTGGCCTGCAGTTCGGCGCCCCAGCTGGCGCCGGGGCCAATCGACCCGGCTGCGAACAACGGGGCGATGAAGGTCGGGACCTCATGGCGCCAGTTGGTGACGTTTTTGCCGAAAACCGTGAGCTTGTAGTCCTTCCAGCCGTAGCTGGCCGACAAGGCAACGTCCTCGTGGGCTGGAATGATGAGCTGAGATTCGTTGTAGAAATCGGCCTGGATCTGATCGACCCAATCCACCCGGGCGTTCAACGCCAGATTGCCGGGACCGACCGGGATGGTATAGACCGCCTGACCGCCGACCGTGACGTCCGGCGCGTTGCGCGGAACGAGGAAGGTGGCGGGGACGATGGGCACGGGGTTCGTCTGGTTGCTGGGGTAGCCGACCTTCAACCGTGTATAGCGGGCGTTGAGATAGCCGAATGAGCCGCTGACACTCAGGCGTCGCGTGATAAGCCAATTCAGTTCAGCCTCGACTCCCTTGTATTCGAGACCCCCGACGTTGGTGAACAAAGTGACCACCGTTTTGGTGCTGGGATCGAATTGAATCGACGATTCCTGCTTGTTTTGAAATTCATTGATGAACCCAGCCAGATTGAATTGTACTCGGTGATCGAAGAACTGAGATTTCATGCCGGCTTCATAGGATTGCGTCGTCTCCGGATCGTATTGATTGGCTTGAAAATCTTGGACATTTTGATTGACGCCGAAGAAGCCGCCTGAATGCCAACCCTCGGAGAACGAGCCGTAGAATAGGACATCGTGGGTGGCCTGCCAGGCAAGAGCCGCCGTCGGGGTCACCTGCGACCAGCTTTTGGTCAGGTCCGCGTTGCCGGGGAAGTCGTTGACGTTGATGCGGGAGAGTGGGGTGTAATAGGTCTGGTAGCCGATGAAATGCTTCTGCTCATAGGTATAGCGGACGCCGGCCGTCAGCGTCAGTCCGGGATAGAACTCCCAGTCACCATGGGCGAAGCCCGCCACCGAATCGGTCCCCTGTGTTTCATAGAGGAGACCGCCAAAGCCCGGCCCGTATCCGCCGACGCCGGCCGCCCCGCCCTGGGGTCCGCCCGGATCGCACCGCGTGCGGCCGAAGATGCCGGCGCGCGCCTGTTCCTGCGGCGTTGCGGTAAGCGCGGCGGACCGCGGCGCCAAACAGGCCGAGATCGGGTCGGGGTTACCGGTGCTAACCGCGGACGTGGGACTGATCCAGATGTTGTGGGCAAGGTCATAGCCGCTGATGTCGCCAATAAAGTTGCCGAAATCGCCATCCGTTATCCACCGGCGTGAGAAGTAACTGTTGAAGTAATACCCGCCCAATATTAGATTGATCTTGCCAAGCTTGCTGTCCCAGTTTCCCTCAAACCGCAATTCCTGACTGAACTGGTGATAGTGAGCGTCTGTCTTGATATTGATAAAATTCGTGCTGGAGCCGTCGAAGTCTTCAGATGCCAGCTCGTGCTGTTTCCGATAGCCGGTCACCGACACGAGGTTGATATTGCTGTTGATCTTGTAACCCGTATTGAGCGTGTAGGCCCAGGTCTGCACATTGCCCGGCGCCGGGTAGTTGTCGGTGATCGTGCTTGGGGTCGCCAGGCTGGTGCGCGCGGGTACGTTGGGCAGGCCGAAGGCGGCCGGCAGGAAGGTGGTGATCTCGGCCCCGCCGGTTCCGGCCAAGGCCGACCCAGGTGCGTTGATGTCGCTGGGTGTCTGCGGCGAACCCAGTACGCCGAAGGTGGTGTTGTAGTTGGTCAGGAACGCCGCGCCCTGGCTGCGGTCTTCGTATTTGTCGAAGGTGAAGACCGCCTTGAACTTATCGTTGGGTGTATATTTCAGCGCAGCCCCAAAGTTCTTGTAGTCACGCTGTGGCTGGTTGATGTTGAGGAATGAGTTGTGCAGATAGCCGTCGCGGTTCGCTGAGATGATGAAGGCTTTGAGCGCCAGCACATCCTTGATGATCGGGGCGTTGAAGACGCCGCGGAACTCCTGATCGTTCCAGCTGCCGGTGGTGTATTGCACCTTGGCGCCCCACTCGCCGGTCGGTTCGGTGCGGATCACGTTCAGGGCCCCGCCGATGGTGTTGCGGCCGAACAGAGTACCCTGCGGCCCGCGCAGGACTTCGATTCGTTGCAGGTCGAAGTTGTCGATCAACTGACCCGTCAGGGTTCCCAGATAGATGCCGTCGATCAGCACGCCGATCGGCGAATCGATCGAGTTGTCGTCGAGGCGCGAGGGGCTGATCCCGCGAATGGTGATGCTCGCCGCGTTGGCGCGCTGCCCGTATTGGTCGATCCGCACGTTGGGCGTGAACGCGACGATGTCGCTCAAGTTGCGGACGTCCGCGATCCTGAGCTGTTCCGTAATCGCCGTAATCGCGATCGGCACCTTCTGGACCGACTCTTCGCGTTTCCGGGAGGTGACGATGACTTCCTGGATCCGCAGGCCGTCGCCCGCGACGGCCTGATCGGTCGCTGTCGCGGCGGCGGCCGTCGCCGCGTGGACGCCAGTCGTCATGCACGTAATCACGACACTCGCCACCAAAGACTGACGCAGGCTGCCACCACGGGTGTTGTTGGTCACGTCGCTCTCCCCGTGCCGGTCGCATGACGCCGATTGGCGTCCGCGCCTCTTGTGAATGAGAGACCGTCGCTGATGTCGGCAACGAGCGTCGCCTAGCGGATATGAGGGTTTCCGAAACGACACCCGTTCCCGGCCCCTCGCCGGGGCGCGGAACACCCCATCTATCCAGCCACGCGTCCCTGGTTCGGCGCTTGAACCGCGCTGTGGATAGTGTGAACTGGCGAACAATGGAGTTTGGGGGGAGTGCGACCAATGGACCGAGGGGTTGCCCCCGCCAGCCCGCCACCGGTGCGCGGGCCGCTATCGTTCTGGACGCTGCTGGCGTTCACGGTCGCGAACCTGCCGATCGTGGCGCAGGGGATCGCGCTGCTGATCTTCCTGCCGCGCTATTTCGCGGGCCATTTGCACGTCAGCCTGGTCGTCGTCGGCACGGCTTTCGCGGTGGTCCGGCTGATCGATATCGGCGTCGACCCGCTGCTCGGCGTCCTGATGGACCGCACCCGCACGCGGCTCGGGCGCTATCGGGTGTGGCTGTTGAGCGGCGTCCCCATCCTGATGCTGGCGGTATGGCGGCTGTATTTCGCACCCGACGGGGTCGGGATGGCCTACCTGATCGGCTGGCTGCTGGTGCTATACTTGGCGACCTCCATCCTGGGTCTTGCCTACGCGGCATGGGGGGCCAACCTCGCCACTGGCTATCATGAGCGCACGCGGCTCGGCGGTATCGCTCAGCCGGTTGGGGTGGTGGCGGGGATGATTATTCTCTTCCTGCCGACGGTATCCAAGGCGATGGGCGGGACGGACGCCCAGGGCGTGCAGGCGATGGGGATCTTCATCATCCTGGTCGCGCCCATCGCCATCGGTTTCGCCGCTTGGCGCACGCCCGAGCGGGTCGCGCCGCACGTCGCCGGGTCGGCCGCTTTCACGCTCAGAGACTACCTGGCCCTGGTCACCAGGCCGGCCGTGCTGCGGCTGGTGTTCGCCGCCATGGCCCTTAGCCTGGGACCCGGCTGGCAGGGCGCGCTATACCTGTTCTTCGCCAATGAGATCCTCGGCTTCTCGATTCCGGCGGCGGCGGGGCTGGTGGGGGCCTCGCTGATAGGCGGTGCGATCGGCGCGCCGTTCTACGCCCGGCTGTCGCGCCGGATCGGCAAGCACCGGGCCCTGATGGTGGGGACCACCTGCTATTCCGTGGGTCTGTTCAGCTTCCTGCTCGTGCACAACGGCAACGTCCTGATCGGCGCGCTGGTCATGGGATTCCTTGGCTTCGCGCAGGCCGGTTGGCTGATCATGATGGCCGCCATGATGGCCGACGTGGGCGACGAGGTGCGCCTGGAGCAGGGACAGGAGCGGATGGGCCTGCTGTATTCCCTGATCACCGGGGCGACCAAGATCGCCGGCGCCCTGGCGATCGGCCTCTCCTATCCCCTGCTGGAGTGGCTGGGATTCAAGCCGGGCGAGGGGGCGGCGAACACGCACCACGCCCTGCTAGGCCTGCAGTTGGCCTATTTCATCGGCCCCTCGCTGTTCGTGACGCTGGGGGGCCTCTGCTTCATCGGCTGGCGCCTGAGCGCCGAACGTCACGGCGAGATCCGCCGTCAGCTTGACGCGCGGGACGCCCTGCTCGCGGCGGGGATGTCGGAGACCCGCACCGTTCCACTGCTGGCGCCAGGCGCCGAATAGACGCGAGCGGATGGGGGCGCGGCATTGGGCATCAGGCAATAGACCCAGATCGCCACGCCCGCCGCCGCGCACCCCTTGGCCAGCAGGGCCTTAAAAGCGATTTGTTCGCAACATGACGAGGTGTGATTTTTCCATGGAATTGACTTTGTGATCGCAATATGCAATAACACCACCGTGTCGGAACCCGCCTCCTCAATCTGCCCCCGCCCGGCGCTCCTGAACAAAAGCCCAAACTCCACCGTATTTAACGGTGATCTACGGTGAACGGCCCCCATCGAATAACGCTGTTCTAAGCCGGCCCTTCGAGGAAATGGGTGTCGTTGCCGTTGATGATCGACAGCAGGAATCCTCCGAGGATGGTCTGAACTCCCAGGGTCATAAGCAGCGTGCCGACCACGGCGGGCAAGACCGACGGCGTCCGGGCGAACTCCCTGGCCGACCAGTCGGCGACGACCCACAACAGATCGGCCAGGCCCAGCCCGCCCAGGATCAGGCCGACGACTAGGGTGGTTTCCAGCGTGACCCAGCGACCCAGGCCCATGATCCAGGATTGGGGGCGGCGATAGCCGGCGCGGCGGCCGTACAGGTGGCTGGCCATGGCCAGAATGCCCGACATATGGCCAAGCCCCACCAGGGCGCTCGCCAGAACCACCCAATAGTTGCCGAAAAACGCCTCGCGGCCGGGTAGAAGCATGGCGTTGGTGGCCGCGATAGTGAGAATCACCAGGCCGACCAGCGCGCTGACCGCCGCTGGAAACGCGAACAGCCAGGCCGGACTGAGCATGAACAGGTAGCGCAGGTGACGCCAGCCATCGCGCCAGGGGCGAAGGTGGGGCGGACGGTTGCGCAGATCCGGCGACAGGGTCGCGGGCCGTTCGACGACGGTCTCGCCCCTCAGAGAAGCCTTGATGACCATCTCGCTGGCGAATTCCATGCCGTCGCCGGCCAGCCGCAGGCGGTCGAAACAGGCGTGGGTCAGAGCTCTCAGTCCGCAGTGGGCGTCGCCGACGCCGGTGTTGAACAGCAGATTGAGGATGCCGGTCAGGACCGGATTGCCGATGTAGCGATTTTTCCAAGGCATGGCGCCGGGCTTGATGCCACCCTTGAAGCGATTGCCCATGCACAGGTCCGCGCCGTCGATCAGCGCGCCGACCATCGGCGCGGCCTCGCGAAAGTCGTAGGAGCCATCGGCGTCGCCCATGACCAGGAACCGGCCGCGCGCCGCGGTGAAACCGCCCCGGAGCGCCGCGCCATAACCCTTGTCGGTCACGGCGACCACGCGCGCGCCCAGGCGCTCGGCCAGGTCCTGGCTACCATCGGTGCTGCCGTTGTCCGCCACGACGATCTCGCCGGTCAGCCCGTAGCGGGCCTGGATGTCCGTCAAGGCGTCCCTGATCGCGGCGATACAGGGCTCAAGGCATAGAATCTCATTGAGGCACGGCATCACGAACGAGACATCCACCGTCTCGCTCTCGCTTTTCAGACGCAACGGACTGCCGTCGGCCAATCCTATCTCCAGATAGCGTGCGAAGCAGGTTTGATCAGTTCTGACAAAGCCTCGGCTGCGTCAATAGCTGGCCCGATAGGCATAGGCGATGGCTTCGGCCAGCGGGCTCGGCCACAGCCGGCGAAACATCATCAGATCCTCCCGCTGACGCACGCCGTCGCGGATCAATCGGGAGGTGGCGGTCAGGGCGTTGTGCCGCCGACCCACCAGCCGCTCGGGCGCCCGGGCCAGAGCCTGGCCCCGCTCGGCGATCCTCAACCACGCGTCCCAATCGAGATTTGAGCTGAGGTTGTCGGCAAACTGAAAGTCGCCGATCCGGTCGCGGTCGAAAGTGACCGACGAACAGGGCAGGGGGTTGCCGAGGGATAGATAGGCTCTCAGCCGCGCGCCGCGCGCGACGGTGTGGCCGCCCAGGGTCACACGTTCCAGCAGGTGCTTGACGAAGCTCAGCTTGGAACCCGTGATCTGGCCGCCGTCATCGACCTCCTCATAGCCAGTGAAACAGGCGACCGCCTCATGGTGATCGTCGAGCAGACCAAGGCTCCGGGCCGCGAAGGTTGGGAAATAGACGTCGTCCTGGTGGGCCAGGGTGACGCGGCGCGCGCCGGTGGCCGACATGGCGAAATTCCAGTCGGCGGCGATACCCTCCGACCTCGGGTTGACCAGCACCGGCGCGTCGTGGGCCGCCGCCGCGCCCTCGATGAGGGCCGATGGGGTGGAGGTGGTCACCACGATGGTCGACGCCACGGTCTGACCACGCAGCGACCCTAAGCAGCCGTCCAGGAAAGGCGAATCGCCGTGAGCCATGACCACAAAGGCGTGTCGTTGGGTGGCCTGGGTTGTCATACGATCAGTAGAACCCCGCTGCCACCAGCACTCGCGCGGCGATGGCGTCGATGGGGCGGTTGCGGATCACCACGCCGGAGGTTGCGTAGCGCAGGCGCGCCGCCAGGGATCGCCGGGACGACACCAGGGCCTGGACCAAGCTTTTCCTGTCGGGCACCAGTCGGTCTCCGAACGATCGCAGCAACGCCTCGGCCTGATCGTGGATCGGATAGAATGAACGCGGATCGCGGATCAGCTTGTGCAGGTGACGGGAGACCTCGTCGATACGCCCGGTCGACGCACCGATCACGTTGCCGCGATGCTGGCGATAGAGGATGCGCGCCTCGTCGTCGTGGATCACGGTTCCCAGGGACGACACCACCAGGGCGCACCACCAGTCGTGCATGATCGCTCCCGTCCCGGCCGACGCCGAACAGACCAAGCTGCGCGCCACCGCGTTCATCACCACCGTGTTCCCATAGGCGATATTCTCGAACAGCAGGTGTTCGAATCGGCTGTCGCGGTTGACGGGGGAAGGACCCAGGGGGCGGAGGGTCTCATCGACGCACTGGACGCGCGAGCAATAGAGGCTGGGCTCGGTCGCGCCGGCCAGGACCCCGGTGGCGCGCGCCAGCTTGTCGGGCAGCCATACGTCATCCTGATCGCAGAAAGCGTAATAGTCGAAGCTTTCCGGCGCCGTCGCCAGCAGTTGAAGGAAGCTGCCGGCCGGTCCCAGACTGGTTCCAACGTCAGGCGCCGCCAGGCGAAGCGGCGTCCGCGCATGGCGCGTCAGAATCTCTCGTGTCCGGTCCGACGAGCCGTCGTCCCGCGCGAAGATCTCGACGGTAACCCCTTCCTGAACCGCAAGGCTGTCGAGCTGCGCCTCGAGATAGGCCTCGCCGTTGTAGGTCGACAGCAGCACCGCCACGGTCGGGGTCGTCGACTTGGCGCTCATGGGGCCGAGAGGACGCCGTCCGAGGCGAAAACGCTGTTCCAAGGTCGCCCGGGCAGCGCTGGCGTCGGCTCGGTATCGCCGGACGATGGTTTGCGAGCCAGTACAACGATGTCGTGGGGCGCCAGCGCCTGGACGAATAAGACCTCCAGCCCGGCGTATTCGATCATTTCCACAGCGGAGCGGGTGTCGAATACGTGCTGGTGAAGGCAGCGGTTTTCGGCGTTGCGGCGCGACCGGGCCTCGAACACCTCGATCTGATCGGATCCCGGGTCTCGCGACAGGTCGTGGAGGGCGAGGATTTCCTCAAGATGGGTCAGATCGGCCTCGGTCAAATCGTTTTCGAAATCGTCGATCATATGGCTGAGAGGCGTCACCGGCCGGCGGTGGTCGAAGGTTCCTTCCCGATGGGGGACGATGATCGCGAACAGACCGCCGGGTCTGACCACTCGGATCCATTCGGCCAGGGCCTTTAGGGGGTTGGCGGTGTGCTCGATCATATGGGACGACAGCAGGAAGTCGTAGGCGCCCGAGGTCATCGCGCTCAGATCGGTGGCCTCGGCGACGAACTGCCGGCCAGGGGGCCTGCGCGGGGAAAAGCGGAAGCTGTCGCCTTCCCGGATCACGCCCTCCCAGGTCGTCACCGTTCCGAAGTTGCAATTGTCGATCCGGCCGGCCGCGCCATAGACCGGCAACAGGCCGCGAGGCCCGAAGATCGGACTGGGACCGCCGATTTCCAGGCCGGCCTTGCCCCGAAACAGGGCCGGACCGCCCTTGAACGACAGGCGCCCGGCCGGAAAAAGCTGGTCCATCACCGCGCGCCACAAGCCGGCCGGGCCGCGGGTCTGGAGCACTGAATAGACTTTTCTGATCATGAGGTTGGGCCAGGGCGTCGGATTGAGACCCTTAGGACGCCGCCCGCCATCGGCCAAGCCTGTCGGCGGCGTAGGCGCGCAAGGCCTTCGAACTGACCATCCCCAGCATCATCACGGCAAGGCTGATCGTGCCGAGGATGCAGAGCGCCGCCGGGCGATCGAGCGCTCGCGGGTCAATCCATCGCGTCGCGGCCAGCACGCCTCCCAGCAAGACCACCCGTCCCCAACCGCTCCAGGCCAGACCGGCGCGTTCGGTTTTCGATAGCCACCGCCGGTGAACGATGGGCGTCCAGACGATCAGAAACAGCAGATTGCCACCCAGCCAGGTCAGACCGGCGCCCAAAGCGCCATGGGTGGTCGCCGCCCACCACAAGGCTGGAATCCAGGCGGCGCCGAAGATCAGATTGCCGATCAGGTGCAGCCTCACGGAGCCCAGGGCGTACTGAAGGAAATAGGGCGCGAACAAGAACGAACTGACGCCGGCCCCAAGCGCATAGGCTGTAAGCACCGGCGCCAGGTGCTCCGCCAGGCCGCGATCGCCGGTCCAGGCATAGACGACCATTTCCGGCTGGGCTGCGATGGTCCCGGCCAGGCCGGCGATCAGGGCGATGATCAGGGCGATGGAGAGGCGATAGAGATCGGCGAATTCGCCTCGCCGACCCTGAGCCGCCAAGGCAGTCAGCCGGGGCTGGAAGGCCTGGGCGAAGGGCGGCACCACCAGGGCGATTCCCGAGCAGATCGAAACCACCAGGCTGAAACGCCCGAATTCGGCCAGGGGCAGCAGATGAGACAGGGCCAGCTTGTCGGCCTGATTGATCAGAGTGGCGATGGCGGCGCTGGCGGCGAGGGCGGCGGCGAAGCGGAATTCTGCGCCTAGCAGGCCCCACCGCGCCTTCTGGCCGGCCGCCGCGCCGGGCATGGCCCGGGCCAGAATCACGCGATAGACGATAGCCTCCGCCAGGGTGATGACGGCCTGAACGGCGAAGAACGCCACCGGCGTCGCTGAAATGTAGGTCAACGCGGCCACCGCCCCGAAGGCGCGCGCCAGAGCGCCGATCAACGAGACGATGTTGGCCGTGGTCTGGTGCTCAAGCCCCACCAGCGCGGTCTGATAGAGGCCCGCCATCCAGCGCGCGGCCATCAGACAGCCGACCAGTTGCAGGGCGCGGTGAATTTCCCTCGGCGGCAGCTTCGACGCCCCCAGCCAGTGGCCGGCAAGCCAGGGGCTGGCCGCCAGGAAGATCGCCGCCGCCGCGACGCCGCCCGCCAGGAACATCAGCTCCGCCGCCTTCAGCAGACCCACCGCGTCGCCGGCCTCAAGGGCGCCGGCGCGATGGCGCGAAAGCTGCCGCGCCACCGCCGGTGAAATCCCCATGTCGAACAGCAGCATCCAGCTCTGCAGCACCACATAGAAGCCGAACAGCCCGTAGCCCTCGGCGCCCAGCATGTGGAGATAGATCGGCACCACGAGTATGCCGATGGCCGCGATGATCAGGTGGGCGCCGAACCCGAACAGCAGGGTCGCCGCCAGACTCGGGCCGCCCGCCGCCGCCGGGCCCTCGGTTGTGTCTGTCGGGTCCGCTTGCAAGCCTGGTTCGCGCCTCACACCGCCAACGTCTAGCGCAATTCGCGCCGTCGCGGTTGCGTCTTGGCGCGCACTTAAGGCTAAGACAGGGCGATGCCCTTCTCCGCCACGACCGCGCCATGTCGCTGACCGCCACCGTGCTTGGGGTCGTCGTGACCTACAACCCCGATCCAGACCTGGTTGAGCATCTCGCGGCGATGAGGTTGCAGATCCCTACGATGGTGGTCATCGACAACGGCTCCGCGAACGCCGCCGAAGTCGAGCGCCAGGCCGAGACGGCGGGGTGCCGGTATATCGGCAATTCCGCCAATCTCGGCGTCGCGGCGGCGCTCAGTCAAGGCGCGCGGCTGGCGCTGGCGGAGGGATTCGAATGGCTGGCCACCTTCGATCAAGACAGCCTGATCGGCCCTGGCGCCATCGCCGGCCTGCTGTCGGTCCACGCCGGTCATCCCAGGCTCGACCGCGTCGCCATCGTCGCCATGAGTCATCGGGATCGCGCCACCGGCCGGGACTATCACCATCCCGAAGACATCATCGAAACCGCTCCCCTGTGGCGGTCTCTACGGGCCACCATCACCTCCGGCAGCCTGATCCGAACAGAAGTGTTCGCCCAGATCGGGGTTTTCGACGACACGCTGTTCATCGATTCGGTGGATCATGATTTCTGCCAGCGTTGCCGAAGCCATGGTTGGCTGGTGATCGAGGGTCGCAAGCAATTGATGGAGCATTCCATCGGCGCCGTCACCGAGCATGATTTTTTCTGGACCCGGGTGGCCTGCACCAACCACTCGCCGCTCAGACGCTATTATATCACCCGGAACACCCTGGAGATCATACGACGCTATCTGATGGTCGATCCGCGATGGACCCTCTGTCAGCTGTATTATCTTCTGGCGGGGAACGTCTTGATCCTTATCTTCGAGGACCATCCGGCGGCAAAGGCCAGCGCCATGGCGTGGGGCGCGCTCGACTTCCTGCGCCGCCGATTTGGACCTCGAGCGTCATGAACCAGAGCCTGGGCGATCTGTATCAGGAAAAGGGCGCCGGCTATTTCACTGGGGCTCGCCGCGACTACGTGGCGGAAATGCCGGCCGATCCCGGCGCCGCCATACTGGAACTGGGCTGCGGCGCCGGCGGAACCGGCGCCCTGGCCCTGAGCGAAGGCAAGGCCGGCGCCTATGTCGGCATTGAGCTGTTCGAGCCGATGGCGCTGGAGGCCCGGCGGGTGCTGACCACGGTTCATATCGGCAATGTCGAAACCATGGACCTGCCCTATGGGCCGGAAACCTTTGACGCCCTGGTGTGCAGCGAGGTGCTCGAACATCTGGCCAATCCGGAAGCCACGCTGGCGAGGCTGATCCCGCTTCTGAAGCCCGGCGGGCGCGTTTACGCCAGCGTACCCAATCTGGCGCATTGGAAGATCGTCCTGGGGCTGCTGCGAGGCCGTTTCGACTATCAGGAGCGGGGCGCCATGGACCGGACGCACCTGCGCTGGTTCACGCCGCGTTCGTTCCGGGCGCTGTTCGAGGGCGCCGGCGTCAGTGTCGGTCATGTGGCGCCGATCGGATCGCGCTCCCCGCTGAGGCCACTGATTTCCCGCCTGCCGCTGGAGCATCTGTTGTGGTTTCAGATCGACCTGCGTGGCCGCCGTGCAGTTTGAACTGAAACTCAGAACAGGCCTGGCGCCACGCGATAGCGCACCTTGGTCATGAAGGCCGCGTAAGCCGGATCCCTGGCCAGAACCCGTTCTTCGGCCAGGATCCGCAGGATCAGCAGGGTGGCGACCGACAGATAGACCGCCGCGTTCCAGGGCGTGGGGTTCAGAACGAAAAACCCGATGTAGATGACGATATAGCCGGCGTAGATCGGGTGACGGACAACGCCGTAGGCGCCGGTGCGCACGACGCCGCGATTGGCGGCGGCCAATCCGAAGCCGCGCCGCAGGATCAGTTTCCCCCAGATACTGAAGAGCACCCCTACCAGCATCAGGCCCATGCCCACGAAGGGCGGCGTCAGGGGATGGCCGCCCGGACGGACCAGCATGGGCGCCGCGGTCCCAAGCAGGGCGATCAGCCAGTCGACAGCGCGGGTCGAGACGTCCTTGGCCAGCCGCCGCGTAAGCATGAACACCACCACCAGCGCCTCGGAGACGATGATCAGGGCATCCCAGGGTCGCAGGGCCAGGGCGTGAGACATCCGCAAGCCGAAACTGGCGAACAGCGTGAGGCTGAAGGCGCGCTCGCCCAGATCCATAGCCAGCCTCAGGCGCTTGCCCTGAGCCATACCCGCGGGAGCTTCGCCCGACGCCATCAAAATGGTCCCCGGTCCATCGCCATTCCGACCTGAATTAGTTGGCTAACGAGCGACGCGAGACTTGGCAAGCGCGGGCCTCTGGGCAAGCGTAGGCCCCTGGCTGGACAGGTCAGGCTATACGGCGAAGAGTCTCCGCCAGATCGTCTACCGCTTCCGGTGTCGTCGCCCAGGAACACATGAACCGCACCGAGCCGTCGATGAAGCGATAGACGAACCACCCGGCGGCCTGAAGCCGTCCAAGAGCGCTCTCATCCATCTCGACGAAGACGCCATTGGCCTCCACCGGGTGGTTGATCGGGAAAGCCATGGCGGCGGCCAGGCGTCGGGCCATGGCGTTGGCGTGGGCGGCCCGGCGGGACCACGCGCCAGCTTCCAGCATGCCGATCCAGGGGGAGGCCAGGAAGCGGGACTTGGAGGTCAGCTGGCCGCCGTGTTTGAGGCGGGCGCCGAAGCGGCGACCGAGGGTCTTGTCGATCAGGACAATGGCTTCGGTGGGCGTGGCGCCGGCCTTGGTTCCGCCGAGAACCACCACGTCCACGCCCAGGCTTTTGATGGCCAGAGGATCGAAGCCGGCGGCGACTGCGTTGGCCATTCGCGCGCCGTCCAGGTGGATCTTCAGCCCCTTGGCTTTCGCCGGCCCGATCAGGCCTGCCAGGGCCTCCTCAGTGTAGAGCGCCCCGAACTCCGTCGCCTGAGTCACCGAGAGCGCGGCTGGGGATTGGGCGTGCGGGCTGTCCTCGCCGGCGAGCACGGTCGACAGTTCAATCGAATCGATCCTGCCGGAGGCGCCGCCAAGGCCGATGACGCCCACGCCGGCGCCGAAGAATCCGGGGGCGCCGGTCTCGTCGGTGGCGATGTGGCTGTACCGGTGGCCGACCACCGCCTCATGGGGCTGAGCCAGCGCGGCCAGGGTCAGGGCGTTGGCGGCGGTGCCGCTGGCCGCGAACCAGATTTCGGCATCGACGTCCAGAAGCTGGCGGATCAGTTCGCCGGCGCGGGCGCTGACCGAATCGGCGCCGTAGCTGGCCTCGAAACCGGTGTTGAAGCGCCCAAGCGCCTCGATTACCTCGGGCATGGCCCCCGCGACATTGTCGGAGGCGAAATCGTAGCGGGCCACCGGCGTTATTCGAGGCGGTCGGCGGTGTGCAAGGCCGCGTCTTGTCGCCGAACCCTCAGGGCATAGAGTGCGCCGATCACCGCGCCTTTTACGCGCGGCAGGACCGCCATGGTGAGCAGCGCGAGCGGGATCAGCACCCCGGGTACGATCATCGCCGCCGGCGCCTTCCAGATGATCGGAAACAGCAGCAGGGGCGCCACGATCACATGGCCGACCAGCAGGATGGTGAAGTAGGCCGGGCCGTCGTCGGACGGGTACTGGTCCAGGTCGTGGCCACACACAGGACAGCGGTCGGAGACCTTCAGATAACGATAGAAAAGTTTCCCTTTGCCGCAGCTTGGGCACTGACCCTTCAGGCCTCTCGCCATGGAGGGAAGCACGGGTGTGGCGGCGACGTAGTCCATAACCGCCATATGCGACCTCCGCCGGTGTTTAGGAAGGGCGCCGCGGCCGCCTGGACAACACTGGGGTGGGATGATTTGGTTTTATGGGGAGAACGCCATGACGCAGACCAGCCTTCACGACTATGCCGCCGCCGGCGCGGGCGAACTGGCGGCGGCCCTGGCCAATCGGAAGGTCAGCGCGGTGGAGCTGTTCGAGGCCGCCGCCCGGCGGATCGAACGGCTCGATGGCCCAATCAACGCGGTGGTGGTGCGAGATTTCGACCGCGCCTGTGACGTGGCCAAGGCTGCGGACGCGGCCTTGGCCCGCGGAGAGCGGCGACCGCTGCTTGGGGTGCCGATGACTGTGAAGGAAGCCTTCAATGTGGCCGGCCTTCGCACCACATGGGGCAGCGATGTGTTCGGCGAGTGGATAGCGCCCACCGACGCCACGGTGGTGGCGCGGCTGAAGGCGGCCGGGGCGGTGATCCTGGGTAAGACCAATGTGCCGCCGTTCCTGTCGGACTGGCAGAGCGCCAACCCGATCTACGGCCGCACCAACCACCCCCTGGATTCCACCCGTGTTCCCGGCGGCTCATCCGGGGGCAGCGCGGCCGCCCTGGCCAGCGGCATGGTGCCCCTGGAGTTCGGCTCCGATATCGGCGGCTCGATCCGGATTCCGTCGGGCTTCTGTGGCGTCTATGGCCATAAACCTAGCTACGGTCTGGTTCCCCAGCGCGGCCACGCGCCGCCCGGCCTGGATGGCGTAGGGCCGCCGCTGAACGTGGTGGGACCGATGGCTCGGAACGTTTCCGACCTGGTCCTGGCGCTCGATGTGGTCGCGGGACCGGCTGACGAGGAGGCGGTCGGCTACCGGATGGATCTGCCGCCGCCGCGCCACGCCAGATTGCGTGACTATCGGGTGCTGATGCTGGAGAGCCATCCGCTGGCGGCGGTGGATAGCGAGATTCTGGCCGCTTTGGATCGGCTGGCCGCCAATCTGGAGTCGTCGGGGGTGACCGTGGCGCGCCGGAGCGATCTGCTGCCCGATCTGACTGCCGCCCACGGCGTCTACCTAGGCATATTGATGACCGCGATGTCGCGCGGCGGACCGCCGGCGCCCAACCTGATGAACGCCCACGCCTATATGACCGCCCTGGATGGCCAACTGGCGATCCGCCGACGCTGGGGGGCGCTGTTCGAGGCCTTCGACGTGGTGATCGCCCCTACGCTGGGCGTGGTGGCGTTCGAGCACAAGGACAGCGACTGGGCCGGCCGCACCCTGACCATCAACGGCAAGGAAACCCCGTTCGCCGATCAACTGGTCTGGCCGGGCATGGCGACACTGGCCAATCTGCCCGCCACCGCCGTCCCGATCGGCAAGACGTTGGCCGGGCTGCCGATCGGCGCCCAGATCATCGGCCCCTATCTCGAAGACCGCACCACCCTGGCCTTCGCCGACCTGATCGCCGGGCTCTAGCCCCGCGCCCGTGGCCGCGACCTTTGACTATATCGTCGTCGGGGCGGGCTCGGCCGGCTGCGTGCTGGCCAACCGGCTGTCGGCCGATCCGCGAAAGCGGGTGCTGGTGCTGGAGGCGGGGGGCGACGACAACTGGATCTGGTTCCACATCCCGGTCGGCTATCTGTTCTCGATCGGTAACCCCAGGGCCGACTGGATGTTCGAGACCCAGCCCATCCCCGGCCTGGACGGGCGAAAACTGGCCTATCCGCGCGGCAAGGTGATCGGCGGCTGCTCGGCCATCAACGCGATGATCTATATGCGCGGCCAGGCGGCCGACTACGACGGCTGGCGACAGCTGGGCCTGAGCGGCTGGGGCTGGGACGATATTCTGCCGCTGTTCCTGGCCCAGGAAGACCACATCGCTCCGGCGGGGCCGTTGCACGCCGCGGGCGGCGAGTGGCGGGTCGAGCATCCGCGCATGCGCTGGGCCGTGCTGGATGCGTTCGCCGAGGCGGCGGCCCTTGAGGGCATCCCCCGGGTGGACGATTTCAATGGCGGCGACAATTCCGGGTCCGGCTATTTCCAGGTCAATCAGAAGGCCGGGCGGCGCTGGAGCGCGGCGCGGGGGTTCCTGAAGCCGGTGCTGAAGCGGCCAAATCTGAAGCTGGAGACCGGCGTCAATGTCACTCGGGTGCTGATCGAGGACGGCCAGGCGGTCGGCGTCACCTGGACCAGGGATGGCCGCACGTTCGAGGCGCGCGCGGCTGGAGAGGTGGTGCTGGCGGCGGGCGCGGTCAACACGCCGAAGCTGCTGGAACTGTCGGGCGTTGGCGACGGCGCGCGGCTTTCCACCCTCGGTGTCGAAACCGTCAGCCACGCGCCGGGGGTGGGGGAGAACCTGCAGGACCATCTGCAGATCCGTCCCTATTACCGGGTGACCGGTGTTCCTACGATGAACACGCTCTACGCCTCGCTTTGGCGCCGGCCGCTGATGGCGCTGGAATATGCGATGCTGCGGAAAGGGCCGATGTCGATGGCGCCTTCACAGATGGGGGCCTTTGCGAAGTCATCGCCGGACCAGGTTACGCCCAATCTCCAGTTCCACGTTCAGCCGCTGTCCCTGGACCGGTTCGGTGAGCCGCTACATACCCTCGGCGCGATCACCGTAAGCGTTTGTAACCTGCGCCCCACCAGCCGGGGCTCGATCCACATCGCGAGCAGGGACCCTGGTACTACGGCGACTATCCAGCCGAATTATCTCTCGACGCCGGAAGACGAGCGCGTGGCGGTGGAGTCTCTGCGCCTGGTCAGAAGAATCGTCGCCCAACCGCCGCTGCAACGCTTCTCGCCGCAGGAGCATAGGCCCGGCGCCGGCGCTACCTCCGACGACGACCTCGTGGCCGCCGCCCGAGCTCTCGGCACAACGATCTTTCACCCTGTCGGCACGGCGAAAATGGGCCTGGCCTCAGACCCCATGGCGGTGACCGACGAGCGGCTGCGTGTTCGTGGCGTCGATCGCCTGCGCGTCGCCGACGCCTCGGTCATGCCCCGGATCACCTCGGGCAACACCAATTCCCCCACGATGGTCATCGCGGAAAAAGCCGCGCGGATGATCGCGAAGGACGGTCCCTAAAGCGTCTGGCCGTCGTCGAGGGTGAAGACCGAGCCGGTGATGGCGCGTGAGGCGTCGGAGGCGAGGTAAAGCGCCATGGCGTCGAGGTCGCTCTCTTCCATCAGGCGGCGGCGGGGGAAGCCGGCCACCTGTTTCTTGCCGCCGTCTTCGTGGAACCAGTCGGTGTTGAGTTCGGTCTCCACATAGCCCGGGCAGATCACATTCACATTGATCCCGCGATTGGCCCATTCGCGGGCCATCGACTTGCCCATCATCAGCACGGCGGCCTTGGAGGTACAGTAGGCGGTCAGGCCGGGCAGCACCTTCAGCGCCCCGATGGAAGACACCAGGATGATCCGGCCGCGTCCGCTCTCCTTCGATCCCGCCGCCATCATCCGCCGCGCACCTTCGCGGGCGGTGAGAAAGACGCCCCGGACATTGATCGCCATCACCCCGTCCCAGGCTTCGGTGGTGATCTCGGCGGCCAGGGCGCGGTTGTTCATGCCGGCGTTGGCGAAGACGGAGTCGATCAGGCCGAGCGCCGCCTCGGCCGCGTCGAAGCCGGCGATGATCGAGGCTTCATCGGTGACATCCATGGCGACGGGAAAGGCCTCGCCCCCCTCCGCCGCGATCTCCGCGGCGAGCGCTGAGAGCCGGTCCACCCGCCGGGCGGCCAGGGCGACCTTGGCGCCGCTGGCGGCCAGCACCCTGGCCATCCTGGCTCCCAGGCCCGACGAGGCGCCGGTGATCAGGGCCGCGCGGCCGGAAAGGTCGAAGGTCTGGGTCATGCGGGTTTCCCTGGAGCGGTCCGCTTGTCAGCGCGGCTTGAGGCTGAAATAGCCGTCGAGACGCCCTTTGCAAATGGTCCGAGGGCTTTCGGCGGGCGTCGATCACACTGGCCTAGCGGGCGGTCTTCCGCCATCCTCGACGTCTCCACCGCGAGGGCGCCGCAACCTTATGGACCGCGACAGGATAACTGCGTTCACCGACGGCGTGCTGGCCGTGATCATCACCATCATGGTACTGGAGATGAAGCCGCCGCATGGGTCGAGCCTCAAGGACTTGGCCGCGCTGTGGCCAGTGTTTATTAGCTATGTGCTGAGCTTCATCTACATCGCCATCTACTGGAACAACCACCACCACTTTTTTCAACTGGTGAAGGCGGTGGACGGGACGATCCTGTGGGCGAACATGCATTTGCTGTTCTGGCTTTCCCCCGTGCCGTTCGCCACCGCGTGGATGGGAGAGAACCAGTTCGCCGCCGTTCCCACGGCGCTGTATGGTGGCTCACTGTTGATGTCGGCGATCGCCTGGTACGTGATGCAGATGGTGATCGTTCGCCACCAGGGGAGCGACTCGCCGCTGCGGCGCGCGATCGGCCGCGACCTCAAGGGGAAGATTTCGCCGGTCATCTACCTCTCCGGTGTCGTCCTGGCGTTCGTTAGCCCGGCCGCCTCGGATATGCTGTACGCGGGCGCGGCCCTGATGTGGTTGATCCCGGACAGGCGGGTCGAGACCAGCGTGCGCGACGGCTGAGCGACGTTCAGCGAGCGCCGGGAGGCGGATCGATTGACAACCCCAGACGCTCCCACAGATGCCGCCGGGTGGCCGCTTCGAACTCTGATGGCCAAGCCATGCCGATCCGCTTGGCGAGCCGGCGAGACCTAGGCAGGAAAATCGCCGCCAGCTCGGTGTTGATGGCGAGTATGCTTTCGCGATTGGCTGCGACGGCGCTTAGGGCCTCCAGTTCGTGGCGTTGGTCGGGAGTGAGCAGCGGGTTGCGGCGCAGCGCCCCGCCTCGCTCGACCGGGCCCACGCCATTTTCCTCAAGCATCAGATCGACCGTCAGCTGGCGCAGAATATCGACACCCCGGAGCCCCAGCACATACTCCTCCCGCCCCATGGCCACGACCGACAGGCCCAGCACCCGCAGAAACTCATTGACGAGATTGAGCACGGTTTCTGGCTTGGCCTCATAGGGCTTAACGGTTTTCCGCGGCGGCGAGTGGCCGCCCTTGTTGAACAGGGGGACCAGATGGGTCGCGTCGAAGCGGCCAAGCTCGCCCGGTTCGACAAAGCTGATATCGAACCGCCGCCACTCGCGCGTGACGACATTCAGAACGCGGCCGCCGAACAGGGCGTTCACCAGCACCGGTTCCGCGATCGAGGCGGCGTCGCGGACATAGCGCAATCCGACCTCGGCCGCCGGACCTCGCCCCACCAGCGCCACGACATCGACGTCGCTGAAGGCGTCGCCGGCGCCCCGGCCGAGACTGCCGCCAAGCCACGCCGCCTCGATCTCGGCGTCGCCGGCCAGGACGCGGTGGATGGCGTCCAGGAGGTCTTGTTGCTCGGCGGTGAGGGGCAATGCCGGTTTCCTTCCGCCACGCAGTCTACGCCAAAGCGCTGTTTGGTGAAGGTCTGGCTTGCGACCCGCCTCGGGATTTGGCCGCCAGGAAGAGCACCGTTTCAAGCGTCTCCCTGAACTCGCCCGATGGGTTGAGGCACCATATCACGCCTTCCGTCTCAAGCCGCCATGCCGCAAAGCAAGGCCAGCTTACTTCTGACCTCGGCTAGCACTGCCGCCGAAACGGTGGCCCCCGCGTAGCGGATCGGTCGGGCCAGAGTATCGATGCTTCGCACATGGCTGGTGAGTATCTCGCCGCCTACCGGCAGTTCGGCCGGCAGGAGAACGCTGGAGCCGAATCCTCGGATCGTACCGGTGACTGGGCAGACGATGGCGAAGGCCGAGGCGCGGAAGAAGGCGGTGGGCGAGATCACGAAGGCCGGACGCCTGCCGCTCTGCTCGCGTCCGACCCTCGGGTCGAAATCCGTCCAGATCAGATCGCCTGCCTCGGGCTGATAGGCGGCTTCAATCATCCACGGCCTCGCGGCCCGCGTCCTCGCCCCAGGTGAACGCGGCGCTCATGGCCTCCGGCGTCATGCCGACCAGCAGGTCTTCCAGCCGCCAGTTGGGCGCCATCGGTTCAATGATCAGCCGGCCGCCCTCGGCGGTCACATTGACCTTCTGGCCCTCGCCGACACCGATCTGGTTTGCCAAGGCGCGGGGGAGGCGGAGCCCGAGGGAGTTACCCCACTTTGAGATTTGGACGTGCATGAGAACCGGTTTGAGACGAAATATTGATATACAGTAACTCCCAAGCACGCACGCTGGTGAGGGTTCGGCGTAGCCTGCCGTTAGAGTCGGGCGATGATTTCGTCAGGGGGCTGGGTCAGGGTATCGAGGATATTGAGACTGTGTTTTCGGGCTGTGGAGATCACCGACCGGAT
>JBBRPO010000019.1:0-92053 GCA_038227865.1 Caulobacterales bacterium
GTCGACGCCAGCCAGGGGGTCGAGGCCCAGACCCTGGCCAACGTCTACCAAGCGCTGGACAACAACCATGAGATCGTGCCGGTGCTGAACAAGGTCGATCTGCCGGCCGCCGAGCCCGACCGCATCCGCCAGCAGATCGAGGACGTGATCGGCATCGACGCCAGCGACGCGGTGGAATGCTCGGCCAAGACCGGCCTGGGTATCCATGACGTGCTCGAAGCCATCGTCAAGCGCCTGCCGCCGCCCAAAGGCGACGCCGCCGCGCCGCTGAAGGCGCTGCTGGTCGACGCCTGGTACGACGCCTACCTCGGCGTGGTGGTGCTGGTGCGGGTGTTCGACGGGGTGCTGAAAGCCGGCGCCCAGGTGCGGATGATGCAGACCGGCGCCACCTACAAGATCGACAAGATCGGCGTATTTCAGCCCAAGGCGGTGGACGTGGCTTCGCTCGGCCCCGGCGAGATCGGCTTCATCACCGCCCAGATCAAGGAGGTGGCCGACGCCGCCGTGGGCGAAACCATCACCGAGGAAAAGCGCCAGACGGCCAAGGCCCTGACCGGGTTCAAGCCGGTGCAGCCGGTGGTGTTCTGTGGCCTGTTTCCCGTCGACGCCGCCGATTTCGAGGACCTGCGCGCCGCCGTCGGCCGCCTGCGCCTCAACGACGCCAGCTTTACCTATGAGATGGAGACCAGCGCGGCGCTGGGCTTCGGTTTCCGCTGCGGATTCCTGGGGCTGCTGCACCTGGAAATCGTCCAGGAGCGGCTGACCCGCGAGTTCAACCTCGACCTGATCGCGACCGCGCCCAGCGTGATCTACAAGATCACCCTGACCGACGGCTCGATGGTCGAGCTTCATAACCCCGCCGACCTGCCCGACGTGGTGCGCATCGCCTCGATCGCCGAGCCCTGGATCCGCGCCACCATCTTCACGCCGGACGAATACCTGGGCGCGGTGATCAAGCTCTGCCAGGACCGCCGCGGCGAACAGAAGGAACTCAGCTATGTCGGCAGCCGCGCGATGGTGGTCTATGACCTGCCGCTGAACGAAGTGGTGTTCGACTTCTACGACCGGCTGAAAAGCATCTCCAAGGGCTACGCCAGCTTCGACTACCAGATCCAGGAATACCGCACCGGCGACCTGGTGAAGATGTCGATCCTGGTCAACGCCGAGCCAGTCGACGCCCTGTCGATGCTGGTGCACCGCAACCGCGCCGAGATGCGCGGCCGGGGCATGGTGGAAAAGATGAAGGAGCTGATCCCGCCGCACCTGTTCGTGATCCCGATCCAGGCGGCGATCGGCGGCAAGATCATCGCCCGCGAGACCGTCCGCGCCCTGCGCAAGGACGTCACCGCCAAATGCTACGGCGGTGACGCGTCGCGGAAGCGCAAGCTGTTGGACAAGCAGAAAGAGGGCAAGAAGAAGATGCGCCAGTTCGGCAAGGTCGACATCCCGCAGGAAGCCTTCATCGCGGCGCTGAAGATGGACGCGGATTAGGGGGCCGAGTGGGCGGTGTGATGGGTGGACGCGTGTCTGAGAACGACCCCTTAGGCGCGAAACAACGCTGACGATCGGCATCGTTGCAGGACCCACTTCTCGATAAAATGTAAACCGAGGTACCTGTAGAAAACCGGAGGTCGGAAACAGGTCTGCCTCCAAGCCGAGTAATCGTCACCAGATGTCGCAGGCAGGCAGCCTCTCGGATCGGAGATCGACCATCTCGAACAGGAAATACCTGCCGCCGAACGTCACTTCGCGATCAGGGTAAGACGCCGGACGCCGATACCGAAGGTCCAGTGTGTCGCGGTGTGCCGCAGCCAGCAGCGCCGCAGCGACCGCATGCGGCTTGGTTCCGGCGGCGAACAGCATGTTGGCCGTGTCCTTCCCTCCCGTGAGTAGGTCCATGTCGATCACATCGAAAAACGACTTCATCGAGAAGGCATCGACTTTGTCGATCTGGACCACTCTGTCGGCGTATTCGGCCCTGATCTTCTCGACCTGTAGATCGTTTTCAGGATGCAACTCGGGATGACGATCGCTTCTGGTTGCAAAGACATGGATGTAATCGGGAGCCACCTTCTCGATCAGCGCGTAGCAGTTCGCCCGCTCGACCCCGAGAAAGGCGAAGAGCCGCTTCTCGCGGCAGGGACCCGCACGTCCCAGCAGCGGCTTGGCCGACTCAAAGTCAACTGCGCGCAGCTCCGCCTTTCGATCTTCGGTGACAGGCTGGTACACGCCCTCGGCGTAGCCGATGAAGACATGCGGAAACAGGCCATCGACGAAGATGCTGCCGAGGATAGACTGGATATAGGCCTTCGGCATACTCGTGATATCAATGAAGATTGAAGTCTGCCCATTGCCGAAATAGCCCCGGAGCAGCGTCCGAATGTGAAACATATTGAGGTCGGTGGCAGACGACAGGCCGAGCTTCAGCGTCTTCGCCCCCTTCACGTGCGCCCTGAGCGCGGTCCTCTGGGCATTGACCCGGGCCGCAAATTCCGGCGGAGTCTTGAAGTCGAGAAGGTGGTTCGCCTTCGCGGCGACGGTTACGGCGTCAAGCCCGGCGAGGTTGCGGGCTTCCCAGCCGGTTGTAAAGAGCGCCAAGCCGACATTGAGCTGCGCCGGTGCGACCGCCGAGGACTCATACTGCCTATAGATGAACGTCCCAAGCCGCTCCCAATCGGGGCGGCCCGCACTAGTCGTCGAGCTCATCGTCGACTCCCGGCAGGCTTAGTTGATCGGGGCTGGTGACCTGGGCCTCGTTGCTACGCAACGTTCGGCGGACCCAGTCGGAAAGAACGAATCCACTGTCAGCGACGAGCAGCTCCAAGAATGCGCTCTCCGGAAGCGGGAATTCAGCATATGGGCCGCGAAAGGAGAAGCCGTAGTGCGGCGCGAACCGGCGGTGCAGGCGGAACATGCGATGTTCGGCGAGGCGCGGCACCGGGCGCATGATGACCATGTCGCGTTGATCGACCTCTCGCACGAAGCCGTCGAGCTCGGACTTGCGAAACAATTCGTCCAACTCGTGTCCGTCGTGGTTGAGCTGCACTAGGAGGTCGCGGAGCCGTGGCCAATGCAGCCTGAACTTGCCGATCTCGGGGTTTTGGATCGCCCGAGGCCCGGTTTGTAGTTGTGTAGTGAGCAGCCCAAGAGCCTCAACCAGGCGGGTTACGCCCACACCGTAAGGATCGGCGATGGTCATGACGCCCTTCAGCTTGGCTTCGGATGCGGCGTAGATCGCCGCCGATTGGGTCGCAATGGGGATCGGACGGTCGCTGCGCACGAAACGCACAAGTCGGTTTTCCGTTGAGTCATCCCCGACGTCGCGCTTGAATATCTCGCGCATGATGTCGAGGAAGTCGCGGATACAGCTGTCGCTGAGCGCAATTACGATGCCCTCGCCCGCGAGGTTCATCTTCAGCTTCAACTCCTTGCCAATAAGCAGGAAGGCCCCGCGCTGCTTGCGGGCGAGCTTCTGGCCCAGCCGGCGCCTGGCCCGTTCATCGTAAAGGTCGCGCTCTGCGGCCTCGAGGGAAATACCGAGGTGCTCAGCCGTCACCGCGATCGTGTAGGGCGGCGCACTTTCGGTCAGTTCGAGGTTCGCGCGATCGATTGGCGACAGGTTCGCGCGCGCGAACAGCTCCTTCCACGCCGTCGCGCTCGCCGTCAGCCGCTCGTGATCCGCAGAAATGGACCGGTCGAGACTTGTGCGGACGAGTTCGTTGAGCGTGACGCGGCCCAGGCGCTGGCTGAGGTTGAAGCAGTCGTTCGGATTGACGACGTCGGCTTTCCTGCGGGCGGCGGGCGACATCGCCTGATAGAGGCGCAGTGACGCGATGCGACCGCAGAGGGTCTTGAATTCAGCCTCAGGGACCTCATCAAGGGCCTCGATCTCGCGATCAGCGTCCGAGAGCATCTGATTCTTGCGAAGTGTGGTGCGCGAGTCATATAGGTTGCCGATGTGGGCGATCACCCAGGAAATTGGGGCGGTTGTGTTGCGGATCAGGGTGTTCAAATAGATCTGGTGCTCAAGCGGGAGGATTTCGCAATCATCCATCATCAGCTTAAGGCGAAGCTTCTGGCCCTGGACGAAACGGTCGCCTCGGATCACCGGGAGGATGAATTTTGCGGCCGCCGCAATAATCTCGCCCGGCATGCTGGGCTGGTAGACGCCATGCGGAATACGTGACTCATTAGTAATGGCCGCCTCGAACAGGTCGGCGAGGACACGATTGCAGAGACGCGAGAGTTGGCCGAACGTCTCTATCAGTTCGCCGTTGGCGTAGAAATTCAGGACGCGCACATCCGACAGGAGCCGGTTGGCCGCGTCATATTCCGCGCCGAGGGAAAATTTGAGGAATCCCTCCTCACGAAGGTCGCTGAGCTCCTTCGTCAGCGCCGACAACATCAGAAGTTCGACGTACTGTGCAAACACGCTGAAGCTGAGTTGCTCGCGGCTCGCTCTGGGCTTGACGTCCTCCCGGTCGGCGGCCTTAGCGCTGAGCACGTCTGCGAACGAATCCTGTAGGCGGATGTAGACGCCGAACCAGTCGAGCCGGCGCTCGGCCATTTGATCACGCAGCGACGGGATCTGCGAAATGTACCAAGTCGATAGCGACCGCAGGATCGAGGTCTTGCCGCTGCCGCGCGTCCCGTTGACGAAGGTAGACTTTCCGCGCTGGGCTATGCGGCGCGACCGCGTCGAGAACCAGAGGATCGGATCTGACTCGTACTCAATCTTGGTGTCTTCGAAGGGGTTTCGAACGTTCACATCTGCCCTCGGTTCGGCACGAAAATAACCCAGTCGTTTGACGATTTGCCGATGTGATCGACGTCGATCCACCGCCAGAAATAGAGTTCCAGGAGGAGGTTCGCGAGGCTGCGCTTGCCGAGAAAGACCTTCTCCGCCGCCGCCACCTCCGCGATATCATGGAGATTATAGCGATACTCGCGCTTGAGCTTTCCGAAGAGGGTGCGCCCCTCAAGCGAAGGCTCGAGCGCCGTGCCGTTCTGCAGGGTGCACGCGGCTCGATCCAGGGCGGCGGCGGCGAACTGCGTGCGGTTCGCTGAAACCCTCCACGGCAGGATCCGCGTCCCGATGACCGACTGCCGACCGTCGAAGTGGAAGGAAATCTCGTTGAAGCCGTCTTCCAGGCGTGGTGCGGAGATTGAGAGGATTTTCGCCCGCGGATTGCGAGGGTCACTGACTTCTTCGATCAATTCCACGTGCGTGTGACCGTGAAGGTATACGACTGGCCTGCCGAGCGAGAGCAAGAAACGCCGCAGATAGCCGCCGTTGAGCATTTCGGCGTAGCTGGACAGCCGTGGTTGCTCTTGTGGCAACAGATTGTGGTGGCCCACCACCACGATGGCGTCGCCCTGCGGCGCGTCTTGGATCGCTTCGCGCAAGTCCTCCAACGCCTTTGCCGATACGTAGGGCGTGTCCAACTGGTCGTAGTAGCCCTTGGTCTTAGACGCCTGGGCAGCGCCCGCAAGCGCGATCGCAAGCTTGCCAGGATCAATCGGCTCGGCTTTGGCGCCCACTCGGGTGACTATGTCTTGGAGCGCGGTGGGAAGGAGATAGCGCTCCCACGAGCCGAGCGAGGTGTTGAGCAAGAACACGCGGACGCGCCCCGAGCTTGGCTCCCCCAGTTCGACCGTGACCACGTCCTCTGTCGGCATCGGGTACCACAGCGCCTCCGTCGCCCACCCCGCCATCCGGTCGAACTTCCCGAACTGACCCAGGGTCATGGCGTCGTCGCGCGAAACGTCGTGGTTGCCGGGAACGAGGAGGAGTTTCGGGCGAGCGATGACTGTGCGCTCGCGTTTGCAGAGCCATGAGAAGTGGTGGAGCGCCGCCCGGAGCCCCTTTGCATCGCCCCGTGTTGTGAAATCTCCCATGAAGATCAGGGACGAGGTGCCAACCTCCGACGCCTTTTTTGAAAGCCGCTCAAGCACCCGCCGGATCGCGACGGTTGTGACGCCCGCCTTGATAACAGGACTGAGCCGCGGGTCCTTATCGTCGATTGCGGTGGGGTTTGCGTCCCAATCCGGGTAGTGGATGTCACCGACCTGAATGAGCGAAAGGGTGGTCATCCGGCATCGGAATCATTGACCGCGCACGTCAGCCTATTTTGGCCCAATGCATGCCGAATTGGATTGTCGTCATGGAACCGCATTACCTGCCCCCTAAAACGCCGAACTGGACCCTATCAGGCAATGCCGTTTAGCCAAAACTAAGACTCAGCTTAGGGTTAATACTTCCGAGCCCGCTTCGGCTCGCATGAAGGTGCGAGCGCTCAAATCGTCTCAGCTAGCCGAGAAGATGAAGGACCTGATCCCGCCGCGCCTGTTCGTGATCCCCATACAGGCGGCGATCGGCGGCAGGATCATCGCCCGCGAGACCGTCCGCGCCCTGCGCAAGGATGTCATCATATAATGCTACGGCGGCGACGCCAGCCGAAAGCGAAAGCTGCTGGACAAGCAGAAGGAGGGCAAGAAGAAGATGGGCCAGTTCGGCAAAGTCTAGATCCCGCAGGAAGCTTTCACCGCCGCTCTGAATATTGACGCGGATTAAACGATAGAGTCACCCCCTCCATCAAACCGAATATAATATTAAAAAATATTTATATTTTTATTATTATTAATATTTGTTCAATATTATTTTTGATTTTGAAAATAGAGATTTATATTATTTATTTACAACAATCTCGTCTGTAAAAAGTTTAATATACACACCTTCCGTTAATGTACATATAATAACAAATACGATCTCTCCGGAACTACCTGCGCCCTCCCTCACACGCGCTTGTGGGGTTTGTGAATTAACTATTGCACGAAAAATGATCGCGCGACACTTAGTGCTTGACTGATTTCCAAAGTTGGAGCGAATTCTAATCACTAATTTCACTTTATTGATATTTATTAGCATTTTAATATCTATTCCCAATATTATACTCTTAATATATATTATTGTAGCGTTATGGTCAATATTTTTGTCGTAGATTGCTGGTTTTTTTGCTCGCATATTGACCAAGATCACGTCGATGACAGATAATGGACTTGACGACGATGGACACCCTTACCGCCACCCAACGCAGCGAGCGAATGTCCCGCGTCAAGGGCAAGGGCAGCGTCGCCGAATTGCGCGTGCGTTCGCTCGTCCACGCCATTGGCTTCCGCTTCCGGCTCCACGGCGCGAAACTCCCCGGCAAGCCGGACCTCGTATTCGCTTCGCGGCGCAAGGTGATCTTCGTGCACGGTTGTTTCTGGCATCGCCACCCGGACCCGAACTGCCGCTTGGCGCGGCTACCCAAATCACGGCAGGATTTCTGGGTTCCGAAACTCGAGGGGAATCGGGCCAGGGATATCAGGAACGAGGCCGCGCTGGCCGAACTGGGCTGGCGGGCGCTGACGATCTGGGAATGCCAACTTAGCGACGAGACTTTCGTTCGGAACGAAATCAGAACATTCTTGCAGCCATGAACTCGATCGAACTCTTCGCCGGCGCCGGTGGCCTGGGCATGGGCCTGCACAAGGCCGGCTTCCGCGCCCAGAAGGTGGTGGAGTGGGACAGCGGCTGTTGCGAGACGTTGCGCGACAATCAGGCGTTCGAACATCCTCTGGTGCGCGACTGGCCGCTCGTCGAAGGAGACGTGCGGCATATCGATTTCAGCGACTTCGAGGGGAAGCTCGACTTGGTTTCCGGCGGGCCCCCCTGCCAGCCGTTTTCCCTCGGCGGAAAGCACAAGGCCTATGACGATGCGCGGGACATGTTCCCCCAGGCGATCCGTGCGGTGCGCCAGTCGCGGCCCAAAGCCTTTATATTCGAGAACGTGAAGGGCCTCACGCGCACGGCGTTCCGCAACTATTTCCAGTACATCAAGCTGCAACTGGAGAACCCGGAGGTCATCGCGCGGCCGGAGGAGGACTGGAACGAGCACTTGGCGCGACTTGAGCGCCATCATATCCACGGCGTGCGCGACGGGCTGAACTACAGGGTAGTCGTCCAGCTGCTCAACGCCGCCGATTTCGGCGTGCCGCAGAAGCGCGAGCGGGTGGTGTTCGTCGGCTTCCGCGATGACCTGGATCTGGAGTGGAACTTCCCGGTGGCCACCCACTCGGCCGACGCCCTGCTTTGGGATCAGTTTCGCGACGGGCGCTATTGGGACAAGCACAAGGTGGCCAAGGCCGAACGGCTGGTCGACCCTTATGCGCAAGCGCGGGCTGAGAAGCTGGATCGCCGGCCATCGACCGTGGCGTGGAAAACCGTGCGAGATTCCATCGCCGACCTGCCCGACCCGCAATGGGAGCCAGACGCCTCGCGCCAAATCGCCAACCATCGCTTTCAACCGGGTGCACGCTCCTATGCCGGCCATACCGGCAGCCCCTATGACGAACCGGCCAAGACGCTGAAGGCCGGCGTACACGGCGTTCCCGGCGGAGAGAATATGCTGGCCATGCCGGGCGGTGCGGTTCGCTATTTCACCGTCCGCGAGAGCGCGCGGCTGCAGACGTTTCCTGACGATTTCATCTTCCATGGGTCGTGGACGGAGACGATGCGTCAGCTCGGCAACGCCGTGCCGGTGAGGCTGGCGGAGGCAATTGGCCGGGACGTCGCCAGGAAGCTGAAGTTCGCGGCATGAGCCACGCGACCGACGAGTCCTTTGGATGACCGCAGGCTACATTGAGTTTGAATTCGACCTCCCCGGAGCGCTGCTGGCCAAATTGATCGACGTGTTCGAACGGCTCGACTACGCGCCGGTGACTGCGGACGCGCTGAACAGTATCCCTGATGCTCAGGGTGTCTACCAACTTTTCCACGCCGGCGCCGAGGAACCGGGTCTCGTATATATTGGCAAGACCGACATGGCGGCCGGTCTGCGCAAACGTCTGACGCGCCATGCGCGCAAGCTCGAAAATCGAGTCGGGCTATCGCGCGGAAACGTGTTTTTCAAGGCCGTCCGCGTTTACGTGTTCACCGCCGTGGACCTGGAAACTCAACTGATCGATCACTACGGCGGGGTCTCAAAGGTGAGTTGGAATGGCAGTGGCTTCGGCTCCAACGACCCAGGGCGGGAGCGTGACACCACCAAGTACAAACCCGATCACTTCGATGCTCGTTACCCCATAGATCCCAATCTACCTCTCGATATCGAAATTCCCCTAGTGGGAACGGCGGCCAGCATTCTGCGAAACCTGAAACGTCATTTGCCCTACCTGTTGCGCTTCGAGCTGGCGGGCAGGGCTCAGAGCAAGGCGCACGAGGATCTCGAGCAATCGATGGTGAGCCTCGACCCAGCGCGCCCTCTAACGGCCGAGAGTATCATTACTCAAGTCGTGAATCAGCTTCCCGGCGGCTGGCACGCCACGGCGCTCCCAAGTCACACGATCATGTACAAGAACGACACACGCCGATTTCCGAGCGGCCGCGAGATCGCTCGTTCGGGCGCATAGCCAACTTTGGCGACCAGACGGGCGCCGGCGACCTGGTGAAGATGTCGATCCTGGTCAATGCCGAGCCGGTCGACGCCCTATCGATGCTGGTGCATCGTAACCGCGCCGAGATGCGCGGCCGGGGAATGGTGGAGAAGATGAAGGAGTTGATCCCCCTGCACCTGTTCGTGATCCCGATCCAGGCGGCCATCGGCGGCAAGATCATCGCCCGCGAAACCGTCCGCGCCCTGCGCAAGGACGTCACCGCCAAATGCTACGGCGGCGACGCCAGCCGCAAGCGCAAGCTGCTGGACAAGCAGAAGGAAAGCAAAAAGAAGATGCGCCAGTTCGGGAAGGTCGAGATCCCGAAGGAAGCCTTCATCGCGGCGCTGAAGATGGACGCGGATTAGCGAGCGAGCGACTACGCTCCGTCGTGAGCGATAATCATCAGATCACCGATGCACTTCGCCGCGTCTTCGATCTCGCTCAACGTTGGTTCCGGCTCGGGCTCATCTTCAGCTCCAGGATAACGATAGGCAATTCCCCAAACCGTGATGTGGCGCAGCGCGTCGACGCGCGCTTGCACCGCGGGGTCGGACGCATCCAGTTCATCCGCCAGATCATCGAGGTCATGTGTGCGGCGAAACCGCCGTCCGGCGAGAATGAGCAGCGCCTTGAAAACCTTTTCCGCAGCCTGCTGGAGATGATAGGCGGCGATCCCGGCGCGGGGCCGGGGCAATCTGGTCGCCGCCAAGGCTACATCGATATCGTCTCGCGCGATTTCCAGCCAACGGTCCGCCTCGGCGCGACGTACGGCGATCATGGAGGCGGTGGCGGGCTGCTCAGCCTCGCTCATAGACCATCACGCCGTCGATATTGGCTTCATAGGCCAACGTTCCAGCGATCTTTGCGCGCTTCTGGTAAGCCGCTTCGGAAACCGGAATGATATCGACGGAACGATGGTAGCCGCGCCTGGATTCATAACCAGCCTTCAACGTTCGCAAAGCCGCCGGGGCGTCATCGTCGAGGATGACCATCAAGTCGATATCGCTATCCATACGCTCCGTGCCGCGCGCTCGCGATCCAAACAGGATGACGCGACGGGGATCGAAATAGGCGATCACACCATCCAGCAGTTCAGGGGGCACGAGATGGGAGTTCATAGCCATTCATCAGCTCGTTTGAGCGGGTAGTGGCCAGTGTAGCGCGAACCAGATGGAACACGAAACCGTCCACGCCCCGCGCAAGGTCGGCGCCGCCAAATGCTACGGCGGCGGCGCCAGCCGCAAGCTGCTGGACAGGCGGAAGGAGGCAAGAAGCAGATGCGCCAGATCTGCAAAAGCGAGATCCTGCGGGAGGCGCTCATCGCGGCGCTGAATATGTATGCGGATTAGGGGAAGTCTTCTCGCGTCGGCGCCCTGGCCTTGGCCGCTAGTCGCCGTTAGTCGCCCGCGCCGCCGGCCGCGCCTTCACGCGATCGAACCAGGCCGGCAAATGCTTGCAGCCGGCCGGCAGACTACTGCCGCCCTCGGGCGCGCGGAACGCCATGAAGCAATAGAACATGATGTCGGCCAGCGTGTAGCGATCGCCGCAGAACCAGGTCTTGCCGGCCATCTGCTCGTCGAGCCACAGGATGCGGTCTTCCACCAGCGCCGCGAGTTCCTGGGCCGCCGACACCGAGAGCAGCTTGATCTTGTCGATGTAAAACTCGCGGCCGAAGGTCGCGCGACCGGCGCGCGACCGGCCCTCGAGAATGTTGAGGTCGATGCGCCGTATCCACATACGTGTCTCGGCCCGCTCGCCGGGGGTGGCGCCGATCAGGTGCGGCTCCGGATAAAGCTCCTCCAGATACTCGCAGATCGCGGTCAGCTCGACGATCACCTGACCATCGTCGGTCTCGAACGCTGGCGTCTGCATCATCGGGTTGAACACGCTGTAGGGCGGCCGGCGATGCTCGCCGCCCATGACGTCGATCTCCTGTAGCGGCAGGTCGATCCCCTTCTCGACGGCGAACATGCGCACGGTGTGCGGATTGGGTCCGAGGGAGTTGTGGAGTTTCATGCGGGTCTCTTGGGTTGCCGTTCGGCGGGCGGCGTTGAAGATGGACGCGGACTAGGAACCTCCCAAAAGCTCGCGAGATGGACACCCTAGCACCCTCCCAACGCAGCGAACGCATGTCCCGCGTCAAGGGCAAGGGCAGCGCCACCGACATCCGTGTCCGCTCGCTGTCGAGACGCGACCTTGACATTCCCGGTAAAATATTGCATATTGATAATATATATATTGATCTTTCACATTGTAAATCGGGCGTCGCTCTGACCGGGTCCCACCCCTGGACGCCTTCCCCGCGGCCGACGCGTGGGAGGAGGCGACGCAACTCGTGGTGGCTCCGATGCGAAAAAGTAAATTAGCAAAAGTAGAATAATTTCAACTATATAATTCAATACTGCAGCTGATTGCCTCTCCGCGAGTCGCCCGAAAGCACCCCTCCACCGCCCCACCGACGCCCAATCAGCTCCCACAAAGCGCCCCGGATCGCCCCTGAAACGCCCAACCACCTCCCATGGGCCTCCCCGTGGTCGCCCACCGATCTCCCGGCAATTCGCAAACAATCGTTATCCGCCCACCGCGTCAACGGCGGTCGAGTCGCGGTCAGGCCGCGGCCCGGCAGTGCTTCGCCCCCCGTGATCGATAGACGCCTCGCGGCATGGGCCATATCTGGCCCACCACCATGGACTACGCCGCCACCGCCGTGCGGCTCAGCGCGCAGTGCGACCACAGTTCCGACAGCGCGTTGACCAGATGGGCGATATCGGCGTCGGAGTGTAGCGGTGACGGCGTGATGCGCAGGCGCTCGGTCCCGCGGGGCACGGTGGGATAGTTGATCGGCTGGATGTAGACGTCATAGCGGTCGAGCAGCCAGTCGCTGATCATCTTGCACTTCACCGGGTCGCCGACCATCACCGGGATGATGTGGCTCTCGTTCTCCATCACCGGGATGCCGATGGCGGTCAGTTCCCGGCGCAGCTTGGCCACCCGGTTCTGGTGGCGCGTACGCTCGAACTGGCTGACCTTCAGGTGCCGGATACTGGTCAACGCCCCGGCCGCCAACGCCGGCGAGAGCGCTGTTGAGAAGATGAAGCCCGAGGCGAAGCTGCGGATGAAGTCGCACATCGCCGCCGAACCCGCGATATAGCCGCCCATCACGCCGAACGCCTTGGCAAGCGTGCCCTCGATCACCGTGATCCGGTCCATCAGGCCTTCGCGCTCGGCGATACCGCCGCCGCGCGGACCATAGAGTCCGACCGCGTGAACCTCGTCGATATAGGTCATGGCGCCGTATTTGTCGGCGACGTCGCAGATTTCCTTGATAGGGGCGATATCTCCGTCCATCGAATAGACGCTCTCGAAGGCGATCAGCTTGGGACGCGCCGGATCGATGCTCGCCAGCTTGCGCTCAAGGTCGGCCACATCATTGTGCCGCCAGATCATCCGCTCGGCGCCGCTATGGCGGATGCCCTCGATCATCGAGGCATGGTTGAGCGAATCCGACAGCACCACGCATCCCGGCATCCTACCGGCCAGAGTGCTGAGACCCGCCCAGTTTGACACATAGCCCGAGGTGAAAGTCAGGGCCGCTTCCTTGCCGTGCAGATCAGCCAACTCACGTTCCAGCAGCACGTGGAAATGGTTGGTGCCGGAGATGTTGCGCGTGCCGCCGGACCCGGCGCCGCACTTGTCGAGCGCGGCGTGCATCGCGGCGATCACCTCGGGGTTCTGGCCCATGCCCAGATAGTCGTTCGAACACCAGACGGTGACTTCGTGGGTGTCTCCGTCGCGATATCGCGTGGCCGTGGGAAAATTTCCGGCCTGGCGCTCCAGTTCGGCGAACACCCGATAACGACCTTCCGACCGAAGCCCGGCCAGTTGTTCCTGGAAGAAATTCTCATAGTCCATGGGTTTCGCTCCGTTTGATCGATTCGGCCGCCTATCCCGAGCGGCCTGGCCGATGCGGGTCCTTCTGGCCCGCGTGTTGATGGGTCTGTTGGTTAGGGCAAAAGGTTGTCGGGCTTGGTCGAAGCGGGCGCCGCCCAGCGCCACAGGGCGGCGTCAGGCAACGGCAGAACCATGAAGACGTGCTCAAGCAGAGCCAAGGCCGTCAAGGCGAACAGCAGCGAGGATCCGGTCACCGCGAACATCGTCGCGTCCCGGTCGAAGGCCAGCCACGCCTGAACGCCGGCCAGGGCCGCGCCGGCGGCGATCGACAGCGGAAACAGCGGGTTCATCGAGCTCTTGCGCAGATAGCTGGTCAGATAGCGCAGGTGATCGGGAAAAAACTCGTCGGTGAAGTTGGGCACGCCAAGGAAGATGTTCAGCTTGGCGCTGAGGCGGCTGACCAGCAGGACCAGGAAGGTCCAGGCGCCGATCTGGTTGGGCGCACCCCAGGTAAGAGCCAGCAGCACGGCGGCCGTGATGAACAGCGCCACCTCATGGTAGATCAGGGTCGAGGTGGCCAGGACGAAGCGCCGCCAGCCGGAAACCCCGGGCGGACACCGGCTGGTGCGCGGGCCGGTGACCAGACCCATCAGGAAGCTTGCCTCGTGCCAGCCCCACACGGCGATGGCGCAGGTGAACGCGCAAAGCGCGCCGGCCGGTGTGGCGAGGCTCCGGCTGGCGACGAGGCCGAGCAGGCCGGCGACCGCCAGCAAGGAGGCGCCGATCAGGCTCCATCGGTAGGTGCGGCGCGGCAGACGATCCAGCCATAGAATGGCGCCCGTGCTGAACCACCACAGGAACACCGTGAACAGAACAGCCGAGGCGATCACCGCGAAGGTCAAAACCGGGAGCCCCTCACCACGCCGGCGCGAGGCGCACGTTGGCGGGCGCTTCGTTATGGATCGTGGGCAGGAGATACAGCCCGGCAAAGGTCACGCCGGCTTGCACACCGAGACTAAGAGTCTGGAGCGTGCCTAGGATGCCGCCCCGAGCCTTGGCCGCGGACATCGCCTCCACGGTCTTTCTGAGGCTTTCGAAGCCAGTCCGGAACTTGGGATTGTCAATGTCCAAGATCATCGGAAAAACCTGCTTCGAGATTTCCGAGCAAATACGATAGACCTTGTAATCATATTCCGTGGGATCAAGGCCCAGCGCGGCATGAAAGGCCGGACGAGCATGATCACGAACATACATGGTCGCGTAAACCTGTAGAAGGAACATTTTGATCAGCAGCAGATTCCAGCCCCGCAGCAGTTTCGGATCCGCTCGAATGATCATCGCCCAGGCTTCGCCATGGCGAAACTCATCGTTGCACCATTCCTTGAACCATTTGAAGATCGGATGAAAGCGCAACTCAGGGTGGCGCTCAAGATGCCGATAGATGGCGATATAGCGCGCATAGCCGATCTTTTCAGACAGATATAGAGCATAGTAAACCCACTTAGGTTTGAAATATTTGTATTTCTTGGTCTTGGTCAGAAAACCCAGATCGACCCCGATCTCACAATCCTTGAGCGCCTCGTTGATGAACCCGGCGTGACGCGCCTCATCCCGGCTGAGGTATTTGAACAACGCCTTGATGTCCGGGTTGGTCACCCGTTTGACGATCTCGGCATAGAGTAGGCAGCCTGAGAATTCCGAGGTGAGAGAACTGACCAGGAAATCAACGAACTCACGTCGCAACTCGGGTTCAAGTTTATCGAGGATATTCTCAAACGGCTCGGTGCGCTTGAAATGGTTGCGATTTGTGTCGCTGGCCAACTCGGCGATCAGAACATCCCATTCCGATCTCACCGAACTCACGTCGATGGCGTCCAGAACCGCGAAATCGGTCGTGTAGAACCGCGGGCTGAGAACAGTGTCCTGCTGCGCGAGTCGGGTGGTTTCCCCGACTGGCTTTTCAAGCGTGGCGGTGGTCACGGTAACCTCCCTGGGGTGAAACTGACATCATAGAGTTCCGAAAGTTCGAAGCGGGCCGCAACGCGGGTCCACTGTCGCTCCAGCCACCCCGCCCGTTCAACGGTGGCGTCACGGCGCAGAACCAGTTTGTCGCCGAACACCACGCGGATCGGTTCGCCATGCACGCGGACCCGGTCTCCGGGTTGCAGCGCCATGCCGCCATCGAGTTCGACGTGAGCGTGCAAACTACGCTCGGTATGTTCGATTTCAATGGTGCAGGGCGTCCGCTGGATGCGGCGGCCGAAAAACGGCGGGGCCATCACGACGTCGCCCCTTCCGGATGCAAGAATCGCTTGAACGCATCGCGGTTATCGAGGCCGAACGACTGCAGGTCGATCTCACGGCCGGTGGCGGTGTCGCGCAGGAAAAGCCTGCCACGGTCCAGTTCGGTCAGGCGGAACGGCGGCGCCGCGCCGATATGGCGGGTCATGCGATCATGCGCCAAGCCGCGCAGCACGCCGCGCACAAAGCCGTTGGTGCCCGGCGACAAGGTCGCCACCAGGGCGCCGGTATGGCTGTCGCGCACCGAGACCGAGCCGTCCGTCTGGTCGGTGAAACCAAGGTCGACGGTCGCCACCGGCGCGGTCAGAGGCGCGGCGACGGGCGACGGCGAGGTGATCCTGACGAGGCGCACGCCCGCGGTGGCCACGATCGACAAGCCGAGCAAGGCGGCGGCGGCGATCAAGGCCCCCCGGGGAAAAGGCTCGGCGTCCATGGCGCTCATCGGAACATCCTTGCTCAGGCGGCCTGGACGCGGGCGGGTTGAAGCGCGCCGCCATTAGAATGATCGCGCGCCGCCGGTTCGGCCGCCGTCATCCGCAGCGAAACCTGACCCCTCATGGCGCCGGCCAGGATATCGGCGACCGCGCGGGCATTGCGCAGGCCCCGCAGCGTTGGTTCGGGCGTCGCCAGCCGCCAAGGCCGGGCGTGCGGCCAAAGCGCCAGGAAGGCGATCTTGTTGGGGGCTTTCAACGTCAGGGCCAGGTCGCCGTGCTCGCCCCCGTAGGACTTGAGCGCCGCGCCGTCGATGATCGTGAACGGCAGGTTGATGGCCTTGGTAAAGGCGGCGCCGAACCGCATGACCACCCGCCGGTTGGTGATGGTGTAGACCGTCGTGCAGCTGTTGAGCCAGCCGAAGAAGGCCAGCATGCCGAGCGCCGCCAGAGCGACAGGCGCGACCAGCATGGCCGCCTCGATCGCCTTGATCGGAGTCTCGCCATGGGAGATTCCACCGGCGGCCCGCCAGAGCAGCATGACGGCAAAATAGGCCGCCACGGCCCGCACATGGAAAGCCTGGGTGGAAAGCGTCCACCAGTTGGGCGCGCCCTGCCAGAGGATCGTTTCGCCCTCGGGGGGAACGCCGGGCAGGCCGCGGATCGGTTCGAAGTCGTATTCGCTCATAGATAGGGCTCCGAGCGCGACGGCGTCGCATACAGCAGGCCGCCGCCGTAGTAGGCCGCCACGCGTTCTTCCTCGTCGAAGGTGATCTGGTCGGGGTTTTCCAGGGCCGGCGCGTCGACAAACTGCGAGCCAAGCACCGCCGACACCCGCACCGTCTTCTTGGCCTTGTCGATCAGAGCCAGGGGCATCGGCACCAGCACCGAGCGGCCGGAACCTGAGAGCTTTATTTCAAGATACCGCAGCAGAAATTCACTCCGGTCTATCCAGCCGTCGATGACGACGCCGGCCGAGACGCCGTCGGCCCCGACCACCGACATGCCGATGGGATTGGGTCCCTTCGGATCGAGAGAGAAGCCCGGAGAGCCCCGCAAGGGCGCGATCTTGACGCCGCCGTGCATAAGCATATCCGGCCGCTTGGCGCGCTGGGCGTATGAGCCCGGACCGATACCCGCCAACATCGGTTCGCCCGTGGGGGTCAGTGGAGAGCCGGGCGCGCGGCCGGTCCGCCGGGCGTTGAGATCCTGGCTTTCCCGTTTGGCGTTGGGGACGGTCAGGTTTGCCTCACCATTGGCGAGAATGAAGGTCTTGGGCCTGGCGCTGAAGAACAGGGCGCCGGTGGATTCCAACCGCCCGGTCACGTCGTCTTCAAGCGGGTAACCCTCACGCCGGTCTTCCCGGCGCAGGTAGAACACCAACCCTATGAAGAACAGCACGAAGGAGACGGTCAAGATCTCCGCGGCGTCGATCTGGCCCGTCAAAAAGGCATTATACATTGGCGCCTCCTAAGGATGCTGGAGCAGGCTGCAAGCGGGTCAGCCCCTCGGATTTCGACGATGACTGGTGCACTCGCGAGACCCCCTGGCCCACCAAGGGACCGATGGCGATCAGCGTATAAAACAGCATGACCAGTTCAATCAGATAGACCGCCGTATAACCGGTGGCGGGACCGGTCAGCGTCGGACCGAACCGGCCTTGCGTGGCCAGGCTGGAGACCGTGTCGCTGATCACGCCGCCCGCGGCGATGGCGAGACCGGCCGCCAGCGCCTGAACCGCGCCCCAGGCGCCCAGAGCCAGGCCCGTGGCGTCCGCCCGGGCCATGTTCATCGAGGCCGTCAGCGTGCCATGGGCGAACAGGCCGGCGCCAAATCCGATCATCGTCACGCCGATCGCGAACAGCATCGGCGAGCCTATCGGCGCGGCGAAGATCACCGACGAAAAGGCGATGAGACCGGCCAGCGCGCCGAATCCGGCCACCCGATAGGGATCGGCGCCGCGGTCAAGAGCCCGGGCGGCCAGGGCGAGGCCGCCGCCGCCGCCAACCGCTAGAAGCGCGGTCAGGCTGGTGGTCGCTCCGACCGGCAGGTGAAGGATTTTCCCGCCGTAGGGCTCTAGCAGCACGTCCTGCATGGAAAAAGCAACCGTGCCCATGCCGATCGCCAGAAGCCGCCGGCCGGCGCGGCCGGTGCTGGCATAGGCGCGCCAGGCGTCACGGAACGATGGGGCGGGCTGGCCGCCCGCCACACGGTCACGGTTGCGCGCCTCCTGTTTCCACAGCGCCAAGCCGTTGAGCACCATGGTCAGGGCGGCCGAGCCCTGAACGACCTGGATCAGCTTCAATTCCGAGAACGGCGACAACAGAAGGCCAAAGCCGATAGCCGCGATCACGGTTCCCACCAGCAACATCACGCAAAGCAGAGCCACGACCTTTGGCCGCACATGGGCGGGGGCCAGGTCGGTGGCCAGGGCCAGACCGGCCGTCTGGGTGGTGTGCAATCCGGCGCCGGCCATCAGAAAGGCCAGGGCCGCGCCCGCCTCGCCGACGATCGGCGGAGCGTGGCTGTCGCCGGACAGCAGCAACAGCGCGAAGGGCATGATCGCCAGACCGCCGAACTGCAGCATCGTGCCGAACCAGATGTAGGGAACCCGGCGCCAGCCCAGCACCGAACGATGGTTATCCGACCGGTGGCCCACCAGCATGCGCAGCGGCGCGAATACGAGCGGCAGCGAAATCATCGTCGCCACCACCCAGGCCGGGATCCCCAGCTCGACGATCATCACGCGGTTGAGCGTGCCGATCAGCAGCACCGTCGCCATGCCCACGCTGATCTGGAACAACGACAGCCGCAGCAGCCGGCCCAGCGGTAGTTCCGGCGTGGCCGAGTCGGCGAACGGCAGCCAGCGATCGCCAAGGGCGCGCCAGGACCACACGGGCATGGTCGGCCGTGTGTTCACGAGCGGATCAGCTCCATGGCTTGAGAGGTGTAGAACCCTCGGGAAACCTTGGCCGTGCGCCCCACCCGCCAGCCGGCGAACTCCGGACGCGCGGCGATCGACTGGCGCAACAGCGCTTCGGTGACCGGCTCGATGGCCGGCGAACGATTCGAGCGCGGAAACAGCCGGCCCATCACCAGCGCGACCTCCAGCAGCGGCGTGCTGGGCGCAAACGTAAATACGATCGAGCCGCTGGTCCGGCCAGCCAGGGCGCCCAGCACCCGCAGGATCTCATCGGACGGATAGTGGATCAGGGAATCCATGGCCGCGACATGGGTGAATTCTCCATGCTCGGCGCTCAGCATGTCCCCGACTCGGAAATCGACCGCGCCGGGACTCAGATCGACCGGCGCTCGCTCGCGGGCCAGATCGACCAGGTTGCCGGCGATATCGACCGCCACGACATGAGCCCCGCGACGGGCGGCGGCGACCGCGAGCGCGCCCGTGCCGCAGCCGGCGTCCAGCAGCACCGCCCCGCGCATATCCCGCGGCAACCACGACATCATCACGCCGCGCATCTGGTCGCGGCCCTGGCGCACGGTTTCGCGGATCTTGCTGACCGGCGAGTTGGAGGTCAGCTGCGCCCAGGCATCGACGGCGGTCTTGTTGAAATAGGTTTCCAGCCGGCCGCGCCGGTCGTCATAGATCGCGGTGGTCATCATTCGAACCCCAGGAAATCGAACACGTCCCGGTCCTTCATCGGCATAACGTCATAGGATTTGTCGCCGACCCACAGGCTGGCGGCGAGACGCATATATTCGTCCTTCACCGCCTCAAGCTCGGGCGAGGACTCCATCTCGAACAGGGTCGATTTCTTCAGCCGGCTGCGGCGGATCACGTCCAGATCGGGGAAATGCGCCAGGCGCTCCAGCCCTACGGCGGCGTTATAGCGGTCGATCTGATCGGTATCCTTGCTGCGGTTGCAGATCACCCCGCCCAGGCGAACCTCATAGTTCTTCGACTTGGCGCGCACCGCCGCGATGATGCGGTTCATGGCGAAGATCGAGTCGAAGTCGTTGGAGGCGACGATGATCGCCCGCTCGGCGTGCTGGAGAGGCGAGGCGAACCCGCCGCACACCACATCGCCCAGGACGTCGAAGATCACCACGTCGGTGTCTTCCAGCAGGTGGTGTTCCTTGAGCAGCTTGACCGTCTGGCCGACCACGTAGCCGCCGCAGCCGGTGCCGGCCGGCGGGCCGCCCGCCTCTACGCACATCACCCCGTTGTAGCCCTCGAAACAGTAGTCCTCGGGACGCAGTTCCTCGGTGTGGAAATCCACGCTCTCCAGCACGTCGATCACCGTGGGGGCCAGGCGCTTGGTCAGGGTGAAGGTCGAGTCGTGCTTGGGGTCGCAACCGATCTGCAGCACACGTTTCCCCAGTTTCGAGAACGCGGCCGACAGATTCGACGACGTCGTGCTCTTGCCGATCCCGCCCTTGCCATAGACGGCGAACACCTTGGCGGCGCCGATCCGCACCGCCGGATCGAGCGCCACCTGCACGCTGCCTTCGCCGTCTAGACGGCCTTTCAGGGTGCGGGGAATGTCAAGAACGGTCATGGTTGGTTTCCTTGCCGATCACGCGGCCGCTGGAACGCCTTCAAGGCGATCCTCGAGCTCGTCATTGGCGTCGCGAAGGGCTTGTAGAGTGGCGTCGTCTGGCGCCCAGTATTTGCGGTCGCACGCTTCCAGAAGCCGCTTGGACATCCGCGAGGCGGCGATCGGATTGAGCCCGGCCAGCCGCTCGCGCATCGCTCCGTCCAGGACGAAGGTTTCGCTGATCTGCTGGTAGACCCAGGGCGCGACCTGGCCGGTGGTGGCCGACCAGCCCATGGTGTTGGTGACCTGGGCCTCGATCTGCCGCACGCCCTCATAGCCATGCTTAAGCTGGCCCTCGAACCAGCGCGGATTCAGGGTCCGGGTCCGGGTTTCCAGTGACACCTGTTCCGCCAGGGTGCGGACCTTGGCGTGGCCGGTGGTCTGGTCGCCGATATAGACCGGCGCATCGACGCCCTTGGCGCGCTTCACCGCCCGGCTGATCCCGCCGAGGGTGTCGACATAGTGATCGATGGTGGTGACGCCGAGTTCGACCGATTCGACATTCTGATAGGCGAGGTCGACCCGCTTGAGGCTGTCCTGCAGCACATCCGATTGCCGCATCGACTTACCGTCGCGGCCGAAGGCGTAGCATTTGCGCGCCTCATAGGCGTCGGCCAGTTCGTCCTCTTCGGCCCAGGCGCCGGAATCGATCAGCTGATTAACGTTCGCCCCATACGCGCCGTCGGCGTTGGAGAACACCCGCAGGGCGGCGGTCTCCAGATCGCAGGCCTGGGCGCGCTGATAGTCGAGCGCGTGCTTGCGGACGAAGTTCATCTCCGGGGGCTCGTCGGCGCTGGCGGCCAGGAACGCGGCCTCGGCCAACATGCGGGTCTGAAGGCCCAGCAGATCGCGGAAGATCCCCGAAAGGGTCATCACCACGTCGACCCGTGGACGGCCGAGCATTTCCAGGGGGATAAGTTCGGCCCCGCACAGCCGTCCATAGGCGTCGAACCGTGGGCGAGCGCCCATCAGCGTCAGGGCCTGGGCGATCGGCCCACCCTCGCTCTTGAGATTGTCCGAACCCCACAGCACCAGGGCGATCGACTCGGGGAAGGTCCCGGTGTCGGCCATGTGTCGATCCAGCAGCACCTTGGCCTGAAGCGCCCCGTCGCGCACCGCGAAGGCGCTGGGGATCAGGAACGGATCGAAGCCGTTCAGATTGCGGCCGGTGGGCATCACCGCCGGAGTCCGCACCAGATCGCCGCCGGGCGCGGGGCGGATATAGCCGCCGTCCAGGGCGCGAATGATGCCGTCCAGTTCGTGGTCGCGCGCCAGCAGGGCGTTGTGACCAGCGAGATCGGCCAGTATGGCGATATTGTCCCGGGTCGACTTCAGGCCACTGAGCGTGATCGCGCTCTCGGGCTGGACGCCGTCGACGATCGCCGCGATCGCCGCCCTGGCGGGTACGGGAGCCTCGGTCGCCTCGGCCATGGCCAGCAGCAGATCGACCCTTTCCTCGGCCGAAGCGGTCTCGCCCACGGTATGCAGGCCGCTGGGAATCAGGGTCTGTTCAACCTCATGAACCTTGGCGGCGATGGCCTCGATCAGGTCGGCGCCGCCGCCGATAGCCGGCGTGAGATCAAGTGCGTCGGCCTGTTCGCGAATCGCTTCGGCCAGGGCCGCGCGTTCGATCTCGGCCTCTGGCGACGCCGCGCGCCACCGCTGGATGGTTCCCTTCAGATCAAGAAGACCCTTGTAGAGCCCGGCCTGAGCCACCGGCGGGGTCAAGTAGCTGATCAGCGTGGCGCCCGACCGGCGCTTGGCCAGGGCCCCTTCCGACGGGTTGTTGGCGGCATAGAGATAGAAATTCGGCACATCGCCGATCAGCCGCTCGGGCCAGCAGTCACCCGAAAGGCCGACTTGTTTGCCGGGCATGAACTCCAGCGCGCCGTGGGTGCCGAAATGCAGCACGGCGTGGGCGCCGAAATCCTCGCGCAGATAGCGATAGAAGGCGGAGAAGGCGTGGGTCGGGGCGAAGCCGCGCTCGAACAGCAGCCGCATCGGGTCGCCCTCATAGCCGAACCCCGGCTGAAGGCCGACGAATACATTACCTAATTGAAGCCCCAGGACGAAGATCGATCCACCGTCGCTCAATACCTTACCCGGAGCCGGACCCCACTGACCCTCGATGGCCGACAGGTGGCGCTCGCGGCGGATATGGTCCTCGACGGGGATGCGGCAATGCACATTCGCGTCGGTTCCGAACCGGGCCGAATTGCCTTGCAGCAGCCGCTCGCGGAGGTCGTCCGAGGACGCTGGAACCTCAACGTCATAGCCCTCGGCCGCCATGGCCTTCAGCGTATTATGCAGCGAGGCGAACACCGCCAGATAGGCCGCTGAACCGACCGCTCCGGCGTTGGGTGGGAAGTTGAAGAGGACGATGGCGACCTTGCGGTCGGCGCGGGCGCTACGCCGCAGGGTGACCAGCCTGGCGACCCGGTCGGCCATGGCGTCGGCGCGCTCCGGGCAGGTCAGCATGCGCGGCGCTTGGGGCGTTTCGGGATGCACGCACCGGCGGGCGCAGCCCTGGCAAGGTTTGCCCGCGCCATCGGAGCGGCCGCCGAACACCATCGGGGCGATGGCCCCGTCCAGTTCCGGGATCGCCACCATGATGGTCGATTCCACCGGCGTCAGGCCGGTGGCCGAGGCGCCCCAGGTTTCGAGGGTCTGGAACTCCAGCGGCTGGCCGGAGATATAGGGAACATCCAGCCTGGCCAGCATATCCTCGGCCGCCTTGGCGTCATTATAGGCCGGACCGCCGACCAGCGAGAAGCCGGCCAGTGAAATCACGGCGTCGACGCGGGGCCGGCCGTCCTTGATGAAGAACTTCTCGATCGCCGGGCGGCCATCGAGACCGCTGGCGAAGGCCGGGATCGCTCTCAGGCCCCGGGCCTCCAGCGCTTCGATCACGCCATCATAGTGTCCGGCGTCATCGGCCAGCACATAGGACCGCAGGATCAGGATCCCGACCACGCCCCTGGTTTCGCCCTTCAGCGTCGGCAGCGCATCGACGTCTTCCACGATTCTGCCGGGCGCCCGGGGATGATAAAGACCGACCTCGGCGTATTCCCGAGGCTCCGGCGCCTCGACGCGCCCGCGCAGCGCCCGGCGCGGACCGTCGGCGTAGCGCCCAACCAGGAACCGCACCATGGCCGAGATATTTTCCTGCGACCCGGACAGCCAATATTGCATGCTGAGGAAATAGGCTCGCAGATCCTGGGCCGCGCCCGGGATGAACCGCAGCAGTTTGGGCAGACGCCTCAGCACCGCCATCTGGCTGGAACCAGAGGCCTTGGTCTTCGAGCCGCGCAGTTTCTTCAGCGCCGCCAGGGGGCCCTTGTCGGAACCATCCATCTTCAGGCCGCCGAGCTTGGTCAGCTTGACGATCTCGCCAGCCGACAAAACCCCAAGCATCGCGTCGCACGCCTCGCGGCGCGCGGTCAGGGCCGGCAGGACCGCGCGGACCTGATCCTCCATGAACAGCTGGGTGGCCACGATGATGTGACCCAGGGAGATGTCCTCAATGCATCGCGCCAGGGCGTGGGGGTCCTCGGCCCAATCGGTCGCCGCGTGCACCGCCACGCAAAGCCCGGGAACCGCCCGGCCGAGATCGTCCGACGCCCGCTGGAACACCGCGTTGAGGTGCTTGTCGAGCGTGATGATCACCACCCGCATCGGGGTGATCACGCTGGATGCGACGCTAGCGGGCGAAGTGACTGCGTGCATCGTACATGGTCTCGATCTGGATCGTGGCTATTCCCCGCTCGGAGGCGAACGCCTCGGTGTTGCGCCGCGCCTTTCCGCGCACGAAGAACGGTATCTTGGTGAGTTCAGCCTGAGCCTCCTTGGTCCAGACGACTTCAGTGGCGGTGGTCAGTGTCGGCGCTGGCGCCGGGGCGGACGCGCCGTGTCCAAGATGAGACGGACCGGCGTCGTCGTTGAACTCGAAATCATCGCGGAACATCGCCAGCAGATGCTCTTCGAGGCCCATCACTAGCGGGTGAACCCAGGTGTCGAAGATCACATTGGCGCCCTCGAAACCCATCTGAGGCGAGTAGCGGGCCGGGAAATCCTGGACGTGCGACGGGGCGGAAATCACCGCGCAGGGAATGCGCAGGCGCTTGGCGATGTGCCGCTCCATCTGGGTGCCCAGGACCAGTTCGGGCTGCAGCTCGGCAATCGCCCGCTCGACCTCCAGATAGTCGTCGGTGATCAGCGCCGTCAGGCCCAGCGCCTCGGCCGCGACACGGACCTCCCTGGCGAATTCGCGGTTGTAGGCGCCCAGGCCGACGACTTCGAAGCCGAGTTCCTCCGACGCCACCCGGGCCGCGGCGATGGCATGGGACGCGTCGCCGAAGATGAACACCCGCTTGCCGGTCAGGTAGGTCGAGTCGACCGAACGCGACCACCAGGGCATGTGCGAGCCGCATTGATCCAACGCCGGCGCGGCGTCCACTCCGGCCAGCTCCGCCACCGCCGCGATGAACTCGCGGGTGGCGCCGACGCCGATCGGCACGGTACGGATCGCCGGTTGGCCGTGGACGCGTTCCAGCCAGGCGGCCGCCGCCCCGGCGATTTCCGGATAGAGCACGATGTTGAAATCGGCGTCGGGCAGCCGCTTCAGATCATCGGGCGTGGCGTCCAGCGGCGCGGTGACATTCACCTCCACGCCCATCCGCCGCAGGATGCGTTTGACCTCGATCAGGTCGTCGCGGTGGCGAAAGCCCAGGGCCGTGGAACCGAGGATATTGCAACGCGGGCGCGCCGATTTCTCGCGCGGGGCCACTGGGCCGGCCAATGCGCGCACCAGCTGATAGAAGGTCTCCGACGCGCCCCAGGTCTCTTTCTTCTGATAGGAGGGGAGATCGAGGGGCAGGACCGGAATGGGCAGGCCGATGGCCTTGGCCAGGCCGCCTGGATCGTCCTGGATCAGTTCGGCGGTGCAGGAGGCGCCGACGATCATCGCGTCGGGCTTGAAGCGCTCATACGCGTCGCGCGCGGCGGCCTTGAACAGATCGGCGGTGTCGCCGCCCAGGTCCCTGGCCTGGAAGGTCGTATAGGTCACTGGCGGGCGATGATCGCGGCGCTCGATCATGGTGAACAGCAGATCGGCGTAGGTGTCGCCCTGCGGTGCGTGCAGCACATAGTGCACACCCTTCATCGCCGTGGCGATCCGCATCGCGCCGACGTGTGGGGGGCCTTCATAGGTCCAGACGGTGAGCTTCATCGCCTAGACCCTCAACAGGGCTTGGCGCTTGAGCGGGCGCGCGAACAGAGCCGCCAAGTCGCCCGCCTGGTCAAAGCCATGCACCGGCGAGAACACCAGTTCGATCGACCATTTGGTGGTGATGCCCTCGGCTTCGAGGGGATTGGCCAGACCGAGACCGCAGACCACCAGATCGGGTTTGGCGGCCCGGCAGCGATCCAGCTGGCGGTCGACGTCCTGGCCTTCGGATAGCACCACGCCAGGCGGCAGGGCCTCAAGCTCGCGCGACAGCAGGTCCTTGTTTAGATAGGGTGTGCCGACCTCGATAAGTTCCATGCCCAGCTCCCGCGACAGGAAGCGCGCCAGCGGCGGTTCGAGCTGCGAATCAGGGAACAGGAACAGCCGCTTGCCTTCCAGGGTCGGACGGTGCCGTTCCAGGGCGCGGCGCGCGCGCGCCTGGCCGGGCGCGACCACCTGGGCGAAATGCGTTTCGTCGATCTTCCAGGCGTCGGCCGCAGCCTTCAGCCAGCCGGTCGTCCCCTCGGCCCCAAACGGGAACAACGCCGGCAGTTTCACCGCGCCCCGGGCTTCCAGCTTCTGCGCGGTGTCGCCCAGAAAGGGCTGGGCCAGCAGGAAGCGGGTGCCTGGCCCGATAGCGGGGATGTCGGTGGATTTCCGCGGCGGGAAGAAATCGACCCGGGGAATGCCGATCTCGGCGAACAGCCGGCGGAACTGGTCCTCGACGATATCCGGCAGGGCGCCCACCACCAGCAGCGAGGCGGCCGCATCAGCCGCCGCGCGCGGAGCCTCGGGAACCAGGGCCGCCAGACAGGCGTCCTCGCCCTGGGTGAAGGTGGTTTCGATGCCGCTGCCCGAATAATTTATCACCCGCAGGGTGGGCGAATGCTTCTTCGACAGCCGCTGGGCGGCGCGGGAAAGATCGAGCTTGATCACCTCCGACGGGCACGACCCCACGAGGAACAGCATGCGAATCTCCGGCCGCCGCGCCAGCAACTCGTCGACCACCCGGTCGAGCTCCTCATTGGCGTCGGCCAGTCCGGCCAGGTCGCGCTCCTCCATGATCGCGGTGGCGAAGCGGGGCTCGGCGAACACCATCACCCCGGCGGCCGACTGGATCAGGTGCGCGCAGGTCCGAGAGCCGACCACCAGGAAAAAGGCGTCCTGGATTTTACGGTGTAGCCAGACGATTCCCGTCAGCCCGCAGAACACCTCGCGCTGCCCGCGTTGGCGCAGCACCGGCCGGGCGAACTCGGCGCGGCCCGGAGCCGCATCGCGAGACCTGATGTCGACCAGAACGGTCATGCCGGCTTGCCCGCCGATTCGAGGCGCGCCTCGCGCAATTTGAGCACAAACTGCGCGGCGTTGATGACGTAGACGGCGTAGGCCGAAATCGCGATCATCATCTGCTGACGCGACGATCCCCAACCGAAGATCAGCGACGCCAGATAGGCGGTCTGGAGGGTCAGCACGAGCATGCTGAACACATCCTCCCAGAAGAACGCCCGGGCGAACAGCCACTTGCCGAACACCACCTTCTCCCAGACCGACCCGGTGATCATGATCGTGTAGAGCAGGACCGTCTTCACAAGAATGGACAGGGTCGCGAGCTGGTATCCCTGGCCCGTCAGCAGATACCGCGCGACCAGCCCGAGACTGATCGCGAACACCAGAAACTGCAGCGGCGCGAGAACGCCCTGCACCAGCGTCCAGGCCGTGGCGTCGCGCCGCGCGCGCTCTTCAGGTGTGTAGAGTGGTGTTTTGGTCTTGCGGTCGCCGACGAGCCGATCCGCCCCTCGCGATCCCACACGGCCGCTCCAGGACGCAGGCGCGATCATACCAACCCGGCCGCCGTTGGGGTTGGCCCCGCGTCGATCCGCATGGATGTATGCCTCCACCCCAATTCAAACACCCGCATTGATGGCCTCGCTTCGAAGGCCGCCTTCAACTCACAGAGACCGTATGGCCCCTCGGAAGGGGTTGTCAAGACAGCGATACGTCCATTTCATTTGACACTTTTCCAGGGTCTGTAAGAATGGGTTTACGGATGCGATAGGTTTGATAAGTTGCGCTTTCAGAGGCGTGCAAAGGGCCAACAGCTCCAATCCGCGAAAGACGGAAAACGCTCTCGAAGCCCCGCGTATTGGGGCTGGGGAAATGAGGACGAAACGGACGCGGAACGGTTTGGGGCCGTCCGCGCGAACGAAAAGGGGGCTGACCAATGTCCACGATATCTCCAGTTCCGGTGGGGCCTGCGAACGGGTCTGGCGATGCAGTTCGATGGGCGAGCGCCCAGGCGTCCGGCGACCAGGCCACTCGCAAGCCGGCACTCGGCGCGCCTTTGCATTCCCGCCCTGTCCATCCGGCCGACGGGCTGGTGACGATGGTGGAAAGCGAGATCATTCCCCGGCTGATGCTGGCGCATCGGACCAAGGCGACGACGGTTGCTGCGCTTCCCGAAATCCCTCGTTTGATCGGACCCGAAACCACCGAAGCCTTCGCGCGGATGGTGGTCTCCCGGGAACCGGAGTCGCTGATCGCCTTTGTTGGCGACCTGCTGCAGGCCGGGGTTTCGCTGGACACGGTGTATATGGAGCTGATCGTGCCGGCGGCGCGAAAGCTCGGCGACTATTGGGACGAAGACAGCGTTTCGTTCACCGATGTCACGGTAGGGCTGGGACGGCTGCATCAGGTCGTGCGGGCTCTGGGCTGGAAGACGCCGTCGCATGCAGACCAGCGGCGGCTGTCCCGTTCGGCGTTCTTCGCCCCCGGCCCCAACGAGCAGCATATGCTCGGCCTGTTTATCGTCGAGGACTTCTTTCGCCGGGCCGGCTGGCGGACCTGGGTCGACGCCACCGCAACGACCGCGGACCTGACCGACACGGTGAAAGGTCACTGGTTCGACGTTTTCGGCATGAGCGTCAGCGTTGACAGCCACGTCGATGAAGTCGGCGCCAATATCAGGGCGGTCCGGCAAGCCTCTCGGAATCCGGATATATTCATATTGGTCGGGGGCCGCCTGTTTTTGGAGCAGCCTGAACTGGTTTCGGTCGTCAAAGCCGACGCCACGGCGACGAGCGGCTGCGAAGCCTTGCTGATTGCAAACCATGCCTTGCTTATCGCCGACGATGAAGGCAATGCCCTGCCTTCTCCGGCGTGACCCATCGCCTAGTCACAAGGCTCTTTCTTCAAAATGGAAGCACGGGCTTCTCCATCCCTCAAGGGTGACAAGACATTTCTCAGGGGAATCCTGGGTGGCCTTGACGCGCCGGTGGCTCAGGCGGTGGCCGCTGCGGGCGGCGACGTCGCCATGGTCATCGACCGGGAAGGCGTGATTCGCGACATGGCCCTCGGCAACGATCAGATGGTCCGCGACGGGGCCGACACATGGCTGGATCGGCGCTGGTCCGACACGGTGTCGGGAGAGAGCCGCCGCAAGGTCGATGAATTGCTCAGGGACGCCCTGGTCGAGGGCCGAACCCGCTGGCGAGAGGTCAATCAGGTCACCCCGAGCCGCCAGAATCTGATGGTCAAATATGTGGCCGTCGACGCGGGACGGGAAGGCCGGGTCATCGCCATCGGTCGCGACGAGCGCGCAGCCGTGGACATGCAGCAGCGCCTGATGGCCGCGCAGCAGTCGATGGAGCGCGACTATTCGCGCCTGCGGGACGCTGAGTTTCGTTACCGGCTGCTTTTTCAGACTTCCGCCGAGGCGGTGATCATCGTCGACCCCGCCACTCGAAGGATCATTGAGGCCAATCCGGCCGCTCATGCCCTGACCGGCGCCGACAAGGTCCCGATGATGGGCGAGCCCTTCATCAAAATCTTCGACGCCGACAGTCAGGAAGCGGCCGCATCGCTGCTGACCGTGGCGCAATCGACCGCCCAGGCCAGCTCTCCTCAAGTGCGGCTGTCGAGCCATCTTCGCGAGTTCATCGTCTCGGCTTCCCTCTTCCGTCAGGAACGCGGGGCGCAATGCCTGGTGCGGCTATCGCCGGTCGAGCATGTGGACCCCGGCGCCAATACCGCCGCCGTGCGGTTGCAGGGCGTGATGGAGCGGATGCCCGACGCCTTCGTGGTCACCGACGATGTCTTGAGGATTCTCGGCGTCAATTCGGCTTTTCTGGAACTGGTGCGCGTCGGAACCGAGGCCCAGGTGCAGGGGCAGCCGTTGAACCGGTTCCTGGGCCGCGCCGGCATGGACCGCAACCTGTTGCTCGATAGCCTGTTGGCTCACGGCTATGTGCGCAATTTCAACACCATGGTGCGGGGTCCCTTCGAAGAGCAGGAGGACGTCGAGGTGTCCGGCGTGTCGGCGCCGGACGGAGCGACCATCTGTTTCGGCTTTACGATCCGGCGGGTGGGCCGGCGTCTTCTCGATCGCTCCCAGGCCTCGCCGGAACTCGGCCGTTCGGTGGAACAGCTGACCGAACTGGTCGGCCGGGTGAAGCTCAAGGATCTGGTGCGCGAAACCACCGATCTGGTCGAGCGGCTGTGCATCGAGGCCGCCCTGGAGTTGACCAAGGACAACCGGGCCTCCGCCGCCGATGTCCTGGGTTTGAGCCGCCAGAGCCTTTATTCAAAACTGCACAGGTTTGGCTTGGTCAATTCAATCCCACCGGAAAACTGATTTCCTACCTATCAGTAAAATAAGACAAAGAATTGTCCGTACACGCTTCGATTTTTTGACCATCGGCTCTCGTCGATGAGTTTAAGGCTGCTTTAGCGACCAAAAACAGCGCTGGAAGCTTCCTCCGCTGCCATGACGATAGGCTTTTACACAAGCCTATCGTCAATTTCGACTGACTAGCCTCGATAGGCGGTCGTAAAAAGCGTCAATCTGGATTGACACTCCCGGGCGTCAACAATACGCTTTCGTCAATGACCGAACTGGCTCTCCCACCCCTCGCGCGGCCGGCGATACGACGCTTTCCAAAGGTCTCGGCCGTCGTGCAATTGCTGAAGCCGATCACATGGTTTCCCCCCATGTGGGCGTTCATGTGCGGAGTGGTGTCGTCGGGCGCGCCGCTGGAAAGGCGTTGGCCGCTGCTGGTCGCCGGCATGATCCTGGCCGGTCCGGCGATCTGCGCCACCAGCCAGGCGGTCAACGACTGGTTCGACCGGCACGTGGACGCCATCAACGAACCCGACCGCCCGATCCCCTCCGGGCGCATGCCCGGGCGCTGGGGCTTGTGGATCGCCCTGGTCTGGACCGTGCTATCACTGGCGCTGGCCTGGTCGCTCGGCCAATGGGTGTTCTTCGCGGCCCTGCTCGGCATGGCCCTGGCCTGGGCCTACAGCGCCCCGCCGCTACGGCTGAAACAGCACGGCTGGTGGGGACCCGCCTCGGTGGCGATCTGCTATGAGGGCCTAGCCTGGTTCACCGGCGCCGCGGTGATGAATCAGGCTTTACCGGATCCCCGCGTGGTCACCCTCGCCGCTCTCTATAGCGCCGGGGCCGTCGGCATCATGATCCTCAACGACTTCAAGGCCATCGAGGGCGACCGCGCCATGGGCATCCTGTCGGTGCCTGTCGACCTGGGCGCGGAAAACGCCGCCTGGCTGGCCTGTGTGATCATGGCGGCGCCACAGATCGTGGTCGTCGCCCTGCTGTTCTCGTGGGGCCAGACGGCTCAGGCCATGGCGGTCGGGGTCTCGCTGGTAGCCCAGTGCCTGCTGATGCTGAAGCTGCTGCGCGATCCACGCAAGCTCGCGCCCTGGTACAACGGCGCCGGTGTCTCTCTCTATGTCCTGGGTATGCTGGTCAGCGGTTTCGCCCTGGGCGCCATGCGTGGAGCCGGCCATTGACCCCCACCCCGCTAGGCTGGACCGGCATCGTTCGTCTGGGGCTGGTGCAGACCGCCATCGGCGCGATGTTCGCCCTGACCTCCCTGACCCTCAACCGCGTCATGGTGGTCGAATTCGCCATGCCCGCGGTGGTCCCGGCCGCCCTGGTGGCCTGGAACTATGTCGTGCAGCTCTCCCGGCCGCGCTGGGGCCACGGCTCCGACGTCGGCGGGCGGCGTACGCCGTGGATCATCGCCGGCATGGCGGTGCTGGCGCTGGGCGCGATGCTGGCCGCCGACGCCACCACCATGATAGCCGGATCGCCACTGGTCGGCGGCCTGCTGGCTTTTGTCGCTTTCACCATGGTCGGCGGCGGAGTCGGCGCGGCGGGGACCTCGCTGCTAGCTCTGCTGGCCACGCGCGTTGCCCCGGAGCGGCGCCCGGCCGCCGCCGCGATCACCTGGATCATGATGATCGCCGGCTTCATTCTCTACGCGGCGGTTTCCGGCGCGGCGCTACAACCGTTCTCCAGCCAGCGGCTGGCGTTCGTGGCCTCGGGCGTTTCCGGCGTCTCGTTCCTGGTCGCGCTGCTGGCGGTCCGCAAGGCCGAGGGGCCGGAAAACGTGCACGCCAAGGCCGAAGACGCACAACCGGCAGGAGCTGTCGCGGGCGACAGACCATCGTTCGGCGCCGTGATCGGCGAAATCTGGGCCGACGACATGGCCCGCAGGTTCACTATTTTCGTGTTCGTATCGATGCTTGCCTACAGCGCCCAGGAGCTGATTCTCGAGCCCTACGCCGGGCTGGTGTTCCAAATGACCCCGGCCGGGTCGGCTGGGCTGACCGGCTTCGAAAAGGGCGGCGCCCTGCTGGGCATGATTCTGGTCGGCGCGCTGGGCGCCCGGTTTGGCGGTCGCCGGGCGGCCTGGATGCGCTGGTGGACCGTGGCGGGCTGCGCCGGGTCGGCCGTCGCCCTGGCGGGCCTGTCGGCGGCCAGCATCGTCGGGCCGTCCTGGCCTCTGGCTCCGACGGTGTTCGTGCTTGGCCTGGCCAACGGTGTGTTCGCGGTGGCGGCGATCGGCTCGATGATGGGCCTGGCCGGCGCCGGCGGCGGTTCCCGCGCCGGCGCCCGCATGGGTTTGTGGGGCGGCGCCCAGGCGGCGGCCTTCGCCGTCGGCGGTTTCGCCGGCGCCACCGGCGTCCAGGCCTTGCGCGAAGCCCTGCACCAGACCGGACCGGCCTTCGTCGTGGTGTTCGCGGTCGAGGCGCTGGTGTTCATTGCGGCGGCCGTTCTGGCCGCCCGGCTGGGCGACCCTTCACCGCGGACCGGCGCCCAGGGCGTCGCTGCGTCACCCCTTGAATTTGGCGGAGCACACTGATGGAAATGTCGCCTGAAGAAACTTGTGGCGAAGAAACCTATGATGTCGTGGTGGTCGGCGGGGGACCTTCGGGCGCCACCGCCGCCCACGATCTGGCCAGGGCCGGCCGATCGGTGGTGATGCTCGACCGCGCCGGGCGCATCAAACCCTGCGGCGGCGCGATTCCGCCACGGCTGATCCGCGACTTCGACATTCCCGACCACCTGCTGGTGGCCAAGGCCACCTCGGCGCGGATGATCTCGCCGAACGACAAAAAGGTGGACATGCCCATTGAGGGCGGGTTCGTCGGCATGGTTGATCGCGACGTGTTCGACGAGTGGCTGCGCGAACGGGCGGTGCAAGCCGGCGCCGAACGCCGCACCGGCCTCTATGAGCGGATCGACCATGACGCCGATGGCGTGGCGCGGGTCTGTTATCGACCGGCGGGGGCCAAGGACGCCTCGGCCCTGCAAAGCGTCCGCGCCCGGACCGTGATCGGCGCCGACGGCGCCCGCTCGCAGGTGGCGCGTCAGACCCTCAAGGGCGCCGACAAGGTGCCCTGCGTGTTCGCCTATCATGAAATCATCCGCTCTCCGAAGGGCGAGGCCGGCGGCTTCGACGCCAACCGCTGCGATGTGTTCTATCAGGGTCAGCTGTCGCCCGATTTCTACGCCTGGATCTTTCCTCACGGCGACACGGCCAGCATCGGGGTGGGTAGCGCCAGGAAGGGCTTTTCCCTGCGTGGCGCGATCAAGTCCCTGCGTGCCTCGGCGGCTTTGAAGGACTGCGAGACGGTACGCACCGAAGGCGCCCCGATCCCCCTGAAACCCCTGTCGCGCTGGGATAACGGCCGCGATGTCGTGGTCGCCGGAGATGCGGCCGGCGTGGTGGCGCCGGCCTCGGGCGAAGGCATCTACTATGCGATGGTCGGCGGTCGCCTTGCCGCCGAAGCGGTCGATGAACGCCTGCGCACCGGCAAGGTCGCGGCCCTGAAGAGCGCGCGCAGGAAATTCATGAAGGCTAACGGTCAGGTGTTCTGGGTGTTGGGGATGATGCAACACTTCTGGTACCGTAGCGACAAGCGCCGTGAAGGCTTCGTCAAGATGTGCGCCGACCCGGACGTCCAGCGCCTGACTTGGCAGGCCTATATGAACAAGGAGCTGGTGCGCGCCGACCCGGCCGCCCACGCCAAGATATTCTTCAAGGACATGGGCCACCTGCTCGGCCTGTCGCCGACTTGACGTCGCCCGGGGCTGTCGAGGTGTTGTTCTCGAGCGGCCGGGTAGTCGATCTGATCCTGTCGATCATGGTGCTGGAGTTCGGGGTGCTATCATGGCGTGCGCGGTCGACGGCAACGGCTTTGTTCCTGTCGCTGGCTCCCGGCGCCTGCCTGCTCCTGGCCCTGCGCGCCGCCCTGACCGGGGCGTCATGGATCTGGGTGGCCAGTTGGCTGACGCTGTCGCTGCCGCTGCACATCGCCGACCTGATCCGCCGGAGGCGATGAAAACCAGAGCGTTAGCCAGCTAAGTCTACCCGGCAAACGCCTTAACGCCGTCGCGGGATGCGCGCCGGCAGGCTGACGTATTCGCGGACCAGGCAAGACTTGGTGCGGACCGGCTCTCCCACGACCTCGACCGCCGGAAACCGCTTGAGGATCTCCTCCCACAACACGCGCAGCTGCATCTCCGCCAGGCGATTGCCAACACAGCGGTGGATGCCGAAACCGAACGACAGGTGCTGGCGCGGCCGTGGGCGGTCGATGATGAATCGGTCCGGCTGGTCTATCGCCGTTTCGTCGCGGTTGCCCGAGACGTACCACATCACGACCTTGTCACCCCGGCGAATGGTCTTGCCGCGAAACTCGATATCGCTCAGCGCCGTGCGGCGCATGTGCGCCACCGGGGTCTGCCAGCGGACGATCTCCGGGACCATGCCCGCATCTCCTGGCGCGTGGCTTCGTCACGCAGTCCGGTCAGGGCGATGTCGGACCAATGGGTGAGCTTATGGCGCTCTTCGAAGGGAAAGTCGAACAGGGTGGCGAGCATCTGTGTCGTCAGTTCGATCGACACCCGATCCACCCAATCGAAGGTCTCGCCGATCGGCAATCCGTCGAGGATGCGCCCCGCCCGCTCGCGGATGACCGGCTCCAGATTGACCAGATTGCCGGACGAGACAATCGGGCTGACCACCTTGCGCTGGGCATCGTGCTTGGGCGGATCCATGGCGATGAACATCGGCAGGTCGAAGTCGGTGTCGCCGCCGGCGATGCCCGTGCCACTCGCCGAGGAGAACACCGCGGCGTTGGAGTCTACCTCCACGATGTCGCGATAGCGGGTTATCGACCAATAGGGGCCGAACCGGCTGTGGGCGGTGAAGTGGACCGGGTCCTCGCGCCGCAGACGCTTGAAGAACGGCCAGATGGTGTCGTCCCGGAACCGCTCGCCAAGGCTCACGTCGATCTGGTCGAGGGGCGTCGACCAGGCATCCGCTGTCGCCGCGGCCAGCAGGCTTGCATCACCGTATACCAAAGCTCGCCTCCCTCATGGCTCCGCCCGCCAAGCGGGTTTGGGCCATTTGAACCCCATGAGGCGTTCGCGGCAATGGGCTATGATCCGGTCTGTGAGGGGAAGTCCATGCAGGGCATGATCGACCTCGCGCAAAAGGGATTCTTCCCCCTTGAGTGGCTACAGCTACACATTCCGCGACGGATGGGATGAAACCCAATCCACCGTCCGGTGTTTACCTGCCAGCGCAACAGGGAAATTCCGATAGTGGCAAAGTCGAAATCCGTCGAAAAGAACACGATCGATGTTGGGGCCGGGCCTGGCGGCGAAATTCACCAGATCGCCTCTACCCTACAAACGCGGCTTACGACCAACCACGGCGTGCCGATAAGCGACGATCAGAATTCGCTCAAGGCCGGCGCCCGAGGCCCAGCGCTTCTGGAAGACTTCGTCCTTCGGGAAAAGATCCAACATTTCGATCATGAGCGCATTCCCGAGCGCATCGTCCACGCGCGCGGATCAGCGGCGCACGGTTATTTCGAGCTGACCAAATCACTGGCGAAATATACGACCGCCAAGATTTTGACCGATGTCGGCAAGCGAACGGAGGTGTTTACCCGCATTTCCACTGTCGCCGGGGGCGCAGGCTCGGTCGACACGCCGCGGGATGTTCGCGGTTTCGCGGTGAAATTCTATACGGTCGAAGGCAACTGGGATCTGGTGGGCAATAACATCCCGGTGTTCTTCATTCAGGACGCCATCAAGTTCCCCGACCTGATCCATGCCGTGAAGATGGAAGCCGACAGAGGCTATCCACAGGCGGCCAGCGCCCACGACACCTTCTGGGACTTCATCGGCCTGATGCCGGAAAGCACGCACATGATCATGTGGGCGATGTCGGATCGGACGATCCCGCGAAGCCTGCGCATGATCGAGGGCTTTGGGGTCAATACCTTCCGCCTGATCAATGAACAGGGCGAGCCGACCTTCGTGAAATTCCACTGGCGACCGACCCTCGGCCTCCAGTCCACCGGCTGGGATGAAGCGGTGAAGATCGCCGGCGCCGATCCGGACTATCACCGGCGCGATCTGCATGATGCGATCGAAGACGGCGCCCCGCCGGAGTGGGCGTTCGGCGTTCAGCTGCTCAGTCAGGCGCAAGCCGACAACCTGCCCTTCGACATCCTGGACGCCACCAAGCTTATTCCCGAAGAGCTCTATCCGATCGAGTTCGTCGGCAGGATGGTGTTGAACCGCAACCCGGACAACTTCTTCGCCGAGACCGAGCAGGCGGCCTTCCTGCCGACCAACGTGCCGCCGGGGATCGATTTCTCGGAGGACCCGCTGCTGCAGGGCCGGCTGTTCTCATATCAAGACACCCAGCTGTCGCGCCTTGGAACGGTGAACTTCCATCAGATCCCGATCAATCAGGCCAAGGGCTGTCCGTTCCAGAACATGCAGCGAGACGGTCACATGCAGATGCAGGTTCCCACCGGGCGGGCCAACTATGAACCCAATAGCCTAGGCGACGCCGGCGAACAGGGCGGGCCGCGCGAGGACCCGAACAACGGCTTCCGGAGCGCCCGGATCGCGAACGAAGGTCCGAAGGTGCGGTTGCGGGCCGAGAGCTTCGCCGATCATTATACCCAGGCCCGGCTGTTCTATCGGTCTCAAACCGAGATCGAGCAGGCGCATCTGGCGAGCGCCCTGGTTTTCGAACTCTCGAAATGCGTCATCAATCACGTGCGGGCGAGAGTTCTGGCGAACCTTCAAAACGTCGATGCCAGTCTGGCCAAACGCGTCGCCTCCGGCTTGAACGTGCAACTGCCTGCGGCGTCTGTTCCGGCCGCCAAGCCTTTTGATATGGACCTCTCGCCCGCTCTCCGCATCGTCGGCAAGTATCCGGAAAGCCTGAAAGGCCGGTCCGTGGCCATTCTGGTAACCGATGGCGCGGATGCAAAGGTGGTGGAGGCCGTGCGCTCGGCCGCGCGCGCCGAGGGGGCGAGCGTCAAGATCATCGCGCCCAGAATCGGTGGGGTTAAACTGAAGTCGGGTAGGACGCTTGCCGTGGACGGCCAATTGGCCGGTTCGCCCTCGGTGCTTTTCGACGCTGTCGCGCTAGTCGTCTCCGACGACGGCTGCGCCCAACTGCTGGGTGAAAGCGCCGCCATCGATTTCGTCCACAACGCCTTCGTTCACCTGAAAGCGATCGGCTTCACCGCCAGCGCTCAACCTCTCCTCGACAAGGCCGGAGTGGTCGTCGACCAGGGGGTTGTCGATCTCGGCGATGGAGCGGACGCTTTCATACCGCCCGCCAGAACCCGTCAGTGGGACCGCGAGCCAAAGGTCAGGACACTGGCGTAGCGGTCGCCAGCCGGCGACTGGGAGCGGTTCGAAGCCTGGGCGCTGGCGCCGGCGCGCGACGTGCCGGCCCTGCGCAAGCTGGCCGCATACCCGCCCGCATGGCGGGACTGACACCACCGCGCCCTCTGCTGGCCGACGATGACCGGCTGACTTTCGATTGTTGGCGCGAGTCGCTGAATGCGTGGTTTCATCGAAACGCCTGGCGCAATCAACAATCGGGCGCGTCCAGGATAAGCGTGATCGAAAACCGCGACAGCGGCGAGATCGCCGGCTTTGTCAGCCTCTCGGCGGCCCAGATCGAGCGCGGGTACTGGCCGAGTCCCGCGCAGAGAAATCAGCCCGACCCTCTTCCCGCCATCCTGATCGGCCGGCTGGCGGTCGATCTTCGCTTTCAGCGGCGAGGCGTCGCACGCTCGCTGATGCTGTTCGCCCTCGCCACCAGCCTGCGGTTGTCGAGAGACATCGGCTGCTTCTGCGTCCTGACCCATCCCATCGACGACGATGTCCGCGCCTTCTATCGCGCCTTTGGCTTCGAGGACCTGCCGTTCGACCCTGGAAGATCGATGGCGGTGCGGCTCATCGATCTGGAGCGCAATGGGTTCTGATACGAACGCCGCCGATCACTCCCGCTCTCGCAAAAGTCCCATCACCGTGCGACCCTTCGGCGATCGTGTTCCGGGCGGCAGAGAGCAAACCAGGATGAACTTCTTGAATCTGGCGGTCGCCATGACCCTTGCGGCCTTCGCCGGCGGCGCCGCGACATCAAGCGCTCAGTCGCCGCTATCGATGACCAAGGAACAGGCCGCGGTCGCCATCATGGATTTCTATCCCGCCTCGGCCCGCGCCGCGGGCGTTGAGGGACGTGCGGTGCTGCTCTGTCACCAGAACAATCACGCCAGATTGATTCACTGCGATCTGTCCGGAGAGAGCCCACCGGGCTTCGGTTTTGGCCAAGCCGCCCTGACTCTCGCGGATCTTTCGCGGGACAATCCCGATGTAACAAAGCGGCCAGGGACATATCTTCATCCAATTATATTCACGTTCAGACTTAACCCGCCGTCCATCAGGCCAAATACGCTCCAACCACTTCCAGATCCGCCGGCGGAGTCCATGCGAGGTTTCCTGGAGAGGCCGAATGCCGCATTGATAAACTACCCACCCGCCGCTGACCGGTTCGGCGTCCGAGGAAGGGTTTTTCTCGACTGCGAAGTGACGAATGAAGGCAAAATCAGATCCTGCATCGCAGCCGTTGAACAGCCAAAAAATCTTGGTTTTGGCCAAGCAGCAATCGATTGGGCTTTGACCTTTAAGATGGAGCCAAAAGCGGTTGATCGCTCCTTGGAGGAAAATGATCATTTCTTAGTTTGGCTCAATATGGCGCCACGAAACTGAACCTATCACGGCAAACGCACTGATTTTGCAACAGATACGGCGAAAATTCGCCTTCGAAACTCCCCATCACCATTCTCGTCAGCCGCTCACGAGTTTCCGCGGGCGACCGCCCTTGGCGCCGTTCGCTTGGCGATCCTTCTCGGTTTTACGGTTGCGGCCACGACGGACCATGAAGCCAAAGTGCTGGCGCGGCGCGTACTGGCGGCCCGGCGATCCCCTATAGGGCGGTGTCCCGGCCAAGCCGAAAGGCCGCGTAGAGCATAAGCGCCACCGCCAAGCAGACCAGCCCGCAGATCACCTCGGCGCGGCGGTCGGGGATCAGCAGCATGGCCCCGAGCACCCCGGCCATGGCCGCGACGGCGACATAGCTTAGCCACGGGAACAGCCACACCTTGACCTTCAGCCGATCCGGGTCCGTCCGTTCCAGCGTGCGCCGAAGGCGGATCTGGGCCAGGGCGGTGATCAGATAGATCAACAGCATGATCGACCCGACCGCGTTGACCAGAAACGCGAACACCCGCTCGGGCGAGACCACCGAGGCATAGACGGCCAGATAGCCGACCAGGCTGGAGAACAGGATGGCGCGGGTAGGCACCAGGCGCCGGTTCAGTTTGACCAGGGCTCTGGGCGCGTCACCCCGGGCCGACAGGGTGAACAGAACGCGCGAGGTCACATAGATCGACGAGTTCAGGCACGACAGCACCGCGGTCAGCACGATCAGTTTCATGCCGAACGCCGCCGCCGGGATGTGCATGGCCTCCAGCGCCACGGCGAAAGGTGAGTCCCCAGGATGGATGGTGTTCCACGGCACGATCATCACGATCAGGCTGATCGAGCCGACATAGAACAGCAGAATCCGCAGGATCACCGAGCCGGTCATCCGGGCGATGGTGCGCGCCGGGTCGGGGCTTTCGGCGGCGGCGATGGTGGCGATCTCGGCCCCACACAACGCGAAGATCACGCTGACCACCCCGCTGAGCACCGAGGCCGGTCCGAACGGCGAAAAGCCGCCGTGGACATAGAGGTTGCCGACCTGCGCCATCGGGTTGTGGCCGAGCACGAACACCAGGCCGATGACGATGAACACGATGATCGCCGCCACCTTCAGGGAAGCGAACCAGAATTCGAACTCGCCGTAGGAGCGGGTCGAGAGCATGTTGACGGCGGTCAGCGCCGCCAGCAGAGCCCAGCCGATCGCCCAGATCGGATAGCCGGGCAGCCACTCGTGAATGATCCGGGCGCCGGCCAGGGCCTCGATGGCGGCGATGATCGCCCAGTTGTACCAATACAGCCAGCCGTTGGCGAACCCGGCCCAGTTGCCCAGTCCCTCCCGCGCGAACTCGGTGAAGGCGCCGATCTGGGGATGGGCCACGGCCATCTCGCTGACCATGCGCATGACGATCAGCATCACCAGCCCCGCGAGGCCATAGGAGATGATGATGGCGGGTCCGGTGGTGGCGATCGAGGCGCTGGAGCCGACGAACAGCCCCGCCCCAATGATCCCCCCGATGGTGATCATTGTCACGTGCCGCGCCGCCAGCGACTTGCCGAGCTGAGGCCCGCTCTGGAGCGCCGCCGTCTCCTGAATGACGCTCACGCGATGATCTCTCCCCATGAACGCCAGTCGCGATCAAAGCTGGCCGCGATCAAGGGATGTAAAGGCTAGGGAACCGCCGGTCGATCCGCTTTCTCCCATTCAGCTGGGTCGGGCGTCGCAACGCCGCCAGCGGGGTCGCTACGGGCGGCTTCCATAATAGTCCAATGCGGCGGCGCGCCCATTGCAGCCCGAAGACCAGGGTTTCCGATGCCGCGTCAACTATCGGTATCGCCAGTTGGATGCGAACTTTTACAGGTCCAGGTTCCGGGCCAAGGCGTCGTTGTACGCCCGCGCTCTCGGGAAGGCCCTGGCCGAGGCGGAAATAACGCAAACGGGGCCGGAGGGACGGGATGGCGATGCTCGATCGCTTTCGGCTGGACGGCAAGGTCGCTCTGGTGACTGGGGGCGGCAAGGGTATCGGGCGGGGTATCGCCCTGGCTCTGGCTGAATGCGGTGCGGATGTGGCGGTGCTGGCGCGACGGCAGGGCGATGTCGACGCCGTCGCCGCTGAGATCCGCCAGCGCGGGCGCCGAAGTGTGGCGATCTCCGGCGACGTCATGGACGACGCGGTGATCCCGGCGGCGCTGGACCGCGTCGTCGCCGAGCTCGGTTCCATCGACATCATGGTCAATAACGCGGGCGGCAACCTCGACCGCAAGCAGCACCCGCTGCCAGAGATCACCCTGGCGAAATGGGATGAGCAGATCTCGCTCAACCTGCGCCACAAGTTCTACGGCTCACAGCAGGCGGCCATCCGCATGCAAGGCGGCGGCCGGATCATCAACGTCGTATCGATCGCCGCCCTGCGCGCTTCGCCAGGTTACGGAGCCTATTCCACCGGCAACGCCGGCGTCATCGCCATGACGCGCACCCTAGCTGTGGAATTGGGGCCAAGACAGATCACCGTCAATTGTATCGCGCCGGGCGTTGTGTTCACGGAGATGCTGTCCGAATCCATGCGCATGGATGAGGCCGCGGTCGAGAAGGCGTTCGCAGCCTCCATTCCGCTGGGGCGCGTCGGCAATCCCGACGACACCGCCGCCGCCGCGGTGTTCTTCGCTTCACCCGCCGCCGAGTGGACGACCGGGCAATGCATCACCGTGGCCGGCGGGCCGTGACGGACTTTGAGGGCAAACCCGCCCGAAAATCGGACGAGACACTAAACAAATACCTAGGGGAGGTTACCTTGACCAAAGCATTTCATTCTTCCAGCCAGACGTCGGCGAGGCTGACGCGGTTGTCACTGATGGCGGCCACGGCCTTGTCCTTGGCCGTCCCCGTGGCTCTTCTGGCGCCCGCGGAGGCTTCGGCTGCCGACGCTTCGTCGACTTCGGCCGCCGCGGACGACGGCTTGCGGGTCCAGGAAGTCATCGTCACCTCCCGGAAACGCGAAGAGTCGGTCCAGAAGGTGCCGATCGCGATTACAGCGATTACGCAACAACTCAAGATCGCCGACGTCCGCAACTTGAGCGATATCGTCGCGTTCACGCCCAACGTGCGGATCGACCAATACGGGCAACGCGCCAACGCGGCGAGCATCACCATCCGCGGCATCAGCCCCTCGCGCCTCGACGACAACTCGATCGATTCACCGATCGGGGTGCTGATCGACGGCATCTATCTTGGCACCCTGACCGGCCAGTTGATCGACAACTTCGACCTGCAGCGGATCGAAGTGCTACGCGGGCCGCAGGGTACTCTGTTCGGCCGCAACACCATCGGCGGGGCCTTGAACGTGATCCGCACCGAACCGACCGGCGAGTGGGGCGCCTATTTGCAATACACCACCGGCAGCTGGAACGATCAGGAGTTCCGCGGCGTCTTCAACGCCCCGGTCATCAAGGATGTGCTGGCGCTCAAAGCCTTCATCATCTCGGCGAATCGCGACGGGTTTCTGCACAACGACTTCCTCAACATCAACCAGCCCCAGCGCGACTACAAGAACTATGGCGCCGCGTTGAAGTTCACGCCCAACGATAAGTTCAAGGCGACCTTCACCTTCGACAAATACGAAGACCGCAGCCAAGGCGCGGCGTTCCTGACCAACTACAACACCGCCGCCGGCGTGTTGGCGCCCTACCAAACGGCCAGCGACATCAACGCGCCCGGATCGGCCCTCAATCCCAGGGTGACGCCCCCGGCGGTGCAGGGCTGCTGCGGCGGCGCCTTCATCGACACCTCGCTGCCTGGATCGCTGGCATTCCTGGCCGGTCTCGGCGGCGCCACCGGCGTTACAAACCTGCCCAACGTTCCCGCCCGCACCAGTCTTGGGATTCCGCACACCATCAATGACAACTTTCCAGCCCCAGGCGACGTGCAAACCTGGGCCTACACATTGAACGCGGCTTATAAGGTCAACCCGAACCTGAACTTGGTTTCAGTGACGGGCTTTAGAAAGCAACGCGAGTTGGCGTCAGAGGATTTCGACGGCACGAGCACCAACTTTATCAACATCTCTACGGAAGCTCACTACCACCAGTTCAGTCAGGAGCTGAGACTTGAGGGCAACTGGGACACCGGCTTGGGCAAGGTAAATCTTGTGCTTGGCGGTTATTACTTCAACAGCTATTTCACCCGCAAATGGATCACAGGCGGCGATTTCTGGAATTTTGTCAGCGATATCAGCGGCTACGACCTGCGGGACAACGTATGGACAGGACCGATTTTCGGCGGTGCCAATGCGACGGCCGCCGCGACCGGCTTCGCCGATCCGATATCTGGCTGCCTGGCCTCGCGTGACTCCACGCCGGCGGTAGCCGGACAGTCGCCGGCGCAGGCGCAAGCGCGGGCGCGATATAAGGTATTCGGGCTGGTCCAATGCGATCCAGGGGTGCCGGGCAGCGGGGTGTCCGGCCAGGGCGGCTACGGCGCGGGCTTGGTGAACAAGCTCTACGAGTCGCAAAACACCGATTCCATAGCCGGCTTCGCGCACGGAGAGTGGGAGTTCTATCCCAAGTTCACCCTGACCGCCGGCGTCCGCTACACCTACGAGAAGAAGCACTTCATCGGCTATCAGTCCTACATCCTTCCGGCCGCCCGGGTTCCGGTCGACGACTTCCCCGGCAACGCCGATCTGACCAACAGCTATTCTCAGGTGACGCCCACCGTGGCTCTGTCGTGGCAGGCAACCAACGACGTGCTGTTTTATGGATCGTACTCCGAGGGCTGGCACTCAGGCGGCTTCTTCGGCGTCAACCAGAACTCCGCCGACTTTGTGTCGAACCAGTACAAACCCGAGACCACACAATCATACGAAGCGGGGATGAAAGGTCAATTCTTCAATCACCGGGTTCAGTTGAACCTCGCGGGATTCATCAACGAGTTCCACAACAAGCAAGAATCCTCGATCCAGTTCGACAAATTGACCAATACGGTGGTCACCCTGTTCACCAACGTCGGCGGCCTGGAATACAAGGGCGTCGAGGGCGAACTGCAATGGGTGGTAACCCGCCGGTTGAGTGTCGCCGCGTCGTTCGGCTATCTCGACGCCCGGTTCACCCAGCTCAACATCGGCTTTCCCGGCAACCAGACCGGTCCGGTGCTGGTTCAACCCGAGACAAAGCTAATTCCACGTGGCGCGCCCGACGTAACCCTGGGCGGCTCTGCGAACTACACCCTGCCTGTGGGTCCGGGCGACCTGACCTTGGGCGCCAGGGTCAGCTGGGTCGATAGGGAACAAGGGGATCTCTACAACTCTTCACAGTTCATTATTCCCGCCCATACCGATCTCGCCCTGTCGGCGAGCTATGCCTACAAGGCCTATAAGATCACGGTGTTCGGCCGCAACCTGACCAACTATCGCCATGAGATTCCGACCTTCATCGCCCCGTTGTTCGCTTCCGGCTCGGTGGGTCCCGGCGCCAGCTGGGGCGCGGAACTGGCGGCCAAATTCTAGGTTGGAAGACTGGCGAGCGCGGCTCTGGGGAGACCTCGGGGCCGCGTCTCGGTATAGAGGAAGCGCCGCGGGGCGCTGTGGCGGGAGTGTCCATGAGCGCAGCGATCAAGCCGACCCCGTCCGAAGCCGAGGTCCGCGAGTCCGTGGGCCACCAGTTTCCGGGCGGTATCTACACGGTCCAGCACTGGGAGAATTTTCTTCTCACCGAATGTACCGGCGCCGATCTGCTGCCCGGAGGGATGGTCCATCCGGTCGTGCTGTTCCACATGCCCATCCTCGGCAGCGGAACCTCCATCGCCGAGATGTTCGCCCTGGGGCTCGCCGAATCCGACTTTTCCATCGGCATCGAGAGTTACGACTGGGAGATGTTCAAACCGATGATCGAAGAGACGCCCTATACGGTGAACGGCCATATCGTTTCGGCCGAGCGCAAGACCGGGGGTAAACGTGGCCCAGGACCCTACGACCGCATCCAGTTTCAATTCACAGTGGCGGAGCCTGACGGGACGCTCGCGGCCCGCACCACCATCACGTGGCACTATAATCGGAGCGGGCAGGCATGAAGGTTGGTGACGCCATTCCCGACTGGGTGATGCAAAGCGTGAGCGCTGCCCGCATGCGCACCATGGCCGCCATCCTGCGTGATCCCAACCCCGTGCACTGGGACCGCGACACCTGCGAGCGTATCGGGTTTGGTCGGCGCACCATCAACCAGGGCCCCCTGGGCCTGAGCTATATGGTCAATATGCTGCACAACTGGGCCGGTCCCGGGTGCGTCACGCGTCTGTTCATGACCTTTCCCTTGGTGGTCCTCGACGGGGATCACATCACGGCCCAAGGCAAGGTGACCGCCTTGCACGAGGAAAACGGCCAGCGTTTCGCCGAATGCGACGTCTGGCTGGCGCGAGAAGGCTCGGCCAATCCCCTGGTCGGCAAGGCGACAGTGCGGTTGCCGGGCTGATCGGCCTCTAGGCTGCTGAGGAGCCTGACACATGACCCTGAACGTTTTGGTGGTCACCAAGGGCCACCCTTTCGACCACAACGCGTTTCGCGCCATGCTCGACGCCAATCCTGATATCGTCTCGACCTTCGTCGACCAGCCGGCGGCCCAGGTCGTCCTCCGGCCTGAACACATCGGCGACTATGACGCGGTGCTGTTCTACGACATGTGCGGCATCTCGGCCGATCCGGCCGTGGCCACGCCACCCTCCGCCTACGTCTCGGCGGTCGAGGCCCTGCTTGAGCGCGGGGTCGGCCTTGTCCTTCTCAACCACGCCCTGGTTCAGTGGCCTGCCTGGCCCCTCTGGCGAGAGATTTCGGGCGGCACCTTCATGCTCTCGGCGGGTGAACTGGCCGGCCGGCCGGTTCCCGGCTCGGGGTATCGTGGCGGCGCGGGCGAGCCTCATCGCAACGCGACGCACCGCCTTGTTCCCGCCTCCCCCGATCATCCGGTCACCCGGCGTCTCGGCGCCGGCTTTGAGATCACCGACGAACTCTATCTGCGCACGCCCATTGCCGCATCGCCGGATATCATCCGCTTGCTGATCAGCGACTACGTCTTCACCCAGGCCAATTTCAATCCTCCCCCGCTGGCGCCCAAGGCCGAACAGGCGAATTGGACCCACCCGGATGGCGACACTCTGATCGCCTGGGCCAAGCGCACTCGCAACAGTCCCGTGGTGGCCACCGACGCGGGTGATGGGCCGGCCGCCTACGCCAACCCCGCGTTCCGCACCTTCCTGTACGACGCCTTGGCCTGGGTCGCCTCGGACGCGGCCAAGGCGTGGGCGAGGTCGGCGTAACTCAGCGCCTTGCTCTAGGCCGCATGATGAGCTCTCGGATCACGCAAACGCGCGGATCATGCCTAGCTGACAGGCCACGGCGGCGGCGCGCGTGCGGTTGTTGACCCCGAGCTTTTCCACCGCGCTGTCGACGTGAAAACGCGCGGTGGATGGCGAACGCCCGATCAGTTCGCCGATCTCGGCGTCGGTCTTTCCCAGCGCCACCCAGGTCAGGCATTCCAGTTCCCGTTCGCTCAAGGCCGCGTCGGGCGCCTTGCCCGCGGTGTCGGGGCGTTCGCGATAGACATGGTCCATGAACAGATGAGCGGCGAGCCGAAGTTTGCTGGACCAGCGCTCGACGATGGCGTCCAGATCCGCCGGCTTGCCGATCGCCAGCCAGCCAACGGCGCCGACGCGCGACAACGGCATATGCACGGGAACTGTGACGCCGCCGATAATACCCAGCGTCGCCGCCTGGGTCCAGAAATCGCGTGATCGGCGATCCCAGCAGAAGGCCGCGGCGCCGATATCCGCAGAGCGCCAGGCGAAGGGATTGACGGCGACCCGGCAGGCCCGGCCGATCGGGCACACATGGTGCATCGGCTCGCCCTTCGGATCGGGCGCCTGCGCCGGCAGCCAGCCGAAAATCTCTCCCAGGAGGCCGCCTTCGCGGCTCATGATCAGGCGCTCCCTGGAGAAATCCTCCACCACGGCCGGGCGATCAAGGCCGATCGCGGCGCCGATATCCACCAGGGGTTGGGCGGCTTCCACAAGGCTTGTCGCCCGTGACAGGGCGTCGATATGGCGATCCAGGGAAGGTCCCATCGTCGGCTTTTCCTCTCGGCGGAGGCTTCTCTTCGGAAACCTCTCAAATGGAACAGTGTCATATCGCGAAGCGTTTGCAAGCGCCGCCAAACCCCTTGCGGCTAGACCTTGTTCCAGTCCTGCCGCCGCGCCCATTCCACCAGGGACGTTGGTGCAATGGGGAGTTTCGCCAGCGCCGCGGGAACATCGACCTTGAGCGGGGAAACGGGTTGGGCGTTGTACCAGCGGTAGAACTGCGCCATCCGGTCGTACATGCCGTGCGGTTCCACATCTGGAGACCCGGTGACCAGCAGGCTCATCTTTGAAGCGAATTCGTCGGGGGTAAGGCTCTGGAAGCGGATCGCGCGGCCGGCCGCCACGCTCAGGCGATCGGCAACCTCGTCACCGACCAGGGTCTCCGGGCCCCCGACAATGACCTTGTCGGCTTTCATCTCGTCCTTGCCGAGGGCGCACGCCATATAGGCGGAAACGTCCTCAAGGCAGACCCAGTTGATCTTCAGCGTCGGCGCGGCCGGATAAGCGAAGATGCTGTTGTTGACGATGGAGGGTTTCGACCAGATCCGGATCATGTTGTCCATGAACACGACCGGCCGGATCACCACATAGTCGGCGCCGCTCGCCTCGATGGATTTCTCGATGTCGCGGCGCCCGTCCATGGCCGACAGGTCCTGATCGGTGTCGGCGACGAAACAGCTGGTGTTGAATACGATCTTGCGCAGGCCCGCGCGGCGCGCCGCCGATCCGATCCGCTCGCCGAACCCGGCCGCGCGAGCGCGGTCGAACTCGAAGGGCAGGTGCATGGCCAAGGCGTCCTGGCCTTCGAAGGCGCGGACCAGGGTCTCCTCATCCATTATATCGGCCGGGGCGACCGCGACGCAGGCATGACGGGTGTCTTTCAAGGCGTCATCGCGGCGCACGCCGGCGGTGGGCTCGAAGCCGGCGGCGAGCAGACTGTCCAACAGCGGCAGACCCTGGTCGCCGGAGGCCCCCAGAACCAGAACTTTTCGGATTGTCGTCATGAGGGACTCTCTGGTTCGGCGTCGGGGTCGGGGGTGTTGGCCCGGCGGGCCGCATGCCGGCCGGCGATGCAGCCGAAGGTCAGGGCGGGGCCCAGGGTGCCGCCGGCGCCGGCGTAGACGGATCCCGTGGGCGCGGCCATGACATTGCCGACCGCGTAGAGACCGCGGATGATCTCTCCGTCGGGGTCGAGAGCGCGGCCGAGGGAGTCGGTGCGCACGCCGCCGTTGGTGCCAAGCGCCCCGATCGTGATGGGAATGGCATAGTAGGGCGGCGTGTCGAGGGGGCCCAGCGTACCGGCCGCTCCCGGGCGGCCGCGATCGCCATAGAAGATGTCATAGGCGCTTAGTCCTCTCTGGAAATCGGGGTCGTGGCCGGCCGCGGCGAAATCGTTGAAACGCTGCACGGTGTCGCGCAGGCCCGCGGCGTCACAGCCGATGATCTCCGCCAGGGCCGCCAGGGTGGGCGCCCGAGCGATCCAGTCGGGCGCCGCCGTGCCAGGTGGCGTCTGACCGACCATGTAGCGGCTCTTAAAGGCGCCGTCGAAAATCAGCCAGGCGGGCAGATTGGCGTAGCTGTAGGTATTGGGGTCGAAATGATGGAAGGCGCCGGCCAGGGCTGAGTAGTTGGTCGCTTCATTGCAGAACCGTCTGCCCTGTCGATTAATCAGGATCGAACCGGGCAGAGTGCGTTCTATCAGCACCGGCGAGGATCGTGGCTCACCGCCTGGCCAAACATCGGTTCCGGTCATGGTGGGCGCCCACCACGCGCTGGTCATATTGCCAAGGTCCGCGCCGACACGCTGGGCGAGCTTCAGGCCATCACCGGTGTTGCGAGGTGGCGACGCGGGGTGAGTGAGCGGTCCCTTGAGGAAGCTGTCGACCAACTGTCTGTTCCATTCGAACCCGCCCGTGGCGAGAATCACCCCGCGTCGGCCGACTAGCCGGCGCTGGCCCCCCGGAGCGTCGACCTCGACCCCGGTGACAGCGCCGGCCCGGGTGATCAGGCGGCGGGCGGGCGTGCTCAGCATCGGTCTGATCCCGCGCTCGAGGCAGCCTGCCAGCAGCGCGCCGATCAGCGACTGGCCGAACCCGCGCAAATCGGCCTGGGCGCGTTGGACGAAGACCTCCATGGCCGGCAGGCTCGTGGCGCCGCCGAGGGGAGTCTCGCGCAGCATCAGGCGTGAAACGGGGCCGGAGGTGAACACCTTGTCACGCCACTCTCCCAAACGATTGAAATCGAACAGGTCGGCGTCCAGGGCGCGGCCACCCTCCGGTCGGGCGCCGGGGCGTCCAAGGTAATAGTCCGGGTAGCCTTCGAGGCTGCCGAAACGCAGCGGCGTGGCCTGTTCCAGCCAGGCCAGGGCCGCCCCCGCCTCGTCGATGAACGCCCGCAGCACCGGCTCGTCGAGGGTGTCGCTCAGGGACTGAAAATAGGTCAGGGCGCCGGCCTTGTCGGCGTCGGGGTCGACCCCGGTCATGTGACTGTTGGCCGGAGCCCAGACAACGCCTCCCGAGATGGCGGCGGTTCCCCCCAGGGTGTCTTCCTTCTCGAGGATCGCCACGGATGCCCCCGCATCGTGGGCGGCAAGGGCGGCGGCCAAGCCGCTGGCCCCGGCGCCGATCACAACGACGTCGAAGATTTCGTCCAAGATGGCCCTCCCTCCCCGAAACGCCTATTGGCCTATGGCCGTCATCAATGCTGTGGTGGGTCCAACCGACGCAACTGTCGCAAACGGGAGGCATCAAGGACCATGGATCAGGCTGTGCGCGAGATCATCGATCGCGGTGAGATTTCAGAGATTCTCGCCCGCTATTGCCGGGCCATCGATCGCCTGGACGAATCTCTGTTAAGAAGCTGCTTCCACGCCGATTCCGTGCACGACCACGGCTACAAGGGTCCGTCGGAAACCTTTGTCGGCTACGCCATGGACGTGCTGCGCGGGTGCCTGGCGACCCACCATCATCTTGGCAACATCTCCATCGCCGTTCGCGGACACGAGGCTGACGCCGAGAGTTACTTCACGGCCTACCACCGTATCGCCGACCCGCCGCCCGAGGCGTTCAAGGACGCCGCCGGAATGGATCTGACCATAGGGGGCCGCTACATTGATCGCCTGGAAAAGCGCGCGGGGGAATGGAGGATTGTCAGCCGCACCGGCGTCCATGATTGGCGCCGCTATGAGGCGCCAGCCGACCGGGGTTTCCACGATCTCCCGCCCGACCAGCGAGGCCGGCGAGACCCGGGCGATCCGGTCTATCGGCGGGGGCGTTGAGGTCCCCTCCGCGGATCATTGGGCCTAAGCGCCGGCCTTCTTGAACCTGAGGTTGAGCTTGTAGAGACCCAACATGATGCCGGGCTGGTGCTCGAACGTGTTGCCGTCGCCATAGCCGAGCGACTCGATACGGTCGAGCAACAGACCCCAGGCGATCAGCTGTTCCTGGCGCGACAGGCCCGAGCCGGGGCAGCTTCGCGAGCCCTGTGAGAACGCGAGGTGTCTGGTGACTCCCTTGCGATCGAGCCGCAGATCGTCGGGCCGCTCCCATTCCTCCGGGTCCCGGTTTCCCGCCGCCCAGCGCAGGTGAAGCGTGGAGCCAGCGGGGACGCTAACACCCTGGAATTCCTCGTCCTGGATCGTCGTGCGCGTTGAAAGTCCCTGGGTCGGGGCGCGCAGACGCAGACCTTCCTCGATGAAGGTCCGCAGCTTGCTCCGGTCCGCGCGGACGGCGTCAAAGACGTCGGGATCCTCACAGAACAGCTGCGCCTGCTCGGCCATGGCGTATTGCGTGGTTTCCAGACCGCCGATGAGCATGGCGTAGACGATGCCATTGATCTCCTCATCCGTGAGCTTGCGATCGAGGGCCGGGTAGATGACCTGGGTCAGCCACGAGATCATGTCGTCCTGGGGATGACGCCGTTTCTCGATCACCCAGTCGGCCACATAGGCCTTGAACCCCGCCAGGATGCGCATCTGTTCACCCATCTGCTCGAGCGTCAGCAGGTTGCGGTGCGTGCGGCCGTGCACAAAGGCCATGACCTGGGCGCCGCCCCACATCTCCAGGCGCGGGATATCCTCGTGGGGAAAGCCGAGGACCGTGGCCATGACGATCTGGGGCAGAGGCCTTGCGAACTCGCCGACGAAGTCCACCGCGCCCTTGTCGATCCATCTGTCGATCAGGCCCGAGGCGGCCTTGGCGATCATCTCGGCGTGACGGGTCGCGCCGGGACCGACCCAAGGGTCGGTGAGCTCAGCCTTGTGGGCCCGCCATAGGGTCTCGTCAGGCCTCAGACTCTGGATCGACGCCATCATGGCGTTCATCTGCGGCGCCGATCCGTCGGGATTTGGCTTGGGCCGGGTGGTCAGGCCGGGCGGGAAACGCTCCGAATCGCGCACCACACGCAGGATGTCGGCATATTTGGTCAGGACAAAGCCGTCCTTGTCCGGCGTCGGGCCTTCGCCTGGCAGTCGCAGGACCGGCGCCTGGGCGTGCAGGATTGGATAGGCTTCATACCAGTGTTCCTGGGCGCCGGGCGAGAACAGGTCCACCTCCGAGAGATTGATGGGACATTTCAACTCGTTGGAGGCCGTGCGGGGTTCGGTTCTGGGCATCGGGCTTCCTCGCTTGGTTTGCGGCAGGGTAGGACGCGGTCGCTCAATCGACCAACTCCCGGGATCGTCAGATCGCGGACCCCAGTCGGGCTTCAGTCGGGCTTCAGTCGGGCGCCGCGGGAAAGCTTCCCGGGAAATCGCCGGTGGTGTGCCGCTTGGGCCAGAGGAAGTTCAGGGTTGAGCGCTCGATAAGCCAGTCGCCGTCAGTCTTGCGGTAAGCCTCGTCGTAGACCCCCACCCAGATCAGTGGGTTCTTGTCGCCATCGGCGACCGCCAGGTCCAACAGCGAAATGCGCCCGATTGCCGTTACGGCGCCGGTTAACTCGACCCAGTGATTGGTGTTGGCGTGGACAGACTGGAAGGGGCCTTTCTCAATCGCGGGCGCCATGACCTGCCCATATTTGGCGCGGATCCCAGCCCGGCCGCGCCAGACCCCATAGGGGCCGAACTCGCAGGTCGCGTTCTCGGTGAACAGGTTGGCCAGAGCGTCCAGGTCGAGGGCGTCCAGGTAGTAGGAATAGCGGACGCGCAGTTTCCGTATCGCCTCGATCTCAAGCAACTCTTCGATGGTCATCCAATATCCTCCCGCCGGTGAGGCGTGACCCACGCCATAGCCGTCAGAAGGGTGGGGCGGGCGCCCATCCGGCGTGGAAGCCGAACGGCACCCGGTGGGGAATGCGGATCGTCGCCAACGGCGGGGCCTCGAAATCGCGGGCGTCGAGGATCAGGCACTCGCTTTGCCGCGCGGCCTCATCCCAGACGAACAGGATGACATAGCCGTCGTCCTCGGCCGTCGCGCCCGCCCGTTTGACGAAAACGCCCTCGCCGCCCCAGCGATCGGGACCGAACGGGTGGACCTGAACAGCGCCGGTCTGGTCGTCGTACTTCAGCTCGGCGTCGAACATAGCGTCATGAGCCAGGTCGAAGCGGGCGGCGTAGATGTAACGACTTTTTCGGCCGACGAGGTCGTCGTTTATCCGGGTGAAATCGCAGTGATACTTCGTGTCGAGGTGGCGTTCGGTCGCCTTGCCGGTCTTCATATTCAGACGCCATTCGTAGAGCTGGCCAAGCTGATCGCTCATGTCGATGTGTCGGCCGGCGTTCTCGGTAGCCCGGGAAATATCCGAGCGCAGCGACCGGCTGACCTGCACGACGACCTCATCGCCGTCTTCCCAGGCGTTCGCGACATGGAAGACCATGGATAGGTCGACATCGAACCAGCGCACGTCGGCGTCGGAGCCATGGCGGGGGACCACGCCAAGGCGAGAACCGTTCCGAGGCTCCCAGTCGAGCATCAGGCCGCCGCTCATCGCGCGCTGGAAGTCGAAGGTGATGGGCATGTCCAGGAACACGGTGTAGCGCTCGGTGATGGCGCAATCGTGCATCATCACGCCCTTGGGCAGGGTGATGGGCGTGGTGTGGACCAGTTCACCGGTCGGGCTGATAACGCTGTAGGTCAGGAAGGGCGGGAACGGCGCATAGCCAAAGGTCATCATTTCGCCGGTCACGGCGTCGACCTTGGGGTGGGCGGTGAAGGGATGCTTGAGCTTGCCGCCGAAGGTCTCTTCGCCGACCGTATCGAGGTCCGGCAGGGCCAATTTGTGCGGAGGGGCGGCCTCCATCAGCGCGTAGAGGGTGTTGTTGTGGTAGACCATCGCCGTGTTGGCGGTGTTCTTCATCGGGCCTTCCTCGGGCATGGGCACACCCTTCGCGAAGTCGGCCATCCCGGCCATGCCTTTCCATATCCAGGTCCCCTTGGCGCGTTCCTTGCGCAGACCTTCGGTGTCCACGAACCGGTTGCGGTAGGTCGCCTTGCCGTTCTCGAATTGGACGGCGTGGATCATCCCGTCGCCGTCGAAGATGTGATAGGTGGCCGGATCGGGAACATAGACGGGATTCGGGCCGATCCGCAGAAAGTGGCCGTTGAGGTCCTTGGGGATTTCGCCAATGATTTCAACGAGCGGTGTGACATGCTCCTCGCTGACCGGCGCATAGTTGCCGCTCAGGAACGGGTTGGCTTGCGTCTCGATCTTGGCGTGGGCGTTCATGGGTTCCTCTCCGACGGTTTTGCTTCGCTCCAAGACCAGGTCGGCGCCATGCGGCTAAGGCGATCGGTCGGGGCGCTTTATTCTTTACGTTGTAATTTTATGGCGTAAACGGGTTGCGAGTGCAATGGACCGGGCGAACAATCGCGCTCGGAAAGAAAAAACGCCATCCCGGCGCGCGCTCCAGTCTCGAATCCCAGCAAGGCCCGGAAGCCGGAAGGACGTACTAATGCCCACGCTCACCAACCGCCCGATCAACCGAAAGGTCGTTCTGGCCCGCTTTGTGAAGGGCATGGTCGGCCCGGATGATTTTCGACTCGAAGAGGGCCCGGCGCGCGAACCCGGCGAAGGCGAGGTTCTGGTCGAAACCGACACCCTGTCGATCGACGCCTTCATCCGCACCAGCCTGAACGAACAGGAAGGCCTTCACCGGCAGTCGCCCCTCGGCGCGCCCGTCGTCGCCCTGGGCGTGGGCCGGGTGATCGAAAGCAACGCCGCGGGTTTCGCGGTCGGCGACGCGGTCTCCGGACCGCTTTGCGCCCAGAGCCACCCGACGATGCCGGCGGCGATGCTACAGAAGATCGATGATTCGCTGCCGCTGAGCACATGGCTGGGCGCGCTTGGTCTGACCACGGGCGTCACCGCCTATTTCGGCATCCTCGACGTCGCCCAGGTCAAGGAAGGCGAGACCGTCCTGGTCTCCGGCGCCGCTGGAGCGGTGGGTTCGATTGCCGGTCAGATCGCTAAGATCGCCGGCGCGCGGGTGATCGGCCTCGCCGGTGGGCCGGCGAAGACCGTTGTCCTGACGGGGTCCCTCGGGTTCGACGCGGCGATCGACTACAAGGGCGAGGATGTCGCGGCGCGGCTCAAGGTCCTTGCTCCCAATGGCGTCGACGTGTTCTTCGACAACGTCGGCGGCGAGCTGCTCGACATCGCCCTGGACAATATCGCCGAGCGCGGCCGCATTGTGATCTGCGGCGCCATCTCGCAGTACAACGATCAGCAACATATACGGGGACCCAGTCTCTATCTGCGTCTCGCGGAACGCTATGCCAAGATGGAAGGTTTCACCGTGATGCACTTCGCGGCTGACTACCCGAAAGCCTACGCGCAACTTGCATCATGGCTCTCGGAGGGGCGGCTGAAAATGCCGGAACAGATCGAAACAGGCATCGACAACTTCCCCATCGCTCTGCGCAAGCTGTTCGAGGGCGGCAACACGGGCAAGATGCTGGTCAAGCCCTGAAAGAGGCCGTGTTCTAATATAGCCTATTGGGCCTAAGCAAACCTCGAGAGGTTTGCTTATATTGGACACTCTTAGCAGCATTGATTTTGCTTTTTCCAAGCAAAATCAATGCTGCGTTCGCCACGCAAGGCTGCTTAGGCGTGGGCCTTCTGGGCATAGAGTTGGCACCAGCCGTTCGGCAGGATCGCGCCGGCGACGACCTTGCACTTGCCGGCCACCGTCGGCGAGGCGCCGACGATGAAGTAGTTGCACTTAGAGCACTGGGCCGCGCCATTGGGCTTGGGCCGATACTTGGCGTTGGCCTGGGTGACGCCTCCGGCGTGGGCTTGGCCGGCCAAGAGCGGAAGAGTAGCGAGCGTCGCGGTCCCCAGGATAACAGTACGGCGCGTGGCCAGCGTGGTCTTCGGGTTCATGTGTTATCTCCGTACGGATTTCCCTCGGGCCGCTTCATACCGGCGACGGGGAATTCCCGGCAAGAGCTATTTTCTATTTCAAGCAAGAAACAAAATTAAGCCAAATGGGGATAGCGCTTTCGCAACCTGCAGTGCGAAGTGCAGACCCGAGGCGGCCAGCATATCGACCGCGCCTCGGATCGGACACGCGCGGTTGAGTGACGCCGAACATCTTGGCGGCTCGCGCCCGCGCTCCGCCTATCAGGCCTGGCCGGTCACCGTATGGAGGCCTCTTTCAAAGCGCCGAGATAGTCTTGCAGTGTCGCCGCCAAACGCTGGTGCATGAAAGTCTGAAACGGCGCCAGATCCTCGGCCAGAGAGGCCCTTTCCAGACTATCGAGATAGATTTTGCGATCCTCCGGGCGCACGGCGACAGGCGGATAGCCGGCGCGGATGAGCAGCAGATTCATGAGCAGTCGCGCCGTGCGGCCATTGCCGTCGCTGAAGGGGTGGATCGCCGCCAGCTTGAAATGAGCATCAAACGCCGCGTTCGGCGTGGCCGGGGCGGCTTCGAGTTCCAATCCAAAAGCCCGCATCAGCCCGGGCACGCTGACGGGATTTGGAAACACCACCGGAGATCCGGCGATCCGACGACGGTGGGGACTATATATGCCCGCTATCCTGGGGTCGCTGCGCGCGACGATCCGCCTGTGCAACTCAATCACGACCGCTTCGCCGACCTGCGCGCGCGACGCTGCCAGGTCGCGCATCCACAGCACCGCTTCATAATGATCGACCGCCTCAAGGTGATGCTTGAGCGATTTGCCCCCCACGGTGACGCCATGTTCGATCACCTCGGCAGTTTCGCGGTGAGTAAGGGTGTTACCCTCGATGGCGTTGGAGGTGTAGGTCAGCTCGACGTCATAGTATTTCTGCAACTGGCGCAGCGCGTCACCCGAAATGGGCCGCAGGCGGTCGAGTTCGACTTTTTGAGCATTGATGCTGGCAAGGAGATCGTCCATGCGCCACCTTTAGCATCCAGCAGTCCCGCGCCAAGCCGTGGGTGATGGACTCGGCCATCCGCGACATTCTCGATGAACGCGTGGTGCTAACGATTAAGTGAAGATCTGCGAGCGCTCGACATATAGCTCGCGGCGATCTTCAGGATTCTGGACGGACAACCACCACCCCTACTTCGTTTTCTCCTGTAAGAACGCGATCAAGTCCGCCCGCTTTTGGGGGTCCTTCACACCGGTGTAGGTCATGTAGGTGCCCGGCACCGTCTTCTGGGGATTTTCGAGATAGGCGTAGAGTTCCTGCTCGGTCCAGACGATGCCGGAGGTCTTGTTGGCGGTGGAATATTTGAAGCCGGCGACTTCGCCGGCGCGGCGCCCAATAACGCCATGCAGCGAGGGACCGACGTTGTTAACGCCCTCCTCCTTGGCGTGGCAGGTCGCGCACTGATTGAACACTGCCTTGCCGTTGGCCGGGTCGCCATAGATCGCGTCGCCGGCCGGTCCGACCTTGATATCGAGCTTGATCTTCGTCGCGCCGGGCTGGGTCGCCGTGCCGTATGAAGCGGCTTCAGGCGCCGTCGCCGCGGGGGCCGAAGACGCGCTCTGGTCGGCGGCAGCCGGTTCATTGGGCTTGGAGCATCCGGCCAAGGCGGCCAGGGTGAGCGTCGCGGCGCCGGCGGCGGCGAAGGCGAGACCAGCCTTGATCTTCAACATGTTCGCTCCCTCTTGATGATCTTCACCAGCGCCGCCAAGTTGTCGGGCGGGGTCTGCGGGGTGATCCCATGGCCCAGGTTGAAGATGTGCGGCGAGCCGCGGAACGTCTCGATCACTCGTAGCGCGCCGGCCTCCAGAGCGTCGCCGCCGCAGATCAACAGCTGGGGATCGAGGGCGCCCTGCAGCGGCATGCCCGCCGGCGCCTGCGCCCGCGCGAACGCCGCCGGCGTCTGGGTGTCGACGCCCAGGGCGGTCACGCCGGTCTCATGGGCGTAGCGCCCGAGCAGAGCACCCGCGCCCCGGGGAAAGCCGATCACCGGCACGGTCACGCCCAGCGCCCGGACGCGTTTGATCAGCGCCGTTGTGGGGTTGATGATCATCCGCTCGAACAGCGGCTCGGGCAGGCCCTCGGACCAGCTTTCGAAGATCTGCAGGCAATCGGCGCCAGCCGCGACCTGGGCCGCCAGATGCTGGGCCGTGGCCTCCACCAGCACGGCCAGCAGAGCTTCCACATCGTCCGGGCGCCGATAGGCCGCCAGACGGCAGCGGTCCTTATCGCCGCCCTCCCCCTGGATCATATAGGTGGCGACGGTCCACGGGCCGCCGGCGAAACCGATCAGGGTGGTCGCCTCGGGGATCGCGGCGCGAATGCGCGAGACGGTTTCGTAGACCGGCGCCAGGCGAGCCACGACGTGTTCGGGCGAACCGAAGGTCCAGGCGGCTTGTTCGAGCAGGGGCTCCAGGCGCGGCCCCTCGCCCTCGACGAACCACACCTTGTGACCCAGCGCGTCGGGGATCACCAGAATGTCGGAAAACAGGATCGCCGCGTCGAGGTCGAACCGGCGCAGGGGCTGCAGCACCGCCTCGGTCGCCAGATCAGGCGAATAACAGAACGCCATGAAGTCCTTGGCCTGGATGCGCAGCTGGCGATATTCGGGCAGATAGCGGCCGGCTTGGCGCATGATCCACACCGGCGGGGGATCGACCCGCTCGCCGTTCAGCACGCGAATCATGGCTTTGTCGGTCATGCCGTCTCCCACTCCCGTTTGGCTCGCGCCTAACTCTTGATCCTGGCGCGCATTTGCAAGGGTATGATTGTCACGTCGCCAGGAAAAACGCCGGATATCCCGCCGCGCCGGCCAGGATTTCGGTATTACGCCAGGGTGGCCCCGGCCCCATGGCTGGTTTAGGGAACGACCGACAAGGGGATTCATCGGTTCAACCGGGACACAGAATGCGCGCTGCCTATCCGTTTTCAGCGATCGTCGGCCAGGACGAAATGAAGCTGGCCCTGCTGATCGCCGCGACCGATCCGGGCATCGGCGGGGTGATGGTGTTCGGCGACCGCGGCACGGGCAAATCCACTGCGGTTCGGGCGCTGGCCGCTCTGCTGCCGCCGCTGCGGGCGGTGATGGGTTGCCGCTATCATTGCGATCCGAAGGCCGACGCCGGCCGCTGCGCCGGCGACTGCGGGGCGCTGGCGGGCGAAACCGAAACGATACCTACCCCGGTCGTCGATCTGCCGCTCGGGGCCACCGAAGACCGCGTGGTCGGGGCGCTGGACCTGGAGCGCGCCCTGACGCGAGGCGAAAAGCGTTTCGAGCCCGGCCTGCTGGCCCGCGCCCACCGGGGCTTTCTCTATATCGACGAGGTCAACCTACTCGAGGACCATCTGGTCGACCTGCTGCTCGACGTGGCGGCGTCGGGCGAGAACGTCGTGGAGCGCGAGGGGCTCAGCGTGCGGCATCCGGCTAGGTTCGTGCTGATCGGCAGCGGCAACCCCGAGGAGGGCGAGCTTCGCCCACAGCTGCTCGACCGCTTCGGCCTGTCCGTGGAGGTCAGGACGCCGACCGAGCTGGACGAACGGGTCGAGGTCGTACGCCGCCGCGACGCCTTCGATCGGGACGCCCAGGCGTTCGGGGCCAAGTGGGCCGGGGCCGACGCCGAGGTCGGCGACCGCATCGTAGCGGCGCGGGCGCAGCTTGGCGCCATCGAGGTTCCGACCAGCGTTCTGGAGGCGGGATCGCGCCTGTGCATGGCGATCGGCTCCGATGGCCTGCGCGGCGAGCTGACCGTGATGCGGGCGGCCCGGGCGTTGGCCGCCCTTGAGGCCGCCGATGTCGTCGCCGAGAGCCACGTCAGACAGATCGCGCCGATGGCCCTGCGCCACCGCCTGCGCCGCAACCCCCTCGACGAGGCCGGATCGACCGTGCGGATCGAGCGGGCGATGAGCGAACTCTTCGACGCATGACACGGGCGTCCCCCTCCGTCTGGGAGGACGCGACCCTGGCCGCCACCCTGTTGGCCGTCGATCCGGCCGGCCTGGTCGGCGTCGCCGTGCGCGGCGGCCCAGATGTGGCGCGGGACCGCTGGCTCGCGAAGGTCAAGGCGCTGCTTGCACCGGGCGCGCCGTTTCGCCGGGCGCCATTGCATATCGAGGACGATCGTCTGCTGGGCGGTCTCGATCTGGCCGCCAGCCTGGCCGCCGGTCGGCCGGTCGCCCAGCGCGGGGTGCTCGCGGAATGCGATGGCGGCGTGGTCGTTCTGCCGATGGCCGAACGGATCGAGGCCGGCGTCGCGGCCCGCCTCGCCACCGTCCTGGACCACGGCGAGGTGGCGCTGGAGCGCGACGGGCTGACCCTCCGCCTGCAGGCGCGAATCGGGATGATCGCCCTGGACGAGGGGTTGGGGCCCGACGAACGCCCCCCCGAGGCGCTGATGGAGCGGCTGGCGTTCCGCGTCGACCTGACCGGTCTGAGCGGCCGCGACGCGCCTGGCGAAGACGGTCCGAACGCCGACGCTGTCGCGGCGGCGCGAGCGCGGTTGGACGGCGTTCGCCCGGCCGACGATTCGATCATCGAAGGCCTGTGCGCGGCGGCGATCATGCTGGATGTAGCCTCGGCCCGCGGCCCGATCCTGGCCCTGCGCGCGGCGCGAGCCCACGCGGCGCTCAGCGGCCGGAGCAAGGTCACCGCCGAGGACGCCGCCGTCGCGGCGCGCCTGGTGCTCGGCGCCAGGGCTCGCCGCGTTCCCGCTGAGGCCGAGCCGGAATCCGCCGAGGATGTCCCGGAAAACGCCGCAGATCAGCCGCCCAACGCCGAGCCTCCGCCCGAGACCGACATACCGTCCCAGACCGATATGGTAATCGAGGCCATTCAGGCGGCGCTGCCCGACGACCTGCTTGAGCGGGTCAAACTCGAGGGCGCGACCCGGTCCAGAAGCGCCGGAACGCGCGGGGCCGGCGCGGACGCCAAGTCGGCCCGCCGCGGGCGGCCCGTGGGCTCGCGCCAGGGCGCCTTGCGCTCGGGCGACCGGCTGAACCTGGTCGAGACCCTGCGCGCCGCCACGCCCTGGCAGAAACTTCGCGGCGGCGGCGTCAACGGCGCTCAAGACGGGGTCCGCATCCAGGTGCGCAGGGAGGATTTCCGGATCCGCCGGTTCGTGCAGCGCGCTGAATCCACCACCATCTTCGTGGTGGACGCCTCGGGCTCGGCCGCGTTCCAGAGGCTGGCCGAGGCCAAGGGCGCGGTCGAGCTGCTGCTGGCCAAGGCCTATGTCTCCCGCACCCGTGTCGCCCTGATCGCCTTTCGCGGGGCGGAGGCCGACATCCTGCTGCCGCCGACCCGATCCTTGACCCGGGCCAGGCGCCGGTTGGCCGATCTGCCCGGTGGCGGCGGCACGCCCCTGGCTTCCGGCATGGACGCGGCCCTGGCCCTGGCCCTGGCCGAACGGGGCATGGACCGGACCCCGACCCTGGTGTTTCTGACCGATGGCCGGGCCAACATCGGGCGCGGCGGCGCGCCCGGACGGCGCGCGGCGGTGGACGACGCCATGACGGCGGCAGGGCGGGTGCGCAACGCCGGGGTCGCGGCGGTCTACCTCGACACCTCGGCCCGACCCCGCCCGGACGGTGACCGCTTCGCCCGGGCCATGGACGCCGTCTACGCCCCGCTGCCCTACGCCAACGCCGGCGCGATGTTCGACATCGTCGACGACCTGCGCGGCGGCCGTCGCTGATGGCCAAGCCCGACTGGAGCCGGGAGGAGCGCGACTGGCCTAATCGCGACGCCAGCCGCTTCGTTCTCGCCGGCGACCTGCGCTGGCATGTCCAGGTCACGGGGTCAGGACCGACCCTGCTGCTGCTCCACGGGGCGGGGGCGGCCACCCATTCCTGGCGCGACCTGGCTCCGATCCTGGCCCGAGACTACACCGTCGTGGCCCCAGACCTGCCCGGCCATGGTTTCACCCAGACCCCCGCGCCGGCCGGCTTATCGCTCCCGGGCATGGTCCGCGGCCTCAAGGCTCTGCTCGCCGTCCTGGCCCTAAAACCCGACCATATCGTTGGCCACTCGGCCGGCGCGGCGATCGCCATGCGGATGCGGCTCGATGATCCCGGGATGGCCGGCGGCGTCGTCAGCCTCAACGGCGCGCTGCAACCGTTCCCCGGCGCCGCCGGCCACATCTTCCCGGCCATGGCCAAGCTGCTGTTTCTCAATCCCCTCGCCATCCAGGCCTTCGCTTGGCGCGCCGCGCGCCCTGGCGCGGTGGAGCGGCTGATCGAAAGCACCGGGTCGCGCATCGATGCGTCCGGTTTGCGTCAATATGTTCACTTGCTGCGCACCACCGGCCACATCGACGGCGCCCTGGGCATGATGGCGCGCTGGGATCTGCATCCGCTGCGGGCCGACCTGCCTCGGTTCGCCGCGCCCCTGACACTAGTGGCCGCTGAACACGACCGCGCCGTGCCGCCCAAGGTCGCACACGACACCAAGGCTCTGATTCCACATGCTAATCTGATCATCCTCCGCGGTTTGGGCCACCTTGCCCACGAGGAAGCGCCCGAACGCGTCGCCGACATCATTCGCCAGGCGGCTCCCTTGTCTAGCCGCGAATATACGGGATAAGTGTCACTCTATGTTGACACTCGATCGTCCACCATTCCTTGACACCCCGGCGGTCGACCGCCGGTCTCACGCGGTCGTGATCGGCAGCGGTTTCGGCGGCCTGGCCGCCGCCGTGCGCCTCGGCGCGCGGGGTTATCGAGTCACTGTGCTGGAGCGGCTTGAGGCGCCCGGCGGGCGAGCCAGCGTGCATCGCCAGGACGGTTTCACCTTCGACGCCGGGCCGACGATCATCACGGCGCCCTATCTATTCGAGGACCTCTGGCGCCTGTGCGGGCGTGACATGGCCGACGACATCGACCTGCGCCGCATCGATCCCTATTATCGATTGGTGTTCGACGATGGCGAGGTGATCGACTGCCACGCCGATCCCGCCGCGATGAAGGCGGAGATCGCTCGCATCGCCCCGGGCGACTTGGCCGGCTACGACCGGTTCATGGCCCGCAGCCGGGAGATGTGCAAAATCGGCTTCGAAAAGCTCGGCCATGTGCCGTTCATGTCGATCTGGGACTTGGCCAGGAACGCCCCCGATCTGCTCAGCCTCGGTGGGCACCTCAGCGTCTATGGTCTGGTCTCCAGCTTCATTAAACACCCTAAACTACGGATCGCGCTGAGCTTTCACCCGCTGTTCGTGGGTGGCAACCCGTTCGACACCACCGCCGTCTATTGCATGATCACCTATTTTGAACGCCGCTGGGGCGTACATTTCGCTATGGGCGGAACCGGGTCCCTCGTGACCGGGCTGGTTGGACTGATCGAGAGCCAGGGCGGGACGCTCCGCTGCGGCGCCCATGTTTCGGAAATCCTGGTCAACGACGGCGCGGCCCGTGGCGTGCGGCTGGTCTCCGGGGAGACCATTGCGGCCGACATCGTCGTCTCCAACGCCGACTCCGCCTACACCTATGGCCACCTGCTGCCCGGGGTTAAGCGGCGGCGCTGGACGGATCGGCGGCTGGCGGCCGCGAAATATTCGATGAGCCTGTTCGTCTGGTATTTCGGCACGCGCCGGCGCTATCAAGACGTAGAGCACCACACCATCGTGCTGGGCGCGCGCTACCAGGGCCTGCTGAAGGAAATCTTCGCCGCGAAGTACCTGCCCGAAGACATGAGCCTCTATCTGCATCGGCCGACGGCCACCGACCCCTCTCTCGCGCCGCCGGGATGCGACGCCTTCTACGTACTCTCGCCGGTCCCGCACCTGGACGCCGGCGTGGACTGGGCGGTCGAGGGCGAACACTACCGCCGAGCGGTGGAACAGCGGCTGTCGGAAACCGTCCTGCCTGGTCTTGAGTCGGAAATCGTCACCTCGCGGGTGACGACGCCCCAGGATTTTCAGGATCGCTATTGCTCGGTGAAGGGCGCGGCGTTCGGCCTGGCCCCGACCCTGATTCAGAGCGCTTGGTTTCGGCCCAACAACAGGAGCGAAGAAGTGAGGGGACTTTATCTGGTCGGGGCGGGCACCCAGCCCGGCGCCGGGCTTCCCGGGGTGCTCTCCTCGGCGCGCATTCTCGATGGTCTGGTCCCCGCCCCTGTCAACCATGTCTAGACCAACCTTTTCCCGACCCGCCGATCGCGCCGCCTGCCGGGAGATGATCCGGGGAGGCTCGCGGTCGTTCTACACCGCCTCGCTGTTCCTGCCCGACGAGGTGCGGGAGGCGGCCTATGCGCTCTACGGTTTCTGCCGGCTCTCGGATGACGCGGTGGACGTGGAAGGCGGCGACGCCGACGCGGTGAAGCGGCTTCGCGAACGCCTTGATCGCATCTACGCGGGCGATCCGGCGCCCGAGCCCGTGGACCGGGCCCTGACCGACGCGACACAGCAGTTCGCCATACCCAAGGCCTTGATGGAGGCCTTGCTCGAAGGCCTGGAGTGGGATGCCGAGGGCCGGGTCTATGAAACGCTGAGCGATGTCCACGCCTACGCCGCGCGCGTGGCGGGCGCGGTGGGCGGGATGATGGCGGCGCTGATGGGTGCGCGGACCCCCGATCTGATCGCCCGCGCCTGCGATCTGGGCGTGGCGATGCAGCTGACCAATATCGCCCGGGATGTCGGCGAAGACGCCCGCATCGGCCGGCTCTACCTGCCCCGGACGTGGTTGCGCGAGGTCGGGCTCGATCCCGAGGCCTTCATCACCAACCCGGTGTTCGGCCTGCAGATCGCCAGTGTCATAGCGCGGCTACTGCGCTGCGCGGACGACCTCTATCGGCGCGCCGACGGTGGCATCGTGCGGCTCGATCCGGCGTTCCGGCCGGCGATCTTCGCGGCTCGGCACCTCTACGCGGAAATCGGGGCCTTGCTGGAACGACGCGGCCTCGACTCGGTCAATCGGCGCACCTCGGTGTCAGCGGGACGCAAGATCTGGCTGCTGACACGGGCCGTGAACTCGGCGGCGCGGTCGCCGGCCACCGACATCACCACCCCGCCCCTGCCGGAAACCCAGTTCCTGGTCGATGCCGTGGTGCGGGAGAGCGCCCGGCTGCCTCCGGCGCACGATAGCGAACAGCGAGGTCTGAGGCGGGACCTGATCTGGACCATCGATCTGTTCACGACCCTGGAGGATCGCCGGCGGGTGCTGAGGTCAGCTTCATAGGCTGGACGCAAGAGGGGCGAAAACGTGAAACCCAGCGCGATGGTTATACTGGAGTTCTTGATCACCGGCGGCGCCGCCATGGTCTGGGCGGCCTGGGAATACTGGAAGATCCGGCCGAGCAAGACGGACGAACCGAGCGGGGTCGCGCCCGACACGCGGACTTCACCAGAAGATCCGCGGCATCCTGACCGGTAGCATCGCCTTGACGATCGGTGAGCGCAGCCGGTTGAGCGACAGGCTTTCGTGAACGATCCGGGCCTCCTCGCCGTCATATCGGCCAAGCAGGGACGATCGCGAATAGAATGGCGTGTCCTCCAGAGTCTGGCGAAGGCGCGGCGCGTCGTCGGGACCGCCCCGCACCTGACGCGCTATGCCCCATGACGTCGTGGCCAGACGGGTCCGAGGCGGAGGCTCGATCGGCCTCAGATTCCCCTCGGGACCAATTCGCAAGGCCAGATGGGCAAGGTCACCGTCTCGGCGTTGGACGTCGTAAAACATCAGGGTGTCGGCAGGCAGATGAGCGCGCGACCAGTCCCAAGCCTTGAAGCCCTCTTCCAGAGGCTCCTCGCCGGCGTTAGTGTCGAAATAGCCGTCGCCTGTCCACGACAATGCCGGGTTTTCCAGGTTCACCTCCACCCGGGCTCGTGGGGCGATCGGCCGCCACCGGTGGCTCCCTTTGGTGTCCAGCGAGAAGGCTTGGTTATTGATAGCCTCGGGGTGCAGTCGGATGACGCCGCGCAGCCGGGACGGCTTGGGGCTGGTGACTTCGTCGAACCGGATGGTGAGGATATCGCCCTCCCAGACAAGATTGCTGGGGCCGATCGACAGCGTGTTCTCATCGCGGCTCACCGACGCCCGACGCCGCTCGGTCATCGCCCAGCGTCGCCCGCCGCCGCTATAGAGGGCGATGTTCACCGCGCAATGGTCAAGGGGGTCCTTTCGGCCCGACCAGGCGTAGTAGGGCGAGAAAACGCTTCCGATGAAGGCGATCAGCGCCAGACCATGGCGACCATCATCGCTCAGGGCGTCGACATACCACCAGACATAGCCACCCGGCGGTACGGGCGCGTCGAAGCCTGGTCCCGAAGGACTTGCCGGGCTGCCAACCGGCCGGATAAGGCCGCCATCGGAACCCCCGCTCCCGGATGCGCCCCGCCGCCCGCCAGATACAGCCCCGCTATTCGGGTTTTCGCGCCCGGCCTCTGAAACGCCGACGTCCAGCCGTGAGTCGCCGCGCCGTAGAGCGCTCCCCCCGTGGCCTGGAACATCGCGTTGAACCGTTCCGGTGTCGTGATCTCGCTGGTCATCGATTTGCGATCGACCTCCAGCCCGCAGCGCGTCAATCGGTCGAACACCCGGGTTTGGCATGCCGATATCTCCGCCGCGTCAAAGCCTCGCCGATCCCCGTTGGCCGGCGCGTTGACAATAAACAACATCCGCTCCGCACCCATTGGAGCGGTCGCGGGCGGGTCCCTGTCCTGAGCGCAGATATAGACCGTGGGATCCACCGGCAGGCGGCCACGGCTCAGGATATCCTCGAACTCAGCCCGGTAGTCGCCTGAAAAGAACACATTGTGCCGGGTCAGCGGGAAGCCCCGGGTGGCGGCGGTTACCGACCATGTGACCGCCGAAAGCGAGCGATCCGTCGGCGGGCGCGGCGAAACGGCGACGGCCGCGGCGGACCCGAACGCCCCGGAGGCGAGCGCCTGCGAGTCGGCGTTGACCACCACCGCCCCGGCGGCTATTCGATCGCCACCCTCCAATATGACCGCCGTGGCGCGGCCACCATCGACTTCGATGCGCGAGGCGGGGGCGGAATATCGGAAGTTCACGCCCAGCGAAACGGCCAGAGCTTCCAGGGCCTCGGCCAGGCGCTGCATGCCGCCATCGATCGTCCAGACACCCTCGCGCTCGACGTGCGCCACCAGCATCAAGGTCGCTGGGGCGGCGAACGGGGAAGACCCGCAATAGGTAGCGTAGCGGCCATAGAGTTGGCGCAGTCGCGGATCCTGGAAATGATCCGACAGAGCGCTCCACAGGGTTTCGAATGGGCGAAGGCTCATCAGGGCGGCGCTCCGCCCTAACCCGACACGACGCGCCAAGCCGAACAGCCCTTCCTGTGGAACGTCCAGGAAGGTGTCGCGCAGGGTTTCATAGGTGCGGCGCGACTCGGCGCAGAATGCGTAAAAGCCCGCCGCGTCGGCCGGGCCGGCAAAGGCCTTGATGGCCTCCGCCGAGCGGTCGATATCGGCGTGAAGATCCAGCCTTTCGGTCGCGCTCCAGGCGTGACGCGCGAGCACCTCGGCGGGACGCAAATTGAGATGATCGCTCAATGATACGCCGGCCGCCTCGAAGATCTGATCGAACACCCAGCGCATGGTGAAGACCGTTGGTCCGGAATCGACGAGGACGCCACCGACGGCCACTTCGCGCAGCTTGCCGCCCGCGCGGGACGCCTGTTCGACGACCGTGACGCCTAGGCCGGACCGGGCCAGCTCAATGGCGCAGACCAGTCCGCCGACACCCGCGCCGATCACCACAACCTGATTTCGCCGCACAACACCCGTCCGCGATCTCGTTGATTTAGACACTAGCATGTGTCTAATTCACATGACACTCTGCTTGGCGGCCTCCCAGAAGGCCGCGCGTTTTGGAGGGCAGGTCCATGGCGAACAGAGTCGAAACCGCCCTTGAGGCCGCCGTGGCGCGGGCTGAAACCGGAGCGGCTCCACCGCTTCTGGCGGCCGCCGTCCGACATGCCGTGTTCTCCGGCGGCGCTCGCGTTCGGCCCCTGCTGTGTCTGGCCATAGCTCAGGCCTGCGGCGATGACGACCCGGCCCTGGCCGACGCCGCCGCCACGGCGATTGAGCTGTTGCATTGCGCCTCCCTGGTTCACGATGATCTGCCTTGTTTCGACAATGCGGCGACCCGGCGCGGCCGGCCCTCCGTGCACGCCCTCTACGGCGCGCCCCTGGCCGTGCTGGCCGGCGACGCCCTGATCGTCCTGGCCTTCGATAGCCTCGCCCGGGCCGCCGGCGCCTCGCCCGCGCGCCTGCCCCAGTTGTTGACGACCATTGCCACCGGAGTGGGCATGCCCGGCGGCATCGTCGCGGGCCAAGCCTGGGAGAGCGAGCCCTCGCCCCTGGTGCAGGCCTACCACGACGCCAAGACCGGCGCCCTGTTCGTCGCGGCGACCATGTCGGGGGCCATTGCGGCCGGAGCCGATCCGCACCCCTGGCGCGCCCTCGGTGAAAAGCTCGGCGCGGCCTACCAGGTCGCCGACGACCTGGCCGATGCGGTTCTGACCGAAGCGGACCTGGGTAAGCCCACAGGCCAGGACCAGGCGCATGGAAGACCCAGCCTGGTAGCCGAAATGGGCCTGGAGGGCGCGTTCCAGAGACTGCAAGGCTTGGTAGGCGAGGCTGTGGAATCCATCCCACCGTGCCAGGGCGCCGACCCGCTGCGCGAGCTTGTCAGGATGCAAGCCACGCGGCTGGCGCCCAAGCACCTGGCGCGCAGCGCCGCCTGATCCTCATGTCAGAACCGCGGTGGCGTGATCGCTGGGTCGCGTTTCGCAACCGATGGCTGAGCGATCCGCGTTTTCAACGCTGGGCCGCCGACTTTCCCCTCACCCAAGCCATCGTCCGCCGACGGACGCAGGGTCTGTTCGATCTGGTCTCGGGTTTCGTCTACTCCCAAGTCCTCGCTGCCTGTATCCGCCTTCGACTGCTTGAACATCTCGCGACGGGTCCGTTGTCCACTGCGAGCCTGGCGGAAAAGGCCGGCCTTTCGGAGGATGCGGCCGAACGGCTCCTGGGCGCCTGCGCGGCACTTGGACTTGTCGAGCGCGCTGGGGCCGCCCGCTGGGCGCTGGGCGTCCAAGGCGCCGCCCTGACGGGAAACGCGGGCCTGGCCCAGATGATCGCACACCACGAACATCTCTATGCCGACATGGCCGACACTGTCGGGCTGCTGCGCCGAAAGGATGCGCAGGGTGAGCTGGCCGCCTATTGGCCATACGCTACCGCCGCCGAACCCCGGGACGAGGCCGGGGACGGTGTCCGCGCCTATTCCACCCTGATGGCGGCCACCCAGCCGACCGTGGCCACGGACCTGCTGGACGCCTATCCTGTGAAGCGTCATCGGCGACTGTTGGATGTCGGCGGCGGGCTGGGCGCGTTCCTGAGCGCCGCGGCGGCCCGCGCTCCGAACCTCGAACTCATGCTGTTCGACCTGCCGGCCGTCACCGAGGCCGCTCGGCAAAATCCGCAACGAGCGGACCTGCTGGCGCGGACGCGGATCGTCGATGGCGACTTTCTGAATGACCCGCTCCCCGCCGGCGCGGACCTGATCACCTTGATCCGCATCCTGCACGATCATGACGACGCCGGCGTCGCGCGGCTGTTGCGCGCGGCTCGGGTCGCCTTGCCGGACGATGGGGCGCTTCTGGTGGCCGAGCCGATGTCCGGGTCGCCCAAGGCGGACCGCGTCGGCGACGTCTATTTTTCCTTCTATCTGCTGGCCATGGGCCGCGGGCGGGCCCGTACCCCCGTCGAGATTTCCGCGCTTTTGAGGGACGCCGGCTTTCGCAGAGTCCGACAGCTGCGTACCCGAACCCCCTTCCTGCTTCGCGCCATCCTTGCCCAACCTTGATCCAAGAGGCCCCATGGACACTCTCGCCGTCGTCATTGAACAACCCGAGCGGCTTTCCGTTCGCAGGCTTGAGCTGAAGGACCCTTCGGCCAACGATCTGGTGGTTGAGGTCCACTGGAGCGGCATCAGCACCGGCACCGAACGCCTGCTGTGGACCGGCCGCATGCCCCCGTTTCCCGGCATGGGCTATCCGCTGGTGCCCGGCTACGAGTCGGTTGGCCGGGTCATCGACGCCGGCGAAAACGCCAAGGCGCGAATCGGCGAGACCGTGTTCGTGCCGGGCTCGGCCGGGTTCAAGGACGCGCGGGGCCTGTTCGGTGGATCCGCCCGGCGCCTGGTCGTGGCCAGCGCGCGAGCGCCGACGATCTCGGCTTCCCTGCGCGACCAGGGCGTGCTGATCGCCCTTGCAGCCACGGCCCGCCACGCCCTGGCGGCCGGCGACGCAACGCCCGCCGACCTGATCGTCGGCCATGGCGTGCTGGGTCGGTTGCTGGCGCGGATCGCCGTGGCCGCCGGCGGGCCCCCACCCACCGTCTGGGAGACCAATCCGGTCCGCCAAAGCGGCGCGAGCGGCTATGCCGTCATCCATCCCGACACCGACGAGCGCCGTGACTATCGCGCTATTTATGATGTCAGCGGCGATCCCAAACTGCTCAACCCGCTGATTGGTCGGCTGGCCCGCGGCGGCGAGGTGGTGCTGGCCGGCTTCTACGATCAGCCCCTGACGTTTGATTTTCCACCGGCCTTCATGCGGGAAGCGCGCCTGCGAGTGGCCGCCGAATGGTCGCCGCCCGACTTGGCGGCGACCACCGTGCTGATCGAGTCGGGGGCGTTGTCGCTCGACGGCCTGATCACGCACCGCGTGGGGGTCGGCGAGGCGGATCGGGCCTATCGCACCGCGTTCGGCGACGCGGCCTGCCTGAAGATGGTGCTGGATTGGAGCGGAAGCTGACAAAGCCCGGCGCGGCGCGGCCCGGTGAATCCCAACCATCCGTACATTGTGATTGACAACTGAAACCGTCAATTTAGTTTGACACTCATGACCATTCTCCCGGACCGATCTGGAGGTCTACGGCGGCGAGTGTTGAATTTTGGGGGGTGCCCGTGAGTGTGACTTTGATCGAAAGTCCCGCGCTTCTTCGGCGGGAGGCGGCCATAGAGCCCGATCCCGTGCATACCGGCCCGGTGACCAAGGACACCCAGGTCATCGCGATCTATGGCAAGGGCGGCAGCGGCAAGAGCTTCGCCCTCTCGAACCTCAGCTACATGATGGCCCAGCAGGGCAAGCGGGTGCTGCTGATCGGCTGTGATCCCAAGTCCGACACCACCTCCCTTCTGTTCGGCGGCAAGTCCTGCCCGACCATCATCGAAACCTCGGCCAAGAAGAAGCTGGCCGGCGAAGAGGTGAAGATCGAAGACGTCTGCTTCACCCGCGATGGCGTATTCGCCATGGAACTGGGCGGACCCGAGGTCGGACGCGGCTGTGGCGGTCGGGGCATCATTCATGGCTTCGAACTGCTTGAGAAGCTCGGGTTCCATGACTGGGGCTTCGACTATGTGCTGCTGGATTTCCTCGGCGACGTAGTTTGCGGCGGCTTCGGTCTGCCGATTGCCAGGGACATGTGCCAGAAGGTGATCGTGGTCGGGTCCAACGACCTGCAATCGCTGTATGTCGCCAACAACGTCTGCTCGGCGGTGGAATATTTCCGCAAGCTGGGCGGCAATGTCGGCGTGGCCGGCATGCTGATCAACAAAGACGACGGCACTGGAGAAGCCCAGGCGTTCGCCGAGGCTGTCGGGATCCCGGTTCTGGCCGCGATCCCGGCCGACGAGGACATTCGGCGCAAATCAGCCAATTATCAGATCATCGGCAAACCGGGCGACCGCTGGGCGCCCCTGTTCGAGGATCTGGCTCAGAACGTCGCCGACGCCTTGCCGGTGCGACCCAAACCCCTGACTCAGGACGGCCTGTTGGGTCTGTTCGCGCCGGACCAGACCGGTGGCGACTTCGTGCTGCGGCCGGCGACCCAAGCCGATATGCGTGGTGGTGTGTTCGCCGAAAAAGCGTCTCTTGAAGTCATCTACGACACGGTTTGAGGGGGGAAATGAGGAAGTATCTCATGTCCGATCCCAACGAAGCCGCCCAGGCCGGTTCAAGCCTCGCCACCTTGGAAAAGCCCGCGAGCGCAGCGCCGCCGGTCGAGGGCGCTGGTTGTCACGCCGGCGCCGATGAGATGAAGAAAGCCGCCGGCGTTGCCGGTAAATCCGAGATTCTGGAGCGCTACGCCGCCGACTATCCCAAGGGGCCGCACGATCAGCCGCAGAGCATGTGCCCGGCGTTCGGTTCCCTGCGTGTCGGCCTGCGGATGCGGCGCACCGCCACGATTCTGTCGGGCTCGGCCTGCTGCGTTTACGGCCTGACCTTCACTTCGCATTTCTATGGCGCCCGCCGCACGGTCGGCTATGTGCCGTTCAACTCCGAGACCCTGGTCACCGGCAAGCTGTTCGAGGATATCCGCGAGGCTGTGTTCCAGATCGCCGATCCGGCGCTCTATGACACGGTTATCGTCACCAATCTCTGCGTACCGACCGCCTCCGGGGTTCCGCTCCAGCTACTGCCGAAGGAGATTAACGGCGTCCGGATCATCGGCATCGACGTGCCTGGATTTGGCATTCCCACCCATGCCGAGGCCAAGGATGTGCTGGCCGGGGCGATGCTGAAATATGCGCGGGGCGAGGCCGAACACGGCCCGGTCGCCGCGCCGCGCGAACAGTCGGACAAGCCGACCATAACCCTGCTCGGGGAGATGTTCCCAGCCGATCCGGTGGGAATTGGCATGATGCTGGCGCCGTTGGGCTTGGCGGCCGGTCCGGTCGTGCCGACCCGGGAATGGCGCGAACTCTATGCGGCGCTGGATTGCGCGGCGGTGGCCGCCATCCACCCGTTCTACACCGCCTCCGTGCGGGAGTTCACGGCGGCGGGTCGCAAGGTGGTGGGATCCGCGCCGGTCGGCCGGGAGGGAACGGCCGCATGGCTTGACGCGATCGGCGCGGCCTGCGGCGTGGCGCAATCCCAGATCGATGCGTCGAAGAACAAATTCCTGCCCGCGATCCAGAGTGCTCTGGCGGCGGCGCCCATCAAAGGCCGGATCACGGTCAGCGGCTATGAAGGTTCAGAACTGCTAGTGGCCCGGCTGCTGATCGAAAGCGGCGCGGACGTTCCGTATGTCGGCTCCGCCTGTCCGCGCACCGTGTGGTCCGATCCGGACCGTCAATGGCTGGAAGCTCGCGGGGTGCGTGTGCAATTTCGCGCCTCCCTGCAACAGGACATCGCGGCGGTTGAGGAATTCGGCCCCGACCTCGCCATCGGCACCACGCCGGTGGTGCAGCATGCCAAGCAGAAGTCGATCCCGGCGCTCTATTTCACCAATCTGATCTCGGCCCGGCCCCTGATGGGTCCAGCCGGCGCGGGCTCACTGGCGCAGGTGATCAATGGGGCCTTGGCCAACAAAGGCCGGTTCGAGGCGATGACCGCCTTCTTCGATGGGGTCGGCGTCGGCCACGCCGCCGGCGTATGGGAAGACACCCCCGTCGACAGGCCGGAATTCAAGGCCCGCTACGCCAAGACCGCCGCGGCTTTCCGCGCCCAGGAAGAGGCCGTGGGCACGTGACATTGATTCTCGATCACGACAGGGCTGGTGGCTATTGGGGCGCGGTCTATGCGTTCACGGCCATCAAGGGCTTGCAGGTGATCATCGATGGCCCGGTGGGCTGTGAGAATCTGCCGGTCACCTCGGTGCTGCACTACACCGACGGTCTGCCGCCGCACGAACTGCCCATCGTGGTCACGGGGCTGGGCGAGGAGGAACTCGGCCAGACCGGTACCGAAGGCGCCATGAAGCGCGCCTGGCGCACCCTGGATCGCGACCTGCCGGCCGTGGTGGTGACGGGCTCGATCGCCGAGATGATCGGCGGCGGCGTGACGCCCGAGGGCACCAACATCGCTAGGTTTCTTCCTCGGACGATCGATGAGGACCAGTGGCAGAGCGCCAACCGCGCCCTGACCTGGCTGTGGACCCAATTCGGACCGAAGAAATCGATCAAGGCCAGGCCCCGCAAGGATGGCGAAGCGCCAAAGGTCAATATCATCGGCCCGATCTACGGCATGTTCAACATGAACTCCGACCTGGCCGAGATCCGCCGGCTGATCGAAGGTATCGGCGCCCAGGTCAATATGGTCTTCCCGATGGGCAGTCACCTCGCCGACGTGCGCAAGCTGGCTGACGCCGAGGTCAACGTCTGCCTGTATCGCGAATTCGGCCGCCAGCTCTGCGAGGCGCTGGAGCGGCCCTATCTGCAAGCGCCGATCGGGCTGGATTCGACCACCAAGTTTCTGCACATGCTGGGCGAGCTTCTGGGCCTGGACCCCGAGCCTTTCATCGAACGTGAGAAGCACACCACGATCAAGCCGATCTGGGATTTGTGGCGCTCGGTGACCCAGGACTTCTTCGGCACGGCCAGTTTCGCCATCGTCGCCAATGAGACCTACGCCCGGGGCGTGCGCAACTTTCTGGAGACCGAGATGGGCATGCCCTGCGCGTTCTCGTTCTCGCGCACCGCGGGCGTGAAGCCCGACAACGCGGCGGTCCAGAAGGCTCTGCGCGAGACGCCGCCTCTGATGATGTTCGGCAGCGTCAACGAGCGGATGTATATGGTCGAGGCGGGCACGCGGGCCACGTGGATCCCGGCTTCGTTTCCCGGCGCCATCATCCGCCGGCACACCGGCACGCCGTTCATGGGCTATTCGGGCGCCACCTACCTGATTCAGGAAGTCTGCAACGCGCTGTTCGACGCGCTCTTCCACATCCTGCCGCTGGGTTCGCAGATGGACCGGGTTGAGGCGACGCCGGTGCGGCGGCACGTCGAACTGGCCTGGGATGACGCGGCCAAGGCCGCGCTCGATCGCCTCGTCGAGGCGCAGCCGATTCTGGTGCGGATCTCGGCGGCCAAACGCCTGAGAGACGCGGCCGAGCGGAGCGCGCGGCTGGCCGGCGAGACCAAGGTTTCCACCGATCGCGTGGCTCTGGCCCACGCGGGGCTGATGGAGGGACAGGCGGCATGATCGCCGGTTCATACGATGAGCGGGCCGGTTCTGGCCGGCTCCAGGGAAATGTCGCGGTGATAACCTTCGCGGCAGGCATCGCTGTTCACGCGAATCCGGCGGTCGGCCAAGCAACAGCGGGATAGGAGGAAGCGTTATGGCGGAAAGAGATGCGAGTACAGGGAGCTTGTCGGGCCTGACCGAGGCCGAAGCGAAAGAGTTTCATCGGATCTTCTTGGGGAGCCTATTTCTCTTCGTGGCGATCGCGGTGACCGCGCACATCCTGGTGTGGGCGTGGCGTCCGTGGCTTCCCGGTGAACACGGCTATACCGAACTGACCACTGGCGTGAAGATGGCCAGCCAACTGGCCCTCGCGCACTTCGCATAAGGGAGAGAAACAATGTGGAGAATCTGGCTACTTTTTGACCCGCGCCGCGTCCTTGTCGCGCTGTTCACTTTTCTGTTCGGCCTCGCCGTGCTCATTCACTTCATCGTGCTCAGCACTCCGCGGTTCAACTGGATCGAAGGTCCCACCGCGAAGAAGCCGGCGCCGGCGGCGGCCGCGCAAATGCCCAATCTCGATCCGGCCAGGGCGCCGGTCAAAGCCGCCTGAAGGAAGCGGGCGCGTATCGACAAGGTTCGATACCGCCCGCTGCCCGACGACAATACTGAAGAGCGTTTCAATTCCTTCGACGGATAACGGGCGGAGATATCGACCATGGCCCTGCTGAGTTTCGAGAGAAAATATCGTGTCAGAGGGGGTACGCTGATCGGCGGCGATCTCTTCGACTTTTGGGTCGGACCGTTCTACGTTGGATTCTTCGGCGTCACGGCGGCGTTCTTCGCCACACTGGGAACCGCCTTGATCGTCTACGGCGCCGCGATCGGCCCGACCTGGGACATCTGGCGGATCAGCATCGATCCACCGGACGTCAGCTATGGCTTACGTGTCGCGCCAATCAACGAAGGCGGTCTCTGGCAGATGGTCACCGCCTGCGCCCTGGGTTCCTTCGTTTCCTGGGCTTTGCGGGAAGTGGAAATTGCACGCAAGCTGGGTATCGGCCTGCACGTGCCCTTCGCCTTCGGCATGGCCATCTTCGCCTATTTCACCCTTGAGGTGATCCGGCCGATCCTGATGGGCGCCTGGGGCAACGCCTTCCCCTATGGCATCTTCAGCCATCTCGAGTGGGTGTCGAACACCGGCTATAAATACGTCAACTTCCACTACAATCCGGCCCACATGATCGCGGTGTCGCTTTTCTTCACCACGACCTTTGCCTTGTCGCTGCACGGATCCCTGATCCTTTCAGCGGCCAATCCGGGTGGTGGCGGCGCGGTCAAGACGCCTGAGCACGAAGACACCTTTTTCCGCGACGTGATGGGTTATTCGGTAGGCACCCTCGGTATTCACCGATTGGGTCTGTTTCTGGCGCTGGCGGCGGGCTTCTTCAGCGCCGTCTGTATTGTCATCAGTGGTCCAGTCTGGTCGCAAGGTTGGCCTGAATGGTGGAACTGGTGGCGCAATCTTCCGATCTGGGGTTAGGGGAAGCACGAGATCATGGCTGCCTATCAAAACATCTTCACGCAGGTTCAGGTCCGCGGTCCCGCCGAACTGGGTGTCGCCGTCGCGGGTGATATCCGACGGGACGGCAAGCCCTGGTTTTTCCATCTGCTGGGCAGGTTCGGCAACGCTCAGATCGGCCCAATTCATCTGGGCCTGACCGGCATCGCCTCGCTGCTGTTCGGCTTCATCGCCTTCGAGATCATCGGGCTCAACATGCTGGCCTCGGTGAAATGGAACGTAGTGGAGTTTATCCGCCAGCTTCCCTGGCTATCGCTGCAGCCGCCGCCGCCCGAATATGGCATCCAGCTGTTCCCACCGCTTCAGCAGGGTGGCTGGTGGCTGATGGCGGGCTTCTTCCTGACCGTCTCGCTGCTGCTCTGGTGGGCGCGCACGTACGCCAGGGCCAAAGCGTTGGGCCTGGGGACCCATGTGGCCTGGGGCTTCGCCTCGGCGATCTGGCTCTATCTGGTGCTGGGCTTTATCCGGCCGCTGCTGATGGGCAGCTGGAGCGAAGCCGTGCCGTTCGGCATCTTCCCGCACCTTGACTGGGTCGGGGCCTTTTCGATCCGCTATGGCAATCTGTTCTACAATCCCTTCCACTGCTTCTCGATCGCCTTCCTCTATGGGTCGACCCTGCTGTTCGCCATGCACGGCGCGACCATCCTGGCCGTCAGCCGCTATGGCGGCGACCGGGAACTCGAACAGATCACCGACCGGGGCACGGCTTCCGAGCGCGCCGCCCTGTTCTGGCGCTGGACCATGGGCTTCAACGCCAGCATGGAATCCATCCACCGCTGGGCTTGGTGGTTCGCGGTGTTGACCCCTCTAAGCGGGGGGATCGGGATCCTGATCACCGGCACCGTGGTCGATGATTGGCACTCCTGGGCGGTCGCCCACCACTACGCTTACACAGAGTAGGGCCAGGCTTTCGCGGTTTGAATCAGGCCCGGGGTTTCGCCGCCCCGGGTCTTTTTCATGAGTGGAGACTAAACCCGCCCCAGCGGTCTGAACGGCGGCGATGGCAGGTCAAGGCGGATCCTGTCGCCAGGGCGAACGACGCCACCGACGATCACCACCGCCATGACCCCGCACTTGCGAATCACCTGGCCATTTGGTCCCTGTCCCAAGACCGCGGCCAGCAGTCCGGGCTGGAACGCGTCCAGCTGGGCGCAAGGATTGCGCAGTCCGGTCAGTTCGACGACTGCCTCCAAGCCCAGCCGAAGACGGGTCCCGGTCGGCAGGTCGAGCAATAGTGCGCCGCGGGTGGTGATATTTTCGCCCATCACGCCCGGCGCGACTTGGAATCCGACCGCGTTAAGCTCGGTCAGCAGTTCCTCGTGGATCAGGTGGACCTGACGCAGGTTGGGTTGTGATGGGTCGATGGCGACGCGGGAGCGGTGTTTGACGGTGGCCCCCAAATGGGCATCGCCATCGACACCCAGACCGGCCAATAGCCGGATGCGGGGAACCACGGTCTTCGAGAAGCGATGGTCGCGGCGCCTCGCCACCGCGACAACCTCGCTCACGGTTCAGGCCGTGGCTTCGACGCGGCGGCGCAGTAGTGGAGCCATCGCGGCCAGGGTCACCAGCAAAAGCGCCATTTCCAGGCAGTAGACCAGATCGTAGCCTGCCGCGGGTCCCAGCTCAATGTCCTTGAAACCACCGGCCACCAGATCGCGAATAATACCGCCAAGAGCGATCGCAACCCCGGCGGCGGTGGCCTGGACAGCCCCCCAGGCGCCTAGAGCCATGCCGGTCTGGTCCCGTTTAGCGAGATTCATGGTGGCCGTGAGGGTGCCGTGGCTGAACAGACCGCCACCGAATCCGATCAATAGTGTGCCGGCGCCGAACAGCAGAGGATTGTGCAGCGGCGCGGCCAGGATCACCGCCATGAAAGCGGGCATACCCACCATAGCGCCGGAGCTGGCCATTCGGAACGGATCGGCGCCTCGGCTGAGAATTCGCGACGCCAGGCCAAAGCCCAGCACCGCCCCCACGGCCAGGGTGGCGGTCAATTTGGTGGTGTCGCCGACCGACAGATGCAGCACCTGGCCGCCATAGGGTTCCAGCAGCACGTCCTCCATACTGAACGCCATCGTGCCCACGCCTACCGCGACCAGACGGCGAATGGCGTTGCCGCCGTGGATGAAACTGGCCCAGGATTGGCCGAACTCCGGCTTCGGAGCGTCCTCCAGTCCCCGCCGTGTGTGCCGGCCCTCCTGCTTCCAGACCGCGGTGGCGTTGAGGACGATCGTCAACAGCGCCGCGCCTTGAATAACCTGGATCAGCCGGCCGTTGGTGAAATCGGCCAGCAGCGCGCCGAACACCAGGGCGCTGACGATCATGCCAAGCGCCAGGCTGACATACATCAGGCCCACAACCTTGGGCCGGGACTCGCTGGGCGCCAGGTCGGTGGCCAGCGCGAGGCCAACGGTCTGGATGGTGTGCAGACCCGCCCCCACCAGCAGAAACGAAACCCCGGCGCTGACAAGTCCGATCCATTTAGGCGCGTGGGCCGCATGGTTGGCCCCGGCAAGCACAAGTATCGCGAACGGCATGATGGCGAGGCCGCCGAACTGGGCCAGAGCGCCGTTCCAGATGAACGGAACGCGCCGCCAGCCGAGCGCCGAGGTGTGGGTGTCGGACCGAAATCCAATGATCGCGCGGAAGGGCGCGAACATCAGCGGAAGCGAGATCATCACCGCCACCAGCGAGGCCGGCACGCCCAACTCGACGATCATCACCCGGTTCAGAGTGCCTACGAGCAGGACAAGGGCCATGCCCACCGATACCTGAAACAGGGAGAGACGCAGAAGCCGGGAGAGCGGCAGCTCGGGCGTCGCCGCGTCGGCGAAGGGCAGAAAGCGAGGTCCAAGACCCGCCAGCTTCTTCATCATCGCCGCACTGAGACGATTCATGACGTCATTGCACCCAACACTCCGGCGCGCCCACGCCGAACAAGAATTAAGGGCCGGACAAGAATAAGGGCCGGGATCAAGCGACCCCGGCCCTATGTCATACCCACGGAGGGATTCGCCTCAGCTGGCGGCCGGGGTCGCCGGAGCGGTCGCCATGGGCGTGGCCATCGGGGCCGGAGCGGGCGCCATAGTGCTGACGGCGGCGGGCTTGGCATTGCCTTCCCAATAGGCCGAGAACCAGGTCGTGTGGCTCAGGATCGAATAGTGGACCAGCAGCGCCGTCACCGCGACGGAGCCGAGGAACAGCGGCAGGCCAACGGTCGGCTTAACAACCAACCAGATTTCTTTCTGATTCATGACTGATTTTCCCTATTTGAGCCAAGGCGTCAGGACAAACGCCAGGGCGTGGGCGGCCAGCGCGATACAGAAGAATACGCGCGCGCCGTCTATGACATGCGTGTGCAGTTCTTCTGACTCGGCCCGGGTCAACCCGGTCGGCCAAACTCGATCAGCATCATTCGCCACAGTACCGTCTCCTCTCAGGACCCCGGAGCGGTCTATGCCGTATCCGAGCGTCGTTAAGTTAAGACTGCTCTGCCTAGTGGGGTTCGCCAGGCCACAGTCACCAAGTCGCGTCCTGTTCAGTTGCGGTGAACCGCGCCATCCCCAGGGCACTGTCACCCTAGCCTGACGCTTTAGGGTGTCAAGAAAGAATTACAACGAATTTACGTGGGATTGCGCTATCCGCTGGCGGCGTTGGGCGCTGAACCTGCGAAGGGCTGATTGGCGACAATATCGGGGGCCATGAAGCCCGCCAAAGCCCCATCGGACGGCGATCGAAAACAGGATTGGCGCGAATTTCGAGGCGAATCAGTCGCCGCCATAACGGTGACGCGGCGGCGAGCTAAGCGACTCGCATGACCAAGCCGATCCGCCTGTGGACCTGTTCCACGCACCACGCCGCCTTCCGTTGCGGCGGCTGGGCCAGCGTGCGCTCGCTTGATGGACAGCTGACCGGCGTGGCTGGAGGAGAGCGAAACACCACCGCGGCGCGGATGGCGCTGGCCGGACTGGCCGCCGGCCTGGCTGACCTGCCGAGCCTGAAAGCCGGTCAGGCGCCCCAGACGATCGCTATAGAGACCAACAGTCCGACCCTCGCCGCCTTTTCAACGACCTTGGCGGCGCTGGCGGCGACCAGCGACAACGCGCCGGAGACGGACCTTGATCTTTGGGCTTCGATCATCACCGGCGCGAAGGGACGCCGCCTCACCCTGACCCTGGTTCCGATAACGCCCGAAACCGGGGTCGCCTTCGTCGCAGCCTGGGCGGACCTGGCGATGGACAGAGGCAAAACCAGGGGCGCGTTCGCCATGGCCATTCCAAGAATCAATCTAGCCCGCATGCCCGGCGCAGGCTGAAGAGATCGACGCCCGCGCGATCTCCTGGACATCCTTATATGTCTGGTATAACAGACTTAATATCGGATTTAAGCGTCACGGAGTCGGTTATGAGTTACAAGACCAAGATTTCCCTGGCCACCGTCATCGGTCTCGCCCTGGTCTATGGGGCGTATTTTCTGTGGGCTTGGCGACCCGGGCACAGCGCGCCGGAGATATTCACCCACATCGTCGGTGCGGCGGTTCTGCTGGTCGTGGTGATGATCGCGCTCGCCACCACGGTCGCGGTTCGAGAGGTCGTTGTGATGAAATCCGGTGGTCGTGTCGACGAACGGGACCAAACCAATGAACTGCGCAGCGCGCGCAACGGCTACTATGCTTTGATCAGCCTGATCTGGCCCGCGCCCTTCGTCGTCCTGGCCGGCGCCTCGCCGGTGCTGGTCGCCAATCTGGCCCTGGCCGTGCTGGTCCTGGCGGAAATGGTGCACTTCGGATCGCGGGTGGTCTACGATCTGCGCGGCGTCTGATTGTGGCTTCGACCCAGGTCACCAACCGCTTGCGGGTGTTCAGGTTCAACAATGGCGAAATGACCCAGCAGGCGCTGGCCGACCGCGTCGGCCTGACCCGCCAAACCATCGTGGCGATCGAAAAGGGCCACTACGCCCCATCGCTGGAGGCGGCCTTCCGGATCGCGCGGGCGTTCGGGGTAGGTATTGAAGAGGTGTTTGGATATTTGGATTAGGCGGCGGAGGGCGGCTGTTCAATATGTCGGTGCTCAGGCAGCCGCGGCAGGTGTGCCGCGCCCTCCGCCAGGGTGAACTCACGAAACGCTTTCATCGCCGGCAACAACGCCTTTTCAGCGTGATAGGCGACATACCAGGTGCGCAGGATCGGCAGGCCCCTGACGTCGAGCACCGCCAGGCGCCCGGTCTCCACCTCGAAGGCGACGGTGTGGGCCGAGATCACCGCCAGGCCCAGTCCCGCCATCACCCCCTGTTTGATGGTCTCATTGCTGCCGATCTCGATGCTGAAATGAGTGTCGCGCTTGACCGGCCCGTGGAAGAACTCCTCGAACACCACCCGGGTGCCGGAACCCACCTCGCGCATCAGGAAACGCTCTTCAGCGATCGCGGATTTATCTATGCCGACCTGGCCGACCAGCGGATGGTCGGGGGGTCCGATCATGATCATCGGATGTTCGCCGAACGGCTCGGACACCAGATTGAGCCAGTCGGGGGGCCGGCCCATGATCGCCACGTCGATCTTCAGTCGCTTGAGCGCGGCGATGGTCTCGACGCGGTTGCCGACCGACAAGGTGATGTCGACCTTAGGGAACCGGCTGGCGAAATCGGCTATCAGGCGCGGCGCGTAGTATTTCGCCGTCGAGGTGATGCCCACCACCAGCGATCCCGATACTACCCCTTTGAGCGCCGAAAGCTCGCCCTGCGCGAGTTGGACCGCGGCGTCGATCTGGTTGGCGAGATCCAGCACCACCAATCCGGCCCGGCTGACTTGAAGGCCCTTGGAGGTGCGGTCGAACAGTTCGAAGCCGCAGATCGCCTCGAGTTCCTTGAGGCGAGTGGTCATGGCCGAGGGCGTTATGCCCACGGCGCCGGCCGCCCCGGCCAGGACACCATGGCGCGCGATGGCGCGAACCGCTTCGAGCTGTTTCAGGGTCAAGCCGCGCATTAGATTTAATCTAATCCATCTCTCGATAATTTCAAATTTTCATTGAAGACGAAAACCGCCAAGACCTTGCTCGTCAACCGGGTTTCCCCGATGAGTTGACGCGCGGCGCCAAACGTGGCTCGCGGTGGGAGGCAAGCGATGGGCCACGGTGGAACACTCGAAACCCTTTTGGACGGGCATGTGCGCACCCCGGAGGCGGGAGCCCTCGGCCAGGCTATCGCCGAGACTTTTGTCCATATGGCCGGGGCCGCCAAGGCGCTGTCCGCGCTGATCGCCGCCCCGCCGCTGAACGGCCGCCTGGGCGCGGCGGCGGGCACGGCCAACAGCGATGGCGACAAGCAACGCACCCTTGACCTGATGGCCGAAGATCTGTTCGCCGGCGCCCTGCGCGCGGCCGGCATCGGCGCCTATCTGTCGGAAGAGGTCGAGGACGCCACGGTGATGAATCCGGCCGGCCTGTTGGCCGTGGCCATCGACCCGCTCGACGGGTCGTCGAACATTGATGTCAACGCCCCGATCGGCACGATATTCTCCATCCTGCCGATGATCCCCGAGGCGATCGCCGAACCCGCCTGCGCCTTTCGCCAAACCGGCCGTCACCAGGTCGCGGCCGGGTTCTTCATCTACGGACCACAGACTTCGCTGGTGGTGAGCTTTGGTAGGGGCGTTCACCTGTTGGTTCTGAGCCAGGCCACCGGCGAGTTCGTGCTGGTCGAATCCGACGTGACCATTCCCCCCAACATGGCGGAATATGCGATCAACGCCTCCAACTATCGCCACTGGCCCGAGCCGGTGCAGAGCTATATCGACGATTGTGTGAAGGGCGAGGAAGGCCCCAGCGGGCGCAATTTCAACATGCGCTGGATCGCCTCGATGGTCGCTGATGCCTATCGCATCTTCATGCGCGGCGGCATCTTCCTATATCCGGGCGACAAACGCCCCGGCTATGAACAGGGCCGGCTGCGCTTGATGTACGAAGCCAATCCGGTCGCCTTCCTGGCCGAACAGGCCGGGGGCGCCGCCACCGACGGTATCGACCATATACTGGACCGAAAGCCCCATTCGCCCCACCAGCGGGTGCCGTTCGTGATGGGCTCGGCCGACAAGGTCGAGCGCGTGCGCCAGTATTTCCTCGACATCAACCCACCGACCAGGGATGCGCCGCTGTTCGGCCGGCGCGGCCTGTTGCGCGGCTGATCGAAGGAGCAAACACGCCATGTCGCACAAGCATCCGATCATCGCGATTACCGGCTCATCCGGAGCGGGAACCACCTCGGTCAAGAGAACCTTCGAGCAGATATTTCAGCGCGAACACATCAAGGCCGTCTATATCGAGGGCGACGCCTTTCACCGCTACGGTCGTGTGGAGATGGCGGCGAACATGACCGCCGCCGCCGCCGCCGGAAACACCCACTACAGCCACTTCGGCGACTATGCGAACCTGCTGCCGGAGCTGGAGGCGGTGTTCAGGGAATATGGCGAGACCGGCGGCGGCAAGACCCGCCACTATATCCACGATCAGCCGGAGGCCGAGAAATACGGCGTCGCGCCCGGCAATTTCACCGATTGGGGCGCGTTCGATGACGGTTCCGACCTGTTGTTCTACGAAGGCCTGCACGGCGCCATCGTCACCGGCGAAGTCGACATGGCCAAGCATGTGGACCTCAAGATCGGAGTGGTGCCGGTTATCAATCTGGAGTGGATCCAGAAGCTCCACCGCGACAAGTCGGCCCGCGGCTATACCGACAAGGCGGTCACCGACACCATCCTGCGACGCATGCCCGACTACATCAATTTCATATGCCCGCAGTTCAGCGAGACCGACGTCAATTTCCAGCGCGTGCCGACGGTGGACACCTCCAACCCGTTCGTCGCGCGATGGATTCCCACCCCCGACGAGTCGATCGTGGTGATCCGCTTCAAGAAGCCCCAGGGCTTCGATTTTCCCTATCTGCTGTCGATGATCGACGGCAGCTTCATGAGCCGGGCCAACTCCATCTGCATCCCGGGCGGCAAGCTGGATCTGGCCATGCAGCTGATCCTTACACCGATGATCCTCAAACTGGTCGAGCGCCGTCGGCGCAGCCATCGCTGACCGGAAACACACCCATGTCCGATATCAACACCCCGAATACCGCCGCCAAAGTCACCCACGACCAGATGGCCAACGCCATTCGGTTCCTCGCCGTCGATGCCGTGGAACAGGCCAAGAGCGGCCATCCAGGCATGCCGATGGGCATGGCCGACGTGGCTACCGTGCTGTTCACCAAATTCATGAAATATGACCCCAAGGCACCGGCTTGGCCCGACCGCGACCGCTTCGTGCTGTCGGCCGGTCACGGATCGATGTTGATCTACGCGCTGCTGCATCTGACCGGCTATCCGGAGATGACCATCGATCAGATCAAACGGTTCCGTCAGCTGGGTTCGAAGACCCCGGGCCACCCTGAATACGGTCACACCCAGGGCGTCGAAACCACCACCGGTCCGCTTGGCCAGGGCCTCGCCACCTCGGTCGGCATGGCCATCGCCGAGCGGATGATGGCAGCCCGATTCGGAGCCGACCTGGTCGATCACCACACCTATGTGCTTTGCGGCGACGGCTGCCTGATGGAAGGCGTCAGCCACGAGGCCATCGATCTGGCCGGCAATCTGAAGCTCGGCCGGCTGATCGTGTTGTGGGACGACAACAAGATCACCATCGACGGCGCCACGTCGTTGTCCACCGCCACCGATCAGGTCAAGCGCTTCGCCGCCGCCGGTTGGCACGTCCAGGCCATCGACGGTCACGACCCGGCCGCAATCACCCGGGCGATCCGCAAGGCCAAGGCCGATCCCCGCCCGTCAATGATCGCCTGTAGCACCGTTATCGGCTATGGCATGCCCACCCGTCAGGGGACCGAGGCGGCGCACAGCAACCCGCTCGGACCTGTCGAGGGGGCCGGGACGCGGGCGGCCCTTAACTGGCCCTACGCGCCGTTCGAAGTTCCGGCCGATATCCTGGCCGCCTGGCACAGAGCCGGTCGGTCCGCGGTCCGCGCCCACGGCGCCTGGAAGAAGCGGCTGGCCGCGTCACCGGATCACGAGCGCTTCAGCGCCGCCCTGTCGGGGAATCTTCCGACTCAGGTCGAGGCCGATCTGATGGCCTATGCCGCCGAACTGGTCGGGACCAAGCCCAATATCGCCACCCGCAAGGCCTCGGAAAACACGCTGGGCGTGATCAACGCCGCCACCGACCTGACCGTCGGCGGCTCGGCCGATCTGACGCACTCCAACTACACCATCACCAAGGGCATGACCTCGGTCACGGCCGAGGATTTCTCCGCGCGCTACGTCCGCTACGGCATTCGCGAACACGGCATGGCCGCCGCGATGAACGGCCTCGCCCTGCACGGCGGCCTAATCCCATATGGCGGCACCTTCCTGGTGTTCGCCGACTACGCCAGGGCCGCGATCCGCCTCTCGGCCCTGATGAAACAGCGGGTGATCTATGTGTTCACCCACGATTCCATCGGCGTCGGCGAAGATGGCCCCACCCACCAGCCAGTGGAAACCATGGCCAGCCTGCGCGTCATGCCGGGACTGATCACCTATCGTCCGGCCGACGCGGTGGAGACCGCCGAATGCTATGCGGTGGCCCTGGCCGAGCGTAACGCGCCCTCAGCTCTCGCGCTGTCGCGTCAGAACCTGCCGACCCTGCGCCTGGCCGCCGACGGCGTGAACCACTCGGCCCTGGGCGCCTATGTGCTGCGCGAGACCAATGGGCCGCGCCAGGCGACCCTTCTGGCCACCGGTTCGGAGGTACATCTGGCCGTCACGGCCGCCGAGGCGCTGGCCGCCGAGGGCGTCGAGGTCGCTGTCGTCTCCATGCCGTCCTGGGAGCTGTTCGAACGTCAGGGCGCCGGCTATCAGGCCAAGGTGCTGGGCGCCGCGCCGCGCATCGCCGTCGAAGCGGCCTTGAGCTTCGGCTGGGATCGCTGGATCGGACCGAACGGCGCTTTCGTCGGCATGACCGGCTTTGGCGAATCCGCGCCGGCCGGCGATCTCTACAAGCACTTCGGCATCACCGCCGAGGCGATCACCGCCACCGTCCGCAAGCTGGCGGGCGCGCCCGCCGCCAACGCCGCCTGATCCCCTTCGCAGAGGAGTAAGCCCATGGCCCGCATCACCCTGAGACAGCTTCTGGATCACGCCGCCGAGCACGGCTACGGCGTCCCGGCCTTCAACATCAACAACATGGAACAGGGCCTGGCGATCATGGACGCGGCCAAGGCCGTCGACGCGCCGGTGATCCTGCAAGCCTCGCGCGGCGCGAGATCCTATGCCGGCGATATCATGCTCGCCAAGATGATCGAGGCGTTCGAGGCGATGTATCCGTCGATCCCGCTGTGCATCCACCAGGACCACGGCGATGTGGAGGCCACCTGCGCCACCGCCATCCAGCACGGCTTCACCAGCGTGATGATGGATGGCAGTCTAAAGGCCGACGGCAAGACCGCAGCCGACTATGACTACAACGTCGATATCACCCGGCGTGTGGTGGACATGGCCCACTGGGTTGGCGCCTCGGTCGAGGGTGAGCTGGGCGTGCTGGGTTCGCTGGAGAGCGGCGGCGGCGAACAGGAAGACGGCCACGGCCTGGAAGGCACGGTCGGCCACGATCAGCTGCTGACCGACCCGGACCAGGCGGTGGATTTCGTCGCCCGCACCAAGGTCGACGCCCTGGCCATCGCCATGGGCACCAGCCACGGGGCCTACAAGTTCTCCCGCCAGCCCGACGGCGACATCCTGGCCATGGGCGTGATCGAGGAAATCCACCGCCGCCTGCCCCACACCCACCTGGTCATGCATGGCTCGTCCTCGGTGCCGCAGGAACTCCAGGCGATGTTCAACGCCCATGGCGGCGACATGCCTCAGACCTGGGGCGTGCCGGTCTCGGAGATTCAGCGCGGCATCCGCCACGGCGTGCGCAAAATCAACATCGACACCGATTGCCGCCTGGCCATGACCGCGGCGTTCCGCAAAGTCGCCCAGGAGGACCGCCGCGAGTTCGATCCGCGCAAGTTCCTCAAGCCGGCCATGGAGGCGATGAAGGTTCTCTGCCGCACACGCTTCGAGGATTTCGGTGCCGCCGGTCACGCCTCATCGATCAAGGTCACCCCGCTTGCCGACATGGCCAGGCTCTACAGTTCCGGCGCCCTCGACCCGAAGATCTCGGGCCTGGCCCACGCCACCGAATAGTTCACATCAAACCTCAAACTGGAAAGAGCAACTATGAACGCTCCGGAAAAAGCCCTGGACGGCAAGACCCGCTACGCGGCGGGCGTCCTCAAATACGCCCAGATGGGCTATTGGGACGGCGACTACATTCCCAAGGACACCGACATTATCGCCCTGTTCCGGATCACGCCCCAGGACGGCGTCGATCCGATCGAGGCCGCCGCCGCCGTGGCGGGGGAAAGCTCCACGGCGACCTGGACCGTGGTGTGGACCGATCGCCTGACCGCCTGCGATAAATACCGCGCCAAGGCCTATCGCGTCGATCCGGTCCCTGGGATCGAGGGCCAGTATTTCTGCTACATCGCCTATGACCTTGACCTGTTCGAGGAAGGCTCGATCGCCAACCTCACCGCCTCGATCATAGGCAATGTGTTCGGGTTCAAGCCGCTCAAGGCGCTACGCCTTGAGGACATGCGCTTCCCAGTCGCCTATGTAAAAACCTTCAAGGGACCGCCGACCGGTATCGTCGTGGAGCGCGAGCGCCTGGACAAGTTCGGCCGTCCGCTGCTGGGCGCCACCACCAAGCCCAAGCTCGGCCTGTCGGGCAAGAACTATGGCCGCGTTGTCTATGAGGGCCTCAAGGGCGGCCTCGACTTCATGAAGGACGACGAGAACATCAACTCGCAACCGTTCATGCATTGGCGCGACCGGTTCCTGTATGTGATGGAGGCGGTCAACAAGGCCCAGGCCGTCACCGGCGAGGTCAAGGGCCACTATCTGAACGTTACCGCCGGCACCATGGAGGAGATGTACAGGCGGGCCGAGTTCGCCAAGGAACTGGGTTCGGTAATCGTGATGATCGACCTCGTCATCGGCTACACGGCGATCCAGTCGATGTCGGAATGGTGCCGGCAGAACGACATGATCCTGCATCTGCACCGGGCCGGCCATGGCACCTATACGCGCCAGAAGACCCACGGCGTATCGTTCCGCGTCATCGCCAAGTGGATGCGCCTGGCCGGGGTCGATCACATCCACGCGGGGACGATCGTCGGCAAGCTGGAGGGCGACCCACCCACCATACAAGGCTACTACAATATCCTTCGCGAGACTCACAACGCGGTCGATCTGCCACGCGGCGTCTTCTTCGAACAGGACTGGGCCAGCCTCAAGAAGGTCATGCCGGTGGCTTCGGGCGGCATCCACGCCGGCCAGATGCACCAACTCCTCGACTACCTCGGCGACGACGTTGTGCTGCAGTTCGGCGGCGGCACCATCGGCCATCCGATGGGCATTCAGGCCGGCGCGGTCGCCAATCGCGTCGCCCTGGAATGCATGGTTCTCGCCCGCAACGAGGGGCGAGACATCGTGAACGAAGGCCCTGAAATCCTGCGCGACGCAGCGCGCTGGTGCTCGCCGCTCAAGGCCGCCCTCGATGTCTGGGGCGACATCACCTTCGACTACACCTCGACGGACACCTCGGACTTCGCGCCGACCCCGTCGGTTTCCAACTGACCGGAGAGATCATTATGAAAGTCACCCAAGGTACGTTTTCCTTCCTCCCCGACCTCACCGACGCGCAGATCACCGCCCAGGTACAGTATTGCCTGGACCAGGGCTGGGCGCCCGGCATCGAATATACCGACGACCCGCATCCCCGGAACACCTATTGGGAGCTGTGGGGCATGCCGATGTTCGATCTGGCGGACGCCGCCGGCGTGGTCATGGAACTGAACGCCTGCCGCAAGGCCCACGGCAATCTCTACATCCGCATCAACGCCTTCGATTCCACCCACGGCTGGGAGACTGTGCGAATGAGCTTCATGGTCAACCGTCCGGCCAATGAACCGGGCTTCCGCCTCGAACGCACCGAGGGCCCCGGCCGCACCATCGCCTACACCACCCACGCCTACGCCACCGACCAGCCGGAAGGCGACCGTTATGGCTGATGACGTCCAGCTTCCGGACCTGATCGACCTGAAGGCCGACATCGAGCACACCGGCGTCGCCGAGGTGCTCGACCGGCTGGACCGGGAGCTGGTCGGGCTGGCGCCGGTCAAGCAGCGCATCCGCGAGACCGCCGCTCTGCTGGTGGTCGAGCGGGCACGCCAACAGCTCGGCCTGAACAACGAGCCGCCGACCCTCCACATGAGCTTCACCGGCAATCCCGGCACCGGCAAGACCACGGTGGCGATGCGCATGGCCGACATCCTGCACCGGCTGGGCTATTCCCGCAGAGGCCACCTGGTCAGCGTCACCCGAGACGATCTGGTCGGCCAATATATCGGCCACACCGCCCCCAAGACCAAGGAGATCGTCAAGAAGGCCATGGGCGGCGTGCTGTTCATCGACGAAGCCTATTATCTCTACCGGCCCGAGAACGAGCGCGACTACGGCCAGGAAGCGATTGAAATCCTGCTGCAGGTGATGGAGAACCAGCGCGACGATCTGGTGGTGATCCTGGCCGGCTACGCCGACCGCATGGCGCGGTTCTTCGAGAGCAACCCCGGGTTTCGTTCGCGCATCACCCACCACATCGACTTCCCTGACTACGGCGACGGCGAACTGATGATCATCGCCGACAAGATGCTGGAACAGCAGAATTTCCGCTTCGACGATGAAGCCCGGGCCGCCTTCGCCGACTACATCCCCCTGCGCCGGGCTCAGGAGCACTTCGCCAACGCCCGATCGATCCGCAACGCCATCGACCGCATGCGCCTGCGCCTGGCGAACCGGATCTTCTCCGCCGAGGCCTTGGTGTCGCGCGACGATCTGATGACGATCAGAGAGGCTGACGTGCGCGCCAGCCGGGTCTATAGCGGCGGCCTGCTCGCCGGCCTCGACCTCAAGGAAGACTGAACGCGTGACAGCCAACCCGCCCAAGAACCCCTTGGCGATATCCCCGTCCATCCTGGCGGCGGACTTCTCCCGCTTGGGCGAGGAGGTCCGCGACGTGGTCACCGCCGGGGCCGACTGGATCCATGTCGACGTAATGGACGGTCACTTCGTGCCCAACATCACCATCGGTCCCGACGTGTTGAAAAGCCTTCGTCCGTATACGGACAAGATCATGGACGTCCATCTGATGATCTCGCCCACCGACCTCTATCTCGAGGCCTTCGCCAAGGCCGGCGCCGACATGATCACCGCTCATGTCGAGAGCGGTCCACACATCCACCGCACCCTTCAGACCATTCGCGCCCTCGGCAAGCAGGTCGGCGTGACCCTGAACCCCGGCACCTCGATCGCCACCTTGGAGCCGGTTATCGGCATGGTCGATATGGTGCTGGTGATGAGCGTCAACCCCGGCTTTGGCGGCCAGGCGTTCATTCCCGAGGCGGTGGAACGGGTCCGCGCAATCCGCGCGATGGCCGGCGACAGGACCATCCGCATCGAGGTCGACGGCGGTGTGATCCCGGCCAACGCCGGCCTGCTGACGGCGGCCGGCGCCGATACGCTGGTGGCCGGGTCAGCGGTGTTCAAGGGCGGGCGCGAAGCCTATGCCGCCAACATCGCCGCGATCCGCGCCGCCGCGAACGCCTGAGCCTCCGCTCGATGACGTTCGCCGAACCGATCGAGGCCCTGATCTTCGACGTCGACGGCACTCTGGCCGAAACCGAGGAAGCCCATCGCCAAAGTTTCAACCAGGCCTTCGCCGAAGCCGGCCTCGACTGGAACTGGAGCCGGGACGACTATCGGATCCTACTGAAAGTCACGGGCGGCAAGGAACGCATCGCCCACTACATCTCTATCCTTCCCCAAACCCTCTCTTCCCCCCCTGGGGGGAGTGGCCCCGAAGGGGTCGATGGGGGCTCCCGTGCGGAGATGTCGGATTTCATCCGCCGCCTGCACGCCCGTAAGACCGAGATCTACGCCGCCGAAGTCACTTCCGGCGCCGTCACCCTCCGTCCCGGTATAGAGTCCCTGCTCCGCCAGGCCATGGTCCGAGGCGTCACGCTGGCCATCGCCACCACCACCAGCCGCCCCAACGTCGACGCCCTGCTGAATGCAGCATTGGGGCCGGAAGGCGTGACATGGTTCAAGGCCATCGCCTGTGGCGACATGGTCAAAGCCAAGAAGCCCGCACCGGACGTCTATGACTTGGCCCTGAGCATACTGAGTGTCCCGGCCGCCAGCGCGGTGGCGATCGAAGACAGCTGGAACGGCGTCCGCTCGGCCCGCGCGGCGGGCCTAGCCGTGATCGCCACGCCAAGCCTCTACAGCGCCGGGGAGGATTTCTCGGAGGCGGTGGCAGTGGTTGAGCCCCAGGAGATCACACGGGTGCTGGGTTGGGGGGGACAGCGTTAGCGGCTCTTGAGCAGCCCAGTCTATCCCCGAACGATCAACCTATGGAGTCCGTTGTGGTTGCTCTGACTGATGGTCTCGTCGCACCTAATTTCGGCCTGGCATAGCCTCGGAAGTGGACATCATCATCCAGGATATATATTGTATATCGTAACTCCCAAGCACCCCTGAGGTGTGGGTCATTGTCGGTCTTGGGGTGAGTCCGATTTGCCATAGGCGGCGCTGTGGTTTTCGGTTTGGTCGGAATTTCGTGGTGCTGGGTCGAGACTTCTGAATCAATGATTGGGTGGA
>JBBRPO010000020.1:0-89501 GCA_038227865.1 Caulobacterales bacterium
GCCGCAAAGGGCGAGGCGGACATACGCACCGTCATCGACACCGCCCGCCTCAAGCCCGGCGTCAACAGGTTCCACACCATCCTCGCCGTCGTCACAGCCTGATTGCACGCCTCAAAGGGGGGTGGGTAAATACCCGAAAAGCGCCAGAATACGGCTGCGAAGCAGTATTGACCAATATGCGCCGACTTCGCCGCTGTCGAATCTACCTTTATGAATTCAACATTCGCGTATTGAGAAGTGTTCAGGGTCCCAGGCGCTGCCCCTGTAGTGACAGCGGCCATTTGCGCGCCGTCCAGCCGCCGGCCCTGGTCGTCCAGCACTGAATAAGACTCGTCTTGACGACCGCCGTGTGGCGATGATCGCCGATTTCAGTGAGCTAAACCCCTTTTGGACCCTTGCGGCCGCGGGTGGCATTGGACTTCTTGAGATCGTATGGCGGCGACGGTGGCTTCGGGCTCGGTGGTAGCGGCCGGATGTTGCTGGCGAAGGTTTTCATGACCTCGCGCGCCAAGTCTCGCTTGTCCTCGGGTACTGCGGCCCAGATATCGAGAATGTCGCTGGAAGCCTCATTCGGGTTGACGTCCAAAAGGTGCCCAGGCGTCGTGCCCAGGACAGGCGCCAGTCGACGCAGCCACTTGTCGGACAGCCCTCGCTGTCCTGACTCAAGCAAACTTATCACCGCGCCAGTTGTGTCGACCGCTTCAGCCAAATGGCCTTGGGTCATGCGTCTATATTCGCGCCAGGCGCGAAGAAAGTTCTTTTCGGGTACTCTTGCCATCGGGGTTACCTTCCGCGCTGTAAATTAATCGAAGCTGCCGATAGATGGCCAGCGGAACTGCTGTGCACCCTCCAAATCGTGGAGGGACGCTCTTGGCGCCGGGATCGCGACCATCGATCCGAAGTTCGAAACATAACGCATTATGCAAATATTTTGCATGCCATGCATCACGCAATTTGCAAATTTTTTACTTTACAAAATAATTGCAATACGCAATTGTCAGGAATGACAAATTTCCCACCCCCACCCGCAATTTCCCTGGTCGCCCGGCACTGGCTCACTCGTGCCGACGGCGAGTGCGCCTTTCCGGTAGACGGCGAGGGAAAGGCGACGATCGCCTGCTGCAACCCCTGTGGAGAGGCCAGCTATTGCAGGGCTCATATTGAGGTGATGCGAGGTCCAAGGGTCACGTCGGCCAAGCAGTTTGAGAAAAATATGATGCGGTTTTTGGAACAAATGCCATGACCCGCAAACGCAAGGTCACCCGGCCGTCCGATCCGATGGAAATGGTCCGCCGGCGCGCGGCGCAGCGGGCCTCTGGGCGCGATCCCGCGACTTGGGGGTTGGACACCGACATGCTTTACCTTTCCGCCAACAAGGATGTGGATGCCACTACAGACCAAGCCGGAAGGATTGTGCGCGCTCGCCGCCAGGACATATTCGATCTGATGAGCGGGCGCGGCCGTCTAAGCCCGGCGGCGGTAAATGCGGTTCGTCGGTTGCAGGATGACATCGCGTGCCTGCACAGGACGGCGACCGGGAGTGTGGCGTTCGCTCCACGGGTTGATCGCTCTCCCGATACCGAAGGTTTCAGCGAATCCCGCCGCCGGGCGGGCGCGCGGATCGAGTCGGTTCTCTCGCTCGCCGGCCCGGCCAACGCCCGCCTGCTCGGGGCGCTTTGCGAACCGGAGCTGGTCCTTGGTCGCGCCACCGACTGGCGCGCCGCGGTAAAACGGGAAACAGGCGAAGGACTGTCCGATGCTCAGGGCGCAATTCTGCGCATGGCCTGTGAAAATCTGGCCGGGGCCTACGACATGGTTGATCGTGGAAGAGCGTAAGCGTGCATCGGCTTTCAGCGGTCTATCTTGGTGGACAGCACGATCGATGATGTCGTCCTTTCCACACCGTCGATTGCGCCAAGAGCGTCGATCAGTGCGTCCATGTCGTTGACGGTGGGCGCGACGGCGCGGGCGATAAGGTCGAACGGGCCGCTTACCGATTGCAGCGATCGCACGGCTGACAAACGCCGAACCGCCGATGTGACGGCGGCCGCCTGTTTGTGCGACACCGTCATCATCACATAGGCGTGAATCTGTCCGCGCTCATGGGCGTCCGACAGACGCACGGTATATCCGGCGATCACACCCTGGCGCTCCAGCCGTTCAAGGCGGCTCTGCACGGTGGTCCGCGACAGGCCCAAGGTCCGCGCCAGCGCTGCCGTCGGAGCGCGAGCGTCTTCGCGCAGGGCGTCGACGAGGCGAACGTCTATGTCGTCCATATGCTTAAATGACTCGGCAATTCGCCGTAATTAGATCGGCGTTTCGTCGGTCTTGCAATGGAAAACGACGGAGCCTGGTGTCATCCTGAGCCGTCGCCAAAACTGCGGGAGCCCAATTCATGAAACACGTTGTCGTCATCGGCGCGGGCCACATTGGTTCGACCATCGCCAGCCTACTAAGCGAAACCGGTGACTACCGGATCACCGTGGCCGACCACTCCCCCGAACAGCTGGCGGCTCTAGGCGATCAGGCCCGGGTGGACCACGCCGTCCTGGAGGTCACGGATGGACCGGCCCTTCGGGCGCTATTGTCAGGCAAGTTCGCCGTGCTCAGCGCCGCGCCTTACCATTTGACGTTTCACGTGGCGGAAGCCGCCAAGGTGGCCGGCGCCCACTATCTGGACCTGACCGAGGACGTCGCCTCCACGCGCAAGGTCAAGGCCTTGGCCGCCGACGCCACCACGGCCTTCATTCCCCAGTGTGGCTTGGCGCCAGGGTTCATATCCATCGTGGCGGCTGACCTGGCCCAGCACTTCGACACATTGCATGATGTGCGGCTTCGGGTCGGCGCCCTGCCGAAATATCCGTCCAACGCCCTGAATTATAACCTGACCTGGTCGACCGATGGCGTGATCAATGAGTATTGCGAACCTTGCGAGGCCATCGTCGACGGTCTGCCGCGCCAGACTCGTGCGCTAGAGGAACTGGAAGCCTTTTCCCTCGATGGGGTCACATATGAAGCCTTCAACACATCCGGCGGCCTGGGCACGTTATGTGAGACCCTGGACGGCAGGGTGCGCAACCTGAACTACCGCACCATCCGCTATCCGGGGCACGCGGCGATCATGAAGGCTCTGCTCAACGACCTTCGGCTGCGCGACCGCCGCGACCTGCTGAAGGATATTCTGGAAAACTCTGTGCCGGCCACGCTGCAGGACGTGGTGATCGTGTTCGTGACCGTCTCGGGCCTGAAGGGTGGCCACTTGGTCCAGGAAACCTACGCCAACAAGATCTACGCCCGCGAAATGGGTGGCCGCGTGGTCAGCGCCATTCAGATCACAACCGCTTCGGCGATCTGCGCGGTGCTGGATATGCTCGGCGACGGTGCTCTGCGCTCGGTCGGCTTTGTGCGCCAGGAGGAGATTACCCTGAAAGACTTCATCGCCAACCGTTTCGGCGCCGCCTATGCGATGATTGAATCCGGCGCGCCGGCCCGCTCGTCCGTGGCGGGAGCCGTCGCGTGAGCGGCTGTGTCCGCCTCGGTGATGAGACCGCCGCCCTGCTGGGACGTCTTGGCGTTGAAAGCGCCGCCTTCACCCGCGGCGACCGGCCCGTGGCCTCGCCGATCACCGGCGAAATCGTGGCCAGGGTGCATGACGCCGGCGAGGCGGATTGCGTCCGCGCCATTGAGGCGGCCCACCTGGCGTTCCTGACCTGGCGGGCGGTCCCGGCTCCGCGGCGAGGCGAACTCGTCCGATTGCTCGGCGAGGAGTTGCGGGCGACCAAGAGCGATCTGGGCCTGCTGGTGACGATCGAGGCGGGCAAGACGCTTTCCGAAGGCCTCGGTGAGGTCCAGGAAATGATCGATATCTGCGACTATGCCGTGGGCCTGTCGCGGCAGTTGTTCGGCCTGACCATCGCCACCGAGCGGCCGGATCATCGGATGATGGAAACTTGGCATCCGCTGGGCGTGGTTGGCGTCATTTCGGCGTTCAATTTCCCGGTCGCCGTCTGGTCGTGGAATGCGGCCCTGGCCCTGGTTTGCGGCGATGCGGTCGTCTGGAAGCCATCGGAAAAGACGCCGCTGACCGCGCTGGCGGTGCAGGCGCTGTTCGAACGGGCGGCGCGTAGGTTCGGCGACCTTCCGGCTGGCCTTTCCACGGTGCTGATCGGCGGGCGCGAGGTCGGTGAGGCTCTCGTGGCCAACCCGCTCGTCCGGCTGGTCTCGGCCACGGGCTCCACCGCCATGGGCCGGGCCGTCGCGCCCATTCTGGCCGCCCGCTTCGCCCGGGCCCTGCTGGAACTGGGCGGCAATAACGCCGCCATCGTCTGCCCCTCCGCCGACCTGGATCTCACCCTGCGGGGCGCGGCCTTCTCGGCCATGGGTACGGCCGGCCAACGCTGCACCACTTTGCGGCGACTATTCGTGCACGACGGTATCTATGACGCGCTTCTACCCCGTCTGAAGGCCGCCTATGCCTCCGTGCGTATTGGCGATCCTCGCGGGGCCGACATTCTGGTCGGGCCGCTGATCGACGCCGCCTCCCACGCGGCGATGGACCGAGCCTTGACCGACGCCAGGGCCCAGGGTGGAACGGTGCACGGCGGCGAGCGCGTCGCCGGACCAGGGGAGGGGATCTACGTGCGCCCGGCAGTTGTGGAGATGCCCGCCCAGACCGCCGTAGTGCTACGCGAAACTTTCGCGCCAATTCTATATGCGATGCGCTTCTCGAGCCTCGATGAAGCCATAGCCCTGAACAATGACGCGCCTCAGGGGTTGTCATCATCGATCTTCACCAATGACGTGCGTGAAGCCGAGCGTTTCTGTTCAGCGGTCGGCTCGGACTGCGGCATCGCCAATGTCAACATCGGCCCTTCGGGCGCCGAGATCGGTGGGGCCTTCGGCGGTGAGAAGGAAACGGGTGGAGGCCGCGAGGCCGGTTCGGATTCCTGGAGGGCCTATATGCGCCGGGCGACCAATACAGTGAATTACGGATCCTCATTGCCTCTGGCGCAGGGCGTGAGGTTCGAGATCTGAGGCGCTTCTCGTTTTGATGGTCTTTTGGCCGCCGCCACGTTAGCCTTTGTTCCTGACAGCCCCTAGAGGCTCGCGGGAGAGGAATCCCTATGAAAGATTTGGCTGGCAAAGTCGCCTTCGTAACCGGGGCCGCTTCGGGCATTGGCCTTGGCGTGGCCACGGCCCTGGCTCAGGCGGGGGTCAAGGTAATGCTCTGCGACATCGAGCGAGCGGCTCTGGCCAAAGCGGTCGAGGGGTTGAAACTGACCAATGCCGACGTTGACGCAGTGCGGGCCGATGTCTCGCTGAAGTCCGAACTCCAGGCTGCGGCGGACGCCGTGATTGCTCGCTTTGGCAAGGTCCATATCGTGGTCAATAACGCTGGTGTTACCGGCGGTGGTGGTTACGGAGTCTGGAGCGACTCCTCCTGGAACTGGACCATCGGGGTCAATCTTATGGCGGTGATCTGGGGCGTGGAAATCTTCGGGCCGCTGATGGAGAGCCATGACGAGGGTGGGCAGTTCGTCAACACGGCCTCGATCGCCGGCATGATCTCCGGTAACGGTGGTCCGTACAACGTGACCAAATACGGTGTCGTCGCCTTGTCCGAGGGACTGCGTAACGAGCTTGGGCCCCGGGGAATCGGGGTGTCCGTTCTGTGTCCCGGATTCATCCGGACTCAGATTATCGACTCGACGCGTAACCTTCCCGATCGCTTCGCGGGCGTGACCGACGCCAGTCCATCCGCGGGCCCAGCGCCCGAGGCGTTGAAGATGATCCGCGAGCGGATCGCCGGCGGCATCGACCCGCTCTATGTCGGCGAACTGGTGCGCGAGGGCGTGGAGAATGACTGGCCCTATATCTTTACCGACAATGAGTTCGAGCCGTTCATCGAGGCCCGGTTCGCGAGAATCAAGGAAGGTTTCGACCAAGTCCGCGGGCGCGAGCCTCGACGCTAGAACCCCCGGGGTGGGTCAGCTTCCGCCGTTGACCTGCCGGTGGAATTCCAGCGGCGTGGCGACATTGGCGATCGGCTCAAGGCCGGACCCGACACCCCGGATGATCAGTGTGCCATAGTCCAGAATCCGACCCGCGATCCCCTGGTTGACCATCACGCTCTCGACCTTGTCGAGGTTCATCTCAATGGAATTGCGTCCGATCAGGCCCGTCTTCAGAATGATACGGCGGTTTGTGACGATGATCTCGGTGGACAGCCGCCGCAGCCAGGCCCGCAGAAGCATGGTCCCTCCGATCAGGAAAAGGACGAGCGAGACCCCCAGCAACGCCATGCGCAGATCGGCCGTCGCCTTCACCGCGGCTACGATACTCAGGGAACCGGAGATCACGGTCAGGGCTATGCCCGGCGCCATCAGCGTCCAATGCAGTTTTGCCCGATAGGCTATGACCTCGCCGGGTTGAAGGACGCGTTCGGCATAGCCCATGGCCCGGCTCCTTCAGCCTTCCGTCTTCGCGCCTGTCCGATAGTCGCCGAACGTGGAATCCCGCGCGTCCAGCGCCGCCTTCACCCCTTCGCGGAATTTGCCCATATACTCGCGCGACGCGTCGGTGTGCCAGCCCAAGGCATGAAGGTCGGTGCCCGCGCGCAGGCCGGCGCGCATGCCCATGACCTCCATCTGGCGGTGAACAAGGCGCTTGTTGAGCTGGGCCAGCTCCGGGTCCACCTTGGCGATGCGGCTGGCCATGGCCAAGGTCTCGGCCTCCAGCTGAATCAGCGGCCAGGCGCGATTGGCATAGCCCAGACGCACGGCTTCCAGGCCGCTGATCGAATCTCCGGTCAGCATCAGCTCCATGGCCGCTCGCATGCCCATGATCCAGGCGTGGTACTGATTGTCGGGCGGGGACATGGTGCGCACGGCCGGGTAACCGATCTGGGCGTTTTCGGCGACATAGACAAGGTCGCAGGCGAAGGCGAGTTCGCTGCCGCCGGCCAGGCACCAGCCGTGGACCTGGGCGATAATCGGCTTGGCCAGGTCCCACATGCGAAAACAGCCCTCCACCACATGCCGCGCCCATTGGCCCTGGTTTCCGGCGGTGTGGAAAGGCAGGCGCCCCACGCCGGCCAGGTCGTAGCCGGAGGAGAAGCAGGTTCCGGCTCCGCGAATCACGATCACCCGCACCTCGGAATCTCGATCAGCCGCTTCCAGAGCCGCGAACAATTCACCGCGCAGAGGGTTGGAAAGGGCGTTGCGCTTGGCGGGACGGTTCAGGGTCAGTCGCCGCACATATGGAGCGGGATCATCGGCGAGGATGAGGACTTCATCGGTCATCAGGCGTTTCCTTCGGTTTTTGGCGCCGATGTCGAGGGGATAACCCGGCGTGTTCCACCGGGCTAAGCGTATTCTTTCCCCTCTTCAATGATAGGCGGGAGGTAGGTCCGTTGGGTGCAGGTAGCGATCGCGCAGATCCAGATCACGGCTGCGCAAAGGTTGTTCCACACCTTTGATCATGATCGCGGTGGGGGCGCTCAGCGGTTCGAGAGGGTCCCCGCTCCAGACCACGATATCGGCGTCCTTGCCGGGTTCCAGAGAGCCGATGCGATCCGCCACCCCCCAGATTTGGGCTGGATTGATGGTGATCGAGGCCAGGGCGGCGGCGAACGGCAGTCCGTGAGCGACCGCCCTGCCGGCGTCGATGCGCGGGGTTCGTCCGCCTTCATAGATCGGTGGGTTCTCGATGCCGATCAGAACCCCGGCGGCGTTCAGATGGGCCGCGTTCTCAAGCGTCGAACCAATCATGTCGAAGCTCTGCGGCAGGTCGGCGTAGCCTCTCAGAAGCACCGGGACCTGGGCGGCGGCGATTTCCGGAGCCAAGCTCCAGCCCTCTTCGGCGCCCTCCAGAATGATCTTCAGTTTCTGCTCTCTGGCCAACCTTAGCACCTGGCGAATATCGGCGGCGCGGTGAACGCTGATCATCAGCGGCTCTCGCCCCTCAACGACCGGGACCAGGGCCTCGAGATCCTGGCGGGACAAGCCGTAGGCGCGGCTATGGCCGAGATCGTAGTTGGCCAAATTGTGAACATAGGCGCGCACATCCTCCATAAGTCCTGCCAGCAGGACGAACTCCGCGGCCCTGGAGCCGCCGGCGATACGAGCGCCGTCCTCGCCCATCACCAGGATCATGCCGGCGTGGGTCTTTTCCAGCAGGTCCGGTCCCTGGCCCAGGTGGATCACCGCCGCCTGGCCGGCGAAGATCATGTTCTTGCGCTCATGCCGCCCGTTCAACGTAGGGGTGATAACGGCGTCGGTGACGCCACCGAGGCGAGCGATAGGGATCAGAACCGAATTGGGATTGACGGCATATTGGACGTCGAACGCGGCGCTGATCACGCCGCTGGCGGTGGCGTTGTCATTGGTCTCCTCGACGCCCTCGGCGATCTCGACCGTGGAGAGGGGTGTGTTGGTGGCGACCAGCCCTGGGGTCACGACGCCGCCATGGGCGTCGATGATCCGCGCTCCGTCGGGGATTCGCGCCGAGGCGCCGACCGCGGTGATCCGACCGCCGGACACGACGATGACCCCGGCGGCGATCTCGCCGGACGGACCCATCGAATAGATGTGGGCGTTGGTGATGGCCACGGTCTCGGCCATGGCTATCGCCGGAGGAGCGGCGAGGGCCAGCAGCGCCAGAACCGGGACGAGGAGTCGCGCCATCAGCGTTGACCTCCGACGGCCGGCTGGCCAAGCATGAAATCGGACTTGGGCTGATAAGCGGGGTTGTGAGCGTCCCATGCGAGGCCGCCGTCGATATAGACCTGATCGGGGATGGCATAGACGCTGAACGGATCGGCGCTCCAAAGCACCACGTCGGCCATCTTTCCCACCTCCAGAGAACCGGTCTTGGCGTCTATGCCCAGGGTCTTGGCGGGGTTGAGCGTTATCCAGCTGATTGCTTCGGGCCGGGTGATATTCAGGCCGGCGCGATTGCCCGCCGCCATCGCCAGGGCCGCCTCCACGTTCAGATGCTGCACCAGGTTCTCATCGTCGGAGGACAGAGTCGCGCAGGCGCCGGCGCGCTGCAGCATGGCGACGTTCTCCTCGATCCCGTCGAAGGACTCCATCTTGAAGCCCCACCACTCGGCCCAGGTTACGGAACAGATTCCCTCGCGCCGCAGTAGGTCAGCGATCTTGTAGCTCTCCGAGGCGTGGTGAAAGGCGGCGATATGGAAGCCAAACTCATGCGAAATGTCGATCATCTGGGCCATTTCATCGGCGCGATAGCAGTGGTTTTGAATGCGAATCTCGCCCCTGAGAACTCCACTGAGCGTATCGAGCTGAAGGTTGCGCAGCGGTACATCGGCCTTTTCACCCTTGGCGGCCTTGGCGCGGTAGTCGTCCCATTTGCGCTGATAGTCGCGGGCGGCGATCCAGGCGGCGCGATAGCCGGCCACGTTGCCCATGTTGGTCGAGGGCGCTCGGCCCTTGCCGCCGTAGACCCGCTTGGGGTTCTCGCCGCAAGCCATCTTCAGATCATAGGGCGCGCCCGGAAATTTCATCGCCTGGACCGTGGTCGCGGCGACATTCTTCAGGATCACCGACCGGCCGCCAAACAGGTTCGCCGACCCGGGCAGGATTTCCAGGGTCGTGACGCCGCCGGCCAGGGCGTGGGCGAAGCCCGGGTCCTGGGGCCAGACCGAGTGTTCGGCCCAGACTTGGGCCGTGTTGGGGTCGGTCGCTTCGTTACCGTCCGACATCGCTTCGACCGCGGGGGAGGGATAGACGCCCAGGTGGGAGTGAGGATCGATGATGCCCGGCGTGACCACGCGGCCATGGGCGTTGATGATCGTGGCGCCGGGCGGCGGTTTGACGTCGGCGCCGACCGCGGCGATCTTCCCGCCGTTCATCACCAGCACGCCTTGCGTGATCTCCGGCGTTCCTGGGGACAGAATGCGGGCGTTGATGATCGCTGTCGTGGCGGAGGGCAGGGGCCGATAGGTCGACGGGTAGAGGTCGGGGTTGACCGACGGGTCCAGGCCTGGCGGGAGAACCTTGGCTTCGATGTTTTTCTCGGCTCCGGCCCCCGTCGCCCCGGGCTTCGAGTTCGCGGCCTGGGCCCTTGGCGGCGCCGGCGTCTGAGTAGCGCAGCCCGCGGCGCACGCCATCGCCGCCACAATGACCGCGACCGAAACGAATTTTCTCACCGCGCCCCCTCGATGGTCCCGCCGAAAACGCCAACTAACCTGTGTAATTGAGCCTGGATCGCCGCGCCTGTCCATCACCCCGGCTCGGTGTCATGGCGGTGTGGGCGAAAATTGGACTTTTCAATGGCCAAACCGCAATGAGGGACTAGACAGCGGCTTCCGAAAGCTGAGGATTGCTGATAGTTGAAGGCAACGTCCGGTCAAAAAGGACTGGATCTGCCGGGGGCGTGCGGGTGGGGACGTCGGTTGCATTTCTAGATAAAAGAGCTTGGTTGGGGCGGTTGTGGGCCAGTTTGGCCGTACTCGTTCTCGCGCTCGGCGCCCTGGGTTTTCCGATCCCCGCTACATCGGCCGACGCTGGTCAGATGCATGTCCATGAAGGCGTGGCTTCGTGCGGCGGATCGGCTTGCCACGGCCGGCAGGTCGCCACCCCGCCGGACATTCGCCACAACGAAATTCTCACATGGCAGGACGACACCGGTCCCGCGGGCGCCCATAGCCGGGCCTGGCGTGTCCTCGCCCAACCGCGCGCTCAAGCCATAGCCACGCGCCTCGGTCTCGGCCGGGCTCAGGACGCGACGGCTTGCCTTGGGTGCCATGCCGAGCCCGCGGCGATGCGCGGCGAGTCGTTTCAGCGATCCGACGGCGTGGGCTGCGAAGCGTGTCATGGCGGATCCGGCGGTTGGCTGGCCAGCCACTATACGGCGGGGGTCAAGCACTCCGACAGCGTGGCCAAAGGCATGATCCCGCTTGAAGACGCCAGGGCGCGCGCCGGCGTTTGCCTCGACTGTCACTTCGGCGGTTCGGCCAAGGGCCAATTCGTAACTCATGAAATCATGTCTGCCGGCCATCCCCGTATCGCCTTCGAGCTCGACTTGTTCAGCACGCTTCAGAAACACTACGACCTGGGCGAGAACTATGCGGGCCGCAAACCGATCCCCTCGGGGGTCAAGCTATGGGCGGTCGGCCAAGCCATGGCGCTTGAGCGCTCACTGACTTTGTTTGGCGACCCTCGCCACGGTCAGGAAGGGGCGTTTCCCGAATTCTACTTCTTCGACTGCCACAGCTGCCATCGCGCGATATCCGATGACCCCAAAGCGCGTCCGACAGCCCTGATGAATCCGGGCAGGCCGATCCTCGGCGGCATGCCGCCCTACAACGATGAGAACATGATCATGTTGTCGGCGGCGGCGAAGGTGACGGCGCCGAGACTGGCCCCGGCCTTCGAAGCCAACACCCGCGCCTTCCACAAAGCCCTGACCACCGACCGCGCCGCTGCGGTTCGCGCCGCCGCCCAACTTGCCGGCTCGGCCAAGGCGCTGTCGAACACGTTTGCCAGCCACGATTTCAGCCGCGGCGAGACGATCGCGATCCTGGGTCAGGTTGTGGGGGACGCGCAGGCCGAGCGCTATACCGATTATACCGGCAGCGCCCAGTCGGTGATGGCCATCGACACTCTGCTCAACGCGCTGGTGACCGCCGGTCAGGTCGATCGCGCCAAGGTCGCCGCCATGCGCCCTGATATCGATCGCGCCTACAAGGCGGTTAGTGACCCCAACGCGTATCGGCCCGCCGAATTTCGGGGCTCGATAAGCCGTATCGCCGCGACGGTCAGGGCGCTTCGCTGATGATGCGGGTCAATCCTGTTCTGGCGGTCGTCGCCAGTCTGGCGCTTGCGCTCGCCGGTTGCGGGGGAGGCGGGGGTAGCAGCCCCACGCCCACGCCGCCGACGACCCCCGTCAGCGTATTCACCGCCCCGGCCCAGGTGGCCTTGAGCGTCACGGACGTGAAACAGGTGATCGCCCAGTCGGTGGCCGAGGCGCAGGCGCGCGGGACACCGGCGGTGATTTCTGTGACCGATCGGGTCGGCAACGTTCTGGCCGTCTACCAGATGACCGGGGCGCCCACGAGCCTGATGATCAAACGTGGGCCTGGCTACACACCTCCCAACGGCGGCGAGTCCGATATCCAAGGCGTTCTGATCACGCCCTCAACGACGGCCGGAGCCCCGGGTCCGAGGGAAATTCGCACCCCGTTGGGTTCGCCCGCGGCGCTCGGCGCGATCGCCAAGGCCATAACCGGCGCCTACCTGTCGTCGAGTGGCAACGCCTTCTCCACCCGCACCGCCAGCGAGATCGTCCAGGACACCTTTCCGCCCAATATAGCCACTGTCGGTCTGGGCAGCGGTCCGCTGTTCGGCGTGCAGTTCAGCCAGCTGCCCTGCTCGGACCTGGAGATTCCCGTGCTGGGCAGACCGATCGGCCCGCACCCGTCGCCGCTTGGCCTTTCGGCCGATCCGGGCGGCTTCCCGCTCTACAAGAACGGCGTTCTGGTCGGCGGTATCGGCGTCAAGACCAACAGCGACTATAGTCTCGACCCCGATGTGAGGACCAACAACCCGACCCAGGTCGGCGAGGAAGCCATCGCCCTGGCCGGCACGGTGGGATTCGATCCGCCGGCGGGCGTCACGGCCGACTTCATCACCGCCGGCGGCAATTCCCTGATCTATACGGTGGCGACCAAGGCAATCCTGAAATCCTCGCCCGGCGCGGCGCCGGGCTTTGATACTCTCGGCGCCGGTGTCGGCGCTCTGATCCCCGTCCTGGCCTTTTATCCGAACCCAACGATCTTTGCTGGCCAAGCCTACGGCTCGGAATCGTCCGGAATACGCAAGTCGACCACGGCGGAGTTCAACAATCCCGACGCCTATATTCTTACCGATGGCGCCGGCGCCAATCGCTTCCCGGTGATCGGCGGCACCGATTCTCCAAGCGGCGCGGCGCCATTGTCAGCCGCCGAGGTTCAATCGGTGCTGCAAAACGCGTTCACGATCATGAGTGACGCCCGCGCCCAGATCCGCAGCCCGCTCAACAGCCGCGCCCAGGTCAGCATTACCGTCGTTGACACCAAGGGCGTGCCTCTCGGTCTGGTCCGGGGACCTGACGCGCCGATTTTCGGCATCGATGTCGCCTTGCAAAAGGCGCGTACGGCGAACTTCTTCTCGCATCCGGCGGCAGCCTCGGATCTGTTGAACAACATTGATCCAGGTCCCAACCCAGATAGCGCCACGCTGACCCGCAACCAGGATATCAAGAACTTCGTGACCACCATGCAGACGTTCGTGGGCGACCCGAACGTCTTCACCGGCAAGACCGCCTTCACCGACCGCGCCATCGCCGGGCTGTCCCGGCCGAGGTTTCCCGACGGACAGGCCAACGGTGCTCCGGGGCCGCTGTCGCGGCCGCCGGCGAACTGGAGTGTATTCGCCACCGGCCTGCAGACTGCGCTGGTGGACACCAATCTCATTCACGCCCTGTTGGGAGCCCCGGATAGCCGCTGCACCTTTGTGCCGAACGTCACCGCCGGTCAGAACCGCCTCCAGAACGGGATTCAGATCTTCGCCGGCGGCGAACCGATCTATCGCAACGGCGTGCTGGTTGGGGCGGTCGGTGTCTCCGGCGACGGCACGACGCAGGATGACATGATTGGCTTCCTGGGCGCGGATGGCGCCCATAACGCACTTGGCACGATCGGCAACGCGCCGGTGGCGATTCGCGCCGATCAGCTGGTGATCAACCAGGGTGGCGGGGCGAATAGGGTGCTATACGTCAGCTGCCCGCCGAACCCGTTCGTGACGTCCAACGTTCAAGACGTCTGTTCGGGCAAATAACCGATGCGGCTCGCAACGTTCCTGCTGGCTTCGGTTGCGGTTCTCGGGCCGAGCTTGGCCTTCGCCGCCGATCCGGCGCCTCCGGCCCCGGCTTCTTCCGCGACGTTTCCCTCAGTCGCACCGGTGATCAAGCAGGTCCCCACGGCCAAGGATTCCGAATTGATCGAGGGCAGGCAGCGGCCGGGTCTGCAACCGTCCTATCCTCCGGCCTTTGTACAGACCAATCCCGGCGCCGTGCCACCTCCTCAGGCAAGTTCGTTTCCCTCGGATCAGATTCCGGTGCCCGATCGGTGGCGTCTGTCGGCCGCCCTTGGCTTGGTGCATCCTCGGCGGTTCGATCCTTACAACCAGAATACGCTGAAGGGCGACCGGCCATTGAAAGGGACGGAGGACTGGTTCCTGGTTCTGAGCGGTATCTCCGACACGGTCGTCGAGCCGAGATCCTTTCCAACCGGCATCACCCCCCAATCAACCGAGCATCCAGGCACGCTCGACGCCTTCGGCCGGTCGAACAGTCTCGGCATTTCGCAAACCTTCATCGTCGGCGCCTCGCTGATCAAAGGCTCAACCGCCTTCAAGCCACCGGAGTGGGACTTCACAGTCTCGGTGGCGTTCAATTTCAATTTCGCCTCCGCTTCCGAGCGTCAGCTGCTATCGGTCAATCCCAGCAAGGGGCTTGAGCGCACCGACGGTTTCGTCGGCCTCCAGGAATTTTTCGTCGAGCGGCACCTGCGCAATGTCTCGGATCGCTACGACTTCGACGCCGTGCGGATCGGCATCCAGCCGTTCACCACAGACTTTAGGGGTTTCCTGTTCCAGGACAACCAGCTGGGCATCCGCCTGTTCGGCGACCGCGACGGCAACCGGTGGCAGTACAATCTGGCGTTCTTCGACCGGCTGGTGAAGGACACCAATTCCGGCCTCAACGATATCACCCAAGCGCCGCGAAAGGACTATGTCGCGGTCGCCAATGTCTATCGCCAGGACTTCCCGGTCCCGGGCCTCACATCCCAGCTGACGGTTGTCTACAACGCCAGCCGTGAGGGCGATGATGTCGTCTTCAACAAGAACGGCTTTCCGGTGATTCCCGCCATCATCGGCAACGATCGGGCGCGCAACTATGACGTGGTCTATCTCGGCTACAACGCCGACGGCCATATCGGTCGATTCAACATTACGGCGTCGACCTATCTGGCTCTGGGTCAGGATCGCAACAACATCTTCACCGGCAAGCCGTCCGATATCCGGGCCTGGTTCGCGGCGGCCGAGCCGAGCTATGATTTCGACTGGTTCCGGGTTCGCCTGTCGGGCCTGTACGCCTCCGGCAACCATGACCCGCGCGGTCATACCGAGACCGGCTTTGACTCAATCATGGAGAACCCGCAATTCGCGGGGGCCGACGCCAGCTATTTCGTCCGCCAATCGATCCCACTTGTCGGCGGTGGCGGCGTGGGCCTCAATGGTCCCAACGGCATTCTTCTGGATTTGCGGTCGTCAAAGGATGAGGGTCAGTCGAATTTCAACAACCCCGGCACGGCCCTGTTGGGCGTGGGCGCGGACTTCGACGTGCTGCCGCAACTGCGGGTGACCACCAACATCAACCATGTGTGGTTCGCCGACACCAACGTGATCAAGGTCCTACGCCAGCAGGGAACAGTGTCGAGCGATCTGGGCTGGGACTATTCGCTCTCGACCATCTGGCGTCCGAGAATGAGCCAGAATATCATTTTCCGGCTGTCGGGGGCGATTTTCGAGCCGGGTGCCGGGTTCAATGATTTGTTCACGTCGGTGGGCCACGACACGGTGTTCTACTCCATTCTGTTCAACACCGTTTTGGCTTTCTAGGGGGGCGGGGCCACGGAACGCGTGATGAAATCGTGGATATCCTGGGCTCTGGCGTTGGTCGCGCTGGTGGTGATCTTGCCGTGGGCGGTCGCCGCCAACGATGAGGAAAAGCCTGTCGAGCGTCACTATGTGACCGCGCCGGCCGCGCCGACCGGCGAGACCATGGAGCAGGCGGAGGCAAAGAGCGCCGGCTGCAAGAGTTGTCATACCTCGTCAGACACTTGGACGATGCACAAGTCCAAGGCGGTTGTTCTTGGGTGTGTCGATTGCCATGGCGGCAACGCGTCGGTGATGGCGCCGGCCGGCCTCGCCAAGGCCGATTCCCAATACGCCAGGCTGCGCGACCAGGCCCATGTCCTGCCGCGCTTCCCGAAGGCCTGGGGCTTCCCACATTCAGCCAAACCCAAGGAAAGCTACACCCTGTTGAACCGCGAGGCGCCAGAGTTCGTGCGTTTCGTCAATCCCTCGGACTATCGCGTGGCGCGCCTGTCGTGCGGCGGCTGCCATCTGGCCCAGATTCAGGTCAGCGAGCGGTCGATCATGTCGACCGGCGCGATGCTGTTTGGCGGAGCGTCCTATAACAACGGCATCCTGCCCTATAAGCACTACGTTCTGGGCGAGGCCTACACCGACAAGGGCGAACCCGCGAAGTTGCTGTCGCCCGGCACGGCGCCGGGGTCGAAACCTGGAACGGTGACGGATGCGGAAAAGGCGCGCGGCGCCCTCTCGGTGCTCTACCCGCTGCCGACCTGGCAGGTTGACCCGCCAGGCGACAATTTCCGGGTGTTCGAGCGTGGCGGCCGCACCATCGGCACACAGTTTCCCGAAATCGGCCTGCCCAATTCCAGCGGCGAGATCCAGAAACTGGAAGAGCCCGGCCGCCCCGACCTGAAACAATCCAATCGTGGCCTAGCCACCGGTCTTCGCGTGGCGATCCCGGTGCTCAACATCCACAAGACCCGCCTCAACGATCCGTTCCTCTGGTTCATGGGCACCAATGAGCAACCGGGCGACTATCGCTCGTCGGGTTGCGCGGCCTGTCACGTTGTCTATGCCAACGACCGCCAGCCTCAGCACAGCCTGACCTACGCCCAGTACGGCAATGACGGCAAAAGCATCAGCCTGGACCCGACCATCGACAAGACCGAGTCCGGCCACCCGCTGCGCCACGAGTTCACGCGCGCGATCCCAAGCTCGCAGTGCATGAACTGTCACATGCACCAGCCCAACGTGTTCGTGAACAGCTTCTATGGCTACACGATGTGGGACTATGAGTCCGACGCGCCATTCATGTGGCCGGAAAGACAGAAATACCCCACTGCCGCCGAGATGCGCAAGGTTCTGGACCGTAACCCCGAGGGCGCGGCCCCCCGGGGTAACTGGGCGTCGTTGGATTTCGTGCGCGACGTCTTCCACCTGAATTCCAAGCTGAAAGACACTCAGTTCGCCGACTATCACGGCCATGGATGGAACTTCCGCGCCGCCTTCAAGCGTGACCGAGACGGCAATCTGCTGGACGCCGAGGGCAACAAGGTCGCCAACGATGACCCCGAGAAGTTCCGCAAGGTGGGCGAGCCCGAGTTCACCCCCGCCGGACAAAACCCCGGTAAATCCGTACACCTGATGGACATCCATGCGGAGAAGGGCCTGCAGTGCGCCGATTGTCACTTCGCCCAGGACAGCCATGGCAGCGGCCTTCTGATCGGCGAAGTCGCCAACGCTGTCGAGATCGGCTGCCGGGATTGCCACGGCACGGTCAGCAATTATCCGACCTTGAAAACCTCCGGCCCAGCCGCGGCCCCCAATGGCAATGACCTGTCGGTGCTGCGGAATCCCGATGGCCAGCGCCGTTTCGAGTGGGTCGAGCGCGATGGCCGCCGGGTGCTGATCCAGCGATCGATCGTCGATCCAAAACTCGAGTGGAAGGTTTCCCTTGTTAGGGATTCAGTTGACCCCACCAGCCCCGATTTCAACCCCAAGGCGGCGCGCGCCAAGACCATGTCGCGCCTGGACGTGGGCGGCCAGCCGATGGCCTGGGGGCCTGGGGTCGCGGAGAAGAACTATGCCCACAAAGACAACGAAATGGAGTGTTTCGCCTGTCACACCTCATGGATGACGTCCTGCGGCGGTTGCCACCTGCCCATCGAGGCTAACTGGAAGGCTCAGTCCCACAAGTATGAGGGCGGAGAGACCCGCAACTACGCAACCTACAATCCTCAGGTGGCGCGTGACGACGCGTTCCAGCTGGGCCGCCACATGACCACCAAGGGAAATATGATCGCCCCGGTCCGGTCGTCCTCGGCGCTGGTGCTTTCGTCGACCAACATCAACCGCGACCGGATCTATATCCAGCAGCCGCCGATCTCGGCCGTTGGCTTCTCCAGCCAGGCCTTCGCGCCACACTTCGCCCATACGGTCAGGACGACGGAAACCAAGACCTGCAGCGATTGCCACGTCTCGGTCGACAACGACAACAACGCCATCATGGCCCAGCTGATGCTGCTGGGCACCAATTTCATGAACTTCGTCGGTATGCATGCCTGGGTCGGTCTCGATCACGGTATCGAGGCGGTGCGTGTGACGGAATGGAACGAGCCCCAGGCGGTATTTGGCTCCTATCTGCAGAAATATGCCTATCCCGACTACTACAAACTGCATGTCGATAAGCACCACCGCGAGCTGATCAACTGGGTGCGCGGCAAGGTCTTCGACAAGAAGGGTAGCGGCGAAACCGACGCCGCCGAAACGATCGAAAACCCCACGCATTCGACCGCCGGGTCCGCGCGATGCCTGCAGCTTCGTGGCGAATATATGTACGTCGCCGAAGGCAAGGGTGGCTTCCAAGTCTATGACGTGGCCAGCATCGCCAACAAGGACACTTCACAAAAGATCATCACCGCGCCGTTCTCGCCGCTTGGCCAGAAGATGAACGTGGCCTCCCGCAACGCCACCTGCATGGCGCTGCCCACCGACCAGCCGATCGCGCCGCTGCGCAACACGGCCCAGATGCGGGCGGACAACGAGGAACAGGCGTTCCATCCGATCTACAACTACGCCTTCGTCACCGACGCAGAGGAAGGCCTGGTCCTGGTCGACATCAACACCCTGACCGACCGCGAACCGCGCAACAATTTGCTGCGCCGCGCCCTGACCTGGAACCCGAACGGCATCCTCAACGGCGCCCGACACATCACCCTGGGCGGGCACTTCGCCTATATCGCCGCCAAGGCCGGCCTGGTGGTGGTGGACCTTAACGATCCGATGAAGCCCAAGGTCGCCTCCGTGGTGGCGCTGCCCGACGCCCGCGCCTCGGCTCTGCAGTTCCGGTATCTGTGGGTTACCGACGCCAGAGGCCTCGAGGTTCTGGATGTTACTCGCCTCGACAGGCCGAAGCTGGTGGAGAGCGCCACTGTGCCGCTGGTCAACGCTCAACGCGTCTATATCGCCCGCACCTATGCCTATGTGGCGGCCAAGGCCGAAGGGCTGGTGATCGTCAATGTCAAGAAACCCGAACACCCGGAGGTCTATCAAAAGGTCACCTTTGACGGGAAGCTGAACGACGCCGAGGATGTGATCGTTGGCTCGACCAATGCTTCGCTGTTCGCCTATGTCGCCGACGGCCGGAACGGCTTCAAGGTGATCCAGTTGACCAGCCCGGCCAGCCAACCCAACTTCTACGGCTTCTCACCGCCGCCCAAGCCTGAGCTGATCGCCTGGGCTCACACCGCCTCGCCGGCGCTGGCCATGTCCAAGGGCCTGGACCGCGACCGCGCCGTCGATGAAACCGGCCACCAGATCGCGGTCTTCGGCCGCGTCGGCTCCCGGCCGTTCACCCGCGCGGAGATGGAGCGGTTCTTCCTCGACTACAGCGGCAAGCCATATGTGGTGACCGACGGTGCGCCGAAGGACAGCTGGATGCCGACGAAACTTGGGGGAAGGTAGGCGAGGCGGAGAACCAAATGCTCGTGGGTGGTTGCGCATATGGGGCCGTGAGGTACGAGGTCGATGGCGAAATCAGCCCGACCATCCACTGCCACTATCAGACCTTCCGCGATATGGGCCATATCTGGCGTTCGGACGGCGCGAGCTGTTTCGATCCCTCGGTGAAGCTGGCAGAATATCCTGAAGCTTACCCGGTCAGCCGCCGTGCGCCGTCTGTTGAGATTCGGTGATGGACGCCGCGGCGTTTCGCGACCTGGCCCTCGGCCTGCCCGAGGCGGTGCAATCCAGCCACCTGGGCGCGGCAGATTTTCGCGTACGCGGCAAGATTTTCGCCCAGCCGGCCGGAAAGCTGGGCGGATCGGCGATCATCAAGCTGACACACGAGCAACAGGAGATGATGTGCGCGGCCGAGCCGTCGGTGTTCTCGGCCGAGCCCGGCCACTGGGGTCGCCTGGGCTGGACCCGCCTGGCCGTCGATGTGGCCGACGAGATAACAGCGCGTGGCGCGCTTTGGGCAGCCTGGCGCAATGTCGCTCCCAAAGCGCTCGTCAGCGCTCACGCCTCGGTTGCCTCGACGACGAAAGCTTAAGTCAGGGTGCCCTCGGGGTCGGCGCCAATAAAATCGCCGCCATGACGCGCCCCTCGATAGGCCCGTGTAAAACATATCGAATTGGACAAACGCCCTGTGTCCGGCGCTACGGTAGTTCGATAGACGGTGCGGCCAACAGGGCTGACGGGGATGACTGTGCGAGCTTCATTAGCCAGAACAGCGCTAACGGCCACGTTGGTTCTTTGCGCCTCCTGCGACCGCGCACCGCCGGGCAAGGCGCCCTTGCCAGCCGGTGGGCCGATGTTTCAGGCCTTCGCGGTCGCCTTCGGGAAGCCGGCGCCCTACGCGACGCTCGACGACGGGGGCGACCGTGTCGTCTACAGCCCACAGGCCCTGATCGATGTCGCGCCGACTGTCGTGGCCCTGGTTTCCAAGGGTGAGCTCCCAGGCGGCTGTGAAGCGTGCGCGGGGGCCTTGACCATACACTATCTCAAACACGGCCCGTTGGGTTTCAGTCGGATTAGGACGTGGGCCGGCGTCGGCGGCAGGGGGCGCTTTGGCGCGGTTCTTCCCTGGACGGTCAGAAACGACATCGACAATGGACCTACCCTGGTGACCAGGGAAGAAGTCAGCGAGCGGGGGTGTTCCGCCACGACCGAAGAGTTGATCACCTTGACGCCGAAGGGGCCGGTGAAGATCGCCGCGATCGTGATCTCGACCGTCTACACCCCTACGCCGGATGCGCCCGGCGCCAGTGACCATCTGTCGGGAAAGATCGAGCCGATCGTTCGGGGCGAGCGCTTCGCGGTTGTGCTGACCGGGACCGAAACCGTCCGTCAGATGTTCAAACGCGAGGGTGACGTCTTTGCCACCCGCGACCCTGGCGCGACCGGCTGCTAAAACGTCCGCCGTCCCACCAACCCCGCCGCGGCCACTGTCTTGTCCGCCGTCACCGCGTCCGGCATGGCGACAGCGGGGTGATCCTTGTCGCCGTCACCCTTAGGCGGGGCCATGCCTGGGGCGTGGAAGCTATGGCATTCGACGCAGTCGCCAGAGGCCGCCGTTTCGATCTTGGCCTTGGTCTTGCCGTGGCAGGACGCGCATTCCGACACTCGGGGCAGCAACACCTCATTGGCGACCTCGGAATCTACCGCCTTGTGGCAATTGTCGCAGGTCGGCTTGCCCGCCGCGTCGTGCTTGTGCTCGGGGATGTCGTGGTTGAAGTCGCCTCGAGGCAGGTAGCGATCGGTCAGGTGGATCGGCTTGATCTTGTAGTCCAGCGTGGCGGTGTCGGCTGGGGCCACGACAGTGTGGCATTCCGCGCAGAGGCCCTTGGGGGTGAAAAGGGCTCGAATCTTGCCGGTCGCGGCGCCCGACTCCGGATGATAGGAAATCAGCCGGCCAAGCTGGGCCAGGAAACCGGGGGGCTGGCGGCCCGACACGCCACCGCCGCCCATGCCGCCGCCTCCGCCGTAGAAGTTTTGCAGGGTGGCGACCACCTGATCCGGATGACCGTGTGGCAGCAGGCGAGGCGCGCCGCCGGGGCCTCCCGGGGCGAAGGCAAGAGAGTGACAGGACGCGCAGTCGCGCTCCATTTTCACCGGTTCAAATCCCTTGCCGCCCTTGTTAGGCCGATGGCAGTCGGCGCAGTTCAACGCGCCGCCGGCGAAGCGCAGGCCGGCGGCCATGCGCGCGACACCGCCAACGGTGGAGAGATGCTCCTTGTGGGAGAAAATCAGCCCGGTGTAGTCAGTGGGCTGCTGAACCAGGGAGATGCGGTCGAAGATCGGTTGCGACTGGCCGATCGGCGTACGGGCGATCAACGGGCGGAACTCGGGATGGTGAGTCCAGTCGGGCGTGTCGCGTAAGGCGGTCGATCCCAGGCTGCGGCGCAGCTTGGCGTGGCAGGAGGCGCAGTCTTCGGTATTGCGCAGCACTGGGATAGCTCGGGGCAGGGCGGGGGTTCCGGCGACCGCACCCTTGGGTTGGGTGTCGGCGAGGTGCTCCAGGTGGCAGCTCGCGCAGCGCTCGCTGTTGTGGTCGAACTGGCGCTGGAACACGACCTTGATCTGACCGATGAAATCCTTTGGCGGCGGCATCGCGCGCAGCAGCCTGTCGTGGGCGGCGTGCTCGCGAACCAGGGTCACCTTTTCCGGGCCATCCCAGTTGCGTTCATTGGCCGTCGTCGTTCGGGCGGCCTCCGGATTGGCCGTGGAACGGTGGCAACTGAGGCAGGTGTCGTCGCGAACCGAGACGAAGGCCTTCACGTGGCAAGCCTGACAATTCTTGCCCAGGAAGGCGTGCGATTTGGACAGCGGCCCGGTCGACCACTGCTGATCGGCGCTGATGGTCTGGGCGCGGTGGATCGTCCTGTCCTGGCTCAGGAAACTCGCGATCGGCCAGACGAGGCAGGCCAGTAACGCAACCACCGCCAGGGTCCAGGCCACCGGACGTTTTCCGAAGATCGGCGAGCCCAGGCTGAATATCTTGCCCTCATTGGCCGCCGAGGCGGCCTCGGGCGCCGACTCCATGCGGGTGACATCGACCAGGACCGAGTCGTCCTCATCGCTGGCGCTCAGCGCCAGGACGTGGCTGCCGAAGATCAGTTTAGGGGTGTCGGAAAGCTTCAGCTCCGCCCGGGTTATGAATTTGCCGGCGACTTCGAACGGCTCCGCGGCCAGGGATTCCACCAGCACCGTGCCGGGACCCGTCTGTTTGAGCATGGCGTGACGCAGATTAACCGCCAGGTCGGGCAGGCGAACTTCGCAGTCGGCGCCGCGACCGATCGTCAGTTGATCGGCGTCGAACAGTTGCGGACGGTGGACGATATCGCCGCCGGTGGCGCTGCGTGTGATGGTTCTGATGGCAAAGGTCACGCGGGCCTCACCAGTAAAAGAAGACGCTGAGGATGTGGGCGGTCAGGGCCGCCAACAGGGCGAAGGTGACGGGGACGTGGACATAGAGCCAAATCTCAAGAAAGGTCTTGATCCGAATCTGCCGTCGCGCCTGCGCCAGAGTTTCCTGCTTTCGTTTCAGCAGGGCGTCGACCTGATCCACGGCCGCGCTCGGGGTCGCAATCGCGTTTTGGGGCCGGGCGCGACGCATGCGCGCCAGTTCCTCGACCGCCCGGCGGGTGCTGCAGCTGCCGTACTGGCCGGTCAGGCGATTGATCAGCGAGCCGCCGATATCGGTCTTTTCGGTGGACAGGCGGACGATGTCGGCCTCGGCGCGGTCCAACGGCTGGGCCGCGTCGCGAAGTTGGGCATCGAGCGAACGAATGGTTTCAAGCCATTGTTTCTGCGTGGTTTCACCGCGGTTGGCGCTGAGCTCTCGAGGCAGAACCGTGTAGGCGGTGGCGCCGAACATGCCCGAGACGATGACCAGAACCATCAAGCCGTAGGCCAGGGTATGGACGTTCCAGCCGAAATGGAAGCCGGCGTGCAGCGTGCCGATCACCAGCAGCGACGCGCCAAGATAGACGTGAGCCGACAGCCAGGCTTTCAGCGAATAGACGCCATTGGTGATCACCCGCTTGCGGATGCCGAACAGCGACAGCCAGACGATCAGCAGGGCGCCGATCGTGCCGAGGATGTAGCCATACATGGTGCCGCCGCGGGGCCGGGGCTCGACGTCGATCATCAGATATGCGGCGATAGATACGGCGCAGAGGGCAAGGGCCACCCACAACCACCTGAAATTGCCATCTTGCAGGAAGCCTGTGTGCTTCCTGACATCGGATCGATTGGCCTGTCGGACGACTGCTTTCGCCACGATCTATTCAGGCCCCCGCTCAAGCAGCGCCACCGACAGGAAGTTTTCCGGTGACACCCGAATGGCCGCGCCGGTCGGACAGGCCCGGACACAGGCCGGCCCACCCTTCTTGCCGGAACACATATCGCACTTCACCGCCTGTTTATGAGCGCCGGGCTTGGCGTTGGCTTCCTTCCAGGCTGTGTCGGGCTCACCCGGGCCAGGACCCATGCCGAACAACAGCCAGGACATCAGTCCAGGCTTCTTGGGCGGCGGTTTGTCCATCTTGATCACGCCATACGGGCAGAAGCGCTGACAGTTGCCGCAGCCGATGCAGGTGTCGTCGATAAAGACCTCACCGTCGGGGCCACGCCGGATGGCGTTGGGCGGACAGTCGGTCATGCAGTGGGGATGCTCGCAGTGCCGGCAGGAGGTGGGCACATGCAGATTGGCGAAGGTCTTGCCCGCCTCGCGCACCAGGCGGGAAATGCCGTCGTGCGAATCGGCGCAGGCCTTTTCGCAGTTGTCGCAGCCGACGCAGAGCCGCTCATCGATCAACAGCACGTCGGTGGCCTCGCCGACCCCCTGTTCGACAAGGAACTTTGCGACATTGGTGTAGTAGTCGAGGACGCCGGTGAAGTTGCCCTTTTCCTTCTCGATGAAGTCGTTGGTGGCGCGCCGCGCCGACATGTCCGAGCGCAGCTTGGCCACTAGCTCCGGCTTGCGGTTGAGCATGATGCGGAACACGTCGCCGTCGAGCTTGATCACTTCGGAGCGGATCGCCGCGCGCACCGTGGCGGTGCGCCGGCCGCCCTCGACCAGGGCGATTTCCCCGGCGATGCTGCCCGCCGGCATATAGCTGATGAACACCGGCTTGCCGGCGATCTCGCGCTCGACCACCATGCTGCCGTTGCGGATGACGAAAATGTCGTAGTTCTCGTCACCCTCTTTAATGATTGTTTCGCCGGCCTTGACCGAGAGAACCTTGGACTTGGCCAGGATATCGCCGATGTCGGAGGGAGAGAGGCCCGAGCCAAAGACCCGCAGAACCGCGCGTTCGATCTGAATGCGGTTGACCGTCTCGCGAGCGTCCTGAACTGAAGCCATCAGCTTCAGAGCCAGGTTGCGGGGTATTTCCACGACGATGCAGTCTTCCGCCGCGCGGATGGTGGAGTTGCGTCGCCGTCCCGAGATCAGGCCGGCCTCGCCGAAGATCGATGAGGCGCCGATGGGGATGGTGATCGCCGGATTGGCCGGATTGATCTCGACCTTGACCGAGCCCGACGCGATGCCGAACAGTGACGATCCGACCGCGTTGCGCTCGAAGATGACATCGTTGGCCTTGAACGCCAGGACGTTCATGCCAGGCAGATATTCGCGCATTTGCAGTGTCGACAGGCCGTTTAGCACCTCGACCTTGTCGCGCAGGAACTGCAGCCATTCCGAGACCGAGCGGTTCCCGGGCAGCCCTTTGAGCTTGCTGGCCAGCATCGGCTCATCCGCCGGCTCCAGCCCGACGTTGCCGTTGATATATTCGACCACGTCGTGGCCCTGATTCATGCAGTGCTTGATCAGCGGGTAGCCGGCCAGGGCGCCGATCACATAGATGCCGGGCGCCGTGCTTTCGAACTGTTCGGTCAGGGTGGGGCAGGCGTCCCGCGAATCGCTGGTGAACTCGACGCCGAAGGACTCCACCAGCTTGCGTGGCGCCGAGGCCCCCAGGCGCGCGATGATCCGGTCGCACTTTATCCGGCTCTCCCCGTCCGGCAGTTCCAGCGTGATCCAGCCTTCCTCGACCTTGGTGGGCGCGGCCTCAGTGAAGATGTTCATCCGGCCCGCGTCACGCGCGTTCATCAGATTGGAGACGTTGGCGTCCTTGGCCCGGCTGAAATCGGGCGACCGGTTGACGATGCTGACGGTATTGGCCTGGGCCGCGTCGGCGGCCAACCCCAGGGCGTTTTCGATCCCGGCGTCGCCGGCCCCGATGATGAAGATATGCTCGTCGATATAAGCGGTTGGGTCCGACAATTGATATTGCACATGGGGCAGGTTTCCGCCTGGACACCGCATCAGATTGGGATTGCCTTGCAGCCCAATGCCCAGGACGATGGTTTCCGCCTGGATGGTTTCGCCATTGGTCAGGGTCAGGGTGAAGTCGCCCTTTTCTCCCGTTATGGCCTTGACCTCGGCCTTGTATTTCACGTTGGCGCCGACCGCGGCGACGCCTTCGTTCCAGACACCCAGGATCGCCTCGCGATAGTCGGCCTGGAACCCCAGGTCGGAGCGAAGCACCAGTTGTACCGGCGTCGCCATTACGTATTTCTTTTTCTGGTAGCTGTAGATCGTGTCGGAGAGGTGGTCGGTCTTTTCAAGCAGTATGTGGCTGACGCCGATCTTGGCGGCGTGCGAGGCCGCGCTGAGGCCGGCGGGTCCCGAGCCGACCACCGCGATCCGGTATTTTTCAGCCATGAGCACCCCCACCCAATTTGGCGCCGCGAAGTTTGGCACGACTTCCACCCGCCGCCAACCTCAAGGCCCCCAAACCCGTGGCCGCCCGCCAGCGGATTTGCCCTTCGAGTTCCAGCATCATCCCGCTAGACTGCAAAAGCCAGAGTATGGGGGTTTTGTAGATCATGACAGCTGAAATCGGGCAATTCGCGTTGATTCTCGCGCTTGTCCTCGCCGTGGTGCAGACGCTGGCGCCCCTGGTCGGGGCGTGGCGGTCCGATCCAGCCCTGATGGCGGTTGGCAGGATGGCCTCGGCCTTGCAGCTTCTGTTCATCGTGGTCGCCTTCGTCAGCCTGGCGGCCTGCTACATCGTCAATGATTTCTCCGTCGCCCTGGTGGCGGAACACAGCAACATGGCTCAGCCGTTCATCTACCGGTTCGGCGCCACCTGGGGCAGCCACGAAGGTTCAATGCTACTCTGGGTCCTGATCCTGGCGATCTATGGGGCGGCGGTGGCGGTGTTTGGCGGCTCCCTGCGCGAGACGTTGCAGGCCCGGGTGCTGGCCGTGCAGGGGATGATCGGCGCGGCGTTTCTCGGCTTTCTCCTATTTACATCAAATCCGTTCACCCGCCTGTCTCCTGTTCCGCTGGACGGCGCCGAGTTGAACCCGGTGCTGCAGGACCCTGGCCTCGTGTTCCATCCACCCGTGCTCTATTCCGGCTATGTCGGCCTCTCGATCGCCTTCTCTTTTGGGGTCGCGGCGCTGATCGAGGGCAGGGTGGACGCCGGCTGGGCGCGCTGGGTTCGACCCTGGGTGCTGGCGGCCTGGATCTTCCTGACGGTCGGTATCGCGATGGGCAGCCTTTGGGCCTATTACACCCTGGGCTGGGGCGGCTGGTGGTTCTGGGACCCGGTGGAGAACGCCTCGCTGATGCCCTGGCTATTGGCCACGGCGCTGCTGCACTCCTCGCTGGTGCTTGAGCGGCGCGGGGCGCTGGTCAGCTGGACGATCCTGCTGTCCATCCTGGCCTTTTCGCTGAGCCTGGTGGGCACCTTCCTGGTTCGTTCCGGGGTCCTGACCAGCGTCCACGCCTTCGCCTTGGATGCGAAGCGCGGCGTCTATATCCTGGCGATCATCGCCGCCATGACCGGTTCAGCCCTGACACTGTTCGCCTGGCGCGCGCCAAGCTTGAAAACCGGGTCGCTGTTCGCCCCCTTGTCGCGCGAATATGCGGTGACGCTGAACAATCTGTTCCTGCTGGCCTCGGCGGCGACGGTGTTCCTGGGCACCTTCTATCCAGTGTTCATGGATGTGCTGCACGGAGACAAGATCTCGGTCGGCCCGCCCTACTATACGGCAACCTTCGTGCCGATTTTCGTGCTGCTGTTCGGTCTGGTCAGCTTTGGCCCGATGCTGAACTGGAAACGAGACGACCTGCGCCGGCTGCTGCCTAGGCTTCGCGTGCCAGCGGCCCTGGCCGCCGCGGTGCTGGTGGTGGCCGCCCTGGTGTTTGGTCTTAAGCATCTGTTCGCCGCCTTCGGCCTGGCGCTCGGCGTCTGGCTGATCGCCGGCGCCTTCATTGTGCTGGCCCGCCGCTGGCGGATCGGCCAGGTTCCCCGGGCCGAGGTTTTCGATCTGGCCCGGGCGACGCCGCTAGCGGTCTGGGGCCTGATCATCGCCCATGCGGGGCTGGGCGTCACCACGATTGGGATCACCTCCGTCTCGGCCTGGCAGACCAATAAGGTGCTCTCGATGTCACCGGGCCAGAGCGTCAAGCTGGCCGGCAACACCATCACCATGGTGGCCCTGCGCCCGGTCACCGGCCCCAACTATGAAGCCAATCAGGCGCAGTTCGATGTGACCGGCGTCTTTGGCAAGAGCACCATGGTGTCCGAGCGCCGGCTCTATCCGGCCAGTCAGACCACCACCACCGACGCGGGCATCCAGCCGGGTATCCTGGGCAACATCTACATCTCGGTGGCTGACCAGAATCCCGATGGCGGCGTCACAGTGCGCATGTGGAACCATCCGTTCGTGGACTGGATCTGGGCCGGAGCGCTGCTGATGGCCTTCGGCGGCGCGGTGTCGCTGGCCGACCGCGGCCTGCGGGTGGCCAAACTGGAGCGGGTGGTGCTTCGTCCTCTCGCCGCGGAGCCAGTGACTCCATGAATCGATTGGTTTTTCTCGCGCCCGTCGCCCTGTTCGCGCTACTGATGGGGGCCTTCGCGGCGGGGCTCGGCCGCGATCCGAGCAAGCTGCCCTCGACCCTGATCGATAAGCCCCTCCCGGCCTTCGACCTTCCGGCGGTTCGCGCGGGGGATGTCGGTCTGAAGTCCACCGACAACAGTGGCCAGCCTCACCTGTTGAATGTTTTCGCCTCGTGGTGCGTTTCATGCCGCTACGAACACCCCGTGCTCTTGCAACTGAAGGCCGAGGGGGTGCCGATCGACGGGCTGGACTGGAAGGACGAGCCGTCCGCCGGCCAGAAATATCTGGTCGATCAGGGCGACCCCTATCGTCTGGCGGGTAATGACAAGACGGGCCGCGCCGGTATCGATCTGGGTGTCGCCGGCGTCCCCGAGACGTTCCTCGTCGATCGCAAAGGCCGGGTCCGCTATAAACAGATCGGTCCGATAACGGCCGAGGATTGGGCCGGAACGATCAAACCGCTGATGGACCGGCTGAGGGCCGAGGGATGAGGCGCGCCCTGATCGCGCTGCTGGCGGTGGCTGCCCTGGCCGGCCCCGCCCACGCCGTGCTGCCCAGCGAACAACTGGCCGATCCCAAGCTTGAGGCCCGCGCCCGGGCTATCGGCGCGCAACTGCGCTGCCTTGTTTGTCAGAACCAGTCGATCGACGACTCGGACGCCGTCCTGGCGGGCGATCTGAGGGTCATCCTGCGCGAACGGCTGCTGGCGGGGGACACCGACAAACAGGCGGTGAACTATATCGTTGAGCGGTACGGACACTATGTGCTGCTCAACCCGCCGTTTGAGAGCCAGACCCTGCTGTTGTGGCTCGGACCCGCGCTGGTGCTGGTGGTCGGCGGCGTCTGGGTCGGCCTTATGGCCCGCAAGACCGTCGCCGCGCCTCAGCCGTCGCTGGCCCTGACGCCCGAGGAACACGAACAGCTCCGCCGCAGGCTCGACGCCGAAAGCGCCCTATGATCGCCTGGATGGCCTTCACACTGATGGTGGTGATCGCCGCCGTCGGCATCACCATTCCGCTTGTGCGCCGCTATGACTCGCGCCGCGCGCGCCCCGTTAAAAACCAGGTGCTCGGCCGACAGCTAGCGGATATCGACGGGCAGGCCGCCACCGAAGGCCTGGCGGAGGACGAGGCCGAGGGCCTGAGGACGGAAACCCTACGACGGTTTCTCGCTGAAGCCCCGGCGACGGAGAAGCCCGCCCGACCCTTGGGCGGCCGATCCCTGCTGGCGCTCGGGCTTGGACTCGCGGCGATCATCGCCGTTGGGGCGAGTGTTCTCTACACTCAGATCGGGCGCCCGGACCTCGCGGCCGCCCCTGGTGGTTCGGCGCCGGCCGCCGCGACCGCCGACGCCGGCGCCCCCAATGGCCATGCCGGCCCGATGATTGCCGAACTTGAAGCCAAGATGCGTCAATCGCCGAACGATCCGGAAGGCTGGCGGATGCTGGGCTGGTCGTACATGCAGACCGGCCGTTTTGCCGATTCGGCCGGCGCCTATGGCCGGGCGGCGACGCTCGATCCGGCCAATGCGGACTACAAGTCGGCTCAGGGCGAAGCGCTGGTCAAGGCGGCCGACGGCCACGTCACGCCCGAGGCCCAGGCGGCCTTCGCGGCGGCGTTCAAGCTCGATCCCACCGATCCGCGCTCGCGCTATTTCCTTGCCGCCGCCAAGGATCAGGCTGGCGATCACGCCGGCGCCATGACCGACTGGATCACTCTGCTGAAAAGTGCGCCGCCTGGCGCGCCCTGGGCCGCGGAGGTCCGGGGTTTCGTCGTGCGTATCGCCGCGTCGCGGGGCGAGGATGTCTCGTCCAGATTGCCACCACCGCCACCCTCTGCCCCGCCCACCTCGCTATCTGACGCGGCGGCCCTGGCCGGCGGTCCGGCGGCGTCCAGCGCCGGCCCGACGCCCGACCAGGTGGCGGCGGCCCGGCAAATGGCGCCCGGCGACCAGCAGGCGATGATCCACAATATGGTGGAGGGCCTCGCCGCGCGTTTGAAAGCCAATCCCAGGGACGCCGACGGCTGGGTCAATCTGATGCGCGCCCGGATGGTGCTGAACGATCAAAAGGCCGCGACGGCGGCCTACAACGACGCCCGCAAGGCGTTTTCGGGCGCGCCCAGCGAACAGGCCATGATCACCCAATCGGCGCGGCAGCTGGGGGTTCCGGGCGCATGAGCCGGACAGCCATGCGCATTCGCCGCGTTGACGGCGCGCGCCGCTGGCGCCAATGCTCCACAGTCTTGGCCGACGCGTCGTCCGTGTCCGCGTTTCTTCTGGAGCCACCGGTGAGTCGCTTTTCCGTATCTCCACGCGCCCGCGCCCTGGTTGTCTGCTTCGGGTCCACGGGCCTTGCCTCCAGTGCGGCTGCGCAGAGCGACCCGGCCGGATCCGGTCCGATTCTGGGGGCCCTGGAGTGGGTTCAAGGCACGCTGATGGGCAACTTGGCCACGACCGCGGTGGTGATCGCGGTGGCCGTCGTGGGCCTGATGATGCTGACCGGGCGCATCGAGTGGCGCCGGGGTGTCACCGTTGTTCTGGGCGCCTTCATCATCTTCGGCGCGGCGGCGATCGTCGCAGGCATCCGCAGCGCCGCCACGGGGCTCCGGTAGCGCCTTGGCCGTGTTGTCCTCGGACCCGATTTGTACGGTTCTGACCCGGCCACAGATGTTCGCCGGCGTCACTTATAGCTATGCGGTGTTCAATCTGATCGTCACCGTCGAAACGTTCCTGATCACCAAGTCGTTCTGGTCGTTGCTGGCGGCCGTGGTGATCCATGGCGTCGGCTATTTTGGCTGCTTGCACGAGCCGAGGTTCTTCGATCTCTGGATCGTGCGCGCCAGCCGCTGTCCTCGCGTGCGCAATCACCGATTCTGGCGCGCGAACTCCTATCGTCCCTGAGGCGCCACCGGTGAGCCGTTTGTCAGCCCGACGGTTCGGCGTCGATCCCCTGGTCATTCAGGGCCTTGGGTGTGGTATCGCTCAAAACCCATGACTCAGTCCTACCGTTCCGCGGACCTGCATCGCAAACTGGCCGCGAAGGAAACTTCGATCGGCGATCGGCTGCCCTATGCGCGCCATCTCGACGACGCGACGATCCAGACTCGCGACGGCCTGCTCATTCAGGTGTTGCGCCTCGATGGTTTTCCGTTCGAGACCGTCGACAGCGAGGAACTTAGCTACCGAAAGCAGATTCGCGAGTCGCTCTATCGTGGGGCGGCCAATTCCCGACTGGCGATCTATCACCACATCGTCCGGCGGCGGGTGACGCCAGAGCTGGCCGCGGAATTCGACGACGCGTTCTGCCAAGGCCTGGACCGCGATTGGCGCGCCAAGCTGGCTGAACGACGGCTGTTCGTGAACGAACTGTTCCTGACCCTGGTGCGTCGGCCATTGCAGGGCAACGCCGGTTTTGCCGAGCGCCTGTTCCGCTCGGCGGCGCGCGACAGCGCCAACCTCGACCAGGATCTGCGCCAGCTGAACGCCACGCGCGAGACCTTCATGGCCGCCCTCGCGCCTTATGGCGTTCGGTTGCTGACCACCTACAAAGGCCGCCACGGGCTGTGCTCGGAACCATGCGCTTTTCTGGCCTCCCTAGTCACCGGCGATATGCGCCCGGTGCTCACGCCCGGCGCCGATATCGGCCAAGGCCTAGCCGACCGACGCCTGACCTTCGGACTGGACGCCATGGAGTTCGCCCCGGCGGGTGATCGTCCGGCGATGTTCGGGGCGGCGATCTCGATCAAGGACTATCCGTTGCAGTCCTCGCCCGGCATGCTCGATGGCGTCGTCCGGCTGCCCTATGAGATGGTGCTCACCCAGAGCTTCGCCTTCGTCGACAGGCAAGCGACCCTCGATCGCATGAGCCTGTCGCTGCGTCGGCTGCGAGCCGCCGACGACGTAGCCATCAGCGCGCGCGAGGAGCTGAACGCCGCCCGCGACCAGATGGCGGCCGGCCGTTCGGCGTATGGCGAACATCATCTCTCCATCCTGGTGAAGGCCGAAAGCCTCGAGGACCTGAACGGCGCGGCGGCCGAAGCCCAGTCCGCCCTGGCTGAAACTGGAGCGGTGGCCGTGCGCGAGGACATCAATCTGGAGCCAGTATTTTGGGCGCAGTTCCCAGGCAATTTCAACTATATAGCCCGCCGCGCCCTGGTCTCGGCGGCCAACTTCTCCAGCTTCGCCGCCTTTCACAATCACCCCCAGGGCGCGGCCGACAACAATCACTGGGGCGAGGCGGTCTGTGTGCTGGAGACGACCGCCTTTGGTCCCTACTTCTTCAATTTCCACAATGGCGATCTGGGGAATTTCACGGTGATCGGGCCCAGTGGGTCCGGCAAGACCGTGCTCCTGACATTCCTGGTCGCCCAGGCGAGCAAGTTTCGGCCCAAGGTGTTCTATTTCGACAAGGATCGCGGCGCCGAGATCTTCGTGCGCGCCGTGCGGGGCCGTTACGACATTCTGCGCCCGGGTGAACCCACCGGGCTAAATCCGCTGCAGATGGACGACACGCCGGCCAATCGGGCCTTTCTCGCCGAATGGCTGGGGCGGATTCTGGTCACCGGCGGCGAAACCCTGGACGCCGAGGATCGCAGCCTGATCGTCGACGCGGTCGACGCCAACTTCAGCCAACCTCCCGACCATCGCCGGCTGCGCTATTTGAGGGAGCTCTTCGTCGGCGCTCGCCGCCCCAGCGCCGGCGACCTCGCCGCGCGCCTCAGGGCCTGGTGCAATGACGGGGAGCACGCCTGGCTATTCGACAACGCCGAGGACCGGTTGAACTTCGACCACGACGTGTTCGGGTTCGACATGACCCGGATCCTGGATACGCCGATCACCCGCACGCCGGCGATGATGTATCTGTTCCATCGGATCGAACAGCAACTCGACGGAACACCGACCATTATCGTTGTGGACGAGGGCTGGAAGGCGCTGGATGACGAGGTGTTCGTCGGCCGGGTGCGGGACTGGGAAAAGACCATCCGCAAGCGCAACGGCATCATCGGCTTCTGCACCCAGAACGCGGTCGACGCCCTGGAAAGCCGCATCGGCTCGGCGATCATCGAACAGACCGCCACCCAGGTGTTCTTCCCCAACCCCAAGGCACGGAAGGCCGACTATGTGGGAGGGTTTGGACTCAGCGAGCACGAGTTCGATCTTGTGCGGTCGCTGCCCGACACCTCGCGGTGTTTCCTGGTCAAACAGGCCGACCACAGCGTGGTGGCGCGGCTGGATCTCACCGGTCTCTCGGCAGAGCTCAAGATTCTCGCCGGCACCGAGCGGTCGGTGCGCCAACTGGATACGATCCGCGCCGAGGTCGGCGACGATCCGGACGCCTGGATGGCTCCGCTGGTCGCGGCTGGCGGTGGCGGGCGGCCCGGCCGGGGCGTCTCATGAGTGGCTGCCCCGCCACGGTGACCGAGCTGGGGATCGTGCGCGATGTGCTGGGCGCGGTCGACTGCAACGTCCAGATCTATGCGGCGGCGGGATACGACGCGCTTACGGGTCCAGGCTCTCCGTTTCCGGCTGCGCTGACCGCGCTGCTGACAATTTATGTAGCGGTGGTGGGCTACCGGCTGCTGTTTGCGATCGGCGGCTCCAAGCTGTCGGACGCGCCGCTGATGGCCCTCGAAGTCGGGGCGATTCTCGCGCTGACGCTGAACTGGGGGGCCTTCCAGACCCTGGTGTTCAATTTCAGCGCCGAAGCGCCGCTTGAGATCGCCCGTGTGGTCAGCGCGCCCTTGGCCAAAGGCGGGCGAAGCCTGGCCGCCGACCCTATCGCTAGCCTGCAGGCCGCCTATGACGAGGTGGCCGCCGACGGGGTGGAGTTCGGCAAGAAGGCCGGACCGGAGGTGCTGCCCTCCCGGGGCGGAGACGCCGCCGCCGCCGACTCTCTGTGGCGCGCCGCCACGGCGTTGCTGGCCAGCACGGCGGGGGTTCTGGCCGTCGCCTCGATCGCCACCGGCGTGCTTACCGCGGTGGGGCCGATCTTCATCGTGCTATTCCTGTTTGAATCCACCCGCGGGTTTTTCGCCGGCTGGGTCAGGGGTTTGGTCGCGGCCATGCTGGCGCCGATGGTCTGTTGGATCACCACCAGTCTGATGCTGGTGGTGCTTGGACCCTGGGTCGAGGAACTCGCGCGTCAGCGTCAGACGAGTAATCTCAGCCAAGACACCGCCGCCTCCACAGCGGCGATCATCTTCGTCTTTGCCGCCTCACAGGCCGTTCTGGTCCTGATCGGGCTTCTGGTGGCCAGCGGTTTTCGGCTGGGCCGCCGGGAGGCTCGCGCCGAGCCGAGCCCGGCCGTCGGCGCTCTCGCCCAGACCAGTTACCAAAGCCTCGAAACCCGCTCGCGCACGGAGGTCCTCACTGGCGGTCTGCGCCGGTTGACGACAAACGACACTCGTGAGGTCGCGACACCAGGACTGGCGGGTGGAGCCGGCGGCGGTGGAGGGGATCAGGGACGAGGCGAGGCCGGCGACAGGCCAGCCCGCCTGGGCGAGACTTATAGACGAGGCGCCGCCTTGCGAGATCGCGGCCGCATAGGCGTGGCGGGGCGAGCATGAGACGACTGGTCCTAACCCTGTGTTCCACCCATTGCGCCGCTCTCCTTTGCGTCGCCCCCCTTTGCGTCGCCCCCCTTTGCGTCGGTGTGGGCGTTTGGGCGATCGCCGCGGCGCCGGCTTCCGCGGCGGTGTCGCCGGAACCCGGGCCGGGAGATCCGCGCATCCGGGTGATCCATTACGATCCCGATCAGGTTGTCGAGCTCCAGGCCACGCTGGGCTACCAGATGACCATCGAGTTCGGAATCGGCGAGCGGATCGAGAATGTCTCGATCGGCGACGGGCTCGGCTGGCAGATCACGCCCAATCACAAGGCGAATCTGTTGTTTCTCAAGCCGCTGGACGTCAGCCGCGCCACCGACATGACGGTGATCACCAATCTGCGGCGGTATGTTTTCGATCTCCATGCCCATCGCCCGACGAAGCGTGCGGACCGCGCCCTGATCTTCCGTCTGCGATTCGAGTATCCTCAACCCTTCGTGGCTGTGGCCGAGGCAAAACCGATACCGCCGCGGGTCCCCCCGACCGACCTCAACCACGCCTATCACGTGGAGGGACCGGGCAAGCTGACGCCGCTGCGCGTATTCGACGACGGTCGCTCCACCTATTTCGCCTTTGCCCCCACGGCCGAGTACCCCGCCATCTTCGCGGTCGACCCCGATCGCAAGGAGGCCGTGGTCAATACCGCCACGCGGGACGGATATCTGGTGATCGATCGGTTGGCCGCCGCCTTCGTGCTGAGGCAGGGCGCCGAAGTCACCCGGATCATCAACGACGGATACGCCACCCTCGTCACCGGCCCGCAAAGCCCCAAGCCGGCCAAACGTCATCGAGGCCTGTTCAAATGACCCAGTCCGCATCTTCTCAAAGGCTGTTCGACGATGGACAGGCGTTCGAGCGCCTGTCCAGACCGCCCTCGGCGGTGGCGGGCCCTGAGAATCCCTGGGGGTTCCTGATGGGGGTCGCCGGCACTTTTGGCCTGGGCCTGGTGGTTTATCTCTCGCTCAGCGCCGGACGCCACGCCCGGGCGCAATCGATCGTGCCGCCGCCTCGCCCCGTTCAATTGGCCCTGCTATCTCCTCCCGTCCCGCAGCCGGTGACGCCAGTCCAGGCGCCGCAACCGCTGCCGCCTCCGCAGATCGGCACGGCGACGTCGGCGGACGAACAGGCCCGCCTGAGGGCTCCGTCGTTGGTCGTCGACCTGAGCGACGCGCCCGAGCCCGCGGTGCTGTCGGCAGGTTCGGCGGTCGGCGCCGGAGTTGGCGCCAACGCGGCGGGGCGGGATGGCGGCACCAAGCTGGGTTCCGATGAGCGCTTCGCCCAGCGCGTGGGGGGCGCCCAGGTGGACACCGCCCGCGCCACCCGTCTTGCCAACACCAAGCTGATCGCGCCGCAAGGCACGGTGATTTCGGCGATTCTCGAGACCGGCATCAATTCCGACTTGCCGGGTTTCGCGCGGGCGGTGGTCAGCAGGGATGTTAGCGGCTTCGATGGCTCGACCGTGGTCATTCCGCGGGGCTCGAGGTTGATCGGGGAATACAAGAGCGGCGTGGCCAACGGTCAGTCGCGAGCTTTCGTGATCTGGTCGCGTCTGCTCACGCCCGACGGTGTCTCGATCAGCCTGGGGTCGCCCGGAACCGATCGCCTGGGTCGCGGAGGCCTGGAAGGCAAGACCAACACCCATTTCTTCCAGCGCTTCGGCGCCGCGATTCTGCTGTCGGTGATCGACGGCGCGGTCCAGGCCCTAGCCAATCAGAACAGCGGCGGCGTGAACGGCATCGTCATAAGTTCGCCGCAACAGGCGGCCAGCGTGGCCACCGTCGCCCTGCAGAAGGACATCGATATCCCTACCACCATCACCGTGCCGCCCGGCGGAGCGATCCGGGTATTCGTCGCCCGCGATCTCGATTTTTCGGACGTGCTCCAGGCCCGATGAACGACAGGGTCTATCTGAGACGCTATCTGGCGCCGCTCGATCCGTGGCTGTCTAGGCCGGATGTCACCGACATTCTCGTCAATCGGCCGGGCGAGGTCTGGGTCGAAACTATTTCAGGCGAAACGGCCCGATTCGACGCGCCGCAGCTGACCGAGGTCGATCTCGCACGCCTGGCCCGCCAAGTGGCGGCAGCGGCCAGCCAGGGGGTCAACCGCGAACAGCCACTGCTCTCGGCCAGCCTGCCCGATGGCGCGCGGGTGCAGATCATCGCGCCGCCCGCCACGCGCGCCGGCCTGGTGCTGGCGATCCGCAAACACGCGATCTCCGATCTCTCCATGGGCGAACTTCAACGTACCGGCCTGTTCGACGCCGCCCTGGAGAACGGCGCGGCGGCCCGCGAGGATCAAGTCCTGCAAAACTACCTCGATCGATCGGACCTGATGGGATTTCTGTCTCTGGCGGTCAAACACAGGAAGACCATCGTTCTTTCCGGCGGCACGTCTTCGGGCAAGACCACCCTGCTCAACGCCCTGGTCAAGGAGATCGACCTTCGGGAGCGGCTGGTGGTGATCGAGGACGCGCCGGAGATCCGACTGGACCATCCCAACGCCATCGGCCTGATCGCCGTCCGCGGTGAGGCGGGCGAGGCGAAGGTGGGAGCCGAAGAGCTTCTCCAGGCCTCGCTGCGCATGCGCCCCGACCGTATTCTGCTTGGGGAACTGCGCGGGGCCGAGGCCTTCGCCTTCCTGCGGGCCGTCAACACTGGCCACCCCGGCTCCATCACCACCGTCCACGCCGACAGCCCTGGCGGCGCGATCGATCAGATCACCATGCTGGCCCTGCTTAGTGGGGTCGATATGGGCTGGGCGGCGATCCAGGTCTACGCCCGGCGGGTGATCGACGTCGTGGTGCAGCTGAAGCGCACCGATGGACGGCGGGTGGTGAGCGAGATCGTATTCAGGCGAGTGACCGGTTCCGACGAGCCTGGCGGCAAGACTTAAAAGCCGTCAACACTCGTTCTATCTGCTTTAGCCACTCCAGCGGCGCCGTCTGTCCGGGCCAGCCGCGCCAGAATCGCACCTACATAGGCGATGGTCTCGGCATAGGGCGGCACGCCCCGGTAGCGCTCCACCGCCTCTGGCCCGGCGTTATAGGCAGCCAAGGCTTTGGCCGTGTCGCCGTTGAAGCGCTTGATCATCCGCGACAGATAGTCGGCGCCGCCGTCGATGTTGCCGGCGGGGTCGCTGGCGTCGACACCCAGCAGTCGCGCCGTGCCGGGCATCAGCTGCATGACGCCTCGGGCGCCCTTGGGCGATACCGCCGCGGGGTTGAAGCCGGATTCGCGCCAGGCCACCGCTTCCACCAGGCGTTCATCGACCTGATGGCGCTCCGACGCGGCCCGGATCGTCTCTGCGATCTCCGCCGTCGGGGCCGAGGCCGCTGCGCCGCGCCGCGCCGTGGGCGGCTGTTCCGGCGTGATGGCCCGCGCGCCGGTAGTCAAGTACTGGGTCGGACCGTCATATCGAGTGACCGTCCCGTCCGGGCTGATCTCCAGCACCTGGGCCTGGGCAGCGTACGCGGTGGCCAGGCAGCTCAGGGCCACGGCGCATCCTATCCTGCCAAACGCCTTCACCGCTATTTGGCCGCGAGCTTTTGCGCTTCGGCCTTGCAGCTATATCCCAGATCGCCGCTGGCGCAGAAATCCGGCCATTTGCCGGAGCTGGTCCAATAGCCGACCAGCCCCAGTTTGCCCGCCAGGGCGATGAACCTGGGATCGCGGTGCAAGGGTCCGTTCAGCGGCTGGAAAAGCACCGAGAGGTCGTCGGTCTGGGCCGTCGGCGGGACTTGTCCCGCCAGGCTATAGGCGTCGTCGACGAGGCCCATCGCCGAAAGGTGGCTGATCGCCGCCATCAGATGGTTGCGGTCATGCGAGACCGAGGCGAATTCGGCGGCGCGCGCGGCGGCCTTGGGGCCGGGCTCTCCCGATTGCATGGCCGCGATGAAGGCTCTGGAGGCGACCAGGTCTTCTTCCTGTTCCAGCTGCGGCGGCCGGGTGGCGTCATAATTCAGGATAGCCAGGGCTTCGTCCCAACGGCCGAACCATTCATACATGTGGAAGCGGAAACCCTGGATGACCGGATTGTTGGGGGCGATCTGCAGGGCCTTGGTCAGGGCGCGGTCGGCGTCGTCGTCCCTGCCCTGGGCGGCGAGGCTGGAGGCGATCAGGATCACATAGTCAGGGTCACCGGTAGTGTCTTCCGAGGCTATCTTCTGGGCGTAGACGGCGGCGTCGTTCAACCGGCCAATCTCCGCGAGCATCAGTGCGTAGACCGCGTTGGGTAGTGGCCCCGCGCCAGGCTGGGCGACGGCCAGCGCCAGGTTCTTCTCCCGATCGGCCCAACCAGGGGCTGGAACAAGACGGGCGCGCGCGGCGTAGGCATCGCTGTTCTTGGGGTCGAGAGCGATGGCGCGGTCGGCCTCACGGCCGGCCTCGGTCAACAGCGACGCGGCGTTGGCGGGATCGACCTGTGATTTGCCGAACAGAAACAGGGCCAGTTGGGAGTGGCCGTAGGAGAACTGCGGCGCCTTGGCCACCAGTTCCCGCAACGTGTTTTCAAGCTCGATCAGGGCGTTGGCGTCGCTGGCGGCGTCGGAATTGAGGTCGCAAAACTTTACATAGAGCGCCACCACGTCGGCCCCGGACACATTGGCCCCCGGCGCCATGGCTTGGGCCGAGCAGGTCAGCACGTTGATTACCCGCGACGAAACCTGGGTCTGCAGATCATCTCCGGAGCCCTGGAACTCATGCGACCAGATCGTCTGGTGGCTGACCGGGTCGTCGATATGCAGCTTGATGTCGAGGGCGTTGGCGTCTCCGGAAACGGTTCCGTCCAGCACAGCGCCGACCTGGTAGCGCCGCGCCTGCGCGTCTTTGTCAGAACCACGCAGGGTTTCGGCGAGGCCGCCGGTGACGGTCGGAATCTGGCCCTGGTTCAGGACATAGCCAATCTCGTCGGTCAGGGCGTCGGCGAATTCCGAGGCGTCCTTGCCGGCGCCCTGACCCTGAAGTTTCAGCACCGCGACGTGGTCATTCCTCGGAAACAATGTCGTATAGATATCCCGGCCAAAGAAGATCGCCACCAGGACGATCACCGCGACGGTAATCCCGGCCAGGATCATCAGGGTCCGGCGATTTGTGCGCTTCAGCGCCGCCTCATCGACTGGCTTGACGAACGAAAGCTTGTAGATCGGGGTCAGATCCTCGACCCGATCAAACTTGATCGGGCTGGAATCCTTCAGCAGCCGCCTGGACAGGGTCGCCGTGTGCAGCGCGCGCTTGACCTCTTCGGAGACCAGCACCGCGCCCTTGTCCGCCGCCTGCTGGATGCGGGCGACCGTGGAAATTGCCGATCCCGACAGCTCGCCCGTAGCCAGAGCGGCGACTTGTCCCTGGTGCACGCCGACGCGCACGGGAGGCCACGGGCCGTTGGCGATTTCCTCGCCCGCCACCACTGCTTCGTCGGCGTTGGGGAGCTCCAGAAACAGGCCATCGGCGGCGCCATAGAACACGCGACCATTGTGCCGGTCGGCTGTGGATTCGAGGCGGGCGTTCAAGGCCTCGAAGGCCTGAGTCACCTTCTGGCGGTCTTCCTCGGTCTCCCGGGAAAAACCGAACACATCGACCGAGACGATCGACGCCTGCCGTAGATTCGAATTCCCCTCGGCCACGCTGAACCCCCGGTCTCGTTTAGCGATAGAATAGCCTATTTCATCGGTGTCGGCGAAGCCATAGGGCGATGACACGCCAGGCTATTCAGATCGGCACGGCCAGGGCGGTCTGGATGCGGGACGTATCATAGATCGCCCGCTTGCTTTTGAACCGCCAGGCGCCTTCCGAGCGCACCACCACGTCGTGGTATCGGCCGGTCTGATAGACCGCCGATTGGCCCAGCTGGCTGGTGTTGATCACCAGATAGCTTGATCGCATCTCCACCAAGCCGTTTTCGATTGTCTTGCAGGTAAGCCCCGACACAAAGTGCCGATAGATCACCCGTTGAAAGATGTTGGCGTTGCGTAGCGAGACCACACGATCACGCAGCATCTTCTTGTTGTCACAGCGAATCACCGGAGCTGGCAGACCCATGTCCTCGTTTTCCTTGGGAATGATCTCATAGAGACAATCGTCCACGAACATCTCCGGCCACAGCTCCAGCGCGTCGGTGTCCAGGGTGATGATATATTCGTCCTGAAGCGCAAGCATCTCATGGCGCAGGCCCAGATCGATCATGACGCGCTTTCGTCGAAAGCCATCAGTTTCCCATAGCCTGTCCAGAACCCGCGGATCAGGGATTCGGTGATCAGGGTATCGCTCTGTTCAGGAGCGCCCAGGCCCATCTCGATGACCGAAGTGACCGTTGGATCGCGCATCACCCCCTGTTGCACCAACTCGGTCGCCTCGGTGTCCTCCATCGAGATATAGCCCGCCGGTCCCACCAGATTGGCCTGTTTGATCCGGAGCGCACGCATCTCGTCGCTGTCGTCCACGTAGCCGAAAAAATGGAACACCAGTTCGAAATGGCCCGGACCCTTGGGCAGCAGCTGGCGGGCCACCAGGCTGTTGTGGATCTGCTGGATCACCAGTTGCGGAAAGATCGGCTGAATATGATTGGTCGCCACCACCTCGTACTCGGGAATAAGCGCGAGCACGCTGTCGTCTTCCAGGACGAAACCGCTGTCGTAGGACCGGATATTCTGGTCGGAATAGGCGGCCGAAGTATCGCCCTGGTCCTGCTTGATGGCGATGATGATGCTGTGCAGGCCCTCACGGCCATCGCCCACACAGTGGGCCTTCATTCCCACCCGGAAGATATTGAAGGTGGTGTGGAACAGATGCAGCAGGCTGGCGTGATAGGGGTCCTTGACGTTTTCGAGATATAGCTTCCAGTTGGAGTTTGAATACTGGCGCGTACAGCCCAGGTATTCGACCGGCTTGTGGAAAATACGGTCGACGAAGCCGGCCATCACCGGCCCGATATAGTCGGCCAGCGGCTCGACCTGATCGCTGAAGGTCGCGAACACCAGGCCGCGATAGCTGTCGACCCGCAGTTTGCGCAGGCCGTGGGCGGCGCGGTCGAAATCGGCGGGCATGCCGGCCTGACCCTTCAGCCCCCGCAGAAACGGCACGCCGTAGAGGTTGCCTTCCAGATCGTAGCGCCACTGGTGATAGACGCAGCTGTGGGAGGTGGCGTTGCCCCGAAGCTGGCGGCAGACCATGGCCCCCCGGTGCGCGCAACGGTTCACCCACGCGGCCAGCGCGCCATCCTCCGTGCGGGTCATCACCACCGGTGTGTCGCCGATGAACGTGCTCTTGAAGTCGCCGGGCGATCGGATCTCGGCCTCCAGTCCCAGGAAGCTCCAGGTCGGACCGCGGAAGATTCGTTCCTGCTCGCGGTCATAGACGGATTGCGAAGTAAAAACGCCGTAGGGCACCCGCGATCCATCGGCGCGGGGGAATACGGTCACGGCCGATCCCCGACCGCGTCCGCTGCCGATGAAGCGGCGACGCGGGCCCGGCTTGAGACTTGCTCCCGATCGCCTCGCGCCTCGCCGAGCACGAAATCGAAGGTGATTTCCAGGAAGGGTGACTTCAGCCCCTCGATGTCGAGTGTCGTCCCGCCGTCGCCGCGCGCCGCGGTGGCGATCAATTCGTCACGGGTCGCGTAGGCGAAATCATCGTGGACGAATGGGTCGCCGGCGATGTTGACCTGGGTGGTCAGGTGGGCATGGCCAGGCGCGGAGACAAAGAAATGAATGTGCGCCGGACGGTTGCCGTGGCGACCGACGGCCTTCAACAGCCGATCGGTCGTGCCGCCCGGTGGAACCGAATATCCGGACGGCAGGATGGTGAGAAATTTGTAGCGGCCGCGGCTGTCGGTCTCGATGCGCCGGCGCAGATTGTAGGCGCTCTGGCTCTTGTCGAAGAACGAGTAGTTTCCCAGCGCGTTGGCGTGCCAGACATCGACAATGGCGCCGGCGATCGGAGCGCCATGGGTGTCGCGAACGTTGCCATGCATGACCAGCGTCTCCCCGGCTTCGGCGCCGTCGTCCAGCCGGGCATAGCCTGAGCTAAGCGGCGCGCCGGCGACATAGAGCGGGCCTTCGATCGCCCGTGGCGTCCCGCCGGCCGCACCGGCGTTCTGGTCGGCCAGATCCATGCGCATATCGAGAAAACGCTCGAACCCCAGCCCGGCGGCCCACAACCCAAGTTCGGGCGCCGCCTCGGCCAGGAAATTCAGCGTCGCCCAGAACTCGTCCTCGCTGACATCGAATGTGTCGATGGTGGCGAACAGGTCGCCGACGACTTTGCGGAGGATTTGCTTAGCGCGGCCGCCGTCGCCGCTGCCTAGTCCGGCGATGCGATCAAGGAAGTCCTGAATGTCGCGGCCAGCGACCAGAGTCGAATCCATCTCGCGTCTCCTTGCGTCCAGGACAGATGACGCCATTCGCGAGGTAGCCGCAAATCCATAAGTGGCGCCGCAAGACGCCCGCGTTAGTTTGGGTGATGGGCGGCGTCTTGAGTTAGTTGCGGAACGGGATAATCACCGGCAGGCTTTCGTAGCCGTGAACGAAAGCCGAGTAGTTGAGCACCGGCTCGCCGACGACCTTGATTTCCGGGAATCGCTTCAGGATCTCCTCCCAGATGATGGTCAGCTGCATCTCGGCCACGCGGTTTCCGACACAGCGGTGGATGCCGAAGCCGAACGACATATGCTGGCGGGGCCGCTCGCGATCGATGATGAAATCGTTCGGGTTTTCGACTACCTCTTCATCACGGTTGCCGGAGATGTACCACATGACCACCCGGTCACCCTTCTTGATGGTCTTTCCGCCCAGTTCGACGTCCCGCGTCGCCACCCGGCTCATGTGGGCCAGAGGGGTCTGCCAGCGGATCGTCTCCGAGATCATCGGCAGGACGAGGCTCGGGTTGGCGCGGAGTTTGGCGTACTGGTCCGGGTTCTTGTTGAGCGCGTAGACGCTGCCCGAAATGGTGTTCCGCGTGGTGTCGTTGCCCCCGACGATCAGCAGCACGACATTGCCCTGGTAGGTCTCCATGGGCATGTCGCGGGTGGCCGGGTTGTGCGCCAGCATCGAGATCAGGTCGTTGCCGGGCTCCGCGTCGACCCGCTGGTTCCACAGCTCCGTGAAGGCGCTGAAGCATTCGAACATCGCCTCGCCCTTCTGTTTCCAGCTCTCCACCGGCCCGTGGCCAGGCTGGTTCATGATCATGTCCGACCACCAGGGCAGCTTGCGGCGCTGCTCGAACGGGAAGTCGAACAGGGTGGCCAGGGTCATGGCCGTCAGTTCCTTCGACACCAGGTCGACCCAGTCGAATTCCCTGCCGATCGGCAAAGCGTCGAGAATCTGGCCGGCCCGCTCGCGCACTTGAGGGCTCATCGCGTGCAGATTGCTGGGCGCCAGGGTGGGGCTCACCGCCTTGCGCGCCTGACTGTGCTCGGGTTCGTCCATGGTGATGAACCCCGCGCCGCCGCGGCGGCGTTGACCCATCACCTTTTCCTGCTCCGCCATGTTCGCGAGGTTGGCCAGGCCGATGCCATCGGCCGACGAGAACGCCTCATGGTTGGTGTCGACCGCCATGATGTCGTTCCACTTGGTGATCGACCAATAGGGGCCGTACTCGCTATCGGGCGTGAAGTGGACGGGATCTTCGCGGCGCAGACGCTCAAACACCGGCCAGATGGTGTCATTGTAGAAACGCTCCACCTTGGCGGGGTTCAGCTTTTTCAGGGGCGTGGCGGCGATCTCGGCGGCCGCGTCGACGGCCTGGATCTTCACGGCGATATTCATGGCTTCCTTCCCCTGGTCGTTGCTCGCTAGACAATTTGATCGCCCGCCTAGCTCATGTCAACGAACATTGACATGGCGAGGGGTTGGACTATGCGGGCAGGCCTGCCCATCAACCTGGGTTTGTGTACATAGACGCCGATGAATGACCCCGCAGCGCTCGTCCGCGTTCGCGCCAATCCCCGCAAGCGCGACGCCGAAGCCACTCGCGCGGCTATCCTCGCGGCGGCCAAGACGCAATTCGCACTCTTGGGCTACGATTGCACCGCCCTGCGCGACATCGCTCGAGAGGCCGGCGCCGATGTCGCGCTCGTCAAACGCTATTTCGGCGGCAAGGAGGCCTTGTTCCTCGAGGCGCTGAAAGCCTCGTTCGGGTCCGATGGGCTGCATGACTGGGACCGGGCGAGCTTCGCCCACGAGATGGCGACAATGTTGGCGGACAGTCCCCACGTCGACGAGGCGCGGACCCATAGGTTCCAGTTCCTGCTCCGCGCGGCGACATCGCCGACCACCGCGCCGCTCCTGAACCTTCTCATACAGGATCGATTCCTCGGGCCGATCCGTGATTGGCTTGGCGGCGCCGACGCCGAAGCGCGGGCGCGGGTGTTCGCGGCCAGCTATATCGGCTTTCTTGTCGAACGCCTGATCCGCGGCGAGGCGCTGCTGGGACGGGAACGGGACGTCTTCATCGACCGAGTGGCGGCGATCTTCGCGGCGTTGATGTCGGATCGCGAGGCGGCAACCTAACGGCAGACGCCTTTAGACGGAACAGATCGGTTGAATGGCGGATTGATTCGTAAAATCAGTATAATCGAAGCCCATTTCATGGATTGACGTTGACGGAAAAGTGAAAGAATTTCAACCATATAGACTATCAATCGCGCCCATGATGGACTGGACGGATCGCCATTGCCGGGCGTTCCATCGGGTCCTGACGGCGCGCGCGCTGCTCTATACTGAGATGTTGACCACCGGCGCGATCCTCCATGGCGACGCACGGCGGTTGCTGGCTTTCGGTCAGACCGAGCATCCGGTGGCGCTGCAGCTGGGGGGCTCCGATCCCTCCACACTGGCCCAGGCGGCGCGGATTGGCGATGCTTTCGGTTATGATGAGATCAACCTTAACGTCGGCTGCCCGTCGGACCGCGTGCAGAGCGGCCGATTTGGCGCCTGCCTCATGCGGGAACCGGAGTTGGTGGCAGATTGCGTGGCGGCGATGATCGAGGCCACCGCCAAGCCGGTCACTGTCAAATGCCGGATCGGCGTCGACGATCAGGACCCGGAACACAGCCTGTTCGACCTGGTGGATCGCTGCGCCATCGCTGGCGTCCGGGTGTTTATCGTCCACGCCCGGAAGGCCTGGCTTGAGGGCCTGTCGCCCAAACAGAACCGCGACGTGCCGCCCCTCGACTACGCGCTGGTCCACCGTCTCAAGCGCGAGCGCCCGGGCCTGACCGTCGTGCTCAACGGCGGCCTCGCTGGCCTGGACGCCACCGAGGTTCATCTGGAGGTGCTCGACGGGGTGATGCTGGGCCGCGCCGCCTATCATGATCCCGGCTTGTTGGGATGTGTGGACCGCCGCGTGTTCGATCCCGCCGCGCCGGAAATCACGCCGGAGCAGGCCGTCCAGCGATACCTGCCCTACGTCCAGACCGAGCTGGACCTGGGTACCCGCCTGCAGGCGCTTACGCGACATATGCTGGGCCTGTTCCAGGGGCGGCCCGGCGCCCGCGCCTAGCGGCGAATCCTTACCGTCGACAGTCACGCTCCGGGAGCCGGCGTGGAGGTCATAGAGCGGGCGTTGGGCGTGGTCGCCGAAGCGGCGCGGCCGTGGCTGGCGCCGGCGGCCTAAGCTCGCCCGAACATCGCCAGCTTTTCCGGCCGTACCTTTTTCCACCGGCCGGGCGCCTCCGCCATGACCGCCGCGCGCTCAGCGTCGCTAAGGCGCGTCCAGCCCGCCACCTCGGTCAAGGTCCGGTAGCAGCCCATGCACAAACCGCTCTCGCCGTCGACGATGCAGACCTTGATGCAGGGGGTGACGATGGGCTTCGGCGACGCGTTCATGCGCTCCGATCATGCCGTCGCGGCCGCCAACGCGCAATCCTCATCTGATGATGTCAACATGAAGGCGACGTAATGTGAACGACGTAAGGATGAATAAACATACAGATTACAATTTGGCAAGTTCAAATATTTACTATAAGTAATTTGATTTCGACTCCATTCATGAAGCATACAGAATTCATCGACAACCACCCAGGAACGGGAAGTCAAAAATGCTCAAAATCCTCATCGCGATCGCGCCGCTGGCCCTTTCAACCGCTGCCTTCGCCCAACCCACCCACATGAGCGATGCGCAATATATCGCCGCCGCCCGCTGCCAGGTGCTGATCTCATCCGTCTCGCTCGGTCACCAGGACACCAGTGAGATCAGCGCTCTGATGAATGCCCAGGGCGGATCGCGGTCGACCATGGCCGCGGACCGCGCTCGGGAAGCCGCCGACGCCGCCCAGCAGGCCGTTCGCCACGCCGGCGCTTACAGCAAGGCGGCCCTGATCGCCGAGCGCGACGGTTCCTGCAAAACCTTTACCGGCGCCGCGACGGTTTCAGCCGCCGCCGGTTCGTCGGCAATGACGCGGACGAACTGAGCCCCCCAATAGCTCGTCGCGTTTGGCGGCCCGGAGTTCCCCAGCTCCGGGCCGTTTTCTATGGACTGGACTTTATGGGGCTGGGGCGATTACAGCCTTGTCGGCTCCCATCTCGGAGCCGCCCAAGAGGCAACGCCATGGATCTGGATTTTTCGCCGCAAGACGCGGCTTTTCGCGCCGAGGCGCGCGCGTTCATCGCCGAAAACTACCCTCAGGCCCTGCGCGACAAACAGCGCGACGAGGAGGCCCTGTCCCGGGAAGACTTCCTGTCGTGGCACCGGATCCTGGCCAGGAAGGGCTGGTCCGCGCCGTCGTGGCCGAAGGAATGGGGCGGCACCGGCTGGACCCCGACGCAGAAATACATCTGGTCCGAAGAACAGGCCCGGGCCGACACCATCTCCGTCCTGCCCTTTGGCGTGAACATGCTGGCGCCGGTGGTCTACACCTTCGGCACCCAGGAGCAGAAAGAGCGTTTCCTGCCCGGTATCCGTGATGGCCTGGTGTGGTGGTGCCAGGGGTATTCCGAGCCGGGCGCGGGTTCCGATCTGGCCTCCCTGAAGACCAAGGCTGAGCGCATCACCGCCGATGACGGCAAGGAATACTATATCGTTAACGGCCAAAAGACCTGGACCACCTTGGCCCAGCACGCTGACTGGGGCTTTTTCCTGGTCCGCACCGACGCCAACGCCAAGCCTCAGGCCGGCATCAGCTTCCTACTGATCGATATGAGGTCGCCGGGGATCACGGTCCGGCCGCTGATCACCCTCGAAGGCGGCCATGAGGTCAATGACGTCTTCCTCGACAATGTGAAGGTCCCTGTCGAGAACCGCATTCATCATGAAAACCAGGGCTGGACCTGCGCCAAGGCCTTGCTGCTGCACGAACGCTCCGGCATCGCCGGGGTGGCGCGCTCGAAGCGAGGCCTGGAGCGGCTACGCCAAGTAGCCCGTACTCAGCTTGCCGATGACGCCGGTCCGCTGCTCTCCGACCCGTTCTTCAAGCGCAAGGTCGCCGAACTGGAGATCGATCTCACCGCGCTGGAATACACCGAGTTGCGCACCCTGGCCGGCGAAAGCTCCGGCAAGGGGCCGGGGCCGGAATCCTCGATCCTGAAGATCAAGGGCACCGAGATCCAGCAGCGCCTGACCGACCTGGCCCTCGAGGCAGCCGGCCACTACGGCGCGCCCTATCTGCGCGGCCTGCCGCACAACCTCGGCGCCATCGGCCCGGACGAGGCGCATGGGGTGGCCGGGGCCTATTTCAACACCCGCAAGACCTCGATCTACGGCGGCTCCAACGAGATCCAACGCAACATCATCGCCAAGGCCGTCCTCGGTCTCTGACCCGGAATCGGCCACTCCAGAACGATCAGGAACTTTTCCGTCATGGACTTCAGCTTTACCGACGAACAATCGATGCTGCGCGACACGGTCGCCAGTTACCTGGCCGACCACTATGATTTCGACACCCGCCGAACGGCGATCAAGTCGACGTCCGGCTGGCGTCCAGAGGTCTGGAAAGCCTTCGCAGAGGAGCTTGGCATTCTGGGCGCGGCCTTTCCGGAGGATCTCGGTGGCCTGGGCGGCGGTCCGATCGACAATATGGTGGTGATGGAGGAATTCGGCAAAGCCCTGGTGGTCGAACCTTATGTTGGCACGGTGGTGATCGGCGGCGGCTTCCTCAAACACGCCGCGCCGGCCGGGGCCGAGGAGATTATCGGCAAGATCATCGCGGGTGAGGTGACCATCGCCTTCGCTTACGCCGAGCCCCAGGGCCGCTACAATCTAGCTAATCTCGCCACCACCGCCCGTAAGGACGGATCGGGTTACGTTCTCAACGGCCACAAGGCCGTGGTGATCGGCGCGCCGTGGGCGACCCACCTGATCGTCACCGCCCGCACCGGCGGCGGCCAACGCGACGCCGGCGGCGTGTCGGTGTTTTTGGTCGACAAGACGGCGGGGGGCGTGGTCACCCGCGACTATCCGACCGTCGATGGCCGGCGCGCTTCCGAGGTGTTCTTCGAGAATGTCTCGGTCCCGGCCGAGGCTCTTATCGGCGAGGAAGGCGGCGGCTTGCCGCTGGTCGAACAGGTGGTCGACGAAGCCATCGCCGCCACCTGCGCCGAGGCCTGCGGCGTTCTGCGCCGCCTGCACGAAGGCACTCTGGAATACACCAAGCAGCGTAAGCAGTTCGGCCAGCCGATCGCCTCGTTCCAGGTGCTGCAGCACCGGATGGTCGATATGTTCATCCAGCTCGAACAGGCTATTTCCATGACCTATATGGCCCACATCAAGCTGGGCGAGCCGGCGGCCGAACGGGCAAAGTCCCTATCCGCCGCCAAGGTTCAGATCGGCCGCGCCTGCAAGTTCGTCGGCCAGAACGCCATCCAGCTGCACGGCGGCATGGGCATGACCGATGAAATGGCCATCGGCCACTATTTCAAGCGCGCCACCTTGATCGAAGGCGAGTTCGGCTCGGTCGACCACCACCTGCGCCGCTATGAAACCCTGTCGCTTGACGCGGCGGCTTAGGGTTCCTCAAGCCACGGCCAGAACTTTGTCGATGGCCGTTTGCGCGTCATGTTGCACCTGTTTCAGGTGGTCGGCGCTCAGGAAGCTTTCGGCGTAGATCTTGTAGATGTCCTCGGTTCCCGATGGACGGGCCGCGAACCAGCCGTTTTCGGTGACCACCTTGAGCCCGCCGATCGGCTGGCCGTTACCGGGCGCGCGGGTCAGTTTCGCCAGGATCGGCTCGCCGCCCAGGCTCGTGGCGTCGAATTCGTCGGGATCGAGCTTTCCCAGCCGCTTTTTCTGCGCGCCGGTCGCCGGCGCGTCGATGCGTTCATAGAACGACCGGCCCAGGCCCTCGGTCACAGTGGAATAGAACTGGCTGGGGTCCTGGCCGGTGACGGCGCGGATTTCGGCGGCCAGCAGGCCCAGGATCAGCCCGTCCTTGTCGGTGGTCCAGACCGATCCGTCGTGGCGCAGGAACGAGGCGCCGGCGCTTTCCTCGCCCCCGAAGCCGAGCGAGCCGTCGATCAGGCCGGCGCTGAACCATTTGAAGCCGACCGGAACCTCCACCAGGCGTCGCCCGAGCCGGGCCGCCACGCGATCGATCACACCGCTGGAAACCACCGTCTTGCCCATGGCGCTGTCGGCGCGCCAGCCTGGGCGATGGGTGCATAGATAGGCGATTGACGCGGCCAGATAGCTGTTGGGGTTCATCAGGCCGCTCGAAGGGCAGACGATGCCATGACGGTCGGCGTCGGTGTCGTTGGCGAAGGCGATGTCGAATCGATCCGCCAGGGCGATCAGCGAGGCCATGGCGTGAGGCGACGAGCAATCCATCCGCACCTTGCCGTCCCAGTCGGCGGTCATGAAACGGAAGGTCGGATCGACCGCCGGGTTCACCACCTTGGCGTCGAGGCCATAGCGCTCGATGATCGGCGCCCAATAGTGAACCGCGGCCCCGCCCAGCGGGTCGATGCCGATGCGCACACCCGCGTCACGGATCGCCGCCATGTTGATCACATTGCCCAGGTCGGCGACATAGGGTGTGACGTAGTCGTATTGGTGGACACAGGCCGCTCTGCGCGCCCGTTCATAGGGGATGCGCGCCACGCCTTCCAATCCAGCGGCGAGCAAGTCGTTGGCGGTGTTCTGAATCCAGCCGGTGACATCCACGTCGGCCGGGCCGCCATTGGGCGGATTGTATTTGAAGCCGCCGTCCTCGGGCGGATTGTGCGATGGGCTGATCACGATCCCGTCCGCCAGGCCGCTGGTCCGACCCCGGTTGTGGGCCAGGATCGCATGCGAGATCACTGGGGTGGGCGTGTAGCCGTCCCCGTGGTCGATCATCGCGTCGACGCCATTGGCGGCCAGCACCTCCAGCGCGCAGGCCAGCGCTGGTTCCGACAAGCCGTGGGTGTCGATCCCCAGGAATAGCGGACCCTCTATGCCGGCGCGCCGCCGATGCAGGCACACCGCCTGGCTGATCGCCCATATGTGCGCGGCGTTGAACGAAGCGGCGAAGGCGGAGCCCCGATGACCGGAGGTGCCGAAGGCCACCCGCTGCTCGGCCACACCGGCGTCGGGGGCCAGGGCGAAGAAGGCGGTTACGAGCCGCGGCACATTGACCAGAGCGGAGGCGGGGACCGGCTTTCCGGCGAGAGGACTCAGGCGTTCGACCATATCCAGGCCAATGGGCCATCTTTCGCCATCTGTCAGCCTCCCACGCATGCAGACCCGGCGGATCTCGCCGATGACGCCGAACGCGCCACGATTGCCAGCGCCCGCGCCCCGCCCTAAGCCCCGCCCATGTCGCTGCGCGATCTCGCCCTGCTAGTCGTCATCTGCCTGGTCTGGGCGGTCAACAGCGTGATGTCCAAGGTGCTGATTTCGCATTTTGGCGCGCCACCCCTGTTCTACGCCGCCGCCCGGTTCGCGGTGATCACGATTGCCATGTCGCCCTGGCTGTTTCCCGCGCCTCGCCCGCTGTGGCGCATGATCCTGGTTGGCCTGACCATGGGCGGTGGCACCATGGCGCTGGCGTATCTAAGCCTGAAGACTACCACCCCGTCGGCCTTCGCCGTCGTCACCCAGCTGGGCGTACCGATCTCAGCGATCCTGTCGATGGCAATGTTGGGTGAGCGTATCCGATTGCGCCGAGGCCTCGGCATCGTGCTGACTCTGGCCGGCGCCCTGATCGTGATGTGGAACCCGGTCGGCCTGGTTCCCAGCTTGGGCATGCTGTTCGTCGCTGGTTCGGCGTTCACCGGCTCCCTCGGGGCGGTTCTGATGAAACAGGTTGAAGGCGCCAACCCCCGTCAGTTTCAGGCTTGGGTGGGCTTTTCCTCGGTTTGGCCGTTGGCTCTGCTCAGCGCGGTCACCGAAACCGGGCAGGGCGCGGTCCTGGTCCATGCGTTCTGGCCGTTCGTGGGCGCGGTCCTGTTCTCCAGCTTGGTGGTGTCGGTGATCACCCACACCGCCTTCTACGGGCTGGTCCAAAGATATGAGGTCAATCTGCTACAGCCCCTGACCCTGATGACACCCCTGGCCACCATCGGCCTGGGCGTGCTGATCACCCGCGACGCCTTCGGCCCGCGCATGGTCGTCGGGACCATCGTCGCCCTGACCGGGGTGCTGATTATCGCCCTGCGGCGCGACCAGGTGCTGGCGCCGCTGTTGATGTTTCGGCGGGCGACGCCATGAATATTCTCTCCGCGCCATCACCGAATTTCGACGCCCGCACGGCTCCGCCGGATATGTTGATCCTGCACTATACGGGAATGGTCAGCGGCGAGGCCGCCCTGTCCCGTCTTACCGACCCGGACGCCAAGGTCTCGGCCCACTATCTGGTCGAGGAGAACGGCGCGATCTTCGCCCTGGTTCCTGAGGCCCGCCGCGCCTGGCACGCGGGCAGGGGCTCCTGGCGGGGCGAAACAGATATCAACGCCGCTTCGATCGGAGTGGAGATCGTCAATCCCGGCCACGAGTTCGGCTACCGGCTGTTTCCGGAGGCCCAGGTCGCCGCGGTGATCGAATTACTCACCGATATCCGCTCGCGCTGGACAATTCCCGACGCCACGATCCTCGGTCATTCCGATGTCGCGCCGCACCGCAAAACCGACCCGGGCGAACTGTTTCCATGGAAGACCCTGGCCGGCGCCGGGCATGGCCTTTGGGCGGAACCGCCGCCAGCGCCCGGCGGGGCTCTGGGCGAGGGCGACGAGGGCCTGGGCGTCCTGACCCTGCAATCGGCCCTGGCGCGTCTGGGCTATGACTGCCCGCGTACCGGCGCCTTCGACGTTGATCTGGCCGTGGTCGTCCGCGCGTTCCAGCGGCACTGGCGTCCCGCGTCGGTGGACGGCGTCGCCGATGGCGAGACACGGGCCCGGCTTGTGGCCTTGGTGAGGATGGCGGCATGAGTGCCCAGGCAATAGAGGCGTTGGTCTTCGACCTCGGCGGTGTGATCGTCGCCCACGACAATAGTGTAATGCACCGCGCGCTGGCCGCCCGTTGTCGCGCCGGCTGGTCGGCGGCCCAGGTCGTCGAGGCCACCGCCGACGTCCGCTGGGGGACCGGCCGGTCGGTGCGCGAACTCCACGCGGAGCTTGTCGCCGAGGCGGGCTACGACGGCGATTGGGACGCCTTTGCCACCGATTTCTGCTGTCACCTCGTGCTCGATGAATCGATGTTGGCCTTTGTCGAGCTTCTGGCGATCCACCACCGGGTGATGATTTTCTCGAATACCAACCAGGCGCATTGGCAGTCCCAGGTCTGGGCGTCGGGTGGACGCCTCGGCGCCTTCGAACGCCATCTGAGCTATGAGATGGGACACGCCAAACCGTCTCTTCGATCGTTCCAGATCGTCGCAGAGTCGGCGTCGCTGCCGCCCCGTTCGTTGCTGTTTTTCGATGACGTGCCGGCCAACGTTGAAGCCGCGCGCCGCGCCGGCTTTCGCGCCGAGGTGTTCGAGAGCGAGGCGAGCCTCCGGGCGATGCTACCGACGCTGGACGTCGTGGCCAAGCGCTGACGTCGATCGCCATCGAATGGGCATGGGGTGCGCGATTACCTCCCAGGTCGTTGAATCGTTGCGTTGCGCGGGCGATCCTGCGGTGGACCTGAGGAGCCGCGATCGTGTCCCTATCGGAAATACGTAAGAGCCGGAACGACGAGGGAGGCTTCCCCCTGTTGCTCAAGACCTGGCGCCAGAGGCGGCGCCTCTCGCAACTCGACCTCGCCCTGTCCTCGGGTGTCTCGCAGCGCCATGTCAGCTTCCTCGAATCCGGGCGAGCCCGGCCCAGCCGGGGCATGATCCTGCAACTCAGCGAGACTCTGGAGGTGCCGCTGCGCGAGCGCAACGAGTGGCTCACCGCCGCGGGTTTCGCGCCGATCTTCCGGACGCGGCCACTCGATGATCCCCAGATGGCCCAGGTCATGAATGCGGTACGCATGATGCTCACTGGTCACGAGCCATTTCCGGCCGTCGCCCTCGACCGCGCCTGGAACATCCGCATGACCAACGCGCCGTTCGAGATGATGACGGCGCTGCTTGGCGGCGACATCTGGAGCCGGGTGGGCGGGGACCAGCGAAATCTGATGCGGCTGTTCTTCCACCCCAATGGCATCCGGCCCCTGGTCACCAACTGGGCGGCGGTCGGGCCTCTGACCTGGCGCCGGGCCGAGCGTGAGGCCGAGGCGCTCGGCGGCCAGGACATGAAGCAGTTGCTGGCCGAACTCAGCCAATATCAAGACGACGAGACCCTCTGGTCGGCACAGGATTCGGCGCTGGTCCCGGTCATGCCGTTCATCCTGGAGAAGGACGGCTTGCGCATTTCCCTGTTCGTCGTAATCGCCACTTTCGGCACGGCCCAGGACGTCACCGCCGACGAGTTGCGCATCGAAAGCCTCTTCCCCGCCGACGTCGCGACGGAGACCCTGTTTCGCGGCGCGGCGGCGGCTGTGTCGCCGTCCTCGACCGCCGGTTGACGGCGAGCGCCTGGTCAGCGCGGGGGATCGAAGCCGTCCATGGCTATGAACTGCGCCTCGCCGGCCCCGTCGCGCAGGGCCTTGGCCGCTCCGTAGGCTTCCGAAGCGTAGAAGGCCTTGGCTCGCTCCAGCGACGGGAACTCGATCACCACCACGCGCCGCGTCTCCGGTGACCCCTCCAGGGTATGGGTTTCGGCGCCGCGCACGATGAACCGCCCGCCGAACCGCGCGATCACCCCCGGAGTGTGTTTCATATACTCTCGGTAACGGTCCCAATCCCGCACCTCGACGCGGGCGATGATGTAGGCGGTCATGGCTGTCTCCCTCGCATTGATGCCCTTTGGTCTGTTGAGATGGCCGATTGACCCTAGGAATCGACGAATACGATCCGGTGAATGAATTCGATCGCGCTATCGATTTCCTGGGAGCTGAACGGGTTCTGCCCGGTCAAATATTGGTATTCCGCCGAGACGGAGAACGGAACCGCGGCGAGCGAGACAATGGCGTAGCGCATGCGGGCAGCGTTGAGATTTCGGACCGCACCTTCCTTTTGAGCCTTCACGATCAGCGCCGTGACGGCGTCGAAATCGGATTTGACGAACTGCTCACAAAGCCAGATCAACCGGTCGCTGGATCGGTGCGCCTCCATGACAATGAGCCTGTGAAGGTCGGGGTTTTCAGCAAACCCGCGGACCAAATGATCAATCAAGATCCGAAGCTGCTCAGCGGCGCTTTCGGCCTTGTACCCGTCTATACGCCTAAGGCCCTTTGTCGACCGGGCTGGCGACATGATCTGCGCCATGACCGTGCGCCAAAGATTATCTTTGTTCTGGAAATGATATAGCAGGAGCGATATACTGACGTGTGCATCACGTGCTATGGAACGCACTGACGCACCTTCAAATCCGTAGCTGCTGAACGCTTTTCTAGCGGCGGACAAGACCCGAGATTTCACCTCTTCCGGTTGGCGTTTACTCACCGCGGCAATTGGGCCCGTCTCCGCGATCTCAGCGTCCAGACTATTGGGTGGGGTCAAAGCGAATCAATTCCGTCAAAAATTCACTTTGGCTCAGAGCCAAGCGGTTGATTCATATTTGCAAGCACGACACGACACGATCAAGGCGCTCGTCCAATGAAATATCCAGGATCTCCGCGATTGGTCCGCACGGGCCACGATATTGCGCGCGCCGGAATTGGCTGGCGAAGCTGCCTCTCCGGGTACGCCGCTATCTGATTTTGTGGGCGATCAGCCCTATTGATCAGATGAACAGGAATTGGCATAAGGGTCGAAAATCCGGTCCAGGGAGGGCGGCCGCATGACCCAGTCATTCGAGCAAAACGCCGTCGTGCACAGGAGATGAAATGCGCCTCGCGCGATTTTTGAATGAAGTCGATCTTCCATCCCTGGGGATCGTGGAGGGATCCGCGATCGTGGACCTGACTGGGCGATTGGAGGGCGTCAGCGATATGACGACGCTGATCGCCGAGTGGGGCAGGTTCAGGCCCTTGGCCGACAGTCTTCGGGGAAAGGCGGACCTTCACCTGACCGAAGCCCGTTTGCTGGCGCCCATCGCGCGGCCCGGCAAGATATTTGGCATCGGCCTCAACTATGCCGACCACGTCCAGGAGGCTGGGATCGCCAGGCCCGAACAACAGATGTGGTTTTCAAAAGCGGTCACATCGGTCAACGGGCCTTACAGGCCGATCGAACGGCCGATTGCCTCCGGAGCGCTGGACTACGAAGCCGAGCTGGTCTTCGTGATTGGCGCGCGATGCCGGCATGTCTCATGCGACCGGGCGCTGGGCGCCGTGTTCGGTTACTGCGTCGGCAATGATGTCAGCGTTCGTGACTGGCAGATGAGATCCGGCCAGTTCACCCTCGGCAAAAGTTTCGACACGCACGCGGTGTTTGGTCCCTGCCTTGTCACGCCCGACGAAGTCCCCGAGGGTGGCCTGGATATTCGCTGCTGGGTAAACGGAGACCTGCGACAATCCTCCAATACCCGTCACTTGATTTTCGATGTCGCGGCTCAGATCGAACATCTTAGCCAGGCCATGACCCTGGAGCCGGGAGACGTGATCTACACGGGGACCCCCGGGGGCGTCGGCGCGGCGATGAAGCCGCCCAAATTTCTCAAGGCTGGAGATGTCGTCCGGGTTGAAATCGACGCACTGGGCGCACTCGAAAACAGGGTGATGGACGAGGTTCTGGCGACAGAAGGGAATCCTTTTTGATCGACACGCCCATCCTCATCGCCGGCGGTGGCCCGGTCGGCATGACGCTCGCCCTCGCCCTGGCGCGCCAGGGCGTTCGCTCGATAGTGGTCGAGCGGAATCCGACCACGACCCGCCACCCAAAGATGGATCTGACCAATGGTCGGAGCATGGAGATCTACCGCAGGCTTGGCGTGGCCGACGCGCTGCGCGCGGCGGGCGTGCCCGTCGATAACCCATTCGACATTGTTTGGGCCACCAGCCCTTCGGGAGAGGTGCTCCACCGCTTCGCCTATCCATCGTCCCGGGAAGCGGCCGATCTCATTCGCCGGGCGAACGACGGAACGGGGACACGGGAAGCGCCCATGCGTATTTCCCAGATCGTGCTGGAGCCCGTTCTCAGAGAGGCGCTGGACCACAACGATCTTGTCGATATCCGCTTTGGCCACCGGTTTCGCAGCCTTGAGGCTGACCAGGACGGCGTGACGGCCACCATTGAAGGGCCTGATGGCGCGGTCGTGATCCGGAGCCGTTATCTGGTCGGTTGCGATGGCGGCGGCAGCACGGTCCGCACCGCGCTCGACATCCAGTTGGAGGGCCAATACGCGGTGGGCCGGGGCTATATGATCCACTTCAGATCGGAGGCTCGGGAGATATTGGCGCCATTCGGCGTGGCATGGCACTTGCAGACGGGTACGGGCACGCTGATTGCGCAGAACGATATCGATATCTGGACGCTCCATACATTTATCGCACCGGGCGCCGACGAAGCGGCGCTCGACCCGCGCAAAGTGCTTCTCGACTTCGTCGGCCGCCCGTTTGAGTTCGAGATTCTGATCGCGAATCCCTGGTCGCCCCACCTGCTCGTGGCCGACCAATATAGCAAAGGGCCGGCAATCCTCGCGGGTGACGCCGCCCACCAGTTCATTCCAACAGGCGGCTACGGCATGAATACCGGCGTCGGCGAAGCCTTCGATCTCGGCTGGAAGCTGGGCGCCGTCGTTTCGGGATGGGGCGGCGAGGCCCTGTTGGAGAGCTACGAAGTGGAGCGTCGGCCGATCGCCATCCGAAATCGCGAGATGGCGGCCGCCCATGCCGGCGTGCGCATGGAAATCGTCCAACTCGTCTCGACGGCGATGGCCGAAGGGCCTCTGCAGGCGAACGACGATGCGGGCCGCGCCAGGCTGGAGACGCTGGGCCGCGCGATCGAGGCGGCCGGCAATGCGGAGAACGAGAGCTGGGGTATCGAACACGGCTATCGGTATGACGCCTCCCCGATCATCGCCTACGACGATGAACCCGCCCCGCCGCCTGATCCTCTCGTCGTGGCGCTGGGGACATGGCCCGGCAGTCGCCTTCCTCATCTGTACCTGGAGGATGGGCGAGCCCTCTATGACCTTCTTGGTGATCAATTCACGATCCTGGCGATCGGCGACATTTCAACCGGCGCCCTCGAAGTCGCCGCCACGACCGCCGGTGTCCCGGTGAGGGTGGTTAGACTCAAGGATGAGCCCGTCCTGAAATTGCTTGAACGTCCCTTGGTTCTGATCCGCCCCGACGACCATATCGCCTGGCGCGGCTGGACCTTTCCGGACGACGCCCTCGCGATGCTGAAGCACGTGACCGGGAGAGCGACATGAGCTTCGTCCCGACCGTGGATGGCGAGCACATGCCGACCCTGGTTGCTATCGAGGCCAGTCCTCGCTCCTCCATCCCCCCGCGCTCAAAAGGGAAAACATGACATGACAACCACTACTGGCCTGCCCCAGACGGCGCGGCAACGCGGGAAGATCGCCCCTGAGAAATTCGCACATATCGTGCTGCGCACGGCCGACGCCGAGTCGCTGATCAAGTGGTACTGCACGGTCCTGGAGGCTGAAGTCGCCATGGCTAACCCGATCATCAGCTTTCTGACTTATGACGATGAGCATCATCGCATCGCGATCGCTCAGATGCCTGGCATCACCAGCCCCTCGCCGACGACAACCGGCATGGAGCACTTTGCGTTTACCTACCGTAACGCTGATGAATTGTTCTCAACGTACGAACGACTGAATGGGCTCGGCATCGAGCCCTATTGGACGATCAATCACGGTCCGACGCTGTCGTTCTACTATCGGGATCCAGACGGCAATCAAATCGAGTTGCAGATCGACCTTCAACCAGACGCGGCGGCGGCGACCGCGTGGTTCGCGCAGAGCGACTTCGCCGCCAATCCGATCGGTGTGAAGTTCAATGCCGAAGATGTCATTGCCCGGTACCGCGCTGGCGAGGCGCCTTCCACCCTTTTCGCCAGGCCGGTCATCGATCCCAGCGAGCTTTTCGCCCAATTGCCGGCAAGGCCCGCCTAGTCACCCGATGTGACCATCTCGACAAACCTGGGCGCGTGCTTCCTGCTTGTCGCGACTTCATGCGGCGTAACCCTCGGGCTGGAGGGGGCGCCAGTCGATCAACTCACCTCTGATCGGCATGCGCCAGCCGGGGCTGACCTATTTCGAGCCTGCATTCGCGGACGAATTGGCGCTCCTCATGCATTGGTCGTTCGCGCACCTGCGGGCCATGGGCGGCGGTTCCGTCTATACCGCGCATACCGGTTGGACGCCGAGGCGATCGTCGAAGCCGCCGCCGACCTCTTTTTGGGGGCCTGATCCGAATGTCCATCGAACTCGTGATGCCGACGCTGTATCTGAACTCTTGGTAGATAATTTCTGATCAAAACGCTCGCGACCATCCCGTTAACCCAGGCCCGTAGCCCCGGCCTGGCCGACAGACGTCAGGGACCTTGCTTGACGCGCCGCCCGCGCGCGCCCACCGTAACGGCGGATCAGATGGCTGGACGGTCGCTTTTGCGTTGTAATGGCGCAAGGGAGGAAAGTCCGGGCTCCACGGTGAATAGGTGGCGGGTAACACCCGCCGGGGGCGACCCCAGGGATAGCGCCACAGAAAGCAAACCGCCCTGCGAAGCTCCCAGAGCGAAAGAGGGTAAGGGTGAAAGGGTGGGGTAAGAGCCCACCGCGGACCGGGTGACCGGGACGGCATGGCAAGCCCCACCTGGAGCAAGACCGAATAGGGGTGTCGCGCCGACCGCAAGGAAGGCAGGGCTTCGCCGGCTCAGGCGCCCGGGTAGGTCGCGAGAACCGTCCGGCGACGGGCGGTCCAGAGGAATGATCGTCGCGTCTCCGCGCGAGCGGGGGCGGCACAGAACCCGGCTTATAGGCCATCTGATCCTTTGCCCGGCCTGACAAGTGTTCGGATCGGCGTTAACTTTTTCGGCAAAGGTGAATGCAGCACGTATCCGTGGCGGGAGCTTTGTTCTTTGTATGTTCTGTTTATTAATGTGCATGGCCCATTTTGTCGCGCTCGAACACTTAAATTGGATCAAAAGTGGTAATTGGAGTCATTGAGTGGCAGTTAATCCCGTGTTACCAAATCCTCAACGCCCTGGATAAGCCCGGCGTGGATGGGATTTGGCCGCTGTGTTCTTGTCGACCATCGACAGGCAGCTGGATGGGAAGCGGCGGATCGTTCTGCCGTCGGAATTCCGCGCCGCGGTGGGTCCCCTGGACACGCTTTTTTGCTTTCCCTCGATCGAAGCCGATTGCCTTGAGGGGGGCGGTCCCGACCTGCTCAAAACCTATGACGCCCTGATCGACGAACTGCCGTTCGGCGATCCCCTTCGCACGGCGATCGAAACCAGCGTCCGCGGCGGGTTTGCCCGTCTGGCCTGGGACCCCGCCGGCCGGGTGACCTTGCCCGATACGCACTGCCAGCAATTCGGCCTCACCGATTGGGTCTCGGTTGTGGGTATGGGCGACCGGTTTCAGATCTGGTCCAAAGAGGCCTTCGCCACCCATCGCGAAAGCCAGCGGCTGTTCGCTCGCGAACAGCTCACCGCGCTTCGGCTGAGCCAGCGCACCGGTTCCCTGGCGGCCGCGTCATGACCGCGCCCGCGCACAGGTCGGTGATGCTGACCGAGGTGCTTGAGGCACTACGGCCGGGTCCTGGCCTGACCATTATCGATGGCACGTTCGGGGCCGGCGGCTACACCCGCGCTTTCCTTTCAGCGGGGGCGGCGGTTGTCGCCTTCGACAGGGATCCGACCACCGCTATTTTCGCCGAGGGATTGCATGGCCTGGGCGCGTTGCGCCTTATCCATTCCCCGTTCTCTCGCATGAATGACTTCATCGCCGCGGGCGAGGTCGACGGGGTGGCGCTCGATCTGGGCGTCTCCTCGATGCAGATCGATCAGGCGGAGCGGGGCTTTTCGCTGATGCGCGACGGTCCGTTGGACATGCGCATGGCCAGCGAGGGCCTGAGCGCCGCCGAACTGGTCAATCAAGGCGAGCCTCGCGAACTGCTTCGCATTTTCCGCGTCTATGGCGAGGAGCGTCAGGCGCGCCGCGTCGTCGGTGCGCTGGTGCGCCGCCGGGACGAAGCGCCCTTCGAACGTACGCTCGATCTGGCCGAGGTGGTTGAGCGGGCGCTGGGCGGACGGCGCGGCGCCAAGGTGCATCCCGCGACACGGGTTTTCCAGGCGCTCAGAATCGCCGTCAATGAAGAACTCGCCGAACTTGAGGCCGGTCTCGCCGCGGCCGAACGCAATCTCAAGGTTGGTGGGCGGCTGGCCGTGGTGTCGTTTCATTCGCTGGAGGATCGGATCGTCAAGGCTTTCCTCAATGACCGGGCCGGCCGTCAGGGGGAAGGGTCTCGGCACGCCCCGCCGCGCGCCACCGGTCCAGCCCCTAGCTTCACCCTGCTGCACAACGGAGCGATGGCGCCGTCCGATGCCGAGATCGCCGCCAACCCTCGCGCCCGGTCGGCCAAGCTTCGCGCCGCCGCCCGGACCGCCGCTCCCGCGTGGAGGGCCGCGGCGTGAGAATTCCCAACGTTTTGTCCGCGCGCTTTCGCGGGTTTCGCGTCGTCAACCTGCTCGGTCTCACGGTCCTGCTGGTCATCGCCCTGGGCAGCTATGCGTTGAAGACCCTTGCCGGCGCCCAGGATGCGGGGGGGGTCGCCATTGACGACCGGATTCTTCAGGAACAGCGGCGCATCCGTATGCTGCGAGCGGAAGTTTCGCGTCTGGGCGGCCCGGCGCGGGTTGCGGATCTATCACGGCGTTATCTGAACTTCGGGCCTCCCGAACCAGGACATGAGATTACGCCCGATGCCCTGCCTGCGATTGCCGCGCGAGATAACGTAGCGGCGACGGCGCAAAATCAGACGGCGGCGCCATGACCACCATTGATCCCGCCGACCCGGATGGCCTCGCGGGATTTTCCTGGCCCTCCTGGCGCGGCTGGCTGTCGAATCTCGGATTCCTCGAGCGGGCGTTCAACCGCGCCCGGGCTTCGGGCAGGGCCGAGGACGACGTTCGCCTGCGCGTCTTCTTCGTCATGGCCATGTCCGCGGCCGCCTTTCTGGCCTTGGCGATCGGTGCGTCCCGGGCGGCGCTGTTCTCCGACGCCGACAAGCACAAGGCCGGCCTCGCCCCGACCCGGGCGGCCCGGGGTGATCTGGTGGATCGCAATGGTGAGATTCTGGCGATGGATCTCATTCGCTATGGTCTCTACCTCCGACCGGCCGAAATCACCGACAAGGCCGGAACCCGAGCGGCCATCCTGGCTTTTGCGCCGAATTTTTCCAGGACCAGGCTGGACACCGCCCTCAACGGTCTCCCGCTCGCTCCAGGGGAACGGCCCGACCCGACCAAGGAATATTACGTCGGTGGCGGCCTGACGCCGGTCTTGAAGGCCCGCCTGCACGATCTGGCTCTGCCCGGGCTTGATTTTCAGGAGGAGGGCGGTCGCTTTTATCCGCTGGGTCAGACCGGCGCCCATGTGATCGGCTTTGCCTCCAACGACGGCGTCGGACAGGCTGGCGCCGAACGGGCTTTCGACGGGCCGATCCGCGCTGCGGCCGCGGCGCGTGGATCTCAATCTCTATCGATCGATCTGCGCGTTCAGGGCGCGCTGCAGGATGAACTGGAAACGGCCGCCCAGCATTTCCAGGTCAAGGACGCGGTCGGCGTGGTCGTCAACGTTCGTACCGGTGAGATCCTCGGCATGGCCAGCTACCCGGCCTTCGATCTCAACGCCCCCGGTAAGGCCGACCCCGCCGCGATGGTCAATCACGTGGGCGCGACGGTCTATGAACCCGGATCGGTGTTCAAGGTCTTCACCCTGGCGATGGGACTGGATACCGGCCTGGTCAACGTCAACACCGTCTTCAACGTCTGCTCGCCGCTGATTTTGCCGGGCCAGATCATCCATGACTATGACAAGGGGGACTGCTCGCTGCCCCTCTGGCAGGTGTTCACCCACTCGTCGAACATCGGCGCGGCCAAGATGGCCATCAAGGTCGGCGGCGACCACGAGGACAAATATTTCCACGCCTTCGGCCTTTTCGACAAGGCGCCCAGCGAGTTGGTGGAATCGGCGCGGCCTCTTACGACAAAACGGATTACCGAGAATTCCGTCGCCACCATGGCGTTTGGTCACGACATCTCGGTGAGCCCTCTGGCGATCGCCACGGGCATGAGTTCCATCCTCGATGGGGGCGTTTACCGGCCACTCACGCTGCGAAAACTTGAGCCAGGACAAGCGCCGGCGCCGGGTCGTCGGGTGATCCAGGCGTCCACCTCGCGCACCATGCTCAATCTGATGCGCCTGAACGCCACCGATGGCACCGGCCGTTTCGCCGACGCTCAGGCGCGAGGATACCGGCTCGGGGGCAAGACCGGTTCGGCGACCAAGATCATCAACGGCCGCTACAACCACGAGGGCGTCAACCTCGCTTCCTTCGCCGCCATCTTCCCCACTGACGGTCCCCTCGACGCCGACCGCTACTACGTGCTGGTGATGATGGACGAGCCGCACAGGATGCCGGAGACCGGGGGTTTCACCACCGGCGGGGCGGTCTCGGCTCCCATCGCCGGCAAGATCGTGGCGCGGATCGCGCCTTTCCTGGGCGTGCGCCGCGTGGTTACACCCGCCGAGACTGGTCCCCGGCCACCGGTTGATCCCAGCACTCTAAGCGGCGATGAGCGATGAGCGCCCAGCGTCTTTCCGATCTGATCCACAAGAACCTTTCGGTCGATCCGATGATCGAGGGCGTGACGGCCGATAGCCGACACGTAAAACCCGGCTACCTGTTCGCGGCCCTGCCGGGCGCCAAGGCCGATGGCAAGGCCTTCGTGCCCGCCGCCCTGGCCCTAGGCGCGGTCGCGGTTCTGGCCAGCGAGCACATCCCGGGCCTTGCCGCGCCCGTCATCAAGGTTGGCGACCCACGGCGCGCCTACGCGCTCGCGGCTTCGGCGTTCCATGGCGCGGGGCCGGAAACCTGCGTCGCCGTGACTGGAACCAACGGCAAAACCTCTGTCGCCACCTTTTGTCGGCAGATATTCGAGGCGGCCGGTCGCCATGCCGCAAGTATGGGGACCCTCGGGGTCCGGGCCGGTGATGTTCAACTGACTCCACCCGGTCTCACCACGCCGGACGCCGCCGATGTAGCCCGGCTGATGGCCGACCTGGCTGGGCGCGGCGTCACCCACCTGGCCCTTGAGGCCTCGTCTCACGGCATCGACCAGCGGCGCCTGGACGGCGTGACCCTGAAGGCCGCGGGCTTTCTCAACCTGACTCAGGACCACCTAGACTATCACGGCACCATGGGCGTCTATCGCGCCGCCAAGCTTCGGCTGTTCGACACCCTGCTGCCCACCGGTGGAACGGCCGTGCTCAACGCCGACTCCGACGCCTATCCGGCCTTCGCCGCCGCCGCCGTCGCCCGTGGCCAGACCATCCTGTCCGTGGGCGCGATGGGGCAGGGGCTGACCCTGGTGGGCCGAACCCTCCTGCCGTTCGGCCAGCGCCTTAGGCTCCGGGCCTGGGGACGGGCGCATGACTTTGTCCTGCCTTTGGCCGGCGCTTTTCAGGCCTCCAACGCGCTTGTCGCTGCGGGCCTGTCCATCGCCGCCGGAGAGTCGGTGGAGCGGACGCTGGAGGCTCTGCGCCGACTTGAGGGCGCCCCCGGACGTCTTCAGCGCGTCGGCGCCGGGCGTCGTGGCGGCGAGGCCTATGTGGACTACGCCCACACTCCCGACGGTCTGGCCACGGTGCTCGCGGCCCTCCGTCCGCACGCGCAGGGCCGGTTGATCGTGGTGTTCGGCGCGGGCGGCGACCGCGACCGGGGCAAGCGACCCCAGATGGGCGCCATCGCCGCGGACCTGGCCGATATCGCCTTTATCACCGACGATAATCCGCGTTCCGAGGACCCGGCCGCGATCCGCGCTCAGGTCATGGCCGGCGCCACCGGCCTGCGTGAGATCGGAGACCGCCGGTCGGCGATCCTGGCCGCCACCGCGCTGCTTGAAGCAGGAGATATTCTGATCGTCGCCGGCAAGGGACACGAACAGGGCCAGACAATCGGCGACCAGGTGGCGCCATTCGATGATGTCGAAGAGACCCGCCGCGCGGTGGAACGGGGCGGGGCCGGTGACTGAACCCGCGACCCAGTCCCCGCTTTGGACCTCGGCCGAAATCGCCGCGGCCACGCGAGGATTCACCCATGGGGCGCCCTTCCTGGCGACCGGTGTCAGTATCGACAGTCGCGCGATCGAGCGGGGCGATCTGTTCATAGCCTTGGCGGGCGCGCGCGACGGCCATGACTTTGTTCCCGCCGCCCTGGCGGTCGGGGCCGCTGGCGTTCTCACCACGCGACCCGTCGAGGGACCATGTGTCGTGGCGGACGACACCCTGGGCGGTCTGGAGAAGCTAGGCGAGGCGGGCCGATTGCGGGCGACGCGGGCGCGGCGCGGTGCCGTCACCGGATCGGTGGGCAAAACCAGTGTGACCCAGCTGGTGCGCGCCGGTCTCGACCTGGCGGGCGCCGCTCACGGCTCGGTCAAATCCTATAATAACCATATCGGCGTACCGCTAACCCTGGCCCGAATGCCGGTGGACACCGAAAGGGCGATTTTCGAGATCGGCATGAATCACGCCGCCGAGATCACCCCGCTGTCAGTGATGGTGCGGCCGCGGGCCGTGGCGATCACCACGGTCGAAGCGGTTCACTTGGAGAATTTTCCGGACGGAGAGGCCGGCGTGGCGCGGGCCAAGGCCGAGATCCTCGATGGGCTCGACCCGGGCGGGCTGGCGATCCTCAACGCCGACAACCGTTGGTTCGACTTCCTCAAGGCCGAGGCGCGGCGCCGGGGCGCCAAGGTGCGGGCGTTCGGACGCGACAGGACGAGCGACGCCCAGCTGCTACGCTTCGCCTCCGCTCCCGGCGGCGCCTCTGTCGAAGCCCGCATCGACACGCGGAGAGTCGAGTTTCCCATCCGACAATCGGCGCCCCACTGGGGTCCTATGAGCCTCTGCGCCCTGCTGATGATGCGGGCCCTGGACGTCGATCTTGATCTTGGTCTCGCGGCCCTGGCCGCTTTCGAGCCGCTTCCGGGGCGTGGGGCGGAACGCACGCTCGAAGGGCCGCGCGGACGGTTCACCCTGATCGATGAGAGCTACAACGCCAGCCCGGTTTCCGTTGCCGCGGCCCTGGCCAGCCTGGGCTCGAAGACCACCCGTGGCCGCCGGATCGCGGCTCTGACCGACATGCTTGAACTGGGTCCCGCCGCGGCGGATCGCCACGCGGGTCTGGCTGCTGACGCGGAGGCGGCCGGCGTCGATCTGGTGTTCTGCGCCGGACCACTGATGAGGTCTCTGTTCGACGCCCTGCCGCCCGCGAGACGCGGTGGCTACGCCCCGACGGCCGATGAACTGCTTCCCATGCTTGCGGCCGCGGTCGGGCCGGGCGACGTGGTTATGGTGAAAGGTTCTCGCGATTCGAAGGCGGGCTCCCTGATCGTCGGCCTGACGACCATGGACCTGGCCCGGCGGGAGTGTCGCTGATGCTTTACTGGCTCTATCAGCAGCTGGCGGAAAACCACCACCACGTTCCAGTGCTCAATCTGCTTCGTTACCTGACCTTTCGCGGCGGCATGGCCGTGGCCACATCGCAACTGGTCGTCGTGGCCATGGGCTCGCGCTTCATTCGCTGGATGAAGGCCAAACAGGGCAAGGGGCAGCCGATCCGGGCCGAAGGCATCGAACGTCACATCATAGAGAAGTCCGGCACGCCGACCATGGGTGGCCTGATGTTTCTGGCCGGGATCACCGTAGCGACGTTGCTTTGGGCCGATCTGACCAACGTCTATGTCTGGGCAGCCCTGCTGGTGACGCTCGGGTTCGGCGCGCTGGGCTTCATGGATGACTATGCCAAGGTCACCAAACAGACCACGGCGGGGATTTCCGGGCGTACCCGTCTGGTTGTCGAGGCGAGTATCGCGATGCTGGCGGTCTATATGATGATCCGGTTCGGCCAGCCGTCTCCAGAAGGCGCGGGCCTATCCACATCCCTGGCTTTTCCGATCTTCAAACAGGCCTTGGTGGACCTGTCGTGGTTCTATGTGGCGTTCGGAGCGTTCGTGATCGTGGGCGCTTCGAATGCGGTGAATTTTACCGATGGCCTGGACGGCCTAGCCACCGTTCCAGTGATGATCGCGGCGGCGACCTTCGGCTTGATCGCCTATCTGGTGGGAAATTTCGTCTTCGCGAAATACCTGGTCCTGCATTTCGTGCCCGGGGTTGGCGAGGTTGCCGTGTTCTGTGCGGCTATCGTCGGCTCCGGCCTCGGCTTTCTCTGGTACAACGCGCCGCCGGCTCGGATCTTCATGGGTGATTGTGGTGCCCTGTCCCTTGGCGGCGCCCTGGGCGCGGTCGCGGTAGCGACCAAACATGAGATCGTTCTGGGTATCGTGGGCGGCCTGTTCGTTGTCGAGACTGTATCGGTGATCATCCAGGTCCTCTGGTTCAAACGCACGGGCCGTCGGGTGTTCCTGATGGCCCCGATCCATCACCATTTCGAGGAACTGGGCTGGTCGGAGTCGACCATCGTGATCCGCTTCTGGATCGTCGCCCTGGTGCTGGCCATGGTCGGCCTCGCCACCCTGAAGCTGCGGTAGGGGGCGTGCCGCGGTCATGATTCCCGTCGATGTTTTCCCAGGCCAGACGGTGGCCGTATTCGGACTGGGCCGTTCCGGGCTGACCGCCGCTCGCGCGCTGACGGCCGGAGGGGCCCGGCCCGTGCTTTGGGATGAAAACCCGGCCGCGCGCGCGCAGGCGAGCGCCGAGGGATTTGATCTGATCGACCTGAAGGAGGCCGATTGGTCCGGCTTTGCCGCGATCGTCCTTTCGCCGGGGGTTCCGCTCACCCATCCGGCGCCGCATTGGACGGTGGACAAGGCTCGCGCCGCCGGGGTCGAAATCATCGGCGATATTGAGCTTTTCGCGCGGGCGGTCGCGGCGGCTCCCGAGCACAAGCGTCCGCGCGTCGTGGCGATCACCGGGACCAACGGCAAATCCACCACCACCGCCCTGATTGGCGATATGCTTGCCCGCGCTGGCCGCGACGCCCAGGTCGGGGGCAACATCGGCGTTGGCGTTTTGGGTCTGAAGCCGATGCACGGTGGGGCCGTCTATGTGCTGGAGCTGTCATCCTACCAATTGGATTTGACCTCCAGCCTGAAACCCGACGTGGCCATCGTGTTGAACATCACCCCCGACCACCTGGATCGGCATGGCGACATGGATGGCTACGCCGCCGCGAAGCGCAGGGTCCTGCTCAACCAAGGCAAGGGCGATACGGCCGTGATCGGCGTTGATGACGACTGGGGCCAACGGATCTGTACGGAAATCACCGCCGCCAACCGCCGCACGATCTGGCCGATCAGCGCGCGCAAGGGCATCGGGCGAGGCGTCTATGTCCTTCAGGGCCGGCTCTATGACGCCACCGACGGCAGGGTGACCGAAATGGCGGATCTCACCGCCGCGCGCTCCCTGCCCGGGCGTCACAACTGGCAGAACGCCGCGGCGGCCTATTCGGCGGCGCGCGCGCTTGGCGTCACCGCCCAGGAGGCGATCGACGGCTTGATGAGCTTCCCGGGCCTCGCGCATCGGATGGAGACCATTGGAACCCTCGATGGCGTACGCTTCGTCAACGATTCCAAAGCGACAAACATTGACGCCGCCCGCCAGGCCATGAGCGCCTATCCCCGATTCCACTGGATCGTCGGCGGCCGCCCGAAAACCGGCATCGCCTGTCTTGGCGACTTGTTCGGATCGGTCGCCAGGGCCTATCTGATCGGCGAAGCCGCCGAAGACTTCGCGCGAACGCTGGAGGGCAAGGTTCCTTTCGAGAGATCCGACACCGTAGAGGCCGCCGTTCGATCCGCGTTCGACAACGCCGTGAGATCAGGCGAACCCGAGCCGGTCGTTCTGTTTTCGCCGGCTTGCGCTTCGTTTGACCAGTTCAGCGACTTCGAGGCCCGAGGCGACGCCTTCCGCGCCGCGGTTCATGCCCTTGCCCTTCAACCCCAGGCGGGAGACAGGCTGTGAAGCCCCCTCACCAGCACGCTTTCGCTCGAACCGATACCTCGCTATGGGCCCTATGGTGGTGGACCACCGATCGCTGGCTGCTCGGGGCGACGGGCGTTCTGATCCTGTTGGGCGTCCTTCTCCAATTCGGCACCAGTCCGGCGGCGGCGGCTCGTCTGAACATACCGTGGCCGTTTCATTTCGCCTTGAGGCAGTGCGTGTTCGCGGTCCTGGGCGTGGGCGTGGTGCTGGCCACCTCGGTCCTGAGTCCCAAAGGTGTTCGGCGGGTGGCTTTCGTGGTCTACGCCATAGCTATACTGGCGATGCTGGCCCTACCGATCCTCGGCCACAACGCCAAAGGCGCGACCCGCTGGGTCGAGTTCGGTGGTTTCGCGTTGCAGCCCTCCGAGTTCATGAAACCCGCTCTGCTGGTGCTGGTGGCGTGGATGTTCGCAGAGGCGCAGAAGGGCGAAATTCCTGGCGTTTCCATCGCCTTTTGTCTTTACGGCGCGGCCGTGGCGCTGTTGCTGCTCGAACCCGATATCGGCCAGACCGCCCTGATCACGGCCTCCTTCGGCGCCGCCTTCTGGGTCGCGGGCGTGCCGATCGGCTGGATCATGGGCATGGGCGCGACGGCCATAGTCGGGCTGGGCGCGACGCCTTGGATATTTCCGCACGTGGCCAGCCGCCTGCACGTCTTCATGGATCCCAAACCCACCGAGCCAGGACAGGTTCAAAGGGCGGCGCAGGCCATCGCGGCTGGACGAGGCTTCGGCCGGGGACCGGGGGAGGGGATCATGAAAGGGCAAATCCCCGACATGCACACCGACTTCGCCTATTCAGCGGCGGCCGAGGAATACGGCCTTTGGCTATCGCTGCTATTGATCGCCCTGTTCGCGGTTCTGGTGATCCGCGGTCTGTATCGGGCGATGAGGATTTCCGACCCGTTCGAACAGATCGCCGCCGCCGGATTGTTCGCGATGGTGGGTATGCAGGCCTTCATCAACATCGTCGTCAATCTGGGTCTCGCGCCGACCAAGGGAATGACGTTGCCATTCATTTCCTACGGTGGCTCCTCGATGCTCGCCATGAGCCTGACCATGGGCATGGCCCTGGCTCTGACGCGGCGCCAGCCGGGGGCCTATCAACCCAAGGGGCGCGCCGCGGGGATTGGTGATCTTGGCTGATCGTGGCTTGGCGTCCCGCAAGGTCGCGGTGATCGCGGCCGGCGGCACCGGCGGGCACCTGTTTCCCGCCCAGGCCCTGGCCGAAGTGCTCGGCGCCCGCGGTTGGCGCATCGTCCTGGCTACCGATGACCGGGTTGAGAGCCTCGCCCAGACCTTTCCCGCCGAACGCGTCGTGACCCTGGCGTCCGCCACGATTCGCCGGGGAGATCCACTGAGCCCCTTCAAGGCGATGTTCACCATCATCAAGGGCGTAATTCAGGGACGCGCGGCTCTGGCCGAGGTGGATCCGGCCGTGGTGATCGGCTTTGGCGGCTATCCATCGCTGCCCGCCCTTCTGGCGGCGATCACCCAGGGTCGGCCAACGCTGATCCACGAACAGAACGCCGTCTCAGGGCGCGCCAATCGCTTTCTCGCGCCTTTCGTCACCGCGGTAGCCTGCGCTTTTCCGACCCTCCGCAAAGCCAGCGCGCGCACCCAGGCCCGGGCGGTGATGGTGGGCAATCCGGTCAGACCTGAAATCCGCGCCCTTGCCGATCAGAGCTATCAGGCGCCGGAGGACAAGATTCGATTGCTGATCACCGGGGGCAGCCAGGGCGCGCGCCTGCTGTCGGAACTCATTCCGGCGGCTTTGGCCGCGCTGCCGGAGGACCTTCGCCACAGGTTGCACGTCGAACAGCAGACCCGCCCCGAATCCATGGCGATCGCCCGGGAGATTTATGCCGAGGCTGTCATAGAGGCTGAATTGGCGCCCTTCTTCAGAGACATGGCCGGCCGCTTGGCCCGCGCCCATCTGGTGATCGGCCGCGCGGGGGCCTCCACCGTGAGCGAACTGGCGGTGGCCGGCCGGCCGTCGATCCTGATCCCGCTTGGCGCGGCGCTGGACGATGATCAGGGCCAGAACGCCAAGATGCTGGCCGAAGGGGGCGGGGCCGAGGTGGCGCGTGAATCGGGGCTCACCCAGGTGATGATGACCACCGCCCTGGCCACCTTGCTCGGCAACCCCGCCCGCCTGGCGCGCATGGCCGCCGCCGCGCGCAAGCTGGCCCGGCCCGACGCGGCCGAGCGTCTGGCGGACCTGGTGGAAAAGACCGCCCGATAGGCGACGCGAGTTTTCCCGCGCGAAAAACATTGCATTATGCACAAAATAACATTTGCAATTTGGGATAGTTTCCTGATAGGAAACGCAAAGTCGCTTCTGACCCGGAAGGAAACCGAGCGACACCCCGTCCGGACCATCTGATCAATAGATCGTCCTGAAACCTGTGACCCAATTGGATTGGATGGTCGCTCGGGTTCCCATCAACACCTCTATGAGGAGATAGCATTGTGTCGCAAACTGCGAAAGTAATCCAGATGGGGCAGTATCAGGCTGTGTATGTGCCTCGCGATTTCTGGCTCGGGGGCGATAACGTTCGTATAGAGCGCTGCGGTCAGTCGATCCTCATCACGCCGCTTTCCGCTCAGCCGATGGCGCGAGTCTTGCCTATCCCGATCGCCCGACCCTTGCCTTGCGACGAGATCGCAGACGCTGGGATGAGTACGTTCGAAAAGCGTCGACGCAACGCCGCGGTTACGGCGGAAGTCCTTCGAACGATGTTCCTTCCCCCCGCCAATGACAATCAACCCAGAGTTACCGCGACCCCGGCTGCCCGGGGTCGCGGCGTTGAGACCCCAACCGAATAGTCTCCTCTCGAAGCGCGCCCTTTGCCGTCGCGGAGGAATTGCGCTAGCTCCCATCGATGCATCGCCGCCCCGCGCCTTTCGATCTAGGCCCCGTCCATTTTATCGGGATTGGCGGCATCGGCATGAGCGGCATAGCCGAAATCATGCTACGTCAGGGCTATACCGTCCAGGGCTCCGACGCCCGCGAAAGCCCAAATACCGAACGCCTGCGCGCCCTTGGGGCCAAGGTCTTTATCGGTCATCACCCCAGCAATATCGAAGGCGCCGCGGCGATCGTCTATTCGAGCGCCATCCGTCTGGACAATCCCGAAATGGCGGCCGGTCGCGCGATCCGCACGCCGCTCGTGCGCCGCGCCGAAATGCTCGCCGAACTCATGCGTTTGCTGCTGTCGGTGGCGGTGGGCGGCACCCATGGCAAGACCACGACCACCTCGATGGTGGCGGCTCTGCTGGACGCGGGCGGTATCGATCCCACGGTGGTCAACGGCGGGATCATCAACGCCTATGGCGCCAACGCCAAGGTCGGTGGCGGAGAGTGGATCGTCGTCGAAGCTGACGAGAGTGATGGCACCTTCCTGAAGCTCCGGTCCACGGTCGCCATTGTCACGAACATCGACCCCGAGCACCTCGATCACCATGGCGATTTCCAGTCCCTGAAGACAGCTTTCCAGGATTTCGTACAGAATATCCCGTTCTACGGTTTCGCCGTGCTCTGTATCGATCATCCGGTGGTCCAGGATCTGGCCGCGAGTATCGAGAATCGCCGCCTGATCACCTATGGCGCCAATCCCCAGGCGGAGATCCGCGCGACCAACATCGCCATGGGACCCGATGGCGCCACCTTCGATGTGAGGATCGCCGGACCGGATGACGCCGGCGCGGCGCTCACCGGTCTGTTCATGCCAATGGCCGGCCACCACAATGTCCTGAACGCCCTGGCCGCCATCGCCGTGGCGCGCGAGCTTGGCGTGTCCGACGCCGACATGCGTCGTGGTCTGGCCTCGTTCGCGGGGGTGCGGCGACGATTCACCACCACCGGCGTGGTCGGTGGGGTCCGCGTCATCGACGACTACGGCCACCATCCGGTTGAAATCGCCAGCGTCCTGGCCGCCGCTCGGGCGATGACCACGGGGCGCGTGGTCGCCGTGGTCCAGCCCCACCGCTACTCCCGATTGCGCGATCTGTTCGCGGAGTTTTGCCGCTGCTTCAACGACGCCGATCTGGTGGTCGTCGCCACCGTCTACCCAGCCGGCGAGTCGCCGATCGCCGGTTTCGACCGTGACAGCCTGGTCGAGGGTGTGAGGCGGCACGGACACCGCCACGTTCAGTCCCTTGAGAGCCCCGCGACCCTGGCTGCGATCGTAAACGCCGAAACCCGGGAAGGCGACATGGTGATTTTTCTCGGCGCCGGCGATATCACCGCTTGGGCCTACGCTTTGCCCGCCGAACTGGAGGCGCTGACCCGCGCTGGCGGCGCGTGACCTGGCGCGAGGATTTGCCCAAGCCGCGGGGCCGGCTGTTGTTCGATGAGCCGCTGGCGCCGCTGACATGGCTGCGGGTGGGGGGGCGCGCGGAGGTCCTGTTCCTTCCCGCCGACGAGGACGATCTGGCTGGGATGCTGGCCGTGCTCCCCGCCGAAGTCCCGGTCACGGTGCTCGGTGTGGGATCTAATTTGATCGTTCGTGACGGCGGGGTCGATGGCTTGGTTGTCCGCCTGGGCGGGCGCGCTTTTAGAGAGATTGAGGTCGAGCCCGAGGTCAGCCGGGTGGTGGCCGGCGCCGCCGTGCTTGACGCGGCCCTGGCGCGCGCCGCCGCGGCCGCCGGGGTCGGCGGCCTGGAGTTCTATGCGGGCATACCCGGCACGGTCGGGGGCGCCTTGACCATGAACGCCGGCTGCTACGGTGGGGAAACAGGGGACTGGCTGGTCGCCGCCTGGGGTGTCGATCGCGCCGGCCGGCGGCGTGTGTTCACCCTCGCTGATTTCGCCTATCGCTACCGGCACAGTCAGGTATCGCCGGACATTCTCTGGACCGGGGCGGTGTTCCAGGGACGCCCCGGGAACCAGGCCGAGATAGAGGCGTCCATGGCCGCCATCACCCGCCGCCGCGAGACCACTCAGCCCATCCGGGAAAAGACCGGCGGCTCGACCTTCAAGAACCCACCGGGATATTCGGCCTGGCGGTTGGTGGACGAGGCCGGGTGGCGGGGCAGGGCTTGGGGCGGTGCGATGTTTTCGCCGCTTCACGCCAATTTTCTTATAAATACGGGTCAGGCGACCGCTGCCGACCTGGAAGATTTGGGCGAAGCGGTCCGCGCCGACGTGCAGTCGAAATTCGGCGTGACCTTGGAATGGGAAATAAAGCGTATCGGCCGTCGACAGTAGCCAACGCCCTTAACAGCGCCTCGCGAGTCAGACACAACGAACGCGTCCTTTTGGCATGGAGCGCGCATGAGTCTACCCCTCGCCGGCCAACATGTCGCGGTTCTGATGGGCGGTCTCTCGGCGGAACGTGATGTCAGTCTGGTGTCCGGGCGCGCCTGCGCCGAGGCCCTGGATCGCTTGGGCGCTTGGGTCAGTCGCGTCGACGCCGGGCGGGATCTGGCCGCTGTGCTGACAACGCTGAAGCCGGACGTCTGTTTCAATGCCTTGCATGGCGCCTGGGGCGAGGACGGCTGTGTCCAGGGCGTTCTCGAGACCCTGGCGCTGCCCTATACCCATTCCGGCGTCCTGGCCTCGGCGCTGGCGATGGACAAGGCCAAGGCAAAGGCCGTCATGAAGGCGGCCGGCGTGGTTGTCCCCGGCGGCGGGCTGCATGGCCGGTTGGAGGCGGGCAGCCGGCACGTGATGCCTCCGCCCTATGTGGTCAAGCCCAACGCTCAAGGCTCGTCCGTTGGCGTTTTCCGGGTGTTCGAGGGCGCCAATTCGCCGCCGGTCGAGCTTTTGGCCGCGGACTGGGCGTTCGGCGACGATGTCATGGTCGAGCCCTATATACCGGGTCTCGAGCTGGCCGTGGCGGTGATGGGGGATGACGCCCTGGGCGTGACGGAGATCGAGGCGCGGACCGGTTTCTACGACTATGACGCCAAATATGGCGAGGGCGGCTCCATCCACATCGTGCCCGCGCGCATACTCCCGTCGGTGGCCGCCGCGGCCCGCGCTCAGGCCGTCGCCGCCCATGCCGCTCTTGGCTGCCGAGGACTGACGAGAAGTGATTTTCGTTATGACGACATTAACGCGCTTCTGGTCCTGTTAGAGGTCAACACCCAGCCGGGGATGACGCCCACCTCGCTCGCGCCCGAGCAGGCGGCCCATGCCGGCATTGGTTTCGACGAACTGGTTCTTTGGATCACGGAGGACGGCCATGCCCGCGGCGCCGCTCAGTGACAGGCAGGTCAGGTCCCGGCCGCGGGTGGCTTCGCCCGCGGATCGGGTTCGTCCGCGCGCGCCCGCCTCGATCGTTCCGGCGTCCTCAAAACTGAAGGCCGCTCGCGAGGTGGGGCTGACGATCCCCATGGCCGGCGCCGTGGCGGCCTTGCTGCTGGTCCTGATCCTTGTAGCGGCACTGGCGACCGGTGGCCGCCGCGCCCAGGCCATTCTCGCGGCTGAACGGGTGGCGGACGGCGCGTCACGGCTTGTCGCCATCACCAGGACGATGATCCAGGGCCGCTTCGCGACCCTTGGTTTTCAGGTGGGTCCCGTCCATCTCCAGGGTGCCTCCGCGGCTTCGCGGGACGAAATCCTCCGGGCGGCGGCAATCAAGCCCGGAGACCCAATCTGGGGCCTTGATCTGAACGCGATCCGCGCCCGCGTCGAAGCTGTCGGCTGGGTGCAGCGGGCCAGAGTCATTCGACTGCTGCCCGACACCCTGATGATCGCCGTCGATGAGCGTCCACTGATGGCCATCTGGCAGCATGCGGGTCGTCGGGACGTGGTGGTCTCAGATGGACATGTGGTGGCCAGCGTCCGGCCGGACCAGTTCAAGGCCTTGCCCTTGATCGTCGGCGACGGCGCCAACGACCGCGCGTCCGGTTTTCTGCCTCTGGTGACGCAGCGATCGCGACTGGCCGCGCATCTGCTTGCGATCAGACGGGTCGATCAGAGGCGCTGGGACCTGATGCTGAAGGATGGCGGCGTGGTCCAGCTTGATGCGGCGGACGAGACAGGATCGCTGGCGCGGCTGGATAGACTAGACCGGGCTTCCCGAATTCTGGATCTGGGGTTTGCGCGCATCGATCTGCGCAATCCCGATCTGACAGTGGTGCGACCCCGAGGCGGGCAGCCTCGGGTTGATTCTCATGGGGTGTAGGTGATGCAGGCTGTGATGGAACGAAGCACGACGTCCGGCGCCGGACGTCGCGATGGGCGAGAGGGGTTGAAGCTCAATCTAGGTCGCTCGCCGGTGGTCGCCGCGGTGGACCTCGGCGAGACCAAGATCGCCTGTTTCGTTCTCAAGTCCGATGGGATCAGGCGGGGCGAGCGCACCTTGACCACCGCCGGCGTGGGTTATGTTCAGTCGCGCGGCGTGCGCGGCGGCGCGATCGTCGACGTAAGTGAGGCGTCAAGGGCCATCGGCCAAGCCGTCGAACGCGCCGAGGCCATGGCCGGGGTGGAGGTGCACGGCGTTACCGTCGTGACAACCTGTGGCCAGATGGCCAGCCACCGCGTGTCCGCCAAGATCGTCGTCAACAGCCGATCGATCACCCAGGCGGATCAAGCGCGCGCCATCGCTCAGGCGATGGGAACCTTGAAGCTGAATCGGCGCAAGGTCATCCACATGCGGCCGATCGCCTGGACCGTCGATGGCCAGCGCCATGTCCGCGATCCGGGCGGAATGTCCGGCCGCTCGATCGGTCTGGAGATGCTCGCGGTCTCCATGAACGAAGGCGTGTATCAGACCATCGCCCACTGTGTTGAGCGGGCTCATCTCCAGTTCGACGGCTTGGTCGCGGCCCCCTATGCCTCGGCGCTGGCGGCTCTTGAGCCGGACGAGATCGAGCTTGGCTCCATCTGCATCGACATGGGCGGCGGGTCCACCTCGGTGGCCGTTTTTGCCGGTGGGGTCCTGGTCCACATCGATAGCCTGCCTGTTGGCGGTGCGCATGTGACGAAGGATGTCGCTCAGGGCCTGACCACTTCCCTGATCGGAGCGGAGCGTATCAAGACCCTGCATGGGTCCGCCATTGCGTCGGCCAATGAGGATCGGGAAATGATCGAAGCCCCGCCCAGGGGCGATGATCCAGGGGCCGGCCCCGTCACGGCGCCACGATCGATGCTAAAGGGCATTATCGCGCCCCGGGTCGAGGAAACGCTTGAGATCATCAAGGATCGTCTGCGCGAATCCGGGGCGCTGGAACTGGGGGCCGGCGTCGTGCTGATCGGTGGCGCCAGCCAGCTGGCCGGGGTTCGTGAGGTCGCCACGCGCATCTTCGACCGCAACGTCCGTCTTGGACGCCCCGGACGGATACCGCATCTGGCCGCCGCCGCGGCGGGACCTGGCTTCTGCGCGGCGGCCGGGGTTCTCCAGCGCGCTGCTTTCGGTCCTACCGAGCTGGCGGATTGTCACAAGACCGGCGCCACGCGTCGCCGCTCGCCGGTCGATCCCAACGCCAACATCATGGTCAAGGCCGCCGCTTGGCTGCGCGAGAATTTATAGAGCGGCATTGTTGATGATTTTTCCGCCCAAGGACGATCAACACCGATCGACGGACGGCCGACTCAGCTTATGCGGTTAACGTAAGTTTAAGGAACGTGGTTGCTCAGTCAGTGGCATCCATCGAGGCAACCTGAGGGTGAGCAGGGGCTTAAGAAATCACGTGAAACGGAGGCCGCGTAGTTAACATGACATTCAAGGTTTTTGCTCCTCAAACCAAGGAATTGAAGCCGCGGATTGTGGTGTTCGGTGTCGGTGGGGCCGGCGGCAACGCGGTCAACAACATGATCGAGGCCGGGCTTGAGGGCGTCGAATTCGTGGTCGCCAACACGGATTCTCAGCAACTTGCATTCTCTAAGACGGACCGGCGAATTCAGCTTGGCGTCAATGTCACTCAGGGCCTCGGCGCCGGCGCCCATCCGGAAGTGGGGATGTCCGCGGCCGAGGAATCGGCTGCCGAGATCGGGGAATACCTCGACGGCGCCCATATGGTGTTCATCACCGCGGGCATGGGTGGCGGCACCGGCACGGGCGCGGGTCCGATCATCGCCAAGTGCGCGCGCGAACGTGGCATCCTGACGGTGGGCGTGGTCACGAAGCCTTTCCATTTCGAGGGCCGCCATCGCATGCGTCTGGCTGATGCCGGGATCGGTGAACTGCAGCGCTATGTCGATACCCTGATCGTCATTCCCAACCAGAACCTGTTTCGGGTCGCCAACGAGCGGACGACCTTCTCGCAAGCCTTCGCCATGGCGGACCAGGTGCTGCACTCGGGCGTGCGCTCGATCACCGACCTGATGGTTCTGCCCGGCCTGATCAATCTCGACTTTGCCGATGTCCGTACTGTGATGACCGAGATGGGCAAGGCGATGATGGGCACCGGCGAGGCCTCCGGCGAAGGTAGGGCGCTGATGGCGGCCGAGAACGCCATCCAGAACCCCCTCCTCGACGAAGTGACACTCAAGGGGGCCAAGGCGGTGCTGGTTAACATCACCGGCGGTCTCGACATGACGCTGCTCGAGGTAGACGAGGCGGCGAACGCCATTTCCGGCCAGGTTGACCCCGACGCCAACATTATTTTCGGCGCCGCATTCGATAAGAGCCTTGAAGGCGTGGTTCGGGTTTCGGTCGTGGCCACCGGTATGGATGGGTCCTCTATCGCCGCCATCGAAAGCTATGAAAGTCCTCGCTCGAGGGCGGCGAAGCCGAACGTGCTGGATACTATCGTCGCCGAGGCTCATCCCGCTCCGGCGCGCGAACCCGAGCCTGTTCTGGCTATGGCCAGCGTTGGGTCATCGCCCGAGCCGGAACCCGTCGTCGCGGTCGAGGCTGGCCCGAAAGAGGCCGTTATGCTGTTCGAAGCACCCCTGGCGCCCCGTCCAGCTGCTCCCGCGGCGCCGCTGGTCAAGCGTATCGTCGACCCTATGGCCGCCGAAGCCGCCGACGAACCTCTGTTCGCGCGGACCATCTACGCTGATGATCGCCGTCAGAAGTCTGGATTTCTCAGCCTGTTCGGGAGGGGGCGGCAAGCCGCGAACCCCTCGTCGGCCCGGGGCGGTTCGGGCGCACAGCCGGCCGTCGACGCTCTGGAGGATCAGGAAATTGATGGGGCGAAAGAGCTTGAAATTCCATCCTTTCTGCGCCGCCTGGCGAATTGATCGCGTGGACACACTGGGAAACAGGAGTTGTGTTGCGGCGCTTGGCGGACCAACCTAACTCGTTGGTGAGGTCTGGATCAGGTCTCGGTTAGCTTTGGCGTGGGGCGGCGCGCCGCAGACAGGAATTCGCCGTTGTCGAGCCATATGCAGCATACTTTGAACGCACCGGTGCAACTCGCCGGTATTGGCGTGCATACCGGCGCCAGGGTCTCGGTGACGGTTTCGCCTGCCGCCATCAATTCCGGTATCTGCTTTACTCGCACCGACGTGGTCGATCGTGACGCCACGATACAGGCATGTGCGGAGGCGGTCTGCGAAACCAGGCTTGGCACGGTGATCGGCAACCGGTCAGGCGTCACCGTTTCGACGATTGAACATCTGATGGCGGTGTTCTGCGGTCTTGGCGTGGATAATGCGGTGGTCTCGATCGACGGTCCAGAGACGCCGATCATGGATGGTTCGTGCGAGCCCTTTGTCCAGCTGATCGATCGAGCCGGCCGTCGTCCCCAGGCCGCGCTCCGAGATTATATCGAGATTCTTGAACCGATCGTGGTCGGTGATGGCGACAAGCGCGCGGCGCTGTTGCCCGCCGATGACTTTCAGGTCGCCTTCGAAATCGATTTCGCAACATCGGCCATCGGACGTCAGCGAATCGATCTGAACCTGAATGAGTCGGTGTTTCGCCGCGAGCTCGCCGACTGCCGGACGTTCGGGTTCCTTCACGAGGTGGAGGCGCTTCGCGCGGCCGGCCTAGCGCGAGGGGGCTCGATGGACAACGTGGTCGTCATCGATGGCGGCTCGGTACTCAACCCGCAGGGGTTGCGCAGGACCGATGAATTCGTCCGGCACAAGGCTCTGGACGCTATCGGCGATCTCTATCTTTTGGGTGCGCCCCTGATCGGCCGATATGAGGGCCTCTACGCCGGACATACCCTGAACAACGCCCTGACCCGCGCCGTTCTGGCGCGCCCCTCCGCTTGGCGACGCACGCCGGTCTCCCGACCATTGGCGCGCGCCGTCTGATCATTGGCGCGCCCCAGCGGCTGGTGTAAAACCCCCGCTGGTGTAGAACCCCGGCGGGTCGGCGCGGGGCGCCTTTACGCTTTGAGGTATCCATACGTGCAGTCCAAACCCTGGCCCAGAAACGCCGTGACGCTGGCGCTCATCGCCGCCGTCGCCATCGCCGCCTCTGGCTGTTCGACATTCAAGAAGAAGACACCGACCCTTGCCTATCAGGAGCGGCCCGTCGAACTGTTGTTTTCAGTGGGAGCCAGCTACCTTGATCGCCATCAATGGGCGGACGCGGTCAACTATTTCCGAGAGGTGGAACGCCAGCATCCCTATTCGGAATGGTCCCGTCGATCGATTTTGATGACGGCCTATGCTCACTACGAGGCCAATAGCTATGCGGAGGCCATCGCTGACGCGGACCGTTTCATCACGCTTTATCCCGGCAACGCCGCTACGCCCTACGCCTACTATTTGAAGTCCATCTGCTATTTCGAGCAGATCGTCGACGTAGGCCGCGACCAGGCCTCGACCGAACAGGCGCAGCTCGCTCTCGCCGAAATCATGAAGCGCTACCCCAAAACAGAATATTCCGTCGACGCCCGCCTGAAGCTGGACATGGTCCAGGACCAGTTGGCCGGCAAGGAAATGACCATCGGCCGCTATTATCTGCGCAGCGGCTACCCGATCGCCGCCATTGGCCGCTTTCGCAACGTGGTCGCGCGCTATCAGACCACATCCCATGCGCCTGAAGCCCTCTACCGCCTCGTGGAAGCCTATCTTACGGTCGGCCTGCGGGAGGAGGCCAAGAATAACGGTGCGGTCCTGGGATATAACTATCCAGGCGATATCTGGTATCGCGACGCCTACAATCTGCTAACATCGAGAGGTCTTCGGCCTACCGCGACTCCTGTCGGCAGCGGGGCTTTCCTGCCAAGGCTGCCTTTCTTGCCACACCGTAAGGATGCCCCGGACATCGCCCCGCCCCCGGTGGATGAACCCGCCGCCGGACAGGTCGCTCAGGCCGATGGGGCGGCCAAGGCGTCCGACGCCGGCAAGACTAAGCCCGCCAAGAAGAGCGACCTGATCCACGGCGTTCTGGGCCTTTGATCGGGACAGATTCTCGGTCATCCTAGCGGTCATGCTGATCGGCTTGGCCATCCGGGATATCGTGCTCATCGAGAGCCTCGACCTCTCGTTCGCTATGGGGTTGACGGCCCTGACCGGAGAGACCGGAGCGGGGAAATCGATCATTCTCGACGCGCTGGGGCTGGCCGCGGGCGCCAGGGCCGATGCCTCGCTGGTCCGCCATGGAGCCCAGCAGGCGATGGCCACGGCGATCTTCGCGCCAGGTCCTGGCGACCCGGTCTGGGCATATCTGGATGACAAGGGGTTGGCCTATGCTCGAGACGAGGATCTGGTGCTTCGGCGAGTGCTCGGCGCCGACGGACGATCACGGGCTTTCGTCAACGATCAACCCACCGGCGTCGGCGTGCTTCGTGAACTCGGCGCTCTGTTGATCGAAGTGCACGGCCAGCATGAGACCGTCGGGCTGCTGGATGTACGCAACCACCTGTCCCTTTTGGATCGCTATGGCGGTTGCGAACCGGCCGTAGCGACCTGTATGGCCGCCTGGAGCGCGTGGCGGGCCGCGCGCGATCGGGCGCGGCTTCTCGCATCCGAACGTGACCGGCTGGCGTCCGAAGCCGACGAACTGGGCGCGCAACTGGCTGAGCTCGACAGGCTTTCCCCGGCGGAGGGCGAGGCGCGGAACCTGGCCGATGAACGCACTCTTCTTGGCGGCGCCGAGAAGACTCTCGCCGATATCGCCCAGGCGCGCGATCATATGGACGGAGAAACCCTGATCGGCCGCTTGGGTCAGGGTTTCCGGGCGCTGGAACGGGCTCGCCAGCGAGTCTTGGCGGCGGGCGTGAGCGAGGGGGATCCGGTTGTCCGGCTCATCACCCTGGCGACCGATGCGGTGGATCGGACCCTGATCGAGGCGGCTGAAGCTTCCGCGGCCATCGACGCGGCGGCGGATGCCTTCGATTTCGAACCGGAAAGACTGGAACAGGCCGAGGAGCGGTTATTCGCCTTGCGGGCCATGGCCCGCAAGCTTGGCGTCGACGCCGACAAACTGCCCAGCGCCCGGGCGAGCATAGCGCGGCGGTTGATGGCGATGGAAAATGCCGATCAGGCGGTGTCGGCGGCGGAAGCCCAGGCCTCCGACGCGGGTGAATCCTATCGCTCGGCCGCCGGCGACCTGACTGTCGCCCGCCGCGCGGCCGGTGATCGACTTGCCGGCGCGGTGCAACGCGAACTCGCGCCGCTCAAGCTGGACAAGGCTCGCTTCCGGGTCGCGGTCGATGGGCTTGACGAAGAACGGTCCGGCCCTTCCGGCGCCGACCGGGTGGAGTTCCAGATCTCGACCTTGCCCGGGGCGCCATTCCAGGGCCTGGGCGTCATCGCTTCGGGCGGGGAACTGGCCCGCTTTGCCTTGGCCCTGAAAGCCTCGTTGGCTGCCCGGGGACTGGCGCCGCAACCACTGATGATTTTCGACGAAGTCGATCAGGGCGTCGGCGGCGCGGTCGCCGACGCTGTAGGCCTCCGCCTGAAGCGGCTTTCGGCCGGGGCGCAGGTCCTGGTCGTGACCCACAGTCCCCAGGTCGCGGCCCGGGGTGACGCGCATTGGCGCGTGCGCAAGGCCGGCGCCGGAGGCAAGCTGCGGGCCGCGGTGGACGTGCTTTCCACCGACGCCCGCGAAGAGGAGATCGCCCGGATGCTGTCGGGGGCCGAGATCACTGATGCGGCCAGGGCGGCGGCGCGAGCTTTGATGCATGCGTGATCCGACGCCAACGGTCGAGGCGCTGGACGATGCCGCGGCGATGGAGGAACTGACGAGGCTGGCCGATGAGCTGGCCGCCCATGATCTACGCTACTACCAGGATCAGGCGCCGACGATCTCCGACGCCGATTATGATGCGTTGAAACGACGAAATAGCGCCATCGAGGCGCGGTTCCCGCACTTGGTCCGTGAAAACTCGCCGTCCTTGGCCATCGGCGCGAAGCGATCGGAGAGTTTCGCGCCGGTCACCCACGGCGTGCCGATGCTGTCCCTGGACAACGCTTTTTCCGACGATGACGCGGCCGAGTTCGACGCCCGCGTACGCCGGTTCCTGCGTCTGGGCGACGAGGTGGTGGCCTACACGGCCGAACCCAAGATCGACGGCCTGTCCGCCTCGTTACGCTACGAAGACGGAGTGCTGGTTCGGGGCGCGACACGTGGCGATGGGCGGGTGGGTGAGGACATCACCGCCAACATCCGCACCTTGTCGGAGGTGCCGCACCGCCTGGCCGGGGACGGTTGGCCAGGACTCATCGAGGTTCGTGGCGAGGTCTACCTCGGCCACGCCGAGTTTGCCGCCCTGAATGCCGCAGCGGCCGCGGCCGGCGACAAGATCTACGCCAATCCGCGCAACGCCGCCTCCGGATCCCTGCGCCAGATCGATCCGACCATCACGGCGGCCCGGCCGTTGCGCTTCTTCGCCTATGCCTGGGGCGAGATCAGCGCGCCCTTTGCCGAGAGCCAATGGGAGGCCCTGGCGACGCTGCGCGCCTGGGGCTTTTCGGTAGCCCGGCAGGCTCGGTGGGAACTGGGCGTGGCGGGACTGCTGCAGGCCTATGCGGCTATGGAAGCGGCGCGACCCCATCTAGGATTCGATATCGATGGGGTGGTGTACAAGGTCGATCGCCTGGATTGGCAGGAGCGGCTGGGTTTCGTTTCCCGCTCGCCGCGCTGGGCGGTGGCGCGAAAATTTCCGGCCGAGCGGGCCCGCACAATCCTGGAAGCCATCGACATTCAGGTGGGCCGAACCGGCGCGGTGACGCCTGTCGCCAGGCTGAAACCCGTAAGCGTCGGCGGCGTGGTGGTGGTGAACGCGACACTGCACAATGCCGACGAAATCGCCCGCAAGGATGTCCGCATCGGCGATACCGTGGTCGTGCAGCGGGCCGGCGACGTGATCCCTCAGATCGTCGAGGTGGTGCTGGATGAGCGTCCTGTCGGCGCCGAACCCTTCATCTATCCCACGCATTGCCCGTGCCCACTCCAGACCCCTCTGGCCCGGGAGACCACGACAGCCGGCGTCGAGACGGTGGTTCGGCGGTGCACGGGCGAGTTCGCCTGTCCGTTTCAGCGGATCGAACACCTCAGGCACTTCGTCTCCAGGCGGGCTTTCGACATCGAGGGCCTGGGGGTGAAACAGCTTATGGCCTTTCTGGAAGAGGGCTGGATCGGCCAACCGGCCGATATCTTCCGCCTCGCCCGCAACGAGACGGTGCTGGACCTGCTGCGCGCGCGCGATGGGTTCGGCGAGTCCTCGGTGCGCAATCTCAAGGCGGCCATCGAGGCCCGCCGGGTCATCGGACTGGATCGCTTCATCTTCGCCCTCGGCATCCGCCATGTCGGTGAGACCACCGCCCTGGTGATGGCCAGAGGCTACGGCGACGTGGAGACTTTCCTGGCGGCCATGGACCGGGTCGCCGCCCGAGACCCGGAAGCCATGGAGGAACTTGACGCCTTCGACCAGGTCGGCGCCGCGGTGATCGAGGCCGCCGCCGCCTATTTCGGCGAGGACCACAATCGCCGCATCGTCCAGGCCCTGAAGGCCGAACTGACGATTCGTGAAGCCGAAAAGCCCAAGTCGGACACCCCGGTGGCCGGCAAGACGGTCGTCTTCACCGGCGCCCTGGAACGCATGACCCGCGACGAGGCCAAGGCCAAGGCCGAATCCCTCGGCGCCAAGGTGGCCTCTTCGGTCTCAAAGAAAACCGACATCGTGATAGCTGGACCTGGGGCGGGCTCTAAGTTGAAGACTGCGGCGGAACTGGGGTTGACGGTTCTGACCGAGGAAGAGTGGCTGGCGCTGATTTCCTGAGCCGCGAGGTCAAATCGCCGCGCAGACTTCCGCCAGCCACGCCCGCACGTCCCCGGGGACCTTTAGCCCCACTACCTGCAGCACCCGCGCGTGATAGGCGTCCAGCTGCAGGCGCTCTTCGTCGGTGAGCATTGCCCCCACGATCAGACGCCGGTCGATCGGCGCCAGGGTCAGGGTTTCGAAGCCCAGCATGGGGCGTTCGCCGCCGGGAATCGGCGCGGCTTCGGTCACGAACTGGAGGTTTTCGATGCGGATGCCGTAGGCGCCCTCTTTATAGAAACCGGGCTCGTTGGAGACGATCATCCCGGGGCGCAAGGCAACGGTATTCTGGACCTTGGCGATCCGGTGCGGGCCCTCGTGGACCCCAAGATAGGACCCGACGCCGTGACCGGTGCCGTGGTCGTAGTCGAGGCCGGCCATCCACAGCGGCAGCCGCGCCAGGGTGTCCAGGGCCGGGCCAGTGGTTCCAACCGGGAAACGGACCCGGGCCAGGGCGAGGTGGCCCTTGAGCACCAGGGTGAAGCGCTCGGCCATCTCCGCCGACGGCTCGCCCATGGCCACGGTGCGGGTGACGTCGGTGGTGCCGTCCAGATACTGACCGCCTGAATCTATCAGCAGCAGCGATCCGGCCTCCGTGCGCCGGTTGAGGCGGCGCGTTGGATGATAGTGACAGATGGCGCCATTGGCTGTGGCGCCGGCGATGGTGTCGAAGGATAGGTCCTTCAGCGCGCCAGTAGCCTCGCGGAAGGCCTCAAGGCGCGTGACGGCCTCAAGCTCGTCGGGCAAGCTGGCCTGGCCTTCGGTCGCCAGCCAGTGGAGGAACCGGGTCAAGGCCGCGCCGTCCCGGGCATGGGCGCGCCGTGTCCCCTCGATTTCGACCGCGTTCTTGCAGGCGCGGGGCAGGGCGGTTGGATCGGCGCCGCGCAGCACCTCGGCGCCGGCGCCGGCCAGGGCCTCGAAATACCAGGCTGACGATATGGCCGAATCCAGCACAACCTTCCGGCCTTTCAGATCGGCGAGGGCCGCGGGCAGATCGTCCGGCATTTCAAGCCGCACTTGGTTGCCAAGCCAGGACGGCAGATCATCGGTGATCTTGTCCGGGTCCAGGAACAGCCGCGCCGTCCCGTCGGCATTCAGGATCGCCTGGCCAAGTGGCAGTGGCGTGCGGATCACATCGCCACCGCGGATGTTGAAAAGCCAGGCCAGGGAGGCAGGGGCCGTAAGCACGACCGCGTCGGCCCCCTGGGCCGTCAGTTCGATGCCGATCCTGGCCCGCTTAGCCGAGGACTCCTCGCCGGAGTATTGCAACGGGTGCGGCACGATCGGGGCTTTGGGCTGGGACGGCCGCGCCTGACCCCAGGCGGCGTCCAGCGGATTGGCTTGAACCGGCTTCAGGGTGGCGCCCGCCTTGTTCGCCGCGTCACGCAGACGGTCCAGGGCGTCGGGACTGTGCAGGCGCGGGTCATAGCCGATTGTCCAGCCGGGTCTGGCCGTTTCGCTCAGATAGGCTGGCACGCCGCCTTCGACGAGGTCGCGAATCTCGAACACCGACTGATCCACCTGATCACGCACCTGGATCGTATAACGGCCGTCCACGAACACCGCCGCCGCGTCCTTCAGGATCACCGCCGCCCCGGCCGAGCCGGTAAAGCCGGTGGCCCACGCCAGGCGGTCGTTGGCGGCGGGCAGGTATTCGTTCTGATGCTCGTCCTCATGGGGAACCAGAAACCCATCAAGTGACTGACGCGCCATGGCCTCGCGGATCAGGGGCGCATGAAGCGGTCCGAAGGACGGATGGGCGGAGTCTTCGAAGGTCTGGCGCATGGTTAGGGATTTAGGCCGCCTGGAGCCCGCGTGCAAAGGGGCTTCGCTGTCGAGCCTCAGGCACGACGCAAAATCAGGGTCGCCCAGGCGTCCCGGCCGATGCGCCGTTCAAGGCGAAAGCCGTGGGAGCGATAGGCCGCCAGCACGAATCGGGCCTGGGATCGCAGAAGCCCCGACAGGATCGCCACGCCGCCGGGTTTCAGCGCCATGCGGATTTCTCGCGACAACCACACCAGCGGCCGGGCAAGGATGTTGGCGAACACCAGATCGTATGGGGCGTCGGCGCTGACCGTCCGGTGCGCCAAACCATTTGCGTAGACGAAACGACTGCCGGCGTGATTCACCTTGGCGTTTTCCCGCGCGATCCGCACCGAGACGCGGTCGATATCGGTTCCTACCGTAAGGCGTGATCCCGTCCGCGCTGCGGCGATGGCCAGAACCCCCGTGCCCGCGCCAACGTCCAGCACTTTTGGAAACTGTGAGCGTTTCAACAGCGCGTCGTAGGCCAGCAGGCAACCCACAGTGGTGCCGTGATGGCCGGTGCCGAAGGCCGCCCCGGCCTCGATCCGCAGGTTGACCGAATTGACGGGCGTGCGTCCCCGGTCGTGCATTCCAAAGATGAAAAACCGACCGGCCCGAACCGGCGGCAGCCCGGATAGCGCCATCGCCAGCCAATCGGCGTCGGCCAGTTTCTCCACGGTGACCTTCAACCGCTCATAGCGCCCCAGATGAACGCGTAGCGCGTCGGCTTCCTTGGCCGAGGTGGGAAACGCGTCGATCCGCCATACACCGCCCGCCTCATCCTCTTCGATGATGGAATAGGTCACCCCTTCAAGATCCTGATCGCCGTCCATGGCCGTCGCGGCGGCCTCCGCTTCGCTTCGAGCGCCGCGGGCAATGATTTGAACGGGTTCGTCGGTCATCCCAGCCTTCTAGAGCAAACCTCCCTAAACCGGAATCGGTTTAGGGAGGATAATCTGCTCTAGTTTCAAACATTTAGAGCGCCACATCCGCGAAAACCAGCGGCCCACTTTTCGCGTGGCGCTCTAGGCCATCGGGCCGCGTGCGGGAATTCCATCTCCCCCGATTCTTCGACGCCAATTTTGGCGTCCAAACACAGTTCTATTGTGGTTAATTATAAACAAATATTATTTTTAGTATCTATTGCCAATAATTGTAAATAAATGTCACATATTGGTGTGTATTGTCGGAAATTATAAACAAATGTTACTTTTTAGTGGGTTGATAAAAACACGTAGGTAAAACTACAATGACAAACATTGTTAATTAACCCTGATCGGAGCATATTATGATCACTATAGTTGGTTCTGACGGTCCCAACGGCTGGGATGGCGCGACGTTCGGCGCGCCGGGTCGCGGCGGCCTTGGTGGTGGCACCGCTGTGGCCATTGCCAGTGTTAAAAACATTTCGACGCAAGCCGTGGTCACCGGCGCTACCGCGATCGGCGGCAAGGGTGGTTACGGCGGCGCCGGCGCCGACGCGGGATACGATGTCAACGGGGTCTATTGGGCTCCTGGAGCGGCTGGAGCCGGCGGGCCGGGTGGCAATGCCTATGCGACGGCGACCGCCACCACCACCAATGGCGCGGTCGCCACCGGCACGGGTGGCGCGGGCGGGGCCAGCGGCCTTCCGGGTCACTTGTTGACCGGCGAACTAGGCACGAAGGGCGCCAAGGGCGGCGCCGGCGGTTTCGCTTCCGCCAGAAGCACAAGTTACAACAGCCTTGCCTTCGCCAGCGCGACCAGCACCGCGACCGCGGGCGACGGTGGATCCAACTACGGCGCCGGCAAAGTCGGCGGCGCCGGC
>JBBRPO010000021.1:0-83459 GCA_038227865.1 Caulobacterales bacterium
CATCCGGTCGGTGATCTCCACAGCCCGAAAACACAGTCTCAATATCCTCGATACCCTGACCCAGCCCCCTGACGAAATCATCGCCCGACTCTAACGGCAGGCTACGCCGAACCCTCACCAGCGTGCGTGCTTGGGAGTTACGATCGAGGAAAAGCTGAAGGCCAAGCCCAAGGAGTCGATGCGCGGCTTCAACGCCATGGGCCGCACGAAAATGCAGGGCGCCGAAGCTCCGGACTATAAGGAGTATTTTCAGATCGGTTTAGAGCTGCCGGTTGATGATCCGGCTGTGCTCGCGGGCCAGCCACTTCGAGGCCCCAACCAATGGCCGGAAGAACTGCCGGGCTTCCAAAAGGCTTTCTCACGCTATTTCGATGAGATCGCGCTTTGCGGCCAAACACTTCTGGCCGCGGTCGCAGCCTCGCTCGGGATTGCGCAGGATTTCTTTGTCGCGAAATATGAAAAGCCTTTGCAGCGCACCCAAGCCGTTTACTACCCGCCCCATCCCGAACGTCACGAGGGTGAACTCTTCGGCGTGGCGCCTCATACCGATTATGGCTGCGTCACCCTGCTCTGGCAGGATGATGTGGGTGGCTTGGAGGTTTTGCATCGGTCTGGTCGCTGGGTGGCCGCGACGCCGATTCCCGATACCTTGGTGATCAACATCGGTGATCTGCTCCAGCGCTGGTCCAACGATCGATACATCTCGAGCCAACACCGCGTCATCAATCGCTCTGGCCGAGAACGGCTTTCGATCGCGACGTTCTACGATCCGGATTTCACGGCGACGGTCGATCCCGCTGATCTTGGACTGCCCCCTGGTGAGAGCCCACAGCATGACGTCGTCTTCGCGGGCGACTACATAATGGGTCGCATCAACGCCTCTCAAAAGCACGCGGAGCGAACCGCGTGAAAATGTGGAAGGATACGGCCTTCCACCGGCTTTGGTCACTGAGACGCTTCATTGAAACAGGGCTAAGCAGACTTGCTTGGCGACCGCCGAGATTGATTTTGCTTTGGACCGCCGGCGGGAAAACGTTCGGGCATGAAACAGCTTCAAACAATGACTATTGCCGCCGTGTTGACACTGTTCGCAGCCGGGGCTTGGGCGCAAGGTTTCAACTTTGACGGGTTCCAAGGAACAACGATGGCCGAAGCCAAGGCCGACTTCCTAGCCGACGCGCAAAAGCTGATCCCGGGCGTGCCGGCCAAGCTTAGCGGTAGCTATTTCGACCAAGGCGGACGCCGCTGGCGCGCCCAGGCATCCTACACGGGCCGGTTTCGCTCCCTCGAGGCGGACGAGCTGATATTCATCCGCAACTGGCTAAAGAGCGTCGGCCGCGAAAATATGGAGACCGTGTTCACAACGAGCTATCTCTTTACTGCGGGCGGCAAGGACTACTGGTTGCCAGTCGAGGCGCCGGTCGTTGCGTTCTTCCCCAAAGAACTGAAGCCAGGTGACACGATCGACATCTATTTGGCCGAGATTGGCGGCACCCAACGCAAGGACGGATGGATATGGCTTCCCTTCGTCGAAGAGTTCCGGAGGTCGGACAAGAGCGCCGGACCCTGACGCAAATTATGGACCACTGAGGTCCAATGCGCGGTGCAGATGCCGCCGACCGCCAGGGGCTGGGCGGCAAGCAGGGTGTCGAGCCTGTCGGATTGCAGCGTCAAGAGGCCTCGGAAATAGTCAATCCAGACGCTGGAATCGACAAAGATCATCCGTCGGTTCTCATGACCTCGAGATCACCGGACCAGGCGAGTTTGCCTCGAAACCGCCGAATGTCCTCCTGCCCGCCAAGCCGCACCAACGTTTTCAACCCAAGTTCGACCGCCTCGCGCTTGATCTTGAGGCCGGTGACACGCATCGCGTCCGCAATGAGATCATCGTCGATGATAATGTTGGTCCGCATGACATGTATCCATACCGGATGTTCGGAAAATCAGCTCTCATGCTATGGCCTCGGGAGGTCCGACGGAAACCCTCGCCACCCATGCCCATTCTTGATCTTCCCGAGCTGCCGGCCGCCCTGGCGAGCGGCGCGCCGATCGCTGGGCTTGACCTAGGGACCAAGACTATCGGCGTCGCGGTTTCCGACACCTCGCTGCTGATCGCCAGCCCACTGGCTTTGATCAAGCGGACCAAATTCACCGAGGATGTCGAGGTTCTGTTCGCGCTGATGGCCAAGCGCGGCGCGTTGGGCCTGGTCATCGGCCTGCCGGTGAACATGGACGGGACGGAGGGACCGAAATGCCAGTCGGTCCGCGCGTTCGGCCGCCACCTGCTGCGCCTGCGGGACCTGCCGATCGCCTATTGGGACGAGCGGCTTTCCAGCGCGGCGGTGAACCGGGTGCTGATCAGCGAAGCAGACACCACGCGCGGGCGCCGCGCCGAGGTCGTGGACAAGATGGCGGCGGCCTGGATACTGCAAGGTGCGCTCAACCGAATGAGATCGCGCCCCGTCGAGACGGCGTCTTCCCCAAATCCCTGATCGCGCCTAGACAACGGTTTTAATGACCGCCACAGCGCCCGCCTCCGAACACATCCGCGCAAAGGCGGCGCCATTTCCGAAACGCCATTTCCTGTCGGTCACCGACCTTGATCCCGTCGAGGTGGCGGCGATTCTCGACTTGGCGGACCTGTTCGTCGACCTCAATCGCCAGAAGACCAAGAAGATCGACCTGCTGAAGGGGCGAACCCTGGTCAATCTGTTTTTCGAGGCCTCGACGCGCACCCAGAGCTCGTTCGAACTGGCCGGCAAGCGTCTGGGCGCAGATGTGGTGAATATGAGCCCCCGCTCCTCCTCGATCTCCAAGGGCGAGACCCTGATCGATACGGCGGTGACCCTGAACGCCATGCAGCCCGACATACTGGTCATCCGTCACGCCTCCTCGGGCGCGGCGTCGCTGCTCTCGCAAAAGGTCGACTGCAGCGTTGTCAACGCCGGCGACGGCCAGCACGAACATCCCTCACAGGCCCTGCTGGATTCGCTCAGCATGCGCAGGGCCTTCGGACACATCGGGGGACTGACCGTGGCGATCTGCGGCGACGTGGCCCACAGCCGGGTGGCGCGATCGAACATCGCCCTTTTGACCATGCTCGGGGCCAATGTGCGGGTGGTCGGACCGCCGACGCTGATTCCCGCCCATGCCGAACGGTGGGGCGTGAAGGTGTTTCACGACATGAAACTCGGGATCGCCGGGGCGGATGTGGTGATGATGCTGCGCCTGCAACTCGAGCGCATGCAGGGCGCCCTGGTGCCGTCGATGCGGGAGTATTTCCGCCTGTGGGGGCTGGATCGCGAGAAGCTGGCCCTGGCAGCACCCGGCGCCCGGGTGATGCATCCCGGCCCGATGAATCGCGGTGTGGAGATCGACTCGGATGTCGCCGACGACCTCAAGGTCAGCCTGATCCAGGATCAGGTGGAGATGGGCGTGGCCGTGCGCATGGCGGTGCTGGCGTCCCTGGCCGCGCGACTGGACAACCGATGACCCTCGCGCCCGGCCTGATAGCCTTCCAGAACGCCCGGATGGTCGATCCGGCCACGGGATATGATGGGCCGGGCGCGATCCTGGTCGCCGAGGGCGTGATCACGCGGGTCAGCCACGGAGCGAACCTGGACGGTCTGCCGGCCGACGTCAGGGTGATCGATACCAAAGGCGCCCTGCTCTGCCCCGGCTTGATCGACCTGCGCGTGAAGACCGGCGAGCCGGGCAATGAGCCGAAGGAGACCCTGAAATCGGCCGCCAGGGCCGCGGCGGCGGGTGGCGTGACCTCCATAGTGGTGCAGCCCGACACCGACCCGGTGGTGGACGATCCGGCCGTGGTCGACTTCATCCTGCGGCGGGCCCGCGACATCGAACTGGTGCATGTCTATCCCGCCGGCGCCGCCACCAAGGGCTGCCAGGGCAAGGCGATGGCCGAAATCGGCCTGATGCGCGAGGCGGGTTGCGTATTCGTGTCGGACTCGGACCATCCGATCATCGACTCGCGGGTGATGCGGCGGATTCTGGCCTATGCCGGCGGCCTGGGTGTCCTGGTGGCCCATCGCCCCGCCGACCTGTGGCTGACCGCCGGCGCCGCGGCCACCGAAAGCGAGTTTTCCGGGCGCATGGGGCTGTCGTCCGAGCCGGTGGAAGCCGAGACGATCATGCTGGAGCGCGATATCGCCCTGGCCGGACTGACCGGCGCCCGGCTGATGGTCGACCAGATCAGCGCCGCCGCCCCGCTGGCCAGCCTAGCGCGGGCCAAGGCCGCGGGCATGCCGGTGATCGCCACCGCGTCAATCAATCACCTGACCTTCAACGAGCTCGATATCGGCGACTATCGCACCTTCTGGAAATTGACGCCGCCGCTGCGCGGCGAGGATGACCGGTTGGCGCTGATCGAGGCGGTGGCCTCGGGGCTGGTGGACATCGTGGTCTCGGCTCACGCGCCGGCCCCGCCCGAAGAGAAGAGACTACCGTTCGATGAAGCCTCGCCGGGGGCCATCGGCCTCGAAACCCTGCTGCCGGCCCTGCTGACCCTTTACCATGAGGGACGGATTCCCCTGCTTCGACTCATCGAAACCGTCACCCTGGCGCCCGCCAAAGCCATCGGCCTGGCCGCCGGACGGCTGAGCGTCGGCGCCCCGGCCGACCTGATCCTGGCCAATATCGACACCCCCAGGCTGATCGACGCGGCGATGCTGACATCGAAGTCCAAGAATTCCACCTTCGATGGCCGCCGCCTGCAGGGGCAGGTGCTGATGACCCTGGTGGACGGACGGGTGGTGTTCGGAGAACCGTAAGACCGCTAACAGGATTGTTGGAAGGCTATTTGCGCAAGACGATTGATGCCATAGGTTTCACCCATGCCGTTTTTGCAAAATCCAGCCATAGCGCTCGCGGCCAGCCTCTGCGGGGGATATCTGCTCGGCTCGATACCGTTTGGGCTGATCGCCACCCGTCTTGGGGGCGCCGGAGACATTCGCAACATCGGCTCGGGCAATATCGGCGCGACCAACGTGCTGCGCACCGGCCGGCGCGACCTGGCGTTGATCACCTTGCTTGGGGACGGCGGCAAGGGCGCGGCGGCGGCCCTGATCGCCGGGGCCTTGATCTCGCCGATGGCCGCGGTAGTGGCCGGGGCCGCGGCTTTTGTCGGCCACATCTTTCCGGTCTGGCTGGGTTTCAAGGGCGGCAAGGGCGTGGCGACGTTCTTCGGCGTGCTGTTCGGCGTCGCCTGGCCGGTGGGCCTCGCCGCCGGGGCCACCTGGATCGCCATGGCGCTGGCGTTTCGCTTTTCGTCGCTGGCCGCCCTGACAGCCGCCCTGACGGCGCCCCTGTGGTTCATCGTTCTACATCGATGGCTCATCGCCCTGCACCTGTCGACGATCGAAGGCCTTTGGCTGTCCGTGGGAATGGCGGTGCTGATTTTCCTGCGGCACGAGGCCAACATCCGGCAGCTGCTGAGCGGCCAGGAACCGCGGATCGGTGGCCCGAAGGCGTCCGCCGGCGCTTGAAAAGCCAAACCCTGAATGGGGAGGAGCAGCTGGATTGGCTGCGGCTGGCCAGAACCGATTCGGTCGGGCCGGTGACGTTCGCGCGCCTGATCGAACAGTTCGGGTCCGCCGGCTCCGCCCTACGCGCGCTGCCCGACCTGGCGCGGCGGGGCGGACGCGGCCAGGCTCCGCGTATTCAGACCGTCGATGAGGCAAGGGCCGAACTGGACGCCGGCGCCGCCCTGGGCGCGCGTCTGGTGGTCGGTCGCGATCCGGGTTTTCCTTTGCCTTTGGCGGTCCTCGATCCGCCACCGCCGGTGCTCTGGGTGCTTGGCGACGAGACGCTGCTGGCCCGAAAAATGGTCGCCATCGTCGGGGCGAGAATAGCCTCGGCGGCCGGCCGGCGCTTCGCCCGCGACCTGGCGGCGGCCCTTGGCGACGCCGGATGGGTGGTGGTGTCGGGCCTCGCCCGCGGCATCGACACCGCCGCGCACCAGGGTGGATTGAGAGGCGGCACCGTGGCCGTGCTGGCGGGCGGCGTTGATGACATCTATCCGCCCGAGAACGCCGACCTGCACGAGGCGGTGCGCCAGAAGGGCTGCATCGTCTCGGAACGGCCCATCGGCGCCGGGGTCAAGGCCGCCGATTTTCCGCGCCGTAATCGGATCATTTCGGGCCTCTCGCGCGGCGTGATCGTAGTTGAGGCGGAACTCAGGTCGGGGTCCCTGATCACAGCCCGCCTGGCGGGAGAACAGGGGCGAGAGGTGTTCGCCGTGCCCGGCTCACCGCTCGATCCCCGGTCGCGCGGCGCCAACGACCTGATTCGCCAGGGCGCCACCCTGGTCGAGGACGCCGAGGATGTGCGGCGGGTGCTCGATAGCCTTCCCGGCTTCGCGGAAGACGAGCGCGGGCCGCCTGATTTCATCCCGATAGAAGGCCGCCACGACGTCCATCTTGAAGATGGGTCTCTGGTCGCGACTCTCGAATCCCTGCTTTCGCCCACGCCCACCGCCATCAACACGCTGGCGCGGGAGACCGGCGCGCCGGTGTCGAAGGTATTGGCCGCGTTGATGGAAATGGCCGTCGCGGGGAGGGTCGAACTGGTCCCCGGCGGCCTGGCGATTCGGCTTTAGATCCCCGGCGTTTCGATCGTCCCGCGAAACCGTTCGGCGGGGCGCACGTTGACACGGACGTGGGCTCGCCCCCACTTTGCCTCCGCGCCACGCCCTTTTGGACGGCGCCTAACCTGAAAAGCCAGTCGCCAATCCCCCGCATGAATGTCGTCGTCGTCGAAAGTCCGGCTAAGGCCAAGACCATCAACCGCTATCTTGGGCCGGGCTACACGGTGCTCGCGTCCTATGGCCATGTTAGGGACCTGCCCTCCAAGGACGGCTCCGTAAGGCCCGACGAGGATTTCGCCATGAGCTGGGAGGTCGACGGCAAATCGGCCAAGCGGCTGGCCGACATCGCCACGGCGCTGAAGGGCGCCGATCGCCTGATCCTCGCCACCGACCCCGATCGAGAGGGCGAAGCCATCAGCTGGCACGTGCTGGAGGATCTCAACCGCCGCAAGGCGGTGAAGGGCGCGGCCGTCGAGCGGGTGGTGTTCAACGCCATCACCAAATCGGCCGTGACCGAGGCGATGAAACATCCCCGGGCGATCGATATGGAGCTGGTGGACGCCTATCTGGCGCGACGGGCGCTGGACTATCTGGTGGGCTTCACGCTCTCGCCCGTACTCTGGCGAAAACTGCCCGGTTCGCGCTCCGCCGGCCGGGTGCAGTCCGTCGCCCTGCGGCTGATCGTCGATCGCGAGATCGAGATCGAGGCCTTCAGGACCCAGGAATACTGGTCGGTCGACGCGGACGTCACGGCCGGTAGCGATCCTTTCCTCGCTCGCCTGGTCAAGCACGACTCCAAGAAGCTCGGGCGCTTCGATCTGCCGAACGAGCCGGTCGCCATGGCCGCAAGGGCCGCGGTTCAAGCGGCGACATTCACCATCGCCGCGGTGGAAAAGAAACCGGCCCGGCGCAGCCCGCCGCCGCCGTTCACCACCTCGACCCTGCAACAGGAAGCATCGCGAAAACTTGGCTTTTCCGCCCAACGCACCATGCAAGCCGCCCAGAAGCTCTATGAGGGGATCGATATCGGCGGCGAGACGGTGGGTCTGATCACCTACATGCGGACCGATGGCGTGCAGTCCGCGCCAGAGGCCCTGACCGAGGCCCGAAGCGTGATCTCCAGCCTGTATGGCAAGGAATACGTTCCCGAGAGCCCACGCCTCTACAAGGTCAAGGCCAAGAACGCCCAGGAAGCCCACGAAGCGATTCGTCCGACCAGCTTGGAACGCAATCCCGGCCGGCTGCGCCTGGAGTCGGATCTTGGCCGTCTGTACGAACTGATCTGGAAACGCATGATCGCTTCGCAGATGGAATCGGCGCGTATCGAGCGCACCGCGATCGATCTCGAGAGCGCCGACGGCCACACAGGCCTCAGGGCCACCGGCCAGGTGGTGCTGTTTCCAGGCTATCTGGCCGTTTACGAGGAAGGCCGCGACGACGCGGCCGCCCTGGCTGATGGCGAGGATGGCGGACGGCTACCGCCAGTCAAGGAAGGCGCTGACGCCAAGGTGCTCGACGCCCGCGCCGATCAGCATTTCACCGAACCGCCGCCGCGCTATTCCGAAGCCAGCCTGGTGAAGAAGATGGAGGAGCTGGGCATCGGCCGCCCCTCCACCTACGCCTCGATCCTGACGGTGTTGCGCGACCGCGGCTATGCGCGGATGGACAAAAACCGGTTCGTTCCCGAGGACGCCGGTCGCCTAGTCACCGCCTTTCTCGAACAGTTCTTCAAACGCTATGTTGAATACGACTTCACCGCCGGTCTCGAGGAAAAGCTTGATCTGGTTTCGGCCGGCGACCTGAACTGGAAGGCGCTGCTGAGAGAGTTCTGGACGGATTTCCATGCCGCGGTCGGTGAAATCGGTGAGTTGCGCACCACCCAGATCCTGGACTCGCTTAATGAGGCGCTGGGGCCGCACATCTTTCCCGCCAAGGCCGACGGTACGGACCCTCGGGGCTGTCCAAGCTGCGGCGAGGGCCGGCTGTCGCTGAAGACGGGACGCTATGGCGCCTTCATCGGCTGTTCGAACTATCCGGAATGCAAATTCACCCGGCCGATCGCCTCGTCGGAAGGCGACGAAAACCAGACGCCCGGCGATCGGGAACTGGGCATCGATCCGGCCACCGGCGCGGCGATCTGGCTGAAGAACGGCCGATTTGGCCCCTATGTGGAACAGGTGGCGGACAAGCCCAAACGCGCCAGCCTACCCAAGGACTGGCCACCGGCCGGCATCGACCTTGACAAGGCGCTGCGTCTGCTCAGCCTTCCTCGAGAAGTCGGCGCACACCCGGAAGACGGCGGCATGATCCTGGCCGGCATCGGTCGCTATGGACCCTACGTTCAGCACGGCGGCGCCTACGCCAACCTGACCAACGCCGACGAGGTGTTTGAAGTGGGGCTGAACCGCGCGGTCGTGGTCTTGGCTGAAAAGAAGGCCGGGCGTGGTGGCCGAAGCGGTGAGGTTTCGGCGGCGTTGAAGGAACTCGGCGCGCACCCGGTGAGTGGCAAGCCGGTGAAGGTGCTGGCAGGCCGTTATGGTCCCTACATCAAGCACGAGGCCACCAACGCCAACGTGCCCAAGGGTGCCGATCCTCTTCTGCTGACCCTGGAGGAGGCCGTGGCCCTGATCGCCGCCCGGGAGGCGCAGCCCGGCGGCAAGAAGAAGCCCGTCAAGCGCGCTGCGGCGGCGGCAAAGCCGAAGGCCGCCGCCAAACCTAAGCGCGCCGCCGCGAAAACCCCGGCGGCGCGGAAGAAGGTTTCTTGACTCGATCGCCTCCGAGCGAAATCCGGCGTAGTCCGGCCTGACCATGGCCAAACCCCGCCCGCCTGGACGTCGGCGAGCCCCACCCGCCCGCAAGACACGCTTTGACGCCGAGGCGATGCCGCCCGTGGGCGTGGTGGATGTGATCGAGCGCGACGCGGACGGCGACCTCTATGTCCGTCTGCTCAAAGCCGCGCGGGATTCGCCAGCGATCCGTCTTGCTCCCGGTCAGGACGAGATCAAGGCCGGAGCGCCGGGTCTGGGCGACCGGTTGCTGGTGCGATTCGAAACCGTTGAATCGGGCGAACGCGAAGCGCGGCTGATCAAGCGACTTGGCCAGAGCGCGCATCGCGTGCTGGGCGTGGTGCGAAAATCCCGACGGGAAATCCGCGTCGAACCGGTGGATCGGCGGTCGAAGGAGAGCCTGATCCTGACCGACGCCGAAGGCGCCGACCTGCGCGACGGCGATCTGGTTCTGGCCCAAGTCGGCGGCTCCGCCGACCGGCCGCATGGCCCCCGAAGGGGCAAGGTGCTGGAGGTCGTGGGCCGGGAGGACGATCCGCGCGCGGCGTCACTGGTGGCGATACACACCCACGGCCTGCCGACCGGCTTCTCCGACGCCGTCGAGGCCGAAGCCCTGGCCGCCGAAGCGCCGACCCTAAAGGCTCGCACGGACCTGCGCGATCTGCCGCTGATCACCATCGACCCGGCGGACGCCCGAGACCACGACGACGCGGTCTACGCCGAGCCTGACGACGATCCCGCCAATCCCGGTGGTTGGATCGTCTGGGTCGCGATCGCCGATGTAGCCGCCTATGTGCGCCCGGGCTCCGCCCTCGACAGCGAGGCGCGAGAAAAGGGCAACAGCGTGTATTTCCCCGACCGGGTTGAGCCGATGCTGCCCGAACGGCTGTCGGCCGGACTGTGCTCTTTGAAACAGGGCGAGGCGCGGGCCTGCATGGCGGCGCGGATGGTGTTCGGCGCCGACGGCCGCAAGCGCGTCCACCGGTTCGTGCGCGGGCTGATGCGATCGGCGGCCAAGCTGTCCTACGAACAGGCGCAGGCGGCGATCGACGGCCAGCCCGACGACGCCAGCGGCCCCTTGCTCGAGCCGGTCCTGAAGCCCCTGTGGGCCGCCTACGCCGTGCTCAAGGCGGGACGGGACCGCCGCTCACCACTGGATATCGAGTCGGTCGAACGCCGAATCCAGCTGAACCCGGACGGCGAGGTGGCGGCCATCACGCCGCGCCGCTCGCTCGAAGCGCACAAATTGATCGAAGAATTCATGATCCAGGCCAATGTCAGCGCGGCCGAAACCCTCGAACAACGCCGGACACCGTTGATCTATCGCGTTCACGACACACCCAGCGCCGAAAAGTTGCAGGCGCTGGCGGACTTTCTCGCCACCGTGGGCATGCCCTGGAACAAGGGAGAGCCAGCGCGCACCGATCGCTTCAACCGTCTTCTGGACGAGACGCGCGGCGGTCCTCACGGCGAGATCGTCAATGAGGTGGTGCTGCGCACCCAGATGCAGGCGATCTATTCCGCCGAGAACATCGGTCACTTCGGGCTCAATCTGGACCGCTACGCGCACTTCACCTCGCCGATCCGGCGCTATGCCGACCTGGTCGTCCATCGGGCTCTGATCCGCGCGCTGAGTCTTGGCGACGACGGGCTGAGCGACAACGATATCGCCCACCTCAAGGACACCGCCGAACATATCACCGTCGCCGAGCGCCGGGCGATGGCGGCCGAACGCGACGCCATCGACCGCTATGTGGCGGCGTTCCTGGAGGACAAGGTGGGCGCGACCTTCGAGGGCCGCATAACGGGGGTCACCCGGTTTGGCCTGTTCGTGCGGCTCAATGAGACCGGCGCCGACGGACTGGTCCCGGTTTCCAGCTTGGGCGACGAATATTTCATTCACGACGATCATCTGCACGCCCTGATCGGAGAACGCACCGGCGCGCGCTGGCGGCTTGGGCGCCAGGTTTCGGTGAAACTGAGGGAAGCCACCCCGATTACCGGCGGACTGTTGCTGGAGATGCTCAGCGAGCCTGAAGCCGCCGACAAGAGCGCCCCCAAACCCCGGCTGGGCCTGCGCGGCCGGGGCAAACCGGGTGGTCGTCCTGGCAAGCCCGGGCGGCGGCGATAGAGGATTGCGCGGCCCTGCCCCTAGGGCAGACTTTCATCCCTCCCATGGGCCAGACTAATGTCGCGCCATGACCAACGACGCCTTTGAAGATGTCGATTCCCCCAGGCCGGACCCGCTCCGGGCGGGGAAGCGGCCTGTTAAACCCCGTGACGCCGCGACCCTGATCATCATCAATCGCACCGCCGCCCAGCCGCGGGTCCTTATGGGGCGGCGCAACGGCGGGCACAATTTCATGCCGGGCAAGTGGGTGTTCCCCGGCGGGCGGATCGACAGGGCGGATTTTCACGCGCCCTACGCCACCGATCTACAGCACGACGTGGCGGCGCGGCTGGGCAAGACGGCTCCGCCGTCGCGCTGCCGGGCGCTTGCCCTGGCGGCGGTGCGCGAGACCTTCGAGGAAGTGGGCCTGCTGCTGGCGAGGCCCGCGCCGCCGCGCCCCGGCAACGGACCCTGGCGGGAGTTCCTCGCCCAGGGCGCCCTGCCCGATCTCGACGCCCTTGAGTTCGTCGCCCGCGCCATCACCCCGGCCGCGTCGCCCAAGCGCTTCGACGCCCGTTTCTTCATGGCCGAGGCCGATCGCCTGATCAGCCTCGAGCGCCAGGCCGATTGCGGCGAACTGGACGAGATCGCCTGGGTCGAGCTCGAGGAAGCCCTGAAGCTCGATCTGCCCAGCGTCACCCGCTTCGTGCTGCGGGAAATACCGTTGCGCCTGGCCGATCCGACCAGGCCGGCGCCTTCACTGCGCTTCGCGCGCGGGCGCCAGCAACTGATCCACCTCTGACGAATCCATTTGCGACGAACCCATTTTGGACGAACATTGACATCGGGCGCGCTATCCGTATGTTCCGCCGCTCTCTAATTTCCAGCCGCCACGCCGCGCGCTATCAGGACGTAACTCGCCATGGCCAAACCGGCTTCGATTAAGATTCGCCTCAATTCGACGGCGGACACCGGCTTCTTCTATGTCACCAAGAAGAACGCCCGCACCATGACCGAAAAGATGGTGGTCAAGAAATACGATCCCGTGGTTCGCAAGCACGTGCAATTCCGCGAAGGCAAGATCAAATAATCCGACACCCGCCCGCCCAGGCGGGCCAGAAGACGGGTTAGGCCAGAAGACGGGTCAGGCCAGGAACCGTCTCATCGTGTCGAGAAAACCCGAAACGGAAATCGGCTTGGCTATATAGGCCACGCAACCTCCGTCGCGGATTCGCTCCTCGTCGCCCCGCATAGCAAAAGCCGTGATCGCCACAACGGGTATCGCTGCCAGGTCGGCGTCCTCCTTCAGCCAGCGCGTAACCTCGAGACCGGACATGGCGGGGAGCTGAATATCCATCAGAATCAGGTCCGGCCGGTGTTCCCGGGCGAGCTTGAAGGCGGCTAGACCTTCGCCCGTGCGCAGAGTCTCGTATCCAAGCGATTCGATCAGGTCGCGAAAGAGCTTCATGTTCAGCTCGTTATCCTCGACAATGAGGACGGTTTTGGCCATGCGATTCGCCCGAAACAACTTCCAGGACGCTACTGACCGCAATATCCTTAAGCCGACGTTAGCCCACGGGAGGCGGCCATGAACGCCACACCACTCCCACCGGAAGTCTTTGGCCTCCGTATCGATCCCGATCGGCCATTGATCGTGGTGGATGTGGACGAGGTCCTGGGCCTGTTCGTGCGCGGGTTCGAGCAGTTCGTCGGGACCCACGGACTGGAAATGCGGATCGATCGCTTCGCCCTGTTTCAAAATATCTACCGACCGGGCGCGACCACCCACCTCGACATCAAGGATGGCAGGAAGCTGTTCGACGCCTTTTTTGAGTGCAACCCCCAGCTGATGGAGGTTGCACCCGGCGCTCCCGAGGCCCTGGCCGCACTGGCCGACAACGCCACCGTCGTAATTCTCACCAATGCTCCGCCCCACGGCAGGCCCGCCAGGGCCCGCTGGCTGATCGACAACGGCCTGCCCTACCCGCTTGTCATCGGCGCGGGGCCGAAGGGGCGTGCGGTGGCGGCGATGGCGGGGCGCACGCGGCTGAGCACGGCGTTCATCGACGATCTTCTGCCCAATCTGGATTCCGTCGAGCAGGAAGCGCCTGGAGTGCACAGGTTCCAATCGGTCGCCGACCACCGTCTGCGCCCGTTCGCGCCGTCCGCGCCCGATCGTCATCAACGCTTCGATCATTGGCCCGACCTGGCCGTTGCGATCGCGGCGGCCCTGAACCTCAAGGTCTGACCAGCGGCGCCGTGGTCAAAGGTCGCGGCTTTTGGGCGCAACAGGCCAAATCCCGGCCGTCATTAACCCAGACACCCGCCTGAAATGCGATCTTTCCACCGTTGAACGGCATTGCCCGCGAATGGGGCCTTCCAATGCGCGCAAGTTTCCATATCTAATCGGATTGCGGGCGCTCGCCCCCGCGTTGGAGAGCTGTCGTGGCGGACAAGCAGCAAGGAAATTCGACCATAGGCGTCGGGACGGCCGTCGTCACTCAGACGAAGACCAAGACCCAGAAGCCTTCAATGTACCGTGTGTTGATTCTCAACGACGACTACACACCGATGGAGTTCGTGACCTATATCCTTGAGCGATTTTTTAACAAATCCAGAGAAGCCGCGCTTAAAATTATGCTGCACGTCCATCAGAACGGCGTCGGCGTATGCGGAGTCTTTACGTTTGAAGTCGCCGAGACAAAGGTCGCGCAAGTGATCGAGACCGCCAGACGCCACCAGCACCCGCTCCAATGCACCATGGAAAAGGATTGAGAGGCCCCCATTGCCATCGTTCTCCCGTAACCTCGAAGAATCCTTGCACCGCGCCGTCGCCTTCGCGAACCAGCGAAAGCACGAATACGCGACGCTTGAGCACCTTCTCCTGTCGCTGATCGACGATACCGACGCGGCCGGTGTCATGAAGGCATGCGACGTCGACCTGCCGGCTCTTAAAAAGAGCCTGAGTCAGTACGTGGATACCGACCTGAAATCTCTGATCGTCGACGATGGCGAAGACGCCAAGCCGACCGCCGGGTTCCAGCGGGTCATTCAGCGGGCGGTTATTCACGTTCAATCCTCCGGGCGCGACGACGTGACCGGCGCCAACGTGCTGGTGGCGATCTTTTCGGAGCGCGAGAGCCATGCCGCCTATTTCCTGCAGCAGCAGGAAATGACCCGATATGACGCGGTCAATTTCATCGCTCACGGCATCGCCAAGAAAGCCGGCGCTTCCGAGACCCGGCCCACCAAAGGCGCCGTGGAGGAAGAAGAGAAACCTCCGGTGAAGACGGGCGGCGAAGCGCTTGAAGCCTATTGCATAAATCTCAACGAAAAGGCCCGGCAGGGCAAGGTCGATCCGCTGATCGGCCGCACGAACGAGGTTGATCGCTGCATTCAGATCCTCTGCCGCCGGACCAAGAACAATCCCCTATTGGTCGGCGACCCTGGCGTGGGCAAGACCGCCATCGCCGAGGGTCTGGCCCGAAAGATCGTCGATCACCAGGTGCCCGACGTCTTGGCGAAGGCCACGATTTTCAGCCTCGATATGGGCTCTTTGCTCGCCGGAACGCGCTATCGGGGTGATTTCGAGGAGCGGGTGAAGCAGGTCATCAAGGAACTCGAGAACCACGACAACGCCATTCTGTTCATTGACGAGATCCACACCGTGATCGGCGCGGGCGCCACCAGCGGAGGGGCCATGGACGCCTCGAACTTGTTGAAGCCCGCCCTGGCCTCCGGCACGCTTCGGTGCATGGGATCGACGACCTATAAGGAATTCCGCCAGCACTTTGAAAAAGACCGCGCGCTCGTGCGCCGGTTCCAGAAGATCGACGTCAACGAACCCTCGGTGGAAGACACCATCAAGATCCTCAAAGGCCTGAAGACCTATTATGAGGAATTCCACAAACTCAAGTATACTGGCGAGGCTATTCGCGCGGCCGTCGAACTGGCGGACAAATACATCACCGATCGCAAACTGCCCGACAAGGCCATCGACGTCATCGACGAGGCCGGGGCCTCACAGATGCTGTTGCCCGAAGGCCGCCGTAAAAAGGTAATCGGCCTGAAGGAAGTCGAGATCGTAGTGTCCAAGATCGCGCGGATTCCGCCCAAATCGGTTTCCAAATCCGACACCGAATCGCTTCGGCAGCTGGAATCCGACCTCAAGACCGCGGTGTTCGGCCAGGAGGACGCCATCCATCAGCTGGCCTCGTCGATGAAGATGGCGCGTGCGGGTCTGCGTGAACCCAACAAGCCGATCGGCTGCTACCTGTTCTCCGGGCCGACCGGCACCGGCAAGACCGAGACAGTGCGGCAACTGGCGTTGACGCTCGGCATAGAGCTGCTGCGCTTCGACATGAGCGAATATATGGAGCGCCATACAGTCAGCCGCCTGATCGGCGCGCCTCCCGGCTATGTCGGTTTTGATCAGGGCGGACTGCTGACCGACGCCGTTGACCAGCATCCACACGCCGTGGTGCTGCTCGACGAGATCGAAAAGGCCCACCAGGATGTCTACAATATCCTGCTTCAGGTCATGGATCACGGCACGCTGACCGACGCCAATGGCAAGAAGGTGGATTTCAGGAACATCGTCCTGATCATGACCACCAACGCCGGCGCCTCCGACGCTCAGCGAAACTCGATCGGTTTCGGCCGCGGGAAGATGGAAAACCAGGACGAGGAAGCGATCAAGAAGCTCTTCACACCGGAATTCCGCAATCGGCTCGACGCGATCGTGGCGTTCAAGTCTCTGACGCCCGAGGTGATTCGGATGGTGGTGCAGAAGTTCATCCTGCAGCTCGAAGCCCAGCTGGCCGATCGCCACGTGACCATCGAGACCTCCGACGAAGCCATCGACTGGCTGGCCAAGAACGGCTTCGACGAACTCTATGGCGCCCGCCCCCTCGGCCGGGTCATTCAGGAACAGATCAAGCGCCCCCTGGCCGACGACATCCTGTTCGGACGATTGGCCAAGGGCGGCCACGTGAAGGTCATCCTGGCCGACGGCAAACTGGCGTTCGAATTCGACGCCAAATCACCGCCGCCGATCTCCGCCACCGACAAGGACGCCTCCGACGCCCAGGAGCCCGCACTGGCGGAATAGCTTACCGCGAGATGCGGCCTCACGGAGCGAGATGGGCGGTGATTTCGCCGGCCAGCTTGGCGAGGCTTTGAAAATCGGCCATGCCGCCGGCGCCGTGGCGTCCAAGTGGCACGTCGTTCCACCGGGGAATGATATGGACATGCAGGTGGAAGATCGTCTGCCCCGCGGGGGCGCCGTTGAACTGACTGATCACGATACCGTCCGGAGCCAGGGCGGCGCTCACCGCGCGGGTCACGCGTTGTACGGCGCCCATGACCGCGCGGAGATCCTCTGAATTAACCTCAAGCAGGTTGCGGGCTTTGGAGGTGCGGTGGATGACCAGGGCGTGACCGCGGGACTGGGGAAAGACGTCCATGAAAGCAAGGGTGGCGTCGTCCTCGCAGATTCTCGCCGCCGGAACCTCGCCTCGCAGAATCCTGGCGAAGATGTTTTGCTCATCGTAAACGCCATCGAGACTCATGGTCGCGCCCTTTTCAGTTATGATGCACTCCTAACAAAGTGGTCTGGCCTAACAAAGTGGTCTGGAGGGAGCCATGCGTGACGACAATCTCACCGAGCGCCAGCGAAAGTGGTTCGCTTCCGTCATGCAAGGTTTGGAGCGGGACACCGGCAAGTCCCTGGCCGATTGGGTCGAGATCGCCAAAACCTGTCCGGAGACCGGCCATCGCGCTCGGCTGAAATGGTTCAAGGAGACCCACGGGCTGCTGCAGAATCGGGCCTCCCAGGTGCTTGACGCGGCGTTTCCATCCGCGATGGGGTGGGACGATGCGGGCGAGCTTGTCGACAGCCTGTGGTCCGATCCCGGCAGCCGCGCGATATTCGAAGCTCTGGACAGAGAGGCGATGAGGCTCGGCGATGTCACCAGAACCGCTCGACGCGGCTACACAGCCTGGTCTCGCAAGGTGCAGTTCGCGGCGCTTCGCCCGACAAAGGGCGGGACCGCTCTGCTCGGCGTGGCGGCGCCCGTCGATCTCGCTGTGGGCCTGGCCGCCCGGCGATCGCAATCGTGGTCCGAACGACTTACCGCCCAGATCATGCTTGCCACGCCCGAGGATGTGCAAGGCGTCGCCCGAAACGCCCTGGCGGTGGCTTGGAGCGGCGCCTGATCCGTTTCGAAAGATTTTAACCGACCTGCCGAAACGGCGAATATTCCTCCGCCAACCAGTCCATCTCGCCCTGCACGGCGTTGCGCTCCTGTTCGAGGAAGCGAGCCACCGGCGCACGCAACGCGGGGTCGGCGATATAGTGAGCGGAGTAGACTGGCGTTGGAAGATAGCCTCGCGCGATCTTGTGCTGGCCCTGCGCGCCAGCCTCGACGCGGGCCAGTCGATGATTGATGGCCCATTCGATGGCTTGATAATAGCACAGCTCAAAATGCAGGAACCGGACGTCCTCGAGGCAGCCCCAGTTTCGACCATAGAGACAATCGTCGCCGATCAGGTTGAGCGCTCCGGCGATCCAGCGACCGTCCTTTTTGGCCATGATCAGAAGCACGCGGTCTCCCATTCTCTCACCGAGCAGAGAAAAAAAACGTCGGTTGAGATAGGGTTGACCCCACTTCCGCGAGCCGGTGTCCATGTAGAAGCCGAAGAAGGCGTCCCAATGCTCCTCCTTCAGATCCCGGCCGGTCAGAAGTTCGATTTCCAGGCCCACCACCGCGTCACGGCGTTCCCGGCGAATTGTCTTGCGCCTACCCGAGGATAGGGCCGCCAGAAAGTCGTCAAAACCGCCATAGCCGGGATTCAACCAGTGGTACTGCTGATTCTGCCTTTGCAGCAGTCCCCGGTTTCCAAGGAATCGCCATTCTTCGGCGGTCGGAAAATTGACGCCAACGGTCGCTATCCGGCCCCGGTCACAGAGCAGAAGCGCCCCATCGAGCAATATTTCCCTAGCCGCATCGCGATCAACGTCCGGCCGAGCCAGTAATCTCGGACCCGTCACCGGTGAGAATGGGGAAGCCGCGACGAGCTTGGGATAATATCGGCCGCCGGCGCGCTCATAGGCGTCGGCCCAGGCATGATCGAAAATATATTCGCCCTGGCTGTGCGACTTTAGATATAGCGGCATCACCGCCGCTACGTCACCCCGGTCATCGCGCACCGTCAGATGCTGTGGCCCCCACCCGGCCCGTTCCACGGCGCATCCGGACTCCTCAAGACAATCGAGGAAGTCATAGGATACAAACGGATTTCTCGCATAGTCGGGACTGGCGGCGCAGGCATCCCAGGCCTTTCGGCCAATCTCAGCGATCCTGCGGTGGACACCAACCGCAGCCTTGAGACCTGTCACGCCGCAAAGCCCTCGAAGATCAGGTTGTCGCATGACGCCTTGACCGCGTCCCATTGCGCGGGCGCGCGAACGGTCCAGGCCAGGATCGGCATTCCGGCCCGCCGAAAGGCGTCTGCTTTGACGTTCGGCAGCATGTCGAGACTGAGCGCCAGGAAGTGGGGCCTGGCGATCTGGACATGACCCAATTGAGCGTAGCGCTTGCGCACGTCAGGGGCGATGTGACGGGCGTCGGCGCCCGTGTAGCTGTAGCTGTCGAGTCCCCGGAGAATCTTGGGATGGTGATCAGCGAACCAGGCATGCGAATACGGATTAAAGCCAATGACGCTGGTCGGACCATTGTGATCGATCAGCACCTCGCAAACTCGGCGTTCCAGCGGCCCGACTTCACCAAACGGAATCTTGATCTCGATGTGGACCATGGCGCGCCGTCCAACCTCGGTCAGCGCCTCGGCGAGGGTTGGAATGGTTTCGTCGGTTCCCGCCAGCCGCATCCGCCGCAGATCGGCGGCGCTGTGATCGCAAAGACGACCGTCGTGGCCGGTCATGCGTTTCAGATGGGCGTCGTGAAAAACCATCGCTTCGCCGTCGGCGCTTATCTGGACGTCAAGTTCTATGCCGTAGCCTGCGGCGCAGGCTGCCTGATACGCGCCGAGGGAATTTTCGGGGGGGCCGTCAAGCGACCATAGGCCTCTGTGGGCGACGGGAGGACCGAACAACCGATCCCAGGCTTCGCCGAACACATCCCTCATGGCGCCTCGATGATGGCGTCGACCTCAACGGCGAAGTTCAGCGGAAGACGGAATACGCCCACCGCCGATCGGGCATGGCGACCGAGATCACCAAAGACATCGACCATCAAATCCGACGCGCCGTTGATAACTTTCGGTATATCGAAAAATGTGGGACCCGCTTGAACGAAGCCACCGAGCTTCACAATCCGCCGCACCCGCGAAAGATCGCCATCGCAAGCGGCCTTCATTTGAGCGATCAGATTGAGCCCACACAGGCGCGCGGCCAGCTGGCCGCGTTCAAGATCGACATCCTCTCCGACGGTCCCGCGAATACCGCCCTGAGCGTCGAGGGATACCTGGCCCGAAATGTGGATGAGGTCGCCATGCCGCACAAAAGGCACGTAGTTCGCCACCGGCGCCACCGGGTTGGGCAAGACGATATTGAGCGCTTCAAGTCGTGAGTTGGGCGATGCCATGTCGACGCTTCTAGCGCTTCGCTACCTCGCAGGGAAGGCGCAGGCGCGCCGCCACAGGCGCACGGAAGGTCGCTGGCCCATCCGAGTCTCGTTGTCTTTTCAACTCGGCCCGCCAACGCGAACCGGGTGGGGTCCTACCGGGCTGATTGAACCCGTTCAACGAGAGCGGTGACGCGCTCGTTGATCGGCGACATCATGCTCTTGACGGAGGCCGAGGTGATTTCGGAGATTTCGGTGACTTCAGCCACATAGGTCTCGAAAGCGGTCTTGGCGAAGCCGGTTTGAAGCTCGACAGCTTCCTGGATGCTCTTGGCGGCGGTCAAGGCCTTGGCGGCGGCGACCTGACCTTCGACGGACTTCTTCGAGAAGGCCATGGCGCGGGCGCCCATGGTCTCGGCGCCCTTCGCGGCGGCCGTCATCGAAGCGACAAGCGCCTCAAGATTCTTTTTCGAATGGGCATTCATTTCGGTCAGCGCCGCGATGGATTTCTCAAAGCTTTCCTTGAAAGCGTGATTTCCGGCGGTGAAGTAGTCGTAGGGTGTCTTGACTTCGGTCGGGGTGGACATTGGAGGCTCCGTGGGTTGGGTTTCCTGGGGTCCCGGATCGCGGGATCGAGCTTACCGGCTCGTCGGGTGCAAGTCCGAGACAATGCGATCCTAGTTTCATGCTGCGGTGCAAAAGTCAAAACATTTATTGTGCACCGCAGCATTTTTGCGGGCCAGATCGCCGACGCTCAGGGGGTGCGACGTCCTTAGCACTTGTTTACCTTCGCGAAACAACGTTAGGAGCATAGTCATCGCTTGAGAGATGGCCGCCACGTTCGCCGAACCCCGCAGTGACCGGAGCCCACCCATGACCGAGCCAGTCCGACGCCTCGTCACTGGAATGCTGGTCGCCTTCGCAGCTTTCTGTGTGGCGATCCAACCATCGAACGCTCTCGCCCGCGGCCACCATCATCCTCGCGCGCACCTTGTCTCCAACCCAATCGTCGGGGGTGAACCCAAAAACACAGCCATCGTGATGGATGCTCGTACTGGGGAAGTGCTTTTCGCGGAACGGGCGGACAGCCCACGATACCCCGCCTCGGTCACCAAGGTGATGACCATGTATCTGGCGTTTGACGCCCTGGCCTCGGGCCGACTTCACCTCAATGACATGATCGTGGTCTCTCCCCTGGCCGCGGCTCAGCCGGCGACGAAGCTGGGGCTGAGGGCCGGCGAGACCATATCGGTGGAAGACGCCCTGCACGCGATGGCTGTTCATTCGGCCAACGACATGGCTATCGCCATCGCGGAGAAAGTTGGCGGCACCTCATCGCGATTCGCGGACCTGATGACCCTGAAAGCACAACAGCTGGGGATGACTAACACGCGCTATGTGAATCCGAATGGACTTCCAGACAACCGTCAGCTTTCGAGCGCCCACGATCTGGCGATTCTGGCGCGCGCTGTGCTTCGTGACTATCCACAATATTATAAATTCTTCAGCCAAGAGGAATTTACCTATCGTGGCCGGACGATGTACAACACCAACCACCTGTTAGGGAAAATGCCAGGCGTCGATGGGTTGAAGACAGGTTTCACCAATGCGGCCGGCTTCAATCTTGCGGCGTCGGCGATGCGCAACGGTCACCGTTTGATCGCCGTGGTGATGGGCAGTTCGTCCGGAGGCGTTAGAAACGCCAATGTCGAGGGTTTGCTGCTTACCGGTTTCGACATCGAGGATCGTCGGGACCGGGGAGAGAAGATTCTGGCGACTCAGACCTATTTTGAAAATGGCGGTCGGGGACTGATCACCTCACACGGAATCACCCGCCGTGAGATCGACAGCGATCCGATTGATGTCGTTCTGACAAAAACCACGGCGCAAAACGCGCCGCTGACCGTGTCCAACGCCATGCCCAGGGTGGCGGCTCATTCTGGGGTCTCGCGCAATTGGTGGGTTCAGGTCGGTGAGTTCCGAAGCCGCAAAGCCGCGCATATCCAACTCAATGCGGTTTCACGCAAGTTCGCCGGTGTTCTGGATAGCGCGCAGGGTTCAGTCGATGGCCGCCGCCGCCCCTATCGGGCAAAGTTTTCAGGCATGACCGAAGTCGCGGCGAAACAAACCTGCTCCGCGGTCAAGAACCGGGGCATGCCCTGCGTGGCCAGCGATCGGGCTTAGGGTGATCGGACCTAAACGGTCCCTCCCCTTCCAAGAAGGCGATCTCTCGCGGCGTTGATTTGCGCGGCCAAGCCGGCGGTTCCGCCATGGTCTGGGTGGGCGCGCTGCATAAGGCGGCGATAAGCCGCCGTGACCTGAGCGTGGTCGGCGGTTTCATCCACTCCGAGAATCGTCCGCGCCTCGTGGGCGCTCATCGGCGAAGCTGCGTCGCCACGGCTCGCTGGCCCGCTCTGCCTCGCCGCTTGCCCAAGGAAGGCCGAAGCGGCGACCAGGACAAGACTGGGGATCCACCCACCTCTGAGAGCGACGACCACCGCCGCTACGGCGGCGAGGGCGGCGAAGAGGGTGCTGAGGAGCCTTCCAGTACCAGAGAGGCGGGACGGCCGCCTTCCTACCCATACCAACAGACCCAGAACGCCAAGCCCAATGAGAACGAAGAGGAACATCACGGCCTAGCTCGCATCTGGAGGCGCGTTCACCAGACCGAGGTCACTCATCAGGACCCTCAGCTCCTGGCGGGCGGCGACGTGGGCGAGAGACACCTGGACCGGCCTGATTTTCGCGGAGAGGTCGTTGACCGTCAGGCCAAATGGAAACAATTCGCGATAGATGACCCGATCCCGCAAGCCGGCCACGGCCCGGAAACCAGCCCGCCTGGACAAGGCGGCGAGCCGCTCGTCGATTCGCTTGCGATTCCTGGCCTCAAAAGTAGCCAGGCGATTGCGGAGTATCACCCAGTCAATGGAACGTCCGTGCTGGGCGGCGCGCGACTTACGCGCGTCCCACACGCTCATCGCATAGAGACTGGGTCTCAGCACGGCCAGGGTTACAGGATCGACGACACCGATCATGTCGAAGTCAACAAAACTGTCGTTCATAGGCGTCACGATGAGATCGGCGGCGCCATGCGCCTGCCTCGAAAGTTCCGTATCGGCGCCCGGGGTATCGACGACGACATAGTCGGCGTCCTGGCCGAGCGCCTCCTCCAGGGCGCCGGCGTTGGCGACCGACAGCACGTCGGGCTCCGGCAATGGCGTTGCCTGTGCGGTCGTCCAGGCGCGCCGGCTCGCGAAGAAATGGCCGGTGGATTGCTGGCGGATATCCAGATCGACGACCGCCACGCGGGCGCCCTCATGCAGAAGGGCGGTGATGACATGCACGGCTATGGTCGACTTTCCCGCTCCGCCTTTCTCGTTGCCAATAACGATGATGCGCGGTTGACCCAATGGACCGTCTCTCCAAGATCGCCTCTCCGCAATCGCGGTGAACGAGGCCACTAAGCGGCGTGCATGCGGCGCCCCGGAGCCTCACGCAAGGGCGCGGCGTGGAACCTTACCAGGCGCCGATCTCGCGCAGACGCCTGGCCAAATCACCCGGCATGCTATCGGCCCCGCCACTTTGGGGGAGATCGGGGGGCGCGTCGCCGGGATCGAGATATCGCCACCCCTGGAACGGGCGTCTGGGCGTGGGCGCCGTCAGAACGACAGTTTCTTCCAACTGGATTTCGCATCGTCGTTGAGGTCCCGAGCCGATGGTGTCGACGGCCAGAATTTGTTGCCGGGAAAGGATGAACCCCTTGTAGACGCGGTAGAGGGAGCCCTTACCGACCATTTCGAGCGCTCGCTTGGGGGTCTGCCGGGTTCTGAGAATCCATGGGTCGCCCGGCGTTCGCGTCTGTAGGCGCCACGCGATCAATTCCTCGACGGTGTCACAGCCGACGCAAAGCTTTACCAGATGAAGGCTCAAGGATGATCGGGACCGATGGACTCGATTCGGCACACGGCGAATCCCTCCGTTACCTGCTCGCCGACAGCCACGGAAAGCTCCATAATCCGGCCCGCCGTCGCCGCGACCAAGCCGTGCTCCATTTTCATGGCTTCGAGAACCACCAGAACCTGGCCGGCGGACACCATATCTCCCACCGCGACCGCGACGCTGACGATACGCCCGGGCATGGGAGTCCGCACGATCCCATCAAGCAGGCCAAAACCACCCTGGGCTTCGGGCGGCCGCGTCAGGGAAACTCGAATCCCCTCTCCGCCCGCGAACACTATCCACTCCCCGGCCAAGCGGACCAATGCGCCCTCTTCAGCTTCAGGCTTTAGACCGAGATCGACGTCGATGGCCCGACCGTCGAGATAGACGCGGGCTGTCCGCGCGGGCGCGGCGTTCATACGGAATCCGGCCAATCCATGACCGGCGTCCCAGGGCGACGGGGTTTCGGAGGTAGTCTCGGGCGCCTCCCAGCGAATCAGGCGCGCAACGGTTCCCGCCGAAATGGCCGGAGCCGACGTTTCGACAAGATTCTGCAGCCGCGCCTCGATGAAGCTTGTCTCGACCTTGCCCGCGATGAAGTCGGGGTGTGCGATGCAACGCGCCAGAAAGGCGGCGTTGGTCTTGACCGGCCAGATCTCCACGGCACGCGCCGCGCCGGCCAGCTGGGATGCCGCGGCCTCGCGCGTGTCGGCGTGACTGATCAGCTTGGCAATCATCGGATCATAGAAGGGCGTGATCGCGCCGCCAGCCTGGACTCCCGAATCGACGCGCACGCCGTCCGGCAGCTTGAAGTGATCCAGTGATCCTACCGACGGCAGAAACCCATGGCGAGGATCCTCGGCGTAAAGCCGCGCTTCGATCGCGTGCCCGTTCAGGCGAATGGCGCCCTGCTCCAACGGCAAGGCTTCACCAGAGGCAATTCTCAACTGCCACTCCACCAGATCGATGCCGGTTACGGCTTCGGTCACCGGGTGTTCGACTTGCAACCGGGTGTTCATCTCCATGAACCAAACCCGATCGGCGCGCAGGCCGCCCGAAGCGTCGGCAATGAACTCCACGGTTCCAGCCCCCTCATAGCTGACCGCCCGAGCGGCGCGCAGGGCCGCCTCGCACAGGGCGGCGCGGGTGTCGCCGTCCATCCCTGGGGCGGGCGCTTCCTCGATCACCTTCTGGTGACGCCTCTGGAGCGAACAGTCGCGTTCGAACAGGTGGACCGCGCCGCCGTGCGAATCAGCGAAAATCTGCACCTCGATGTGCCGAGGCGATGGAATCAGCTTTTCGAGCAGCACCCTGTCGTCGCCGAAGGCCGACATCGCTTCACGCCGGGCGCTCGCGAGCGCGTCAAGAAAATCCTCTGGCCCATGAACGGCACGCATGCCCTTTCCGCCGCCGCCGGCGACGGCCTTGATCAAGACCGGCCAGCCGATCAGGTCGGCCTGTGCGGCCAGCACCGCGGGCGATTGATCTTCACCCAGATAGCCCGGCGTGACCGGCACGCCGGCGGCGGCCATCAACCGCTTTGCCGCGTCCTTGAGCCCCATCGCCCTGATCGCGGCCGGTGGTGGCCCGACCCACACCAAGCCGGCCGCCTGCACGGCTTCGGCGAAATCGGCGTTTTCCGAGAGAAAGCCATAGCCAGGGTGAATTGCCTGGGCTTCGGCCCGGCGGGCGGCGGCCAGGATGGTCTCGCCCACCAGATAGCTTTCCCGAGGGGGCGAGGCCCCTATGAACACAGCCTCATCGGCTTCCGAAACGTGCGGCGCCTGGCGATCGGCATCCGAGAACACCGCGATGGTGCGTATTCCCAGACGCCGCGCGGTACGGATGATTCGCCGGGCGATTTCGCCGCGATTGGCGATCAATACGGAGGTGACCAGCGTCACGTCTGGTCCATCCAGGCCGGTTTGCGATTAGCCAGGAAGGCGCGGACCCCCTCCTGCCCTTCCGGACCGACCCTGACCCTGGCGATTCGGTGTGCGGTGTCCGCCATCAGGTTGTGGTCGATGACGCGGCCGGCCACGTGAGCCACCAGGCGTTTTGATTCGCCGACCGCCCCCGGCGCACAGGCCTTGATTTCATCAATGATGGCCTGTCGCGCGAGCTCCAGCGCCTCGGCATCCGCAACGACCTCATCGACGAGACCATAGTTTCGAGCGGCGACGGCGTCGAAGCCACGGCCGAGGGCGAACAGCCCCCGGGCGCGGCGCGATCCGATCGCGGCGATCACATAAGGGCTGATGGTCGCGGCCACGAGGCCCAGCTTGACCTCGGAGAACGCGAAGCGCGCCTGGGCGGTGGCGATCGCCATGTCACAGGCCGCCGCAAGTCCCGCTCCGCCGCCGAAAGCGGAGCCCTCGACGAGCGCCACGGTGAGCATCGGCAGATCGTAGAGGTGCTTCAGCATTGCCGCCATGTTCATGGCGTCCTCTCGGTTATCGGCCTCGGTGTGATCGGCCGCGTCCCGCATCCACTCAAGGTCGGCGCCGGCCGAAAAAGTCCCGCCCGCGCCCTTGACGAAGATCACGCGAACCCCGTCAGCCCCTTCCAGGGTCTCAAAGGCTTCGCGCAGCGCGCTGATCACCTCGGCGTTGAAGGCGTTCTTCCGGTCGGCCCGGTTGATCGTGACCGTCGCGACGCCATCGGGTGTCGCGTCGATCAGCACCAATCTGGATTGAGAGTCCGTGTCGACGCCTTCAACCAGAGGATCGGCGATAGGGTTGGGCATGGGAAGGTTTCCAGATTTCAATCGCTTACATTCGAAACACGCCGAAACGCGTCGGGGGGATCGGCGCGTTCAGGGCGGCGCCCAGGCTGAGGCCCAGCACGTCCCGGGTCTGAACCGGATCGATCACGCCGTCGTCCCAGAGGCGGGAAGTCGCGTGGTAGGGATTTCCCTCGGCCTCATAGCGATCACGGATCGGGGTCTTGAACGCCTCCTCGGCGTCGGCCGCCCAGGTCTCGCCACGCCCCTCCAATCCGTCCCGGCGGATCGTGGCCAGAACGCTGGCTGCATGTTCGCCGCCCATCACGCTGATGCGGCTATTGGGCCAGGTGAACAGAAACCTCGGGCTGTAGGCGCGACCGCACATCCCGTAGTTTCCCGCCCCGAAGGAACCGCCGATGATAACGGTAAATTTGGGAACTTCGGCGCAGGCGACGGCGGTGACCAGCTTCGCGCCGTGCTTGGCGATGCCGCCGGCTTCATAGGCGCCGCCGACCATGAACCCCGATATGTTCTGAAGAAAGATCAGGGGTATCCCGCGCTGGCAGGCCAGTTCGATGAAGTGCGCGCCTTTGACGGCGCTTTCGGAAAACAGCACCCCGTTATTGGCCAGGATGGCGACGGGATAACCCCAGATGTGCGCAAAACCGGTCACCAGAGTGGCGCCATAGAGCGCCTTGAATTCATCAAAGCGCGATCCGTCGACAAGACGAGCGATTACCTCGCGGACATCATAGGGGGCGCGGACGTCGCCGGGCACGATCCCATGGAGATCATCGACCGGATAGGCCGGGGGCTCCGCGGGGCGCATTGCGAGAGAGGCGGGCTTGCTGGTGTTCAGATTAGCGATGATGGATCGAACGATCTCGAGCGCATGCTCGTCGTCGACCGCCACGTGATCGACCACCCCGCTGCGGCGACCGTGGGTGTCGGCGCCGCCGAGGTCCTCGGCGCTGATGATCTCACCAGTCGCGGCCTTCACCAGTGGAGGCCCGCCAAGGAAGATCGTTCCTTGCCCACGCACGATCACGGTCTCGTCGCTCATCGCCGGGACATAGGCGCCGCCGGCCGTGCAGGAGCCCATGACACAGGCGATCTGGGCGATGCCCTGAGCGCTCATCCTGGCCTGATTGTAGAATATACGCCCGAAATGCTCCCGGTCGGGAAACACCTCGGCCTGATGGGGCAGGTTCGCGCCGCCGCTGTCGACGAGATAGGCGCAGGGCAGCCGGTTCTGCAGCGCGATCTCCTGCGCCCTCAGGTGTTTCTTCACCGTCATCGGGAAATAGGCGCCGCCCTTGACCGTCGCGTCATTGGCGATAATCAGCGTCTCGCGGCCCGCCACCCGACCGATGCCCGTGATCAGCCCGGCGCCTGGCGCCTCGCCATCATATTGATCGCAGGCGGCTAGCTGGCCGATCTCGAGGAACGGCGAGCCGGGGTCCAGCAATCGCTCGACGCGTTGTCGGGGTAAAAGTTTTCCCCGGCTGACGTGCCGGTCGCGAGCCGCTGCCGGTCCGCCCAGCGCCGCCACGGCGACGCGGGCACGTAGATCTGCTGCCAGAGCGACATTGGTCTCCCGGTTACGGAGAAACCCTTCACTGTTCGGATCGATCGCGCTGGCGAGCCTGGGCATACTAGCCGCTTATAACCTGCTCCACCGCGAAAGATCGACCTATTCGGGACCGGAAACGGTGACCTTGAGGTCGGTCACCAGACCGTTGGCGATCGAATAGACCCAGCCGTGAACCTGCAGTTCCTGGCCGCGGGCCCAGGCGTCGGTGACGAACACATCGGAGGACACGTTGTGCACCTGACGCATGACGTTGAGCTCGGTGAGCCGGTCGAGGCGCCGTTCCAGACCGTCGATGGCGTCGAGCTCCGCACGGTGATCGTGATTGATCTCGGGAATTGGGTGCAGCCAGTGATCGACCAAACCCCGGCGCCGCCCATCCACCGCCGCCGCGACGCCACCACAACCGTAGTGGCCGACCACCAGGATGTGCTTGACCTTGAGCACGTCGACCGCGAACTGCAGCACCGACAGATAGTTGGCGTCCTGCGGCGGAGCCAGATTGGCGACGTTGCGGTGGACAAATAACTCCCCGGGATCGAGCCCTACGATGTCATTGGCCGGGACGCGGCTGTCCGAGCAGCCGATCCACAGATAGTCCGGCGCCTGCTGGCCCTCCAGCCGCTTGAAGAAGCCGGGATCGGCGGCGATTTTCCGCCGCGCCCAGAGGCGATTGTTGGCTATCAGGTCATCGAGCATGCAGGCGAGTTATGGGCAAACCGCGCCATCGGCAAGCCGGCAAATCGCGTTTGGCGCCCGGAAACCTCAGGCAAACGATTCGGTGATCGCCGAATAGACCAGGGTGCGCAGGTCGCGGCGAAGGGTCAGGCGCGCGTCGCTACCCATGACTTGGGTCATGAACACCACGGTCAACTCCTCCTTGGGATCGATCCAGAACGCGGTCGAGGCGGCGCCGCCCCAGAAATACTCGCCCACGGTTCCCGGCAGACGGGTGCGGGCCACATCGATATTGACTCCGCAACCGATCGAAAAACCAATGCCGTCATAGCCCGACTCGCTGAAGGCGCCGGCGGGCGCCATCTCGGCCAGTTCGCGGTTGCCGTCGAGATGGTTGAGGCTGAACAGCGCCACGGTCTTGGGGCTGAGAATACGAACCCCGTCCAGGGCGCCGCCATGCAACATCATCCGACAGAACCGCATATAGTCATGGGTTGTGGACACCAGCCCGCCACCGCCCGATTCCAGCAATGGCGGCGTGGCGTAGGTGCTCTTGCCCGCGTCGTCCTGGAGTTTCAGCCGGCCGTCCTCACCGGGATAGTAACAGGAACAGAACCGATCCAGCTTTTCGGGCGGGCAGTGGAAGGCGGTGTCGGTCATGCCCAGCGGCTCGAACAGCCGGGTGCGCAGGAATTCGCCGAAGCTCATGCCGGACAGCTTCTCGACCAGATAACCCATCACATCGATCGACACCGAATAGTTCCATGCCGTGCCGGGCGAGAACTCCAGAGGCATGCCGGCCAGCTGTTGCATCATCGTCTCCAGACCGCCGGGGGTTTGGAAATCGTTGACCTTGGCCTTGCGATAGGCGGCGTCGACGCTGCTCCGCATCAGGAAGCCGTAGGTCAGGCCGGAGGTGTGGGTGACCAGATCCACCACCTTCATCGGCCTCTGAGGGGGCGTGGTCAGGAACGACGGCGGTTGGCCAGGCAGCAGGGTAGCGACGCCGCTGGCATAGACCCCGAGGTTCTTCCAAGACGGAATGTAGGTGTGGACCGCATCGTCGAGGCCGATCAGACCCTCTTCGACCAGCATCATCAGCGCCACAGAGGTGATCGGCTTGGTCATCGAATAGATGCGGAAGATAGCGTCTTCGCGCATCGGTTTGCCGCGCTCAAGATCCATTTGGCCGGCCATGCCGGTGTGGACCAACTCCCCCTTGCGATAGACCTGGGTCAGGAGGCCCGGCAGGTAGCCGCCGTCCACGTAACGCTGATTCATCACCCGGTCCAAAGTCGCCAGACGCGACGATGACAGACCCACAGATTCCGGCTTCACCACTCGATTTCCTCCTAGGATTTTGCGGTCACTCTATCGGTCGGTTTCGAGCTTTGCACCCCCTCCCCTCTGGAGCAGAGGTTTTGGCTCCGTGGGCGATTCGGGTCTATGGGTGCGCCGGTGCGGCGATCCTTTCGACATAGCGGGTCCGATATACAGCTCAGTCTGCCGATCAGGCGGGAGCCTTCGTTCGATCGCGAGCTGTTCGTCGTATCGGGCTGCAACCAGGAGGCGGTCGCCATCGTGGACGCCTGGCCGGATTGGACAGGCGGTGTGGTGGTCCTGGTCGGTCCGGAGGGTTCAGGCAAAACCCATTTGGCCTCGGCCTGGGCCGCGGGGAGCGGAGCCCAGGTGGTTGGAGACGGTGCGATCGACATCGCCGATCTGCCGGTCGGTCCGGTGCTGCTGGAAGAGGCGGATCGACGTGCGGCCGACGCCGCCTTGTTTCATCTGATCAACCGCGCCGAGGCGGGCGCCAGCCTGCTGCTGACCTCGCGAACGTCGCCCCGCCTCTGGGGCGCCACGCTTCCTGATCTGCGCTCGCGGCTGAACGCGATTCGCGGGGTGGACATGGGCGCGCCGGACGATGTCGTGCTGGAGGGCGTTCTGCTGAAGTTTTTTCGCGACCGGCATATCCGACCCGACGCGGACCTGATCACCTATCTGATTCATCGGATGGAACGGTCCGTACCCGCCGCCCTGGTCCTGGTGGAGCGCTTGGACGAATTGGCGGGGGCGTCGCGGCGGGAGATCAACCGCTCGCTTGCTCGTGAGATTCTCGATGGCGGCGATAAGACGGTGGAACTGTTTGAGTGAGACTTGCGGCGTCCGATCCGGTGCGCCACAACGAAACGCCGTTGGTCGAGGATGAACCGATCTCCATGACGCCCGACATGCTTCCAGCCCTGGAAACCTTACCGGCCGGGGTGGAGGGCGAGGGCGAGCCGCCTGAAGCCGGGCCTGGCCGCCATCCGCTGGCCGATTCTCCCAAGCGGTTCATAAACCGCGAACTGTCCTGGCTCGCGTTCAACGCCCTGGTCCTGGAGGAAGCGACCAACCCGCGTCACCCGCTGCTCGAGCGGCTGCGCTTTCTGTCGATTTCGGCCAACAATCTCGATGAGTTCTACATGGTCCGGGTGGCCGGCCTGAAAGGTCAGGTGCGCGAGGGCGTGCGGGTGCTGAGCCAGGACGGGCTATCACCCGGCGAGCAGTTGACCGAGCTCGACATCAAGGCCGGTCAGTTGATGGCCACCCAGCAGCGGATATGGGTTGAGGTGCGGGCGGAGATGGCCGCGGCCGGCCTGCTGTTGCTCGACGCCAAGGATGTTGGCAGGACCGACAGGAAAGCCGCCGAGGCGATTTTCCTGTCCAACATCTTCCCAGTTCTGACCCCTCTGGCGATCGATCCGGCCCACCCGTTTCCGTTCATCCCCAACCTGGGCTTTTCCCTGGCCCTGAAACTGCACCGGCTGTCGGACAACACCGAGTTCTACGCCCTGGTGCCGGTGCCCACTCAGGTCGCGCGGTTCTGGGAGCTGCCCGTCGCGAAGGCCGGGCGCCGCAAGGCCGTGCGACGGTTCGTGGCGCTGGAAAGCTTCCTGATCCTGTTCCTGGACAAACTGTTTCCGGGTTGCACCGTGCTCAGCCGGGGCCTGTTCCGCCTGATCCGCGATTCGGACGTGGAAATCGAGGAAGAGGCCGAGGATCTGGTTCGCGAGTTCGAGGCCCGTCTGAAGCGCCGGCGGCTGGGCTCGGTGGTGCGCGTCAAGCTTGAGGCTTCGATGCCGGACGATCTGCGCGGGTTCATCCTGGACGGCCTGGACGCCGATCCCCAGGATGTGGTGACAGTGGACGGCAAACTCGGCCTGGCCGAAATGAACCAGCTGATTCCAGCCGACCGCCCCGAGCTGAAATTCAAGACCTTCACCGCACGGTTTCCAGAACGGATTCGGGATCATGGCGGCGATTGTTTCGCCGCGATCAGGGAAAAGGACATCCTGGTCCACCACCCGTTCGAGAGCTTCGACGCGGTCGTCCAGTTCCTGCTGCAGGCGGCCCGCGACCCCAACGTTCTGGCGATCAAACAGACCCTCTATCGGACCTCCAAGGACAGCCCGATCGTCGCCGCCCTGATCGAGGCGGCCGAGAGCGGCAAGAACGTCACCGCCCTGGTGGAGATCAAGGCGCGGTTCGACGAGGAGGCCAACCTGAAATGGGCCCGGGACATGGAGCGGGCCGGTGTCTATGTCGTGTTTGGCTTCATGGAGTACAAGACCCATGCCAAGCTGTCGCTGGTGGTCCGCCGCGAGGGTGACGCCCTCAGGACCTATTGCCACTATGGGACCGGAAATTATCACCCGATAACCGCCAAGATTTATACCGACCTGTCGCTGTTCACCGTGGACCCGGCGCTAGGGCGGGATTCCGGACGCCTTTTCAACTATATCACCGGCTATGCGGTCCCCGAGGGTCTTGAAAAGCTGTCCTACTCGCCGATCACCATGAAGCACGATCTACTGCGGATGATCGGGACCGAGGCGGCCAACGCCAGAGCGGGCAAGCCGGCTGCCATCTGGGCCAAGATGAACGCCCTGGTTCACCCGGAGATCATCGACGCACTCTATGAGGCCAGCCAGGCGGGTGTCTCGATCGACCTGATCATTCGCGGCATCTGCTGCCTGCGGCCGGGCATCAAGGGCCTGTCGGACAATATCCGGGTGAAGAGCATCATTGGCCGGTTCCTCGAGCATTCGCGGATCATCGCCTTCGCCAACGGCAAGGCGATGCCGTCCAAGGAAGCCAAGCTGTTCATCTCCTCGGCCGACTGGATGCAGCGCAATCTGGACCGGCGGGTCGAGGCCATGGCGCCCGTCGAAAATCCGACCGTTCACCAACAGGTCCTGCAACAGATCATGGTGGCCAACCTCAACGACGAGGCCCAAAGCTGGCTGCTCGACGGCGACGGCGTCTACCACCGCAGCCGGGGCTGGAACGCCATCGGGGCGTTTTCCGCCCACGAATATTTCATGAACAACCCTTCCCTCTCGGGGCGGGGACACAAGGTCAAGGACCTTCCGCGCGCGTTCGAGCATGTCGGCCCCCGAAAATAGACCTAGCCACAGCGACGCGGCCGTCATCGATGTCGGCAGCAACTCCGTACGCCTCGTCCTCTATCGGCTGGACGGCCGGGCGATCTGGAGCGTGTTCAACGAAAAGGTGCTGGCCGGGCTTGGACGGGATCTGGCGCGGACGGGACGGCTGTCGCCCGAGGGCGCCGAGGCCGCGATCATGGCCCTCAGGCGCTTTGCCGCGCTGGTCGACGCCAGCCGGCCGGGGTTGGTATTCGCCGCCGCGACCGCGGCCGTGCGGCAGGTGGTCGATGGCGCCGCGTTCAGGGAGCGGGTCGAGCGGGAAACCGGTTTCAAGCTCCAGATCCTGACGGGTGAGCAGGAGGCGCGATACGCGGCCCAGGGGGTGATCGCCGGAGCCCCGAACGCCGCCGGCCTGGTGGGTGATCTGGGCGGCGCCAGCCTCGAGCTGGTGCGCCTGGGACCCGACGGCCCGGGTCAGGGCGTGACCCTGCCGCTCGGCCCGTTTTCCCTGGACGCCGCCTCCCGGTTCGACGCCGGGGCGACGCGCGCCGCCGCGATCAGGCACATTGCGGACGTCGAAAGGGTATTCCGCTCGGACACCCTGCACGCGGTCGGCGGAGCGTGGCGCAACCTGGCCCTGCTGCACATGAGAATATCGAACTATCCTCTTTCAATTGTTCATCAATATGAAATCGGCAGGCAGGACATTCTCGACGCATCGCGCTTCATCGGCCAGCAGTCCAGGGGCTCGCTGGAGCGGATCGTCGGCTTCTCCAAACGCCGACTGGAGACCCTGCCCCACGCCGCGGTGGTGTTGGAGACTCTGGTGGAGCGGCTGGACATCCAGCGAGTGGTGATGTCGGCCCACGGCCTGCGTGAAGGTCTGGTCTGGCAGGCCATGGACCCAGAGGTCAAAATTCGGGACCCGCTGGTGGCCGGGTGCGCGGCGATGGCCGGTCGCCAGTCGGTGGCGGAAGCCTTGGGACAGGCCCTGCAGGCCTGGGCGGGGCCGGCGTTCGCCAGACTCGATCCGCTGTTTGGCGAACGCGATCCGGTATTGCTGGCGGCGGCGGCGCGCCTTGCCGAACTGGGCGCCCAGCTGCATCCCGACCACCGCGCCGAGCTGGTCTTCAACCAGGTGCTGAGATCGCCGATCGCCGGCCTGGACCACCCCGAACGCACCTTCCTGGCCTGCGCGGCGTTCTCGCGTCACACCGCTTCCGGCCAGCCGCCGAACTCCGCTCTCGTCGCGAGGCTGCTCAGCCCCGAACGTCAGCAGCGCGCCCGAGCCCTCGGGGCCGCGCTCAGGCTGGGCTGTGACATTTCAGGCCGCAGCCCCGAACTGCTCGGCCGCACGTGGCTGGACTTCAAGCCCGACGTGGTCACCCTGCACGCCGAGAATGAATGGGCGCAGGTGCTGCTGGGCGACCCGGCCACCAAGCGAGGCCAGGCCCTGGCCACGCTCCTGGGCCGAGCGTTCAAGACCAGGGCGGCCGGGCAGAAGACCAGGGCGCTGGCGGCGGCGGTTTAGGCGCGCCAGGAGGCGTGGATCAGGTCGCCTTGGGCGCGCGTCTGACCTCCACCACCCGGACCCGCGTCCCGTCCAGCACCAGCGCCAGTTCGCCGCGTTTCAGCCGCAGGGCGTCCTCGCCGAACGCCTCGCGCCGCCAGCCCTGCAGAGCCGGGGAATCGGCGTTGTCGTCGTTGGCGATCTTCTCCAGATCGGCGACGGTGGCGATCAGCTTCGACGCTACGTCGGCATCCTCGGCCCGGGCCTTCAACAGCACCTTCAGCAACTCCACGACGGCGCCGGCCGCGGGTGACGGCGGCGGGCCGGTCCGGTTGAGAACCGGCGCATAGGTGTCGGCATTCTTCACCGCCTCCTTAATAGCTTCAAGCAATTCCGGCCCGAATTTCGACCCCGAAAAACCCTTGGGCACCGATCGCAGGCGGTTGAAGCCGTCGGCGTCGAGTGGAACCTGCGTCGCCAGCTCGTCGATCGCCTCGTCCTTCAGGATTCGCCCCCTGGGCTGGTCGCGCGCCTGGGCGGTGCGCTCTCGCCACGCCGCCACGCCGCGGAACACCGCCAGGTATTTGGCCGAGTGTTTGCGGGGACGCAGGCGCTTCCAGGCGATTTCGGGATCCATGTCATAGAGCGCTGGATCGGTCATGGCCCGCATTTCCTCGGTCACCCAAGCCAGCCGGCCACTCTCCTCCAGGCGCCCGCGCAGCATCGGAAACAGCCGCGCCAGGTGGGTTACGTCGGCGAGAGCGTAGGTCAGCTGGGCCTCGCTGAGCGGCCGGCGGGCCCAGTCGGTGAAACGGCTGGATTTATCCAGATCGATCTTCAGCATCTGACGGACCAGCGCATCATAAGCGATCTGCTCGCCAAAGCCCGCTGCCATGCCGGCGATCTGGGTGTCGAACAGCGGCCGGGGTATCGCGCCCAGATTGCTGAAGATTTCCACATCCTGCCGCGCGGCGTGAAACACCTTTTCGATTCGCTCGTCGGCCATCACCGCCAGGAACGGCGACAGGTCGATGTCGGGCGATAGAGGGTCGATCACCGCCTCCGCCTCTGGGGTCGCCGCCTGAATCAGGCAGAGCTTCGGCCAATAGGTGGTCTCGCGCATGAACTCGGTGTCGACAGCGACAAAGGGAGAGCCTTGTATCCGTTCGCAAAAGACCGTGAGCTCGGCGGTGGTGGTAATCGTCGTCATCGGATAGCTATAGCCCGGCGCCCGGGCGAGTCTGCAAGGCAAACCGCCCGTCCATGTCTTAAATCAGGCCCTTTTTCGCGAGTTTTCCAAGCCGCCATGACCGAACGACCCAACGGCCTGACCTATGCCGAGGCCGGCGTCGATATCGACGCCGGCGCGGCTCTGGTGGAACGCATCAAGCCACTGGCTCGCGCCACCCGCCGTCCTGGCGCCGACGGGGCGCTTGGCGGCTTTGGCGCTCTGTTCGACCTGAAGGCGGCCGGATACGACGACCCGCTGATTGTCTCGACCACCGACGGCGTCGGCACCAAACTGAAAATCGCCATCGAAACCGGCCTGCACGACACGGTGGGGATCGATCTGGTGGCCATGTGCGTCAACGACCTGCTGGCTCAGGGCGCCGAGCCGCTGGTGTTTCTCGACTATTTCGCCACCGGCAAGCTCGACGTGGAGGCGGCGACGCGGGTGGTGGCCGGTATCGCCGAGGGTTGCCGCCTGGCGGGCGCGGTTCTGGCGGGGGGCGAAACGGCGGAGATGCCGGGGATGTACTCCGGTGGCGACTACGATTTGGCCGGATTCTGCCTGGGCGCCGTGGCCCGAGACGGCGTGTTGCCCCGGCTGGAGAGCCAGCGGCCTGGCGATCTGATGATCGGTCTGGCCTCGTCCGGGCCGCACTCGAACGGCTATTCGCTGATCCGCCGGATCGTCGAGCGTTCGGGCCTGGACTGGCAAGCCCCCTGCCCGTTCCAGGCCGGCGCGACGCTGGCGGAGGCGCTGATGGCGCCGACGCGGATCTATGTGAAATCAGTGCTGCCGCTGGCCAAGGCCGGCAGGATCAAGGGCGGCGCCCACATCACCGGCGGCGGCCTGATCGAAAACCCGCCCCGCGCCATCGCCAAGGGCCTGGCGCCGCGATTCGATTGGTCGGCGTGGACGACGACGCCGGTGTTCGACTGGCTGCAACGGATCGGCGGCGTCTCCGACGAGGAACTGCGCCGCACCTTCAACTGCGGAATCGGTTTCATCCTCGTCGTCGCGCCCGAGGACGCGCCGGAGGTTCTGGCGGCCTTGATCGAGGCGGGGGAAGAAGCGTTCGTTTGCGGGGAACTGACCGCGGCCTGATCCAGACCAGCCTCAGCCGACCATGTCGGCTTCGTCGAAGAACTGGGCGATTTCGATCTTGGCGTTGTCTACGCTGTCGGAGCCGTGGACGGAGTTCTCGCCGACCGAGAGGGCGAATAGCTTGCGGATGGTGCCTTCGGCGGCCTGGGCGGGGTTGGTGGCGCCCATCACGTCGCGATAGCGGGCCACGGCGTTGTCGCCTTCCAGAACCTGAACCACGACCGGCTCGGAGATCATGAACTCCACCAACTCGCCATAGAACGGGCGCTCGCGGTGGACGTCGTAGAAATCCTCGGCTTCTTCCTGGGTCATCCGGATCCGGCGCTGGGCGACGATCCGCAGGCCCGCTTCCTCGATCACGGCGTTGATCTTGCCGGTCAGGTTGCGCTTGGTGGCGTCGGGCTTGAGAATCGAGAAGGTGCGTTCGGTCATGCTGAGGATACTCGGGAAGGTTGGAAAGGTTGGGGTGGCGGCTTATAGCCACGCTTGACGCTTCCGCCAAGGCGGCGGCCGGCGCTCCCGCAAAAGTCCTTCAGACCACCCCACGGTTGATTTCCCGCCATGCTGCGCATTCACGATCTGGTCTTTGACGCCTGGGGACGCCGGTTCTTCGATTCCGCGACCGTTACCCTGCCCGTGGGGGCCAAGGTCGGGCTGGTGGGGCGCAACGGGGCCGGCAAATCCACCCTGTTCAAGCTGATCCTGGGCCAACTTTCGGCGGGCGGTGGCGATATCGACTATCCCAAGGCCGCGCGCATCGCCTCGGTGGACCAGGAACATGAGGCGACGCCGATTCCGCTGCTGGAGACGGTGCTGGCCGCCGATCTGGAACGGGCCGCGCTGTTGAACGAACTGGAAACCGCCGAGCCCGAGCGCATGGGCGATATCTACGCCCGGCTGAGCGAGATCGACGCTGATCGCGCGCCGTCCCGCGCGGCGGAAATCCTCAGCGGCCTGGGCTTTTCCAATGACGACCTCTATCGGCCGATGGCGGAGTTCTCGGGCGGCTGGCGGATGCGGGTGGCCATGGCCGCGGCGCTGTTCGCCGAGCCCGACCTGCTGCTGCTGGACGAGCCGACCAACTATCTGGACATGGAGGGCGCCCTGTGGCTCGAGGCTCGCCTGAAGAAGTATCCGCATAGCGCCCTGATCATCAGCCACGACCGCGAACTGCTCGACCAGTCGGTGGACGCCATCCTGCACCTGACCGAGGGCAAGCTCGACTTCTACACCGGCGGCTTCTCCAGCTTCGAGCAGCAGCGGGCCGAAAAAATCCGTCTTCAGTCGGCGATGCGCGGCAAGATCGAGGCCAAGCGCGCGCACATGCAGGCTTTCGTCGACCGCTTCCGCGCCTCGGCCACCAAGGCCCGCCAGGCCCAGTCGCGCATGAAGATGATCGCCAAGCTGCAGAGCGTCGCCCCTTCGGTCGAGGAGCATGTGGCCCCCTTCCTGATCCCTTCTCCCGAACGGCCGCTGGCGCCGCCCCTGGTGCGGTTGGAGGGAACCGCCGTCGGCTATGGCGGCCCGCCAGTGTTGCAGCGGCTCAACCTGCGGCTCGATATCGACGATCGGATCGGCCTCCTCGGCGTCAACGGTTCAGGCCAGAGCACCTTCGCCAAGATGATCGCCGGGGCCCTGCCGACCACCGGCGGACAGGTGCACCGCGACCGGCGGATGAAGGTGGCCTGGTTCCATCAGCACCAGATCGAGGCGATGGATCCCGAGGATACGCCACTCTCGATCATTCGCCGGGCCATGCCCGAGGCCAGCGAGGCCCAGCGGCGCTCGCGCCTCGCCCAGTTCGGCATGACCGTGCAGAAGGTCGAGACCACCGTCGCCAACCTGTCGGGCGGCGAGCGGGCGAGGCTGCTGCTCAACATGGTGGCCATGGAGCGGCCGCACCTGTTGATCCTCGATGAACCCACCAACCACCTCGACATCGACAGCCGCCGCGCCCTGACCGAGGCGCTGAACGACTATTCAGGCGCGGTGATCCTGATCACCCACGACCGCTCGCTGATGGAAATGGTGGCTGACCGGCTGTGGCTGGTCGCGGATGGCTCGGTGAAGGCCTTCGACGGCGACATGGACGACTATGCCAAGTTCGTCCTCGATCGCGCCCGGGCCGCCAACCGCAACCCCGGCAAAGCTCCACCGGTTCCCTCCCCCGCCCTGGCCCCGCCCCCGCCGACTCCCGGGGCCATCACACCCCTGAAACGCAAGCTGGAGGCGGCTGAAGAGACCCTGGCGCGCGAGACCAAGCTGTTCGCCGAGATCGACGCCAGCCTGGCCGAGCCGGCCGTCTATGGCGACCCGGTAAAGCTGATCGAGGTCAGGAAGCGCCACGCCCGGATGCTTGAACGGCTGGCGGAAGCCGAAGCGAAATGGATGGCGGCCGCGGAGGTCTATGAGTCGGCGCGGAGCGGTTAGCCCTGTTTCTCCCAGCCCCGGGTTTCGCTCTGTTTCCAGTAGGTGACGCCGTGGCCGGCTTTCTTGTAGCGAGTCCACAGGCCGCGAGCGGTTTTCAGAGCTTCTTCCTCGCGGCCGTCGAAGATCACGACACAGCGCTCATATTCGGCAAGGTCGCCAGGGTCGCCGTCCAGGACGAACAGGGCCTGGGCGCCGTTGGGGTTTTCCGCGCCCGGTCCCAACAGGATCGGCTGGCGCGCGGCGTTAGCTTCGCCGGTCACACCGTGCGGAAGAAAGCTGTCGTCGCGCCAGGTCCACAGCCAGGCGTCCAGCGCTTCGACGCGCCCGGGTTGCTCCGATCGCACCCGCGCCCGCCACCCCCGCGCCAGGGTTTTCTCCAACAACTCCGGCGCCACCTGCTCCAGCGTCGATCGCTCCAGGTGATAGAACCACACCTCGCAGAGCGCGGAGGCGGGCGTCATGCGGCCTCCAGAGCGGGGGCCACCGCCGCTAGCGCGTTAGCCGGCCAAGTTGACCCGGCCGGCGCCCCCTCCACCGCTTCGCGGTCCCCCTCCCCCAAGAGGGGAGGAGATATGCGGTTGGTATTGCGAACCATCTCTCTTCCCCCGCTGGGGGAAGTCCGGCCGAAGGCCGGGATGGGGGCTCCAGCTTGGCGATACGACTCCACCGCCAACGCCGCTAGTCCTCGTAGTTGTCGGCGACGAGGCGGTCGAGGAGGCGGACGCCGAAGCCGGTGGCGCCGCTGGGGATGGTGGGGACGGTGGAGCCGGGCTTCCAGGCGGTGGAGGCGATATCCAGATGCGCCCAGGGCAGGCCGTTGACGAAGCGCTGGATGAACAGCGCCGCGGTGATCGAGCCACCGGGCCGGCCGCCGACGTTCTTCATATCGGCGACGGCGCTGTCGATGCCTTTTTCGTATTGCGCGGGCAAGGGCATGCGCCAGAGGGTATCGCCGGAGGCCTTCGACGCGGCCAGCAGCTTGTCGGCCAGCTCGTCATTGTTGCTGAACAGCCCGGCCAGATCCTTGCCGAGGGCGACAATGATCGCGCCGGTCAAGGTGGCGAGGTCGATGATCAATTTCGGCTTGAAGCGATCCTGGCAGTACCAGATGGCGTCGGCGAGGACGAGCCGGCCCTCGGCGTCGGTGTTGATCACCTCGATGGTCTGGCCGGACATCGAGGTCACCACGTCGCCCGGCCGCTGGGCGTTGGCGTCGGGCATGTTTTCCACCAGGCCCAGAATGCCGATGGCGTTGACCTTGGCCTTGCGGGAGGCGAGCGCGTACATCAGCCCGCTGACGGCGGCGGCGCCGCCCATGTCGGTGATCATCTCCTCCATGCCGTCGGCCGGCTTGAGGCTGATGCCGCCGGTGTCGAAACACACGCCCTTGCCGACGAAGGCGACCGGTTGAGCATGCGGGTCCTTGGCGCCCTTCCACTGGATCACCGCCAGCTGGCTCTCGCGCACGCTGCCCTGGCCGACGCCCAGCAAGGCGCCCATGCCGAGTTTCTTCATTTCCTTTTCGCCAAGGATTTCAACCTCCAGGCCAAGGCTGCTCAGCGCCTTCACGCGGCGGGCGAACTCTTCCGGATAGAGGATATTGGCAGGTTCCGAGACCAGGTCGCGGGCGAAGATCACCGCGTCGGCCAAGCCGGAAAGGCGTTTGAACGCCTTGGTCGCCGACTTGGGATCGTCGACCTCGATACGAACCTTCTTGATCGAGGGCTTCTTCTCCGCCTTCTCGGTTGTGCGGTAGCGGTCGAAGCGGTAGGCGGCCAGACGAATGCCGAAGCCCGCCGAGGCTGCGATTTCGGGCGACAGTTCCGGCAGTTTCAAAACCAGGGTTTCGCAACCGCAGGTCTTCACGGCCTGGTAGGCCTGGGCGGCGGCGGTTTCGAGGATTTCGGCGGTGACGGTCCCGGCGGCTCCCGCGCCGACCAGCGTCACGCGGGCCGCGTCGATATTGTGCGGCGCGACGATGTCCAGGGTCTGGCCCTTGGCGCCGGTGAACCGGCCGCCGTCGATGGCCCGCTTGAGCGACCCGGCCGCCAGGACATCGAGGGTCGCGGCGGCGCCGTGCAGGGGCGCGGACTCGAAGGCCAGCACCGCGACCGCGGCCTTGGGGCCGGCGTCATGGCCGTGGCCGTGGAATTCAATCTTCATCGCGGGCTCCAATGTCTCAATAGCCTTAGTCGCTTTCCGCTTTTAAGCGAATTGCGCCAGCACGTCATCCGCCGCGACACTGTCGCCGGTCTTGGCCCCCAGCATCTTGATCTGGCCGTCACGTTCGGCGCGGATGATGTTCTGCATCTTCATTGCCTCGATCACGCAGATCACCTGGCCTTCCTTGACCTCTTCGCCTTCGACGACGTCCATCGAAACGACCAGCCCCGGCATCGGCGAGACCACCATGCGCGAGGTGTCGGGCGGCGCCTTTACCGGCAGGCGCTGGTGCAGGTCGGCGCCCGATGGCGTCAGCACCAGCACCCGCTGGCGCGCGGCGCGGAAGCGGATCATGAAGCCTTCCGGCGCGGCGGCGACGGTGGCGGTGAACGCCCGTCCATCGACATGGCCGGAAAACAGGGCCGATCCCGGTCGCCAGTTCCGGTCGCTCAGACTGATCGAACGGCCCTCGGCGGGCAAGTCGATCGTCAGGCTGCCCTCGCCTTCCGATACCGTCACATCACGTCTGACGCCGCCGGCCAGGACGACCCAATCCTTGCGGTGGTTGATGGCGGTCAGGGCGCCGCCGATCGACCGGGCGCGCTTCGACAGCGTCAGGTGCATGGACACCGCCGCGGCCAGGATGATGTCGCTCTGCCAGGGCTGGGGCTCCAGGCCCGCGAAGCCGTCCGGAAACTCGTCCTTGATGTAATTTGTCGACAATTCCCCAGAGGCGAAGCGCGGCTGATCCATCACCGCCGACAGGAACGCGGTGTTGTGCCCAGGCCCCTCGATATGCAGATCCTCAAGCGCCCTGGCCATGCCGGCGATGGCGGCCGGACGATCCGGCGCCCAGGCGCACAGCTTGGCGATCATCGGGTCATAGAAGGTGGAGATCTCGTCGCCTTCGCGAACACCGGTGTCGTTGCGGACGGTATAGGCGCCCTGGTCACCCTGGGCGGGCTGGCCATAGCGGGACAGGCGGCCGATCGAGGGCAGGAACTTACGGTATGGGTCTTCGGCGTAGATCCGGCTCTCGATCGCCCAGCCTTTGATGGCCAGGTCGGTCTGGCCGAAAGTCAGAGCCTCACCCGCCGCCACGCGGATCATCTGTTCGACGAGATCTACACCGGTGATCAGTTCGGTGACCGGATGCTCGACTTGAAGACGCGTGTTCATCTCCAGGAAATAGAACGACTTATCCTGTCCGGCGACGAACTCCACCGTGCCGGCCGAGTCATAGTTGACGGCCTGGGCCAGCGCTACGGCCTGCGCGCCCATGGCGGCGCGGGTCTCGGCGTCGAGCAGCGGCGACGGCGCTTCCTCGATCACCTTCTGGTTGCGGCGCTGGATCGAGCATTCGCGCTCGAACAGGTGGACGACGTGGCCGTGTTTGTCGCCCAGCACCTGGATCTCGATATGGCGTGGATTGACGATGAACTTCTCGATGAAGATGCGGTCGTCGCCAAAGGCGCCCTTGGCTTCGGCGCGGACGGCCGGGAAGCCCTCCTCGACGTCGCGGCGGTTCCAAGCCACGCGGATGCCCTTGCCGCCGCCGCCGGCCGAGGCCTTGATCATCACCGGATAGACGATCTCCTCGGCGATGCGCACCGCGTGGGCGGTGTCATCGATCTCGCCGATATGGCCGGGGACGATGGAGATATTGGCCCTGGCGGCGAACAGCTTCGACTGGATCTTGTCGCCCATGGTGTCGATGGCGGCCGGGTTTGGGCCGATGAAAACGATTCCGGCCTCGGCGCATTGGCGAGCGAATTCCGCCTTTTCCGACAGAAACCCGAAGCCCGGGTGGACGGCCTGAGCGCCCGTCTGATGACAGGCGGCGATGATCTTCTCCGCCACCAGATAGGACTGGTTGGCGGGCGACGTCCCGATGAACACCGTCTCGTCGGCCATGGAGACGGCCAGGGAGTCGGCGTCGGCCTCCGAATAGACCACCACCGTGGCGATGCCCATTCGCCGGCAGGTCTTGATGATGCGGACCGCGATTTCACCGCGGTTGGCGATCAGGATTTTTGAGAACATCCGGTTGGGGTCGCCCTTTTTAGCGTTATATTGGGGTTAGACGCGCCGGGCGCCGATGACAACCTTGCCCGAACGTCAGCCAACCGGAGGATCCCGTGACCGAAACCACCCAGGCCGCCAGCCTTTCGCCCGCCGGCTTCGATCTGACGGCCCCCACCAAAACCGAAGCGGCGCATCTAGCCGCGACCCTGAACCGCGAGGAGAAGGACGTCCTGCTGCACCACGGCACCGAGGCGGCGTTCTGCGGCGGCCTGTTGGATAACAAGCAGGACGGCGTCTATTGCTGCCGCCTGTGCGGCCTGCCGCTGTTCCAGGCCAAGACCAAGTTCGAGAGTGGCACCGGCTGGCCCAGCTTCTTCGCCCCGTTCGACGAGAGCCACGTGCGCGCCATTCGCGACACCAGCTATGGCATGGTGCGCATCGAAACGCGCTGCGCCCGCTGCGACAGCCACCAGGGCCACGTGTTCCCCGATGGCCCCCGCCCGACACGGCTGAGATACTGCATCAATTCGGTATCGCTGCAGTTCGTGGGGAACGGCCAAAGCCTGCCGGACCCGCTGGGGCGAGGCGACAAGATTTCCTGAGGCATTCCCGACCGGTAGGCGGTCACGACCGCCTGGCCCTTGGGTGGCCTTTTTTGGCCCTTTCATGGCCCTTTCTGGCCACCGCATGGCCCTTCGCCGGCCCTCCATTGGCCCTTCATCGGCCATTGCCTGGCTGTCGGAAGGCCGTCATCTGGCCCGTATTGGCCTTGAGGCGGCCTTCGAGAAGACAATCAACTCCTTGTAATATAGGGTATTTTCTCATTTTTTGACGCCCACCTCTCGCTTGACGGTTAGAGTGACGAGGAAAAGCGGCTTGTCCTGGACCTCGTCAAATCGTAACTATTGCATTATGCGACTTTTCAACGAAAAATCAAGTGCCCCTTTTCAGAATGTTAGAGCGCGAAGCCGATCGCCGAGGATCGGACCGTCCTGCCCCCAGAACCTGACCGAAACACGACCGGCTTCCTTGTGCGCCCCGCGGAAATGCGCAATTTCGTAACCATGGTCGATTGGTCAGAATGCCCCGCCGTCGAACGGATTCCTGGAAAGGTGAGTGGCGCGTGGCTGTTCAAGAACACGCGTGTTCCCGTGAAGACACTCTTCGAGAACTTGGAAGGCGGCGCCACCGTCCAGGAATTCCTTGAGTGGTTTCCGGGCGTCGGGCGCGAGCAGGTCGAGGCCGTGTTCGAATGTGCTCAACGCAGTCTTGAAGCCGCGGGCTGAAAAACGTCCGTGCGGATTCTTTTCGACCAAGGTGCGCCCGCGCTCATGCGCCGCGCCCTGCTCGATGATGCGGCGTCGGCGCTAGCCTCAGGGCTCGAAGGTCGTGCGTAGCACGGCGAGCGTGGCGGCCAAGGTGGCCGGAGAGACCGCTCCAAGCCTGCGAACCAGACGCGTCTTGTCCAGAACCCGGACCTGATCGCAAAGAATTAAACCGTCCTGTCCGCGGAATTTGATCGGTATCCGGTAGGGCGCGGAACGACCTCCAGTGGTCATCGGCGATGCCAATACGGTTCGTAGATGGTCATGCATCTCCGGCGGCGAGACGATCAGGCAAGGCCGGGTCTTCTGAATTTCGCTGCCGACCGTGGGATCAAGGTTGGTTAGCCAGACATCGCCTCGCGTCACCACGACCAATCGGCATCCGCTTCGGTCGCGAATTCCGGCCAGACCAGGGCGTCATCGTCCGTCGCCGCCAATTGCTTCGAAGCTTCAGCCCACCCCCCCCTGGGATGGGTTTGCACCGGAGTGATCACAAGACTACCGGCCTCGACCCGCAAATCCACGGAGTCGCCCTGTCGGGCGCCGATATCACTGAGCAGGGTTTTAGGTATGATGACCCCAGACGAATTACCCATTTTGCGGAGTGGGGTTAACAAGTCCGTTCTCCCGATCGAGATAGAACATTGTTATAACATAAACCCTACAAGCACGCCAGCGCACCCTATAGTGGAATATTATCGTGTTTTTTCGAGGGGTTGGTGACTGATTTGGTCTTCAGACTCTTCAACGCCCGAATGATCCGGCGGCGTGTGCCGTGGGGCATTATCACGTCGTCGATGTAGCCGCGTGAGGCCGCCACGAAGGGGTTGGCGAAGTGAGCCTTGTATTCGGCTTCTCTCACCGCCAGCTTTTCCGGATCGCCGATGTCGGCGCGGAAGATGATCTCGACGGCCTGTTTGGGACCCATCACCGCGATCTCGGCGGTGGGCCAGGCATAGTTGAAGTCGCCGCGGATATTCTTCGAACTCATCACGTCGAAGGCGCCGCCGTAGGCCTTGCGGGTGATCAGCGTGACCTTGGGCACCGTGGCCTCGGCGAAGGCGAATAGCAGCTTGGCGCCGTGCTTGATCAGGCCGCCCTGCTCCTGCTTGGTGCCCGGCATGAAGCCCGGCACGTCCACGAACGTCACCACCGGGATGTTGAAGGCGTCGCAGAAGCGCACCAGCCGGGCGGCCTTGCGCGAGGCGTCGATGTCGAGGGCGCCGGCCAGAACCTGCGGCTGGTTGGCGATGAACCCCACGGTGTCGCCATCCAGGCGCCCGAAGCCGACGATGATGTTCTTAGCGTGATCGGGCGAGACCTCGAAGAAGTCGGCCTCATCGACGACCTTCAGGATCAGCTCCTTCATGTCATAGGGCTTGTTGGCGCTGGCCGGGACCAGGGTGTCCAGCGAGGGCTCCGCGCGATCGGGGTCGTCGAAACTCTCGCGGTGCGGCGCCTTATCCCGGTTGGAGAGGGGCAGAAAGTCGATCAGCCGGCGGACCTGGGTCAGGGCCTCGAGATCGTTGTCGAAGGCCCCATCCGACACGCCCGACTTGATGGCGTGCATCCGGTAGCCGCCGAGTTCGGCGTGGCTGACATCCTCGTTGAGGGCCGCCTTCACCACGTCCGGGCCGGTGACGTACATATAGGCCGTATCCTTCACCATGAAGATGAAGTCGGTCATGGCCGGCGAATAGACATCGCCGCCCGCGCAAGGCCCCATGATCACGCTGATCTGGGGAATCACGCCGGAGGACAGAACGTTCTGGAGGAAGATGTCGGCATAGCCTGCGAGGGAGTCGACGCCTTCCTGGATACGCGCGCCGCCAGCGTCGAACAGGCCGATGATCGGGGCGCCGTTGCGCAGGGCCATTTCCTGGACCTTGACGATCTTTTCAGCGTGGGCCTTGGACAGCGACCCGCCCATGACCGTGAAGTCCTTGGAAAACACATAGACCACGCGGCCGTTGATCACGCCCCAGCCGGTGACGACCCCATCGCCGGGGACCCGCTGGTCCTCCATGCCGAAGTCGTGGCTGCGGTGCTCGACGAACATGTCGAACTCCTCGAACGAGCCTTCGTCCAGCAGCACGTCGATCCTTTCGCGGGCCGTCAGCTTGCCCTTGGCGTGCTGGGAGGCGACTCGCTTGGGTCCGCCCCCGGCCCTCGCCCGTTCGCGGCGGATCTCAAGCTCTTCGAGTATGTGCTGCATGCGTTTCCTCGTGCATCGTCGGGACGGCCTAAAGGTCGGCGCGCCGCGTGACAAGTTGGTCAAGCCAGGGCGGCGAACCAGCGCTCGGCCATCACCGCCTCGACGGCCATGGCGTCGGCTTTGGATTCCGCTTCGGCGTCGACGCCCCAGCGTTCTTCCTGGAAAATCTCGTCGAGGCGTGACGCCCCCATGGCGTCTTCCGCCCGGATTCGCCCGTCCCGCAAGGCGAGGGCAAGGATCGCCGAGCCGAACAAGGCGGCGGCGAAGGCCAGGCCGGCCAGGGTGAAGTCATCCAGCGGCTCGACCATGGCGGCCAGGCGCGCCAGCGTCTCGGGTGGTTGGTCCCGATGGATGATCCCGGAGGCGCGCTCGAAGGCGAGGCCATGGGCCTCTCGCGCCCATTCCAACAACGGGATCCACACCTTCTCCTGGCGGTGCGTCAGGCTTCGCGGGTGGTCGGCGAAGTAACAGAGCAGATCGGCGGTGCCGAAACGGGTCACGCTCTCGACGCTCAAGGCGCGCGCCCCGGCGACCACGTCGATGGCGGTATGGGCGAGCCGGGTGGCGGGCCTGGCGTTGTAGGCGATCGTATCCCCCTGGCCCCGCCATTCCTCGGCCAGCAGTTCGGCGAGGGCGAGGGTGGGCAGGATCAGGGGTCGGCCGGCGGGCGTTCGCGGCGCCCGGCCATCCAACGACAGGGCGAACGCGGCGCCCTCGCCGGCCACCGACACGGCTTTGTAGAACCGGCGCGGCCGTCGCAGGGGATCGCTGGCTTCGGCCATCAAAGGTCCTTCTCAAACGTGGCGCACGGCGCAATAGATCGGTAATGTTGGCCGTCTATCATGCCAACCATCATGACGATCAACGCCGACCTGATCAGCGCCATAGCGGCGACCCGTTTGGGGCTGGGCGCCAAACCCGGCGAAATCGCCGCCTCCAGGGGTAACGCCCAGGAGCGGTTGGTCTCTCAGATACGCAACGCCGGGGCCGATCAGCCCGCCGGCCGCCAACCCACTTCGGTGGATCGCTTCATCGCCCTGCGCGACTATCAACAGCAACAACATGCGGCCAAAGCCGCCGGCGACGCCAAGACCGACCCCGTCAAGGCGGCGTTCAGGCTGTTGCGCGATGACACGGGCGTGGATTTCATGGCTCGCCTCCGGCTGGCGGCCACCACCGACGCGGCTTTCCGAGAGCGCTGGACCCTGTTCTGGGCCAACCATTTCACCGTCTCCGCCAACCGGCTGATAACCGCCACGCTGGTGGGTCCGTTCGAGCAGGAAGCCATTCGCCCCAACGTATTCGGCAGGTTCGAAGACCTGCTGGCGGCCTCCTCCAGCCATCCGGCCATGCTGCTCTATCTTGACCAGGCCCAGGCGATCGGCCCGGAAAGCCCGGCGGCCAAATTCCAGGCGCGCGGCGGCAAACACGCCGGTCTCAATGAGAATCTGGCCCGGGAGATCCTGGAGCTGCACAGCGTGGGCCTCGAGGCCGGCTACAGCCAGGCCGACGTCACCGAGTTCGCGCGGGCCATGACCGGCTGGAGCATCGCGGGCCCGAGGGAATCACCCGACCGGGAAGGCAGGTTCTTTTTCCGAGCCGCCGCGCATCAGCCGGGCATCCGCGAGATCATGGGCCGGCGCTACGCCGACGGCGGACAGGAGCAGGCCCGCGCGGTCATCAAGACCCTGGCCGCCAGCCCCCACACCGCACACCACCTAGCCACCAGGATCGCCCAGCATTTTGTCGCCGATGATCCGCCGCCAACACTGATCGACAAGCTGGCCGGCGCTTATCTCACTTCGGACGGTCATCTGGGAACAGTGGCCCAGACCCTGATCAAGGCCCCCGAAACCTGGGCTCCGGCCGCGATGAAATTCAAGACGCCCTATGAGTTTCTGGTGTCCAGCTGGCGCGCCACGGGGGTCGAGCCCCAGGAAATCTCCACCATCGCCCCCGTCCTGACCGCCATGGGCCAAAAACCGTTCAGCGCCCCTTCACCCAAGGGCTGGGCGGAAGAGGGCCCGGCCTGGTGCGCGCCCGATGCGGTGATCAAGCGGATGACCTGGAGCGAAGCCTTCGCCGCCGGCGCCGTGGCGAACCACGATCCGGTGGTCCTGGCCCGGGCGTCCCTGGGCGCGCGCCTGACGCCCCTCACGGCCCAGACCATCGCCAGGGCGGAAACCCGCGCCGAGGGGCTGGCCGTATTGCTGATGAGCCCGGAGTTTCAACGCCGATGACCCAGCCTTCGAACCCGTCCCGCCGCCAAGCCCTCGCGGGCGCCCTCGGCGTTGGGATCACCATCGAGCTGTTCGCGGCCCGCGCCTTCGCCGATGTCGACGCCGGCCTGTCGCGCAAGAAGCTGGTCGTGATCGTTTGCCGCGGCGGGCTCGACGGCCTGTCGCTGTCTCCGCCGGTCGGCGATCCAGACTATGCCGGCCTTCGCGGCGCGATCGCCCTGCCGGGCTTCGATCAGCCCGGCGGCGCGCTGAAGCTGGACCACACCTTCGGCCTGCATCCGACGCTGACCAGCATCCACGACCTGGCGATCAAGGGTCAGGCGCGAATCGCGCCCGCCGTGGCCACCCCGGACCGTTTGCGCTCGCACTTCGAAGCGCAGGACGTTCTGGAGACCGGCGCCCCGACCGTCTATGGGTCCGCTTCGGGCTGGCTGAACCGGGCGGTGGAGGCGATGGGTCCCCCCGGCAAGGTCCGGGCGATCAGCGTCGGCGCCACCGCGCCCCTGATCCTGCGCGGCCGCATCGAGGCGGCGTCCTGGTCCCCCGGCGGCGGGGCCCAGATCGACCATCGTCTGCCGGCTATTCTGCAGGACCTCTACGCCCACGACCCGTTGCTCGGACCGGCGCTCGCCAGCGGCATGGCGACGGAGGCGATGGCCAAGGCGGCCGCGGCCGATATGGCGGCGGGTCCGGCGATGGGTGGCCAAACCATGACCACGGCCATGGCCGCCGCGCCGCGACAAGGCCGGCCACAGGCGCGCAAGCTCGGCGCCACCCTGGCGGGCTTGATGACTCAGCCCGACGGCAAGCAGGTGGCGGCGGTGTCTCTGGAAGGCTTCGACACCCATGCCAATCAAGGCGCCGCCCAGGGCCAGCTGGCCGCGCGGCTGACCTATGTCGATGCATTTCTGGAAGGCCTGTCCTCGGGCCTCGGCGATGCCTGGCGTGATACGGTGGTGGTGACGGCCACGGAGTTCGGGCGCACCGCCCGGGTCAACGGCACGGCGGGAACCGACCACGGCACCGCCTCCACCGCTTTGGTGCTGGGCGGCGCCTTGAAGCCGGGCGGGATCATCGGCGATTGGCCGACCCTGACCACCACCGCTCTGTTCGAGAACCGCGACACCGCGCCGACCCTGGACATGCGCGCCCTGTTCAAGGGCGTGCTCAGGGAGCATCTTGGCGTGGACCGCGCCAAACTCGACACCCTGGTGTTCCCTGGCAGCGGTGATGTCAGGCCTGTGCAAAACCTGGTGGCCTGAAGGGAGGTCTCGTCCTGGCGGAATCCGACCAACCGCTGCAAGGCCTGCCCCTGAAAGGCTTGGTCGTGCTGGACCTGACCCTGGCCCGGGCCGGACCGACCTGCGCGCGGCATCTGTCCGACTGGGGCGCCGACGTGATCATCGTGCAGGCGCCTGGCGCCACCGCGGAAACCAGGGCTTCGCGTGACGGCTACGACTATCAGAACCTGCATCGCGGCAAGCGGGCCATCAGTCTCGACCTGAAATCCCGGCGCGGCCACGAGGCCTTTCTGCGCCTGGCGCGGACGGCGGACGTGGTGGTGGAAAACATGCGGCCGGCGGTTAAACACCGGCTGGGCATCGCCTATGAAGATCTGAAGACGATCAACCCGCGCCTCGTCTACGGCAGCATCAGCGGCTTCGGTCAGGACGGACCCTACGGCGACCGGGCCGGCGTCGACCAGATCGCCCAGGGCATGGGTGGATTGATGTCGATCACCGGCGCTCCGGGTGGCGGGCCGATGCGCGCCGGGATCGCGGTCTCCGACATGACCGCCGGCAACCTGCTGGCCATGGCGATCATGATGGCGCTGTTCCGGCGCGAACGGACCGGCGAAGGCGCCTTCGTCCATACCTCCTTGCTCGAAAGCCAGCTGTTCATGCTGGATTTCCAGGCCTCGCGCTGGCTGATGGCCGGCGAGGTGGCGGGTCAGACCGGCAATGATCACCCGACCATCGCCCCCTCCAGCGTCTATCCGACCGCCGACGGCCACATCAACATCGCCGCCTCCTGGCCGGCGCAGTGGAAGACGATGTGCGAGGCGATGAGGCGGACCGATTGGCTGGAGAATCCCGACTGGCGCTCAAGCCGCGGTCGGGTGGCCCACCGCGAAACGCTCAACGCCGCGATCGCCAAGGAGACCGTGACGCGTCCGAGCGCACACTGGATCGCCCTGCTGGAGGCGGCCGGGATCCCATGCGGTCCGATCTACGCGATCGACCAGGCCTTCGCCGACCCGCAGGTCGAGCATCTAGGCGTAGCCGCGCCGGTCGATCACCCGCGCCTCGGCCCGACCCATATGGTCGCCTCGCCGCTCAACATCGGGGGCGCGGACAAGACGATCCGAGGCGCCGCGCCTGTCGGGCCGGATGACACCGACGAGGTGCTGGCCGGCGTGGGCTACACCCCGGCCGAACTGGCCGACATGCGCGAGGCCGGGGTAATCTGAAGGACAAGACCGGGCGGCGGCGCGCGGTCCACGGTAGACTACCGTTGATACGGTGTTGGGGGAGTCGGCACGCGCTTGTTCGCTTCGCTCTTGATCAGCTCGATTTCCAAGTGCTGAGGCGAAAGCGGGGAGTCGGTGGGGATCATTGAGGGAGACGCCCGGCAGATTGCGGGGAGATTGGAGGGAGGCTTCGGGGAGGTTCCGGGGCGCTTTTCGGGCGCTGACGGGGCGGTTCCGGGTATCTCAAGGGCGCTAGTCCGGGCGCTGACAAAACCATACATGATTGAAATCACGAAGAGTTTCGAAAGTAACGCGTTGGAGGGGCACCTCTCAGCGCCCTCTTGGACGGGAGTCGCCCGCATGGCGGCGCAGCCGAACGCGACTGGCCGCCGTTGGCGCGCCGTGGCGGCAGTGGGGTTCACGATGGCAAAGAGCGAAACTGAATAATACTTTGCAATATGTAGAGTCCAAAGTCAATAGGCCTCGACACGACCGAGGGCCCGCTGGATCGCCGTGCTGGGTCCGATCCACGCGATCGACCAGGCCTTCGCCGACCCGCAAGTGATTCACCTGGGCGTGGCCGCGCCGGGCGGGCCGGATGATACCGACGATATTCTGGCCGGCGTAGGCTACATTCCAACCGAACTGGCCAACATGCCCGCGGCCGGGATGATCTGACGGGCATAAGTTGGACAGCGACGTCATCGATGTGGAAACGGCCCACTTGGCGTTGAATGTCGGTCTGGCGGACGGCCGAGAGCTCTCGACGCCGTTGGAATGGTTTCCCCGCCTCAGAGACGCGACACCCGAGCAGCGGTCCCATTGGCGTCTGATCGGCGGTGGTCAAGGCATTCGTTGGCCGGATATCGACGAGGACATTTCTGTCGCCACCCTGCTGAGGTCGAACTGACCACGGGCCGGCGTGGGGACCGCACATGCCGGGTTTGTCGCCCTACGCCAAGCGGAGACAATTAGAAAATCGGTCTGCGTCCCGGTTTTTCGGTTAGATAGCATACCCAATAGGCGCCTACACTGATTGAAGCGTTTTCATCAATATGGCCAGTTCAACGGGCAACAACCGGCAACGCCGCAAGGCTTTCAAGAGACGAGGGGGAGTTACGACTCGAGATCCACCAAAGGCGATTTGTGCGACTCGCAGCAAGCTATGACCTTGATGGTTTTCTACCCAGAGGGGCGCTTCAACCGTCACTCCATTCGTGTAACGCACCGTTGTGGTAGGTGTCATCGAGAGGCTCGGTTCAGACCGGCACATCTTTTCACAAACTGTATCTACAATTGATTGCAACTGAGTATCATTCAACAGTCTAATCTGGTGTTCATCACCCGGTGTTATATTCACTCCGCTAAGAATTGGTGCGTTGCCATCTTCCAGAACTAGCGCAAATATCACTGTTGGATCTAGTATATAATTCTCATAACTGTACCGACCGATCGTAAGCACCCGTTTTGTTGACACATTGGAACTGTCGCGATCAATGATCCCAAAAAAGGTTCGATCCAACGGGTCTGTATCTAACTTATCTACCCATTTGGTAACCACGCTCCACCCACCAGAAATTTTCGCCGGACCCGTGCCAATTGAAGCTGGTATAAAAGCTATCGACGGGGAGGCTTTCAGCGCCATCGGATCTTGACTCGGCCCTTTATCCAAAAGAATATCGTAAATAGTCTCATAAAAAGCCACGTCTTCCTGGTCTTCTACAAAGCAGAATTTTGTCGATCGCGAGACCGTAACAAGCCCGGACGTCAACATTGCTATCGTATCCGCCCGAACAACGACCCGTGTTACATCTACCTCACCTCGTTTTATTTCAAAGATTGAACCCTCTGGAGCTAACGCGACAGTAGATGGCGAATGTGTTGTCATTATCACGCGCACACCATATTTATTGACCAACACATCGGATACAACATCGAGAAACTGGGTGGTCATAGAGGGGTGCAAATGCGCATCAGGTTCATCAAGCAAAAGCAATTTTGGGAAAAGACCATTTTTACTAGCTGTAAATAACCATAGCACCAATTGAAGCAATATTCTTTCCCCAGATGATAGTTCTACTGCATGTATAACTGTACAATCTTGTCTATCCTGGAATTTTAGCTCGTATACTCCCAATATTGGCGTATTTTGTGGGGACATGACTTCGTACGGAAATCCCGCAATCCTTAGCGATTCATTGACAACGTCCCAGGGAGCCAAACCGAGCGGACGGCCTTCCCGATCCATCTCAGGGCTACCGCGCTCAATAGCCTCTAACCTCTTCAAGCGGTGTGCCAAAAAGAGGTGGGACAGCCCCTTCGTTATGTCCATGTCGTCGATAACAAACTCGAAGTCATCGGAAAGTATTTCTTCCAGTTCTTTAGGTGAAACGTTATAAATTGAAACTTCCGAAAGGCGCTTCAATATCTTCTTGGACCGAATCGTAGTGTTTATATCGTATTGATTAATATTTGCTGCCTGTGCTAGCTGCAACGCTTCTGCACGAAGATTCTGTAAATTGGTGATGGAAGACCCCCCACCGGAAAAAACTCCGCTGCTCGGGACATAACCAATTTCACTATCCGTGTATTCGCAGCCGGAAGTAATTACTTCTACAGGTAAGTGCGGAGTTTGTGGTGTGGTTCGCGGAAGTGCACCGCTGAAATGGTAGGCCAAGAGCTCTAGAAGCTGCGTTTTTCCTGAACCGTTCTTTCCGGTGAGAATCGCGAGGCCCGGAATATCTCGCCACGACAAATTTTCAATGGATTTGTAACGCCCAGCATCCCTTGGTCGTATCTCGATCGAAAAGGGGGGAATATTCTGACTCATTGATGTTCTCAATTGGCGGCGCGCTTGACGCCCTGATTCGCTTAGTCCAACGGCGCTGCCACAGTTCACTATTTTCCCCGAGTGTCTGCCCCGAAAAGAATTTGGGTGATATCAGCAACTTGTGATTCAGTTTGTATCGCGAAGCATCGACGCAGAGGCACATGTAGACCGACATCACCGGGGCGAAGCGGGCCCACAAGGTGCGGCACTATTCACGTGATTTGACGGATGCGGAGTGAGCTGTCCTCGAACCGGTGGTCCGGCCTGAACTTCAGCGACGTCGCGCTCGTGGGCGTGAGTGGTGTGGTTGAAGGGTATTAAAGATTTCGCCGTCCTCAGACCATGGGGCAGCAGCCCAGGGCCATACCACATGTTTTGACCGGAATGGTCTGCCCGGAACGATCAGACGTGGTGTAGCCACTGAGGTAGATTCACATGTTAGGCCAAAAGTGGCCGGTTCGCCCTTATGCGGCGGGAAATTGCAACGCGATCAGGTCCGCCAGGATTGAACCTGCCTGACCAAGGCGAGGACATGCTCCGGCGGTGTCGTCTTTGGAATGCCGTGGCCGAGGTTGAACACGAAAGGACCGCCCGTCGCGGCGCGCAGGATGCGTTCGACCTCCGCCGTTAGCGCTTGGCCTCCGTCGACCAGCTGCTGTGGATCGAGGTTGCCCTGTATGCACCGACCCAGGCCACGTTGAATGCGGGTCGAGGCCCAGTCGAGCGGCACGGTGTTGTCCAGCCAGACCGGAGGACGTTCGGTGCGCTCTCCCTTGAGCGCGCGCAGCAGCAACTTCTCCTGGGCCAGGGCCATTCATCATCGCCTTGCGTGAATATCGATCAGGTTCTAGAGGCCCCTGAACACTGGCCGGCGTTTTTCCATGAAGGCTTTGCGGCCCTCGGCGTAGTCGGCGCTTTGGAAACACCTATCGACGGCGGCGGCGGCCTCGTCGAGCTTTCGCTTTTCCGGGTCCTTGAGGGCTTCCCGCACGGCGATCTTCGCGGCATTCACCGTCAGGGGAGCATTGTCGCCGATCATTTCCGCGTAGCGCCGCACCGTGGCCTCAAGATCGTCAGGCGCCACGACTTTGTTGGCCAGGCCGGTCGCCGAGGCCCGGCGGAGTAGAGATGGCGGGCGGTGAACAGGGTCTCCTTGGCGAAAGATGGACCGACCAGGTCGACCAGGGTCTTCACGCCGTCGAACGCATAGCCAAGGCCCAGACGGATGAAGATTTCAAAGTGGCCGTCCGCGCTGTGCCGGTTATCCCAGCACTCACCGATCGCCACCCGTAATCGGCCGGGGAGGCGCGCGTCCAAAGCCTCGAATAGCTGGGCGATGGCCTCGGCCATCGACCCCGCCGCCGTGACGAACAGCCGGGAGCGAGGGGGGCAGCGGAGAGAGAGAGGCCCCTCGGGGACGCGTCCAAGGTCAGCTCCGCAATTGATACCTGTCAGACCCAGTGCTACATGTATGCTATGAGCGATGCCGAGGAAATCGCGCGGGCCTTCAAAACCGCCTGGTTCACCAAGGCGGCGCGCAAGGCTCGCATCAAAGACGACGAACTATGCGAGGCTATCGAGGAAGTCAGGAATGGCCAGGTAGACGATCTTGGTGGCGGGGTATTCAAGAAGCGCCTGAACAAGAACATGCACCGAAGCATCATTCTGGCGAAGGGCGGTCGGTATTGGATTTACGAGTTCCTGTTCGCAAAAAAGGACCAAGCCAATATCGACGATCGGGATTTGGAAGATTTCAGAACTCTCGCAAAGAAAATATGCCATGTTGAGCGAGAATCAGATCGCTCAACTCCTAGAGGACAAAGACCTGACGGAGATATGCAATGGCGACGAAAAGCAAGTTTAAGAGTGACATGTCCGAGGCAATTCACTCGTCCGCGGCGATGCTTCACAAGGTAGGGGCGATCGACAAAACGACCATGCTGGACTTCGACGCCCGGCATTTGGTCCCGAGCGAAATAGCGCCCGCGGAAATTAAGCAGCTCCGCGAAGCCAACAATGTCAGCCAGCGCGTGTTCGCTCGCTACCTCAATACGAGCGAAAGTACGGTCGAGAAGTGGGAATCGGGCGCCAAGCGACCCAGCCCTCCGCTGCGAAAGCTACTGTCAGTCGTCCAAAAACACGGCTTGCAAGTCCTCGCCTAGCGCCCCCCGATCTTGCACCGCGCAAGCTTTTCCGATCTCGTGCGCGGTAGGTTCAACCTTTTCGGACTGTACCTGGCGATGATGCTGACCAGGCGTAGCGCGGTGATCGCCAGCACCGTTTTGGTAAAGCTCCACCATGGAACAGGCCCGACCTCGCCTGAGCTGTGGACGCGACCGTCCGGACCGATGGCGCACAGTGCTTCCATGGCGCCAGCTTAGCGGTCGCCGGGACCAATCCAAATCCCGTAACCGCTGTCCTACAGCCCCCATCGATCTGGACAGGATGCTAGTCGTCCTCAACGCCATCCGCGGCTGCTGCCGCCCCCGGAACACCGGCCGGCGTTTTTCCATGAAGGCTTTGCGGCCCTCGGCGTAGTCGGCGCTTTGGAAACATGCGTCTACGGCGGCGGTTACCTCGTCGAGCTTTCGTTTTTCCGGGTCCTTCAGGGTTTCCCGCACGGCGATCTTCGCGGCCTTGATCGTCAGTGGAGCATTGTCGCCGATCAGTTCCGCGTAGCGCCGCACCGTGGCCTCCAGATCGTCAGGCGCCACGACCTTGTTGACCAGGCCGACAGCGGCGGCTTCGGCGGCGTCGAGGTGGCGGGCGGTGAACAGGATTTCCTTGGCGAAGGATGGACCGACCAGATCGACCAGGGCCTTCACGCCGTCGAACGCATAGCCAAGGCCCAGACGCGCCGCCGGGATGCCGAAACGGCTGTTGTCCGAACAGATACGCAGGTCGCAGGTCAGGGCCACGGCCATGCCGCCGCCGATGCAGAAGCCTCGGATCATGGCGATCGAGGGCTTGGAGAGTCCGACCATGGCCCGCGTCGCCGCGGCGCTCTGGGCGCTGTAGACGGCGTTGGCGGCCCGTTCGTCGCGGTGCTCGCCAAACTGGGAGATGTCGGCGCCCGAGATGAAGGCCTTGTCGCCGGCCCCCTTGAACACCACCACGCGGATTTCCGGATCGGCCTCGAAGGCATCGAGCACGGTCGGGATGGCCGCCCACATGTCGAGAGAAATGGCGTTGCGGCGCTCGGGATGGTTGAAGATCATCCAGCCGATCGCGCCGTCCTTCTCGCCGATCAGGCGTTGGGTTCCGGTCTCGATCACGGCCTCAGGCCTTCCGGTAGACCGGTGGCCGTTTCTCCAGAAACGCCCGCACGCCCTCCTGGAAATCCTCGCTCTGGGCGCAGAGGATCTGGTTGCGATCCTCCATGGCGACGGCCGCCTCCAGACCGCCGGCGTCGATCGAGTGGTTCAGGCATTCCTTGGTCAGGCGCAGGCCCAACGGCGTGGTCAGCAGCATTTCCGCGACCAGGTCCTCGCCTTCCTTTTCCAGTTGCTCGGGCGCCACCACGGCGCTGACCAGGCCAAGGGCCAGGGCCCGTTCGGCGCGGATGAAGCGGCCGGTCAGCATCAGTTCGGCCGCCACCGAAGAGCCGACCATGCGCGGCAGGAAATAGCTGACGCCGATATCGCAGGCCGACAGGCCGATGCGGATAAAGGCCGCGTTCATCTTCAGTGTCGGGGTGGCGATACGGACATCCGACGCCAGCGCCAGGGCGAAGCCGCCGCCGGCCGCCGCGCCGTCGATCAGGGCGACGATCGGCTGGGGGCAACGACGCATGGCCATGACGATCTCGCTGATCTGGCGCTGGCGGATCAGGCCGTTGGAGGGGCCGCCGCCGCCGCTGTTGTCGCGCTCCTTCAGATCGAGCCCGGCGCAGAAATTCGATCCGGCCCCGCGCAGCACCACCACCCGCACTTCATGGCGCCAGTAGAGTCCAACGAACAGGTCGCGCAGTTCCTCGACGATCCGCCGGTTCAGGGCGTTGAGACTGGCCGGTCGGTCCATCGTCACCCACAGGGCGTCGCCGCGCTGGTCGAGGCGCAGGTGTTCGTAGTCCATGAGGTCAGGCCCTGGCGCTGGTGGGAATCTGGTTGAAGGGAACGTCCTTATCGACACGGATATCGGCGGGCAGGCCCAGCACGCGCTCGGCGATGATGTTGCGCAGGATCTCGTCGGTGCCGCCCTCCACGCGGGTGGCCGGCGAGCGCAACAGCATGGCCTGGAAGCGGCCGTTGGCGGCGGCGATCTCCGGGTCGGAAATGATCCCGGCCTGGGCCTGGAGGTCTTCGGCGAACATGGCGATCTCCTGCATGGTCGGACCCGCCACCAGCTTGCCGATCGAGTTCTCCGGACCGGGGGTCTCGCCCCGGGACAGCGCCGAGAGTGCACGGAAGCCGGTGTATTTCAGCCCCGTGGTCCGCACCGCCCAGGTCGCCAGCTTGGAGCGCACGGCCGGGTCGTCCACCGCCAGACCATTTTCCGTCTCGATGCGGGAGCAGAGCTCGAACAGCTCGGGAAAGCCCGTGGACATGCCCGAGCCGATCGACAGCCGCTCGTTCATCAGAGTGGTCAGCGACACCTTCCAGCCATCGCCCACGGCGCCCAGACGTTGGGCGTCGGGAATACGCACGTCGGTGAAATAGACCTCGTTGAAGCCCGACTGGCCGTTGGCCTGCTTGATCGGTCGGATCTCGATGCCCGGGGTCTTCATGCTCAGGAAGAACATGGTCAGGCCTTTGTGTTTGGGCACGGTGGCGTCGGTGCGGGTGACCAGGATGGCCATGTCCGAATAGTGCGCGCCGCTGGTCCAGATCTTCTGGCCGTTGATGATCCAGTCGCCCGAACCATCAGGCGCCGGTTCGGCGCGCGTGCGAAGGCCGGCCAGGTCGGAGCCGCCGGCCGGCTCGCTGAACAGCTGGCACCAGATTTCCTCGCCCGCCGCCAGGGGCGGCAGGTAGCGGCGCTTCTGGTCCTCGGAGGCGAAGGCCATGACAGTCGGACCGCACATGCCGTGACCGATGATGAACACCCCGCCCAAGGCGCCGAACGGACCCTCCTCCTGGCCCCAGATCACCCGCTCGATCGGCGTGGCGCCCCGGCCGCCGTATTCCGTGGGCCAATGCAGGCAAGCCCATCCGGCGTCGGCTTTCTTCTTCTGCCAGGCCTTGGAGACGGACATGGCGTCGACGCCCTTCATTTCCAGGCTGCCGAAACCCGCCGATTGGAGATCGGCCTTCAATTCCATCGGCGCATTGGCGTCGATCCAGGTGCGAACCTCGGCGCGAAACGCGGCCTCGGCGGGTGTGTCGTCGAAATTCATGGCGTGTTCCCTTTCAGGCCGCGGCGGTGTTGCGGGCGCGCATACGGGCGATGAGTTTGTCTTCCCACTGCGACTGGCCGCCCAGGTTCAGGGCCAGCAGGTTCGAGCGGCGGTAGAACAGGTGACAGTCGAAGGCCCAGGTGAAGCCCATGCCGCCGTGGACCTGGATGTTGTTCTTGGCGCAGTGCTGGAAGGCCTGGGTGGCGCTGACCCGGGCGGTGGCCGCCGCCTCGGCCAATTCCGACGCGCCAGTGGAGAGCGCCCAGGCGCCGTAGTAGCCGTTCGACCGCGCCAGGGTGGCCGAGACATACATGTCGGCCAGCATGTGCTTGATGGCCTGAAACGAGCCGATCGGCCGGCCGAACGCCATGCGTTCCAGAGCATAGTCCCGGGCCATCTCCAGGGCGCGGTCCGCCCCTCCGATCTGTTCGAAGGCGGTCAGGATCGCCGCGCGGTCGAACACCTGTTCCAGGATCGACCAGCCCTCGCCCGGCACGCCAAGCGGTTCGGCGACCGCGCCTGCGAAATCCAGGCGGGCATGGCCGCGCGATGGATCGATGGTCTGCAAAGTCGTGCGGGTGACGGCGTCCTGGCGCAGATCGACCAGATACAGCGAGACGCCGCGCGCGTCGGAACCCGGCCCGGCGCGGGCCGAAACAATGGCGAAGTCGGCGATCTCGCCATCGGCGACGGCGGTCTTGGCGCCCGTCAGTCGGCCTTCGGACGCGGAGAGCTGGATCGTCTTGGGGGTTACCGCGCCGGCGCGCTCGGCGTGGGCGAAGGTCCCGATCACCTCGCCCGCCGCCAGTTTCGGCAACCATGTGGATTTCTGGGCATCGCTGCCGGCCACCAGCAAGAATTCGGTGGCCAGGAAAACCGATGATGAGAACGGCACCGGCGCCAGGGCGCGGCCCATTTCCTCGGCGATGACGCACAGTTCCAGATAGCCGAGACCCAGACCTCCGTGGGCTTCGGGAATCACGATGCCCAGAAAGCCCATCTCGGCGAGGCCCGCCCACAACGCCTTGTCATAGGGCTCGGCGCTCTCGAGCACGGCCCGCACCGCGGTGGTCGGGCACTTGGCCGCCAGGAACCGCCTAGCCTCGGCCCCCATCTGTTTCTGTTCGTCGGAGAATTCGAAATTCATGAGCGTGTCTCCCTGAGGTCCCGGTGGACGCCCTCTCGGTAGGGCAATCAAGCCCCATAGCCATTACCGCCGCACCGTCCGCCCAAAATCTTCGCGAAAGAATTGGCGCAACCGCTTGCACTGACGCAGCGGAATGGCTCAAACGGGTAATTCTCTGTCCATTACTATGTACAACTAACATTTTAGATGAGCCGCCGACCATGCCATTTCACCGCTTCGCGCTCCTGAGTGTCTCCACGTTCGGGCTCTTGGCTGGCGGCTATGCGGCGCGCGCAGCTGACGAAACGCCGGCGGCCAATATGACGAACGAATTGGTGGTCACCTCCGACCGGGTGGGTCTGCTGGAACGACGGCCGAACAACACCGTGTTCGGCCTCGACAAGCCGCTGATCGACACCCCACGCTCCGCCAGCCTGATCAGCGACCTGACCATCCAGCGCTATGGCATCCAGACCATCGACAATCTGGTGGCGATCGCGCCAGGAACCTTCACCGCCAGCTTTTACGGTGTGCCCGGATCGCTGAACATTCGCGGCACCTATGCGGAGAACTATTTCAAGGGCTTCAAGCTGATCGAGAACCTGGGGACCTACACTACCCCAATAGGCGACGCCGCCCAGATCGAGATCGTCCGCGGACCACCCTCGCCGATCTATGGGGCGGGACGGGTGGGCGGCTTCCTCAACTTCATCCCCAAGACAGCCCTGATCGACGGCGCCTATCTGACCCGCCCGATCGCCGAAATCGACGCCACTGTCGGGGCCTATCAGAAAAAGAACATCACCGTTCAGGGCGGCGCGCCGGTGAGCCTGGGCGCGGTGCGCGGCGGCGTCTACGCCTATGGCGAGTTCGATGACAGCCACAGTTACTATCGCGGCATCTACCCGAAACATCAGCTGGGCGAGATCTCTGCCCGGTTCGATTTCCCAAACCAATGGTCTGTGTCGCTGGACGCCAGCTACTATCACTCGACCGGCGATGTTCAGACCGCCGGCTGGAACCGGCTGACCCAGAACCTGATCGATCACCAGACCTATATCACCGGCCGCAACACCGCCCTGACCGCCAGCCCCGGCGCGCCCTATCTGGCCCCGGGTCAGGTGACCATACCGCCGGGCTTCTACCCGTTCCTGTTTTCGCCGACGGGGAACGGCGGGATCACTCAGGCTTATTTCGGCTTTCCCATCGCCCAGGACCCTCGGTTCAGCCTCGACACCGGCGTGGGCACAATCAAGCTCAGTCGGCGGGATGTCTATCTGAGCCCCGCCGATTTCTCCCAGACCGACACGCCGACAGTCTATTTCGGCCTGGAGAAGGATGGCCTGCCCGGAAACGGTGTCGCCAAGCTGGAGGTGTTCTATACCGGCCTGCACAACAAGCGCTTCGTGAGCTACGGCTATCCAGCCTGGTTGCGGGCCAATGTGATCGAGGCGCGCGGTTCCTACGACGCCAAGTTCACTGCCCTCGACGGGCTGATCAACGTCAACACCATCACCGGCGTTTCGGACCGCCATTCCCAGTCACGGGACATGCAAAGCTTCGACAGCGGGGTAATCGCCCTGGATCGAAGGGATATTTCCCACGGCGCCACACCGACCGACAGCATCTGCAGCCCCTTCCAGGGCGGGGTGACGGGGGACGCCATCCCCGCCGCCTGCCTGGGCTGGGAGACCGATATCCATAGCAAGATCAACAATGTCGGCGTCTTCGAAACCGCCGATATCGCCATCGGCAAGCGGCTCGATCTGATCCTCGGCGGTCGATACGACTATTATCACGTCAAGAGCAGCGACACCGGCATCCTGCCCTTTGAAGCGCCCGGACCAGTGACGGCCTCCAAGTGGGTGGGAACCTACAGCGCCAGCCTCAGCTACAAGGTCGGCTTCGGCCTGATGCCCTACGCCACCTATGCCCAGAACTCGGCGCTCGAATACGGCCAGGCGGGTGACCTTTCCACCAGCCTGATCCAGAACGGTGGCTGGATCCGCCAGTCCACGCTGACCGAGGCCGGCGTCAAATTTCAGTTCTTCGGCGGGGCCCTGGTCGGATCGCTCGACTACTACCGACAGACCCGGCCGGTGCTCAGCGGCTTTCGACCCAGCGTGGTCAATACCGTTGGCAAGGGTGAAGAACTTGAGATCCGCTATGTGGCGAACAGAAACCTGAGTTTGACCTTCGCCGGTAACCTGCAGCACACCGAGGTGGTCGGACCGGATCAGAGCTTCCAGTATTTGCCGGCCTTCGCGGTCTGCGGCGCCAATCAGGCCTGCTATGTCAGTTCCTTCGGCGGGACCTACGTGACCTTCAATTTCAACAGCCTGGCCGGCAGGTCGGGTAACTATGCGTTCGGGCCGATCCCACACAGCGTCGACAGCCTCTATGTCAACTATGTCAGCGACGAGCACAGCTGGGGGCGAGCCGGCCTGACGATCGGCTCGACCTATACCTCCAAGACCTCGGGCAATTTGCCGGGCGCGGTGGTCTATCCGTCCTACTTCATTGAAAACATGTCGGTCTTCTACCAGTTCGGCAAGAACGAGATCGATCTGAACGTCGACAATCTGACCGACCAACTGTATTTCATCCCAGACGCCGACACCTATGTGAACCTGGGCGCGTTGCCGGGTGTCGGGCGCGAGTGGCGCATGACCTTCAAGCGAAAATTCTAGGGCGGGCGCGGGAACGGGCATGGCCGCGATCGAATGGCGCCCGTGGCGGCTGCTGGGCGTACTGAGCCTGGTCAGCTTCCTGATCAACGCCTCGACGTTCAATTCCCTGGGCGTGGTGCTGCCCGACATGGTCCGGGACCTGAAGTGGAGCTGGACGCAAGCGGGGCTGGGTTTCACCATCCTGGGCGCGGCGTGCGGTTCGTCCGCGCTGCTGCCGGCCATGCTGATCCGCCGGTTCGGAGTGCGCGTCACCTTGCTGGCGGGGACCGCGGTGATGGTCCTGGGCTTCCTCTGCCTGGCCCGCGCCGACGGTGTGTGGCTGTATTTCCTGGGCACGGCGCTGTGCGGTGTGGGCTATCAGATGATGGCCCTGATCCCCGGCACCCACGTGCTGGCGGCGGTGTTCCATCGGCGGGGCGTGCCGTTCGGCCTGTATTTCACCGCCACCGCCCTGGGCGGCGTGGCCGGACCCTGGATGGTGTGGGCCGTCAATCAGGTGACGCCCGATGGCTGGCGCACCTATTGGATGGTTCAGCTAGGCGCTTCCCTGGTGCTAGGCGTCCTGTGCGCGGCGATGATGGGTGGCCGCGAGTGGCTGTCGGAAATCGGCGCGCGGACCGACAAGGCCCTGGCGGACGAAGCGGCCAACGGCGCGGCCAGGACGGCGGCGCCGGCGATCTACCGGACCGCCCGGGAATGGTCGGTGCGCGACGCAGTGCGAACGCCGCAGTTCATGGTTCTGCTGGCCGCCTATTTTGGTCACCTGCTGGTCGGGGTGACTGTCGCCAGCCTGTCGGTGGCGCATCTCACCCAAAGGGGTGTCTCGATGACCGTGGCCCTGAGCATGCTCAGCCTGGAGGCCCTGGTGCAGACGGGCGGACGCGCCGGGGCGACGGTGGTGGGCGATGTGGTCGATCCCAAACACCTGTTGATGTTCGCTCTCGCGGCCCTGGCCGTGGGATCAGGCGCTCTGAGCGTGGCCCAGACCTATCCGGTGATGTTGCTCTATGCCGTGGGCAGCGGCCTTGGGTTTGGGCTCACGGCTTTGGCCGTGAGCATGCTGCTGCTCAACTATTTCGGCCGGCGCAACAATCTGGAGATTTTCGCGCGGACGGCCCTGGTCGGCGCCTTCTCGGCCCTGGGCGCAACCCTGGGCGGCGAGCTCCGCGATCTGACCGGCGGCTTCGGCTCGACCTTCGCCATCTATGCCGGGGTGATCTTTGTCGTACTTGTCGCCGTGGCGGTCATGAAGCCACCACGGCCGAGCCATGAAACGTTATAGCCTGCCCATCAGCACCAGTATGACGATGATCACCAGGACCAGGCCCAAGCCGCCGCTTGGAAAGTATCCCCAAGACCGGCTGTGACCCCAGGTCGGCAGAGCGCCGATAAGCGCCAGAATTAGCATTATAATGAGAATTGTCCCGAGCATCGGAGTCTCCCGCAACGTGTTGGGGGCCACTAAGGGGCCATCCTTCCACGAACGGCGAAACGGCCGCCAGGTTCCCTCACCACTCCGGGTCAGCGGCGCCGGGATCCCGCGAACGGATCGACGGCGGCCTCGGCCAGCTCGAAACCGAAGCGGGCGAAGCCGGCCTTCATCTCGGGGCTGATCGGCGCCTCGACATCGATCAGACCGCCCGATGGGTGTGGAATGATCAGGCGGCGAGCGTGGAGCTGGAGTTTCAGCGCGGCCGAGACCGCCATCGAGGCCGGAGTGTTGTATTTCGGATCGCCAAGGATCGGATGGCCGATGGCCAGCAGGTGGGCGCGCAACTGGTGGGTGCGGCCGGTCTGGGGCCGAAGCGCCAGCCAGCTGGCCCTCGGCCCGGCCCGTGAAATGGTCACGAATTCGGTTACCGCCGGCTTGCCGTTGGAGTCTTTGGAGTCCACGGGGACCATCCGCTCGCGATCGTCGATGCCGACCTTGGCCAGGGGCAGATCGATAATCCCCTCGGCCGGTTTGGGATTGCCCTCGACCAGGGCCCAATAGGTCTTCTGCGCCTTGCGCCGGGCGAAACCGCCGGAGATGCGGCCGGCCGCGTCGGGGCTCTTGCCGAGGATCAGCACGCCGGAGGTGTCGCGGTCGAGCCGGTGGGTCAGGCGGGGCCGATCGACCCCCTCCCCCCAGGCGCTGAGCAGGCGGTCGATATGATGGGTGGTTTTCGTGCCTCCCTGAACCGCCAAGCCGGCGGGTTTGTTGAGGATAAGCACCTCATCGTCTTCCCAGAGCACCAGGCTTTTGGCGAAGGCGGCGTCGCGGGCCGATATCCCCTCCCGCGCCTCCGGCGGCGGACCGTCCGGCAATGGAGGCACGCGGACCTGGGCGCCGGCGGTCAGACGCGTATCGGCCTTGACCCGGGCGCCGTCCACCCGCAGCTGCCCGCCGCGCGCCAGCTTGTGGATCTGGGTCTGGCCGAGGTGCGGCCAACGACGGCGCAGCCATCGGTCCAGCCGGATGCCGTCCTCGCCCTCCCCAACCACCAGCTGTTTCACCTCGCCCATCAGGCAAACAGGCGCCGCGCCAACGTCAGCCCCAGAAACAGCGCGGCGATCGAGAGACCCACCGAGGCCAGGGCGTAGCCGGCCGCCATATCCCAGGCCCGGCGCTGGATCATCAGGGAGGCGTCCAAGGAAAATGACGAGAAGGTCGTGAAGCCGCCGAGCACGCCGACGGCCAATAGCAGCCGCCAGCGGTCCTGGTCGGCGCCCCCGCGATGGGCCAGCAGGCCCACCAGCAGACCCATCAGCAGACCCCCGACAATATTGACCGTGAAGGTCCCGGCCCAGGGTCTGCCCGGCCCCAGCAAGCGAAGCGCCCAGACGCCGGTCTGATAGCGCGCCACCGACCCCAACGCCCCGCCGACGGCCACGAGCAGCAGTTTATCCATTGGACCCTTATGGGTCACGGCATGGCGCGGCGGCAAGCCGGACCCTGGGCGAAGTTGCGGTTAGAGGGTGTCGGTTTTATCGTCGTCAGGAGCAGGAGTCTGGGCGTGCACCGATGGCGCCGGCACCTCTCCAGCGGGCATTGCCCCCGAGGCCGGGGCAGGAACGGTTGCAGCCGGCGTCCCGAGGGGGGCCGCGCCAACGGGGAGCGGCCGGGATGATGGCGGTGGCGCGCCACCGCCGGTTTCGGTTGAGATCAACAGGTCCTTTTTAAAACCCTTCACCGCCGCCGAAGCGACCTCATGGCCAAAAACATTGATCAGCGCGTTGCCGAGCAAAAAGGCCCTTTGCGCGTCGCCGTCCCGATCAGGCGCGCCAAATGCTCCTATTTTCTTGACCAATCCGGAAACATTTTCGGCCATCTTTTCGTCTTGTTTGAGCAAGGAGAGGCAGTATGCGGGAATGAACGCTTTCGATTTGTCGAAGGAAATTCCTGACATCATCGCCCGGACATCTTGATCCTTTCGGCCAGCGACAGTCCTGTCGATGGATTGATCGAAAGTTGCAAGCAGGGCGTCGACGATCGTACTTGGGCTTGGCGCATCCCCGCTCTTGGCCCCCACGGCGATCTTGAACGCGACTGAACGCAGGATCAATGTGGCTCCAAAACCGACGAGCAAGGCATTTCGGACGCTGTCAACGGTGAGACCGCCGCCGTGACTGGTCACACCACTGACTTTTACGACCTCCAAAATCATCGCGATCCAGAACGCCGCTATGCCGAACGACGCGTTTGCGACAATATACCAAAAAGCCGCCTTGGTTTTGAGGGCGACCAATGGGTTTTCATTGTAGCGATTTAATATATCGGCGACGCCCACCAGCGCTGACACGCTTCCAGAGATCATATAGCTTGAGGCCATATCGCCTGGCCAAAATTCCAGCATCTGCGATGCCTGAACCGTCACCAGTCGCCCTCCTCCCAGCAAGGTTATTCAAAGCAAACCTCACGAGGTTCGCTTACATCAAACGTTCCTCGGAAGCATTGATTTTGCTTAGAAAAAGCAAAATCAATCGTGGCGTTCACCACGCAGGGCCGCCTAGGTCGCCGAGATCGAATTCTTCAGCGTGACCAGCATGTCCCGACCCATATCCGTCAATCGAACATCACTGTTTTCATTGATATCGCCAACGAATTCGACCCACCCTTTCTTCATTAGATCCACCGTCGAAGCCAGGGAGGTCACGGGGTCCCCCGGAAGTTGGCGAGCGAACAGCGAAAACGGAAGGCGGCCACCTTCGGCGTTCATCATCTGCAACACCTGGATTAGACTGTAGGTTTCAGACCCCGCCGTGGACGGTGCGAGGCTCTCGGCCGATGCCGCGGCCTGGGGCGCTGGCGCGACAGAAACGTTAGCCGGCTTGTTAGGCTCTTCGCTAAACGCGCTATAGACGTCGGCAAACGCACTGGAGGGTGAAGATGTCATGATAGTTGCCCCTTTGAAGCGGACGGCAATCCATACATAGGTGACCTTGATGCTCGCGGCTAGTGGCCAAGGCAAACCGGGGAGCCGTCCGAACTTCGCAACTTTCGGTTTTTGATCAGATGTTTACGGTTCATATCTGCCAGGCTCTAGCCAGCGTGCAGGTGTCGAAAGCGCGAGAATTTTCAGCATAACCGCCATGTCCGCCGGAACCGGCGCCTCGATTCGGCGCTCGCCGCCGGCCGGGTGGGGGAAGGTCAGGGCGGCGGCGTGCAGCATCAGCCGCGGAGCCGGAGCGCCGGCCAGCACCAAGGCCCCGCCGTAGCGAGGGTCGCCGGCGATCGGGCGACCGATCGAGGCCATGTGGACGCGCAGCTGGTGCATCCGGCCGGTGCGAGGCGCCAATTCCACCAGGGCGGCGGTGTCATTGGAGGCCAGGGTCCGATAGCGGGTAGACGCCTGTTGCGCGTCGGGGTGGTCGGATTGGCAGACCCGCATATAGGCCTCGCGGCCTTGGCTCTCCTTGCGCAAGGGCGACTCGATTCCGCCCTCGCGGGGATCGGGCGCGCCTGGGGCGACGATAGCCAGATAGGTCTTCTTTACCCGCCGGCTCATCATCGCCTTGCCGAGGAACGCCGCCGCGGGCTGGCTGCGGGCGGTGAGGATGACGCCGGAGGTGTCGCGATCCAGCCGATGGACCAGCCGGGGTCGCACGCCGCTGGACTTGGCGAACGCCGCCAGCAGCTCGTCCAGCGTATGGACCGCGATCCGCCCGCCCTGGCTGGACAGGCCCGGCGGCTTGTTCAGCGCCAGCACCTCGGCATCCTCATGGATCACCAGCGACCGGACAAAGGCGATCTCTTCGGGCGATAGGGTGATGGTCTTCAACGCGCGTCTCGCATCGAAGCCCAGCGTTGCAGGCGCTCCTTGACGCGGGCTTCGGCTCCTTCGCCCTTCGGCTGATAGAACACCGGGCGGTCGACGCCCTCCGGGAAATAGTTCTGGCCGGAGAAGCCCTCGGCGGTGTCGGGGTCATACTGATAGCCCTTGCCGTAGCCCAGGTCCTTCATCAGCCGGGTCGGGGCGTTGCGGATATGGGCGGGGGGCATCAGGGAGCCGGTTTCCTTGGCCAGGCGCCGGGCGGCGCCGAAAGCCTTGTAGACGGCGGTGGATTTGGGCGCGCAGGCCATGTGGACACAGGCCTGGGCCAGGGCGAGCTCTCCCTCGGGACTGCCCAGAAAATCATAGGCGTCCTTGGCGGCGGTGGTGACCAGCAACGACAGCGGGTCGGCGGCGCCGATATCCTCGGACGCCATGCGCACCAGTCGCCGGGCGATGAACAGCGGATCTTCTCCACCGTCCAGCATCCGCGCCAGCCAATAGAGCGCCGCGTCGGGGTCGGAGCCACGCACCGACTTATGCAGCGCGGAGATCAGATTGTAGTGCTCCTCCCGATCCTTGTCATAGGCTGGGCTGCGGCGCTGCAGAACCTGGCTCATGCCGGCGACATCGAGCGGCGCATCGGAGGCGATGGTGAACAGGGTCTCGGCCAGCGTCAGCAGATAGCGCCCGTCGCCGTCGGCCATGGCGGTCATCGCCTCGCGCGCGGCGGAGTTCAGCGGCAGCGCCCGGCCCTCGAAGGTCTCGGCCTTGGCCAGCAGGGTCGCCAGGGCATCGGTGTTCAGCCGGCGCAGCACATAGACCTGGCATCGCGACAATAGCGCGCCGTTCAGCTCGAACGAGGGGTTCTCGGTCGTGGCCCCGACCAGGGTGATGGTTCCGGCCTCCACGAAAGGCAGGAAGCCGTCCTGCTGGGCGCGATTGAAGCGGTGGATCTCGTCGACGAACAGCAGTGTCGCCTTGCCGGTGGTCCGGCGCAGACGCGCTGTTTCGAACGCTTTCTTCAGGTCGGCGACGCCGGAAAACACCGCCGAGATCTGCTGGAACTCATAGCCCGCCGCCGCCGCCAGCAGCCGGGCGATGGTGGTCTTGCCCGTGCCCGGCGGACCCCAGAGAATCATCGAGTTCAGCCGATGCGCCGCCGCCATCCGCCCGATCGGCCCGCCGGGGCCAAGCAGGTGGTCCTGGCCCACCACCTCGTCCAGGGTCCGTGGCCGCAGCCGGTCGGCCAGCGGCGTCGGCGGCTCTGGCGTCAGTCCGGCGGCTTCGAAGAGGTCGCTCATGACGCGAAGACTATCAGTTTGAACGATAAAGCACGATGGCCGCGCCCGGTCTTGACCGCGTGGACGCCATCGTTAACGCCATGCGAGAGACCGAGAATTCGAGGCCCCGCAATGAACAAGCCGCCGATCCGCCTGGGCCTTGTCGGAATCGGCAAGATCGCTAGGGACCAGCACCTGCCCGCGATCGCCGCCGGCGGGCGCTTCCTGCTGGTCGCGACCGCCAGCCCGCACGCGACTTTGCTGGATACGCCAAACCATGCCGACATCGACGCGCTGCTTCGCGCTGGCCATGATCTCCACGCCGTATCGCTGTGCACGCCGCCGTCCGGGCGGTTCGGGATCGCCGCCGCGGCGATCGACGCGGGGCTGCACGTCATGCTCGAGAAGCCGCCGGGCGCGACGGTGTCGGAGGTCGTCGAACTTGTCCGCCGCGCCCGGGCGGCCGGTGTCACGCTGTTCGCGACCTGGCATTCGCGCGAGACGGCCGGCGTCGACGCGGCGCGGGCGTGGCTCGCCACCCGGTCGATCCGGTCGGTGGCGATCGAGTGGCGCGAGGATATCCGCGTCTGGCATCCGGGACAGGGCTGGATTCTGGCAGCCGGCGGTTTCGGCGTGTTCGATCCCGGCATAAACGCGCTGTCGATCGCCACCACGATCCTGCCGGAAGCGCTAAGAATCACCGGCAGCGCGCTTCATATTCCCGCCAACCGCGGGGCGCCCATCGCCGCATCGCTGGCGATGACCCACGGCGCGGATACGCCCGTCACGGCCGAATTCGATTTCCTGCGGACCGGGCCGCAATCCTGGGACATCACCGTCGACACCGATAACGGCGTCCTCCGCCTGACCGAAGGCGGCCGCCGCCTGACGATCGACGTTACGCCTACCGTGGACAGCCGCAACGAGGAATATCCGCGCCTCTACCAGCGCTTCGCCGACCTGATCGCCGCCGGAGACAGCGACGTCGACCTGCGACCGCTACAACTGGTCGCGGACGCGTTCCTGCTTGGACGCACGATTCGGACCGCGCCGGTCGATTTCTGAAGGAGCGGAACGCAAGAACGACCTGTTCGCCAAGGCCTCACCTCAGGAAAACCGCCTGAAAAATCGTCGGGTCCAGTGATCCCTGTCTTCCAGGGCTTAAGAATCGTCGCATTCTCGTCCCCCGAAACAGGGAACGACCAATCCATGCCGTTCGATGGAACCAGCGACGACCTTGAGCATGACTTCGACATTCTGGAAGCCATCGGGAGGCGCCTTGATGGCCTGATGAAAGGTTTGATTCGAGCCGGGGGTCCCCAGAAAACCATACGGCGGTGGCTGGTCGGGCACCGAGACACGCCCGAGGATGCGGACAGCCAGATAAGCCTGATGGCGACGGCGACCGATCTCGAACTTTTCACGCCGTCCATGAGCGGCAAGACTCCGGTGGATCGTTGTCTGGGTTCCTGGCGGCCGGAGACGGACCAAGACCAGGCGGCGTTCGACGCGCTTCGCGCCGCGCAATTCCGCCTGGTGAGAATCATCGACCGCGACGGACCGGACATTGTGCGGCTCCGGGATTTGGCCACGCAGGAAAATATCGTTCTCCTGAATTCGATCATTTCACCTCTCGCCGCCGGCGCGCCGACCGCTATGCGGCTGTGTCCCTTGGCGAGTGGACGCCACGTCCTGATCTCGCCGCTCTTTGTGATCGATGAGGCGATGCTCGCCTCTGCGTTGGGACTGGTCAGGACGGGCAGACCCATGGGCCATGGCCACCGTTGCGCCGTGAACCTGTACCGGGACATCGCGCGCCGAGGTTTCATTCCCATGCCGACGCTGGCCGTATCGGCCGAAATCGAAATCCCGCCGGACATCAGCGAGATTCAACGCCTGGCCATCCGATGGCTGGCCCGCGACGGCGAGGAGGATCAGGCCGCCCTCATCGCCGAGATCCGGCGGGCTGCTTGCCTCGACAATCTCGTCGATGCCTGCGGATGGTACTCGAACGCCGCGACGGATGGACGCGAAAACGTCCAGCAAGCCTTCGACGGGATCACCGACATTCTGATGGAAACCCTGTCCCAGCGCGGGCGCGCGGGCGTCGGCGGATATATCGACATCCTGGACCGCGCGGCGGCGGAAATCGCCCATCATATCGCCGCGGGCGCCATGGCGGTGGAAGCGCGCGCGCTGTTCGAACGATTGAGGGCGCGCTGGGCGCCCGGCGATCCGGCAAGCCAGGCCGGCAGGCCATCGACGGCCCGGGCGGAACTGGACCGGATCATCCAGCGTATCCTGGCGCTGCGCGCCAAGACCGTCGATCGCGGCTGCACCGAGCAGGAGGCCATGGCCGCCGCCGCCAAGGTGGCCGAATTGCTCGACCGCCACGATCTTTCCCTCGACGAGGTAACGGTTCGCAAATCCGATTGCGCCGGCCTGGCGGTCCAAACCAGCCGCCGCCGCAGGGCGCCTATCGATTCCTGCGTGCGGCCGGTGGCGATGTTCTGCGACTGTCGGGTCTGGTCGGAGGACAGCGCCGACGGAACCTTGCGCTACATGTTCTTCGGGCTAAAGGCAGATGTCGAGGCCGCGCGCTTCCTGCACGACCTGATCGAACTCACCTTCGAGACAGAAACCACGGCGTTTCGTAACAACAAAGTCTACCTCACTCTGCGCGGCGGCCAGCGCCGCACGGCCCTAAATTCGTTTCAGATCGGGCTGGCGAATGGCATCGCCACCAAGCTGAACGCTCTCAAGAGCGCCCGGACAGCCACGGCCGCCACGACGACGGGCTTTGATCTCGTGGCGGTAAAGCACTCGGTCGTGGAAGACGAGATGGAGAGGCTAGGTCTGCGCTTTGTCGCCAAGTCGTCGTCCTCGCGCCGCTTTGTGCACAGCGAAGCCTATGAGACGGGCAAGATCGTGGGCGCCCAGTTCGAGCCCAACGCTTCGTTGGGCCAATGACATTCCGCCCGAAGCGTTTGTGGCGTTTGATCAATCCGGCGAGATCATTTTAACGCCCGGAAAGTAGCTCGCATAGCGGCGCACGTCGCGGGTGAGGAGCCTCAGCCCAGCCACCGCGGCGTGCGCGCCGATGTAGAAGTCAGGTAGCGGCGAGGCCCTCCTCCCTCCGCGTCGACGATATTCCACGAACGCACGCCCGGCGATGAAACCGGCCTCATAGGGTAGAGGCAATCTGCGGAACTCGGCGTTGCCGAGTTGTGCGTCCAAGTCTTCGATGCTCGCGAAGCCGGAGGCGATCTCGGCGTAGATGATCGGATTGATGGCGATTTCATCGTGATCGGCGGCGCCGGCCAAGGCCGACTCCGACCAACTTCGCCAGGCGGAATCCTGGGAAAGCACGTCGATGATGATGTTGGAATCGACAAGGATCATTTCGCCGACTGCGTCTCATCGTCCGCCGCCGGGCCGCGCATCAGCGCGACAATTTCGTCGGTCGACGTGCGAAAATCGCCCTTGCCTCGCAGCCGCGCCACCAGCCTCTGGCCGCGAGTCTGTCGGCGCGGGTTTGTCCCGGCCTTGACCAGTCGCACGCCACCGCCGTCCCATTGAAACTCGACATCCGTCCCTGGCATCAACCCCGCTCGTTCACGGACGACCTGGGGAATGGTTACCTGGCCCTTGGCGGTTATCCGCATGAGCTACTCCTTCTTACCACGAGCAGTAAGAATGACGGCTTCGGCGGATCGATTCAATACCGAACCGGTGCGACCTACCGCCCGCCGCCGCCCAGGGCCTTCATCAGCCGGTAGGTGTATTCAACGCTCTCGTCGAAGGCGGTCACGCCTACCCGCTCATCCCGGCCGTGAGCGCGATTTTCGCCCACTTCGCTCCACATGCCGCTGACATCGTAGGACGGAATGCCGGCGTTGCGGGTCTGGCGGTCATCGCTGAAGCCCGTGGACATCGCTGGGACCAAGGTGACACCCGACCACATCGAATGCACCACCGCGCCGATCCGGGCCATCACCTCCAGCGTCGGCGGCGATTCCGGGCTGACGATCGGCGGCGCGTCCTGGGTCACGCTGATCTTGCCGTCATTCAGCACCTTCACCAGCGTGGTCTGGACGTTCTCCGCCGTATCCCCCGGCATCAGCCGGCACTGGATCGTCGACTTGGCGCGCTGAGGCAGGGCGTTTTCGGCATGGCCGCCCGAGATCAGCGTCGCCACGTAGGTCGTGCGCAGTTGGGCGTTATTGTAGGGCGTGCGTGACAGGCGCTCGGCGGCGGCCAGATCGGGCGTGGGGGTCGAGACGGCCAGCATGTCGGCGCTGTCCGGGCCGGGCTGCAGCGCGGCGAAGGCCTTGAAACTGGCCCGGGTCGTCGCCGTCGTTACAACGGGGAATTTGTAGGCGGCGATCCGCCGCAGCCCGTCGACCAGCCGATAGATCGGATTGTCCGCCCCGGGCAGCGAGCCGTGGCCACCCGGCCCGGTCGTCTCCAGGGTGAAGGTCAGATAGATTTTCTCGCTGGTGCCGATTTCATAGAACAGCCGCCGGTCGCTCTTGGCGGCCCCGCCGCCGCCGTCGAGGTTGTAGGCCATCTCGGCGTCGATCAGGTCCCGGTGGTTTTTCAGCAACCAGGTAGGACCATTGGCGTCGCCGCCAGCCTCCTCGTCGGCGGTGAACATCACGATGATATCACGGTCGGGCGCATAACCCTGGCGCTTCAGGCGGATCAGCGCGTCGGCCAGCGCCGCGTCGCCGTCCTTCATGTCGATCGTGCCACGGCCATAGAAATAGCCGTCCTTCTCGGTCAACTTGAACGGATCGACCGACCAGTCCTCGGGTTTGGCCTCCACCACGTCCAGGTGACCCATGAACAGGATCGGCCTGGCCTTGCCCTTGCCGTGATAGCGCACGATCAGATTTCCCTTGGTCGGCTTGTCGGCCGGCGCCAGGAACACGGCGTCCCCGGGCGCGAAGCCGGCGCCAAGCAGCCGCGCCCGGATCATTTCGGCGACGGAGGTCGAGCCGTAGGCGTGGGTCGTGTTGGTCTCGATCAGTTGCTTGTAGATCGCCCGCGCCTCGGCGAGATCGGCCGGCGGGGGCGTCGGCGACGCCGCCGGCGAGGGACCGGCCCAGGCGTTCGCCGCCGCGCCGATGCCGGCCGCCAGGGCCAGCATCTTGTAAATTCCGCTCATCGTCTCATCCCCCTCGGGGCGCCCAAATCCCGATTCCGCGCTACCGCCGCCGCAACCCACCCCGCCGGTTTGTAGCTCTATTCGAGCCGATCAAGAAAGGCGTCGGCCTCGGCGAGGATCGCCGTCTTACGCGCCTCCGGCCAACCCGAAAGCGTCCGGTAGGGCATGGCCAATCGCGGATTGCCCGACAGACGACTCTCCTGGCGGATCAGAAACGCCCAGTACAGATAGTTGAACGGACAGGCCGTCGGGCCGGTTTTCTGCTTGACGTCATAGGCGCACCCCGAGCAGAAATCCGACATTCGGTCGATATAGGCGCCCGAAGCGGCGTAGGGCTTCGACGCCATCTGGCCGCCATCGGCAAACACCGCCATGCCCAAGGTGTTGGGCATCTCGACCCATTCATAGGCGTCGGCATAGACGGCGAGATACCAGCGCTCGATCTCCCGCGGCGCGACGCCGGCCAGCAGAGCGAAGTTTCCCGTCACCATCAGCCGTTGAATATGGTGCGAATAGGCATGGCGTATCGTGCCGCCGATCGCCTCGCGCAGGCAGCGCATCTCTGTTTCACCGCTCCAATAAAACCATGGCAGCTTTCGCGTGGCCGCAAGCGCGTTGCGGTCCACATACTCGGGCATCAGAGTCCAGTAGACGCCACGCACATATTCCCGCCAGCCCAGGATCTGGCGCACGAAGCCCTCGACCGCGTTCAGGGGCGCGGCCCCCGACATCCAAGCGGCTTCGGCCGCGCGGCAGATCTCGCGTGGACAGAGCAGTCCGAGGTTCAAAGCCGGCGCCAGCAGGGAGTGGAACAGGAACGGCGAGCCGGCCTTCATAGCGTCCTGGTAGTCGCCAAATGTCGGCAGTCCGTGGGCGATGAAGTCGTCCAGAGCGCGCAACGCGTCGGCGCGGGTCACCGGCCAGCCGAAATCCTCAAGCTCGCCAAAGTGTTCGCCGAAACGGCGCTCGACCAGCGCCATCACCTCCCGCGTCGTTTCGTCGGGCGCGAAACGCAACCGCTCGGGAAGCGTGACCCGCGCCGGCAACGACTTGCGGTTCGCCGCGTCATAGTTCCAGTCGCCGCCCGCCGGCCGGTCACCCTCCATCAAGATGGCGTGCTCACGCCGCATCTCGCGATAAAAATGTTCCATCCGCCATGTTCGGCGCCCCCTCGCCCAATCGGCAAAGCGGGCGCGACTGGCGAAGAAACGGTCATCGGCGCGCACCTCGACCGGCAAACCCGTGATGGCTTCCCAGTCGTCGATCATCGCCCGCACCTGCCACTCTCCGGGCTCCGTCACCACCAATTGGTCCGGCGAATGCCTGGCCACCGCGCGCTGAACCTCGGCCGTCAGGGCGCCACTGTTGTCGGGGGCGTCCAGCCGCGCATAGTCGACGAGCCAACCGCGCCGGCGCAATTCGTCCGCGAAGTGGCGCATCGCCGACAGCACCAGCACGATCTTCTGCTTGTGGTGCGGGACGTTGGTGAACTCTTCAGCCACTTCAATCATCACGATCGTGTCGCGCCCGGGGTCGAGGCCGGCCAGCGCCGACAAGCCCAGCGAAAGCTGATCGCCCAGAACGACTCTCAGGACACTCATGGCGTTCCCGTCGAAGGCGTCAGGGGGCCGGCGCCTCGACAGCGCCGAGAGCAATATTTCACGTTCTTCCAGTCCCGCGCCCACTTTTTGCGCCAGGCGAATGGCCGGCCACATTGAGCGCAGGGCTTGGTCGGAAGGTCCGCCTTTGTATGCAACTGTGATTTTCCCTCGAACGAACGCGTCGACCACCGTATCAATAGGGGTGAACGGTCATTGATACAGCCCGCGTCGTGACCCGCAGTAGGATGCCGGGTCTGGTGGTCGGGCGCGCTGCGTCAATCCCTCGCGGGACGCCACAGCGGCCCAACCGCCACGAGCAGCACGAGGACATTGAAGGCGGCGTTGGACGGGTTGCCGGATACGATGGACCCGGCACTGTCCAGGCAGAACCAGGCCAGCACACTGATCAGAACCGTCCGCCGCACGGCTTCGGGCGCGGCTTGATAGACCCATGACGACAAGCACCAGATCATGACGCCCCAGCCCAGCAGGAAGCCGCCCGTCAACGCCGACAGGAATCGCGTATCGGGCGAGTCGTAGTTTGAAGGACTGTTCAGCCGCCAACCCAACAGATCAAGCGTCAGACGAGCCGGCGCCAGCGTAGGCGCCATCGTTCCCAGAAAGAACACCGGCCCGAACGATCCGACAACGATGGCCGTGATCTTCAGCCAGAACCTGTGAAATTTGTGCGACATTACTACGCTCCGATTGAACGTCTGAGCCAGTTAGTTTTGGGCGCGAGCTTTTCCGAGGAGGATCGCTCGCATATCACCATCGGTCTGCAGGCTAACCACAAGCAGATACACGCTCAGGAAGGGTGTCCCACCCAAAAACGCGAGCACGGCAAGCAGAAATCCAATACCCGAAAATTGATGGCGCCACGCAACCCAGAGCCCGGAGAGCGCCAGCATGCACATGAAATCAAGGTCGAACTGACCAGGCCATCCCATTTTGGCGATGTCTTCGAAAAACACCGGCAGCAGGTTTCCACCGTGATTCATGATCACTACGCTGGTGTAGACGAGCAGCGTTGCAAAAAACGCCATCAGCAGAATCCTGAACGCCGTCATGACAACCCCTTTTTTGTGAATTCAACCGGGCCATAGTCAGCGTCCACCGCGCCCCCCGCAATTACCCCATAGGTTATCGTTTGTTAGAAGCCGTCATATACAAGCGTCCGCGCGGGCGACGAGAAAGGCCGCTTCCCGCGCGTTGCGGGTGAGCTTGGCCGCGGCCTCGAATTCGCGGCGAGCCTCGGACAGTCGGCCGGCCCGAAACAGAAAGTCGCCCCTCGCCGCCGGCAATGGCGCGTAATTGAGGAGGGCGGCATCATCGGCAATCTCGTCTACCAGCCGCAGGCCCGCGTCGGGTCCGAAGGCCATACTGTGGGCAATAGCTCGATTGAGATCGACCACCGGCGAGGGCGCCACGGCTCACAGCCGGTCATAGAGCGCCGCGATGCGGGGCCAATCGGTATCGGCCCAACGGCGCGCGCGCGCATGGCAAGCCGCGAGCGCGGCTTGCAACACATAGGGTCCATCGCCCCCGAGAGCTTCGGCGCGGGCCAGCGCGTCAAGGCCTCGCCGGATCAGCAGCCGGTCCCAGCGCGCGCGATCCTGTTCGGTCAGGGTCAAGAGTGCGCCGTCCGGCCCCATGCGCGTCGACAGGCGCGATGCCTGGATTTCCATCAGAGCCAGCAGACCGAACACTTCAGCGTCCTCTGGCGCCAGCCCCGCCAGCATGCGGCCCAGCCGTTGCGCCTCCAGGCACAGGCTCGGCCGGACGAGGTCGTCGCCCGCCGTGGCGGCGTAGCCCTCATTGAAGATGATGTAGATGACCTCCAGCACCGAGGACAGCCGCGCCGCGCGTTCGGCGCCGCGAGGAACCTCGAAGCCAAGTCCGGCCTTTGCGATCGTCTTCTTCGCGCGGACGACGCGCTGGGCGATCGTCGCCTCACTCGAAAGGAAAGCCCGGGCGATCTCGTCGGTAGTCAGACCGCCGACGACACGAAGCGTCAGCGCCGCGCGGGCGTCGGACGAAAGCATGGGGTGGCAGGCCGTGAAGATCAGGCCAAGTAGCTCGTCGCCGGGATCGTCGCTTAGGGCCGCTTCGATCGTTTCGGCCGCGCCATCCAGCTCCCGCGCGATCTCCTCATGCTTGCGTTCGCGCATCCTGTCGCGACGGATCGCGTCGATGGCGCGGCGTTTAGCGGTGGTCATCAGCCAGGCGCCGGGATTGGCCGGAACGCCGGTCCTGGGCCATTCGGAAAGGGCGACGACCAGGGCGTCCTGCGCTAGTTCCTCCGCGCGGTCGATATTGCGCATCAGCCGGGCCAGGCCCGCGATCAGCCTGGCCCGTTCAATGCGAAACGTCGCTTCGATCGCCTGGTTTGTTTCGCCCGCGGTCATTCCGCCTTGTCGGCCAAAGCCTTAAGGCGGGCAAGGCCGGCAAGCTGGACGGCGCCGGCAGGCTCAGGTTCCGAGACCGCCGAAAGCGCCAGCCGGGCCAAGAGCGCCGGTAAGCTTCTCGCCCACGCGGCCACGGATTTCCTTGAATTCCGGTGTCAGACTGTCCGCGAATTCAGCCATGTCGAACAGCGGCCGGATCTCGATCTCGCTTGGCCCAGGCATGGGATTGGGGCAGCGCTTTACCCATGCGACCGCCTCGTCCATGTCCTTGACCTCCCAGAGCCAGAAACCGGCGACCAGCTCGCGGGTCTCGGCAAACGGCCCGTCGATGACGGTGCGGCTGGCGCCATCGAACGCGATACGCTTGCCCCTTGAGGATGGCGTAAGGCCGTCGGCGGCCAGCACGACGCCAGCGTTGACCAACTCCTCATTGAATCTGCCCATCGCCTCGAACGCCTCGGGCGGAGGGATGACGCCATTTTCGCTGTCGTCGGTCGCCTTCACAAACACCATCACACGCATCGTCTGTCTCCTTGTTTAAGCCGGCCTCATCGACCTGGCATCGAAACGACGAACGGAGTTTTCGGAAATCGACATCGTCCTGGCAATTTTTTTCGACGGTTGACGCGCCGAGCTAACGGCATCGCCATCATTGGCGTTTTGACTTGGATCAGTGGGCAAGGCCGGCTTTCAATCGTGGCGCGCTGAAGTCGAGGAAGGCGCGCAGCTTGAGCGGTAGCAACGGTTGCACAGCGTACACGAGATGGACCGGGAGCGGTTCGGGTTCGAAGCCTCGCAGCACGAGTTCCAGGTCGCCCGCTTCGACGGCGCGGGCGACCTGGTAGGACAGCACGCGCGTGACGCCCGCCCCGGCAATCGCGGCGCTGATCGCGGCGTCGGCGGTGTTGACGGCCAAGCGTGGGCGCACCGGCACGGTCACAATCCCGCCGCCCTCCGCGAACGTCCAGGCGACCGAAGAATACAGCCCCTCGAAAGCGATGCACTCATGACACTCAAGGTCGGTGGGCACGGCGGGCGCCGAACGCGTTTGCAGATAGGCCGGGCTTGCGCAGGTCACCCAGCGGATGGCCCCTACACGGGTCGCGACCATGCTGCTGTCGGGCAGCCTGCCGACACGGATCGCGACATCGACATGGTCGTCGATCAAATTGACGACATGGTCGGCGAGTGTCAGTCGCACCGTGATGTCGGGATAGGCGTTCAGGAAATCGAGAATGACCGGCTCGACGTGCAGCCGCCCGAACATGACCGGAGCGGTGATCGAAAGATGCCCGCGCGGCGCGCTATATTCCCCCGCCGCGCCGCGCTCGGCATCGTCGAGGTCGTCGAGAATCCGGCGCGCCGCCGCGACGTAGGCGCGGCCAGCTTCGGTCAACGACAAGCGACGGCTCGATCTGACGAGCAGCTGCGTCCGCAGGTGCGTCTCCAGATCGGAAACCCGACGGCTGACCGTCGCGAGCGGCGTGCGCATGACGCGCGACGCCGCCGACAGGCTGCCGCCATCCACCGCCGCGAGCAACGTCCTCATCGCCTCGAACCTGTCCATCGTTCTTCCCAAAAAATGGAAGGATGATTCTATAATTCACTGAATACCGGGAGATCGGGACCGCGTCTATCTCCTCATCACCGGCAGCTCCTGGCCGCACAGTTTGAGAAGGAACCCTCGATGTCCCGGATCCCTGCTCCCGCCTCGGTTGCCAACGCCCCCGCCAGCAACATCGCCTTCACGCCGGTGGTCAAGGCGGCGCAGGCCCGACATGGCTCGCGCGACGCCTATGCGGAAATGGAGGTGCACGGCGGTTTTCGCACCGAAATCGACGCCCAGCTGGTCGCGTTTCTGGCCGATGCCGGTACCGCCTATCTCGCCACCAGCAACGCAGCGGGGCAACCGTATGCGCAGCACCGCGGCGGCCCCAAAGGTTTCATCCGCGCCATCGACGAACGCACGCTCGCCTTCGCCGATTTCGTGGGCAACCGGCAATATATCACCACCGGCAATCTGGCCGAAAACGACCAGGCGTTCCTGTTCCTGATGGACTATGCGCATCGCCGCCGTATCAAAATCTGGGGTCGCGCGCGCGTCGTTGACGATGACCCGGCCCTGCTCACGCGGTTGATGCCCGATGGGTATCGTGCGCGCGGCGAGCAGGTGATCGTGTTCGAAGTGACCGCCTGGGACACCAATTGCCCACAGCATATCCCGCGCAAGATCGACGCCGCGGATGTCGCGACGGCGGTCGCCGGACTCGAGGCGCGCATCGCCGCGCTCGAGGCCGAGAACGCCCAACTCAAGACCCGATGGAACCCATCATGAGCCGCCCTCCGTTGCCGCCTTTTACCGACGAGACCGCCGCCGAAAAGGCGCGCCTGGCCGAGGACGCCTGGAACAGCTGCGATCCCGCGCGGGTGGCGCTGGCCTATACGCCAGGCAGCCAATGGCGAAACCGCGCCGAGTTCATCACTGGCCGCGCCGAGATCGAGGCGTTCCTGACCCGCAAATGGGCGCGCGAACTCGACTACCGGCTGATCAAGGAGGTCTGGACGCACGCGGCAAACCGCATCGCGGTGCGCTTTGCCTATGAATATCGCGACGATAGCGGCCATTGGTTTCGCGCCCATGGCAATGAGAACTGGCAATTCGACGCCGGGGGCCTGATGGAGCGCCGCGTCGCCAGCATCAACGAGCATCCGATCGCCGAAGATGGGCGCCTGTTCCGCTGGCCGCTCGGCAGGCGGCCGGACGACCACCCCGGGCTGAGCGAGCTCGGACTATGATGTCGCCAGAGCGGCGTGCGCTTGATCAGACGCAGGTAACCGCGTTGCGCGGAAATTGCAGCCCGGCGGGTCGCGATCCTGGCTACGCCGACGCGTCCGTTGAAGGAAAGCGCGGCCTGCGGCCTGACTGGCTTCGCCGGGCGTAAAGTGCACGCGCAGCCACAGCTCCCCGGGATCGTCGTAGGTTGCGCCGAAGATGAATCGTCATCGGGGAGCTTTCCAGCAAAGGTCGCACCACGCCGGCGCCGCGCGCATCACGGGGCTTCGGTGATCGCGACGCGGTCGGCGTAGAAAGCCAGATGATCGCGGATTGGCGCGACGGCCGCGTACGGCGCCTCATAGGTCCAGACCGCGTTGACCCCGCGTTGGCCGGCCGCCGGCAGGCTGTAATAGGAACAGTCGCCTTTGAACGGGCAGTAGGTCTGGTGCTCAGTCCGGACCAGTTGCGTCATGTCGACATCGGCGCGCGGAATATACTGGACGGCGGGATATCTCGCTTCGCGCAGCGTGAGAGCGCGGTGAGTGTCCGCGAGCAACTTGTCGCCCAGCATCACGATGACGCGGTTCGAATTGTGCGCGATCGTGATCGGGTGATCGGGTCCAGGTATCTTGATAGAACGGTGGGTCATGGCGGCTCCTAGTAAGAAAGAAAAGGCGCGGGGCGCTAATCCCAGGGCTCCGAACTCGGGTTAACGCGCTTTCGGGATTGATCGAAGGCTGATTCTCTTGGGCGCCCTGATTCGGAGGCGCCTGATATGTCCATCGCCCTGTTGGAAGGCTTCGAGAAGTCGCGCCTGAAGTCCTTGCTGG